>CAJULQ010000001.1 GCA_910587595.1 uncultured Christensenellaceae bacterium
GGGCGTTTATACGGAAGTTTTGGGAGTTTTTCCTTATTGCGTCTATCGTGATCGCTGTGGGTATTGTGGTGATCACTGTGCTGATATGGGGTTTTAGCCAAAAGAGGTAAGCTGTGTTTGAAGATCTCAGATATATGCGACAAATACAACGACAACGTGCGGCACTGCAAGAGGCACTGCGACCGAAACTTACAATAGTGTTCGGCGACTTGGGAAGCGGCAAATCGTCTTATATGGCGCATATCGGTGTAAACGACATGCAACCGTCCTACGCTTGTTGTGCCTTGCAAGAGTGTAACAAAAAAGTGGACGAGCTGAACGCGGGCGGCTTTACGAAGTTCACGTACCAACGCGACCACCTTGTGTATAGCACGTCACGCATAGAGGGTCCGCTTTATTCGGGTCTCGCGTTCAAAGATATAGACTTGTCGCGATTCGGGTTGCGCTGTGTCGACAATCCGAATCCGCAACGTTTCCCGCGTGGCAGTACGATTATTTATGATGAGGGACACACAACGCTCGACAGTCGTAACGGCGGTATACCCCAAAATGTAAGCGGTTGGTTTGAGTTTTGTCGACAAGGTGGCTACAAAGTATATATCGCAGGACAGCGCGATAAGCATATGGACTTAAATGTTCGCGGCATTGCTTATAAAATCATAGAGTGCGACGGCTTGAAGTTCGTCAAAGATAAGATCGGACGTGTTGTGCAAAGTGTATGGACGTGTTACGAATTTGACAATTGCTATCTTGTAGACAAGTATTTGCAAGCGGGCAAAGACAAAACTATCGGCAAGAAAATGCTATACACGTTTGACGGCGATATTCGCCTACATTATGACCATAATGCGTACGAGGGCGTATATTACGACGGTGCGGAAAATTGCGACTATGATTGTGTAGAATCGCCCAAAAAAGCATTGACGGTGGACGCGGTGCACGCGCTGGTGCAACAGAAATTCAAGAGGGGAGTGGCTATATAAATGTTCAAATGGTTAAAGCGTCTGTTTTGCCGTCCGCGGCTTATAGAACGTTACGAAGATTTGGACGCGATCATAGAGGCACACAACGCGCTTATTCAAAAAACGCTTACAGTAATGCGCGACCAGAGTGTACCGCCGAAATATGTGCTTTCACGGTTTAACACCATACAAGACGCCGAGGAGAAAGCAATAGCGGCGTATTGGCGCAATAAAGATCGCAGGTGCGACAAGTGGTATAGGCGCCCCAAAGCGCCAGAAAGCAATACTATGACAGACATAGAATACAAAAAGCCAAAGGAAAAACCGCCAGAAGAATTCGCGGCTACGCCGACCATAGAGGCGTTGCCACCACAAACACCGTCGGACACACAAGCCTTGGAACAACCCAAGGAAAATGTGATCGAAATACATATTAACAAGTAAAGGAGGGTTTGGAAAGTTGGCACGACCGCAGAAAACGGGGTTAGATTATTTCCCGTTCGACGTGGGGTTGCTGAAAGACAAAAAGTTGCGTCGTCCGAAAATGAAACACGGGTATTTAGCCATTGCCGTATATTTGGCATTGCTTACCTTGCTGTATTCGGACAAAGGCTACTACATTCCGTATGACAAGCCGAGCGAGAAAGAGGACTGTATTTGGTATGTTTTCGACAGCTTGCAAGGAAAGTATCAGCCGAAAGCAAACACGATCGCAGAGGTGATCGACGATTTAGTGGCATGCGGACTATTCAGCGCTGACCGCTATCCGAAATATATCACTTCGAAGCGCGCACAAGCCGTGTATTATTCGGCCACAATAGAGCGCAAGTCGGTCGTAATAGACGAGGCCGTTTGGCTATTGGATTTGGACAAAATGAAAAGTTTGTCCGAAAAGCATGTCTATTATCTTTCGAAAGCAACACCACCCGAAAACGGAGTTTTTCGGCCGAATAACTCGGATAATCGACCGAATAATCCGCAAAGTAGAGTAGAAGAGAGGATAATACGTAATAGTGTGTGTAAAGAAAGGTTGCAAGCGTTTTGTGCAAAATGGAACGTGCAACAAGACACAACACACTTACACAGCATGGATTTTGACAAATTAGACGTTGCGTATAGTGCAAGCGTTAAATTCTTACAGCGTCAGTCGGTGGCAAGGTGTTTATCTTGGATCGATAAAAACTACGCGTCTATAGTAGCGGGGAAGTACAAAGATTTCAGTAAGACGAAATCGGACAACAGCTTTGTTACCGACGAATCGGCTGATCGATTAAATAGGGCATTCGAAGAATTGAACAAAGATTTATAAATGAGCCACACCGCAAAAAAACAATAAGCGCAAGCGTTTTTTTTTGCGGTGTGGGTGCAAATATAAATGCGGCCGAAATAAGGTAAAAAATTCTATTAAATAAAAAAATTCTATTAAATAAGGCGGTGCGGTATGGAGCAGTTATATGCCAACAAGACAGTATTGCAAGGTTTTATAGCGTCGGATCTTAAGTTGGAGCCGACCAAGAACGGCGGCCAACGTTGCTTTTTCGATATAAAAGTTGTAATGGCGTCGCGTAAAAAAATAGAGTTCATTCCGATCACGTTATGGAACGCCTATGCCGAACAGTTCGTCAAAACATTTCATAAAGGCGACAACATACAGATCGAAGGCGAACTCTTACGCAACAGCGGCCCCGACGGCCGTAAATATCTTGTGATCAGTTGTGGCATTATTCGCTTGATTGTGCCCGCAAGCTCTTCTTTATCCGAAATAGGGCACAAACCAAACTATGCGCAAAAGTCTTCTTTTACGAAAATTATAGTTAAAATGCTTGCATTTTTTATAGAAATATGCTATACTATGAATTATGAAACACACAAGCGACAATTATTATCAAGAACGCAATGCGCACGGCATGGATCGGCTGAATGAAATTCTGGAAACGTTGCCGGATTTTGTAAAAGAATTTTTTATAGGTGTGCAAATGCGTACAACGGTGCTTACCAGATTGAACTATGCGTATGATCTAAAAATATTTTTCCGTTATCTGGTCGAAAAAAAATATAAAAATTTGGATATGCGAGAAATTGTATTGGCCGATTTGGAAAAATTGACTGCTTTTGATATCGAATTATATTTGGATTATTTGTCGCTCTATAGTATAGACGGTAAAACGTATAGCTGCGAAGAAAAAGCCAAAGAACGAAAACTGTCATCTTTACGATCCTTTTTCAAATACTTTTTTAAGAAAGACAAGTTGTCGTCTAACGTGTGCGCCAAAGTCGACTTACCGAAATTGCACGAAAAACCGATCATTCGATTGGATACGGACGAAGTTGACGCGTTGCTGTCGGAAGCGGAAAACGGAAAAAATCTTACGCCGCGGCAAAAACATTATCAAAATATATACGCCAAACGTGACACGGCCATATTAACATTGTTTTTGGGTACAGGCATTCGTGTAAGCGAATTGGTTGGCTTAAATCGTAAAGATTTTAGAATGGAAAATAACAGCTTTACGGTAACGCGTAAAGGCGGAAATAAGGCTATTCTCTATTTTTCCGAAGAGGTACGTTCTGCCCTTGCAACGTATTTGGATTGGTTGGATGCGCAAACAGCGGAAAATACCCCGTTTGGAAAAAAGGTGCGTGCCTCCCACTCCGACGCATTATTTTTTTCCAATCAAGGAACGCGGTTCAGCGTGCGAGGCATTCAAGTTTTGGTGAAAAAATACAGCCAGATCGTTACGCCGTTAAAACATATAACGCCACATAAATTGCGTAGTACCTTTGGTACCACGCTCTATCATGAAACGCAAGATATTTATGTGGTAGCTGATGTTTTGGGCCACAGTGACGTGAACACAACCAAAAAACATTATGCGCAGATGAGTGAAGATATCCGCAAAAAAGCGGCTAATGCCGTTGTTTTACATAAATCCGATACGCCAAAAGAGTAAGAAAATAGCATAAAGCGCCATATATGCGTGACATAGCACGGCTTTTCAGCTATTTTTTCTTGCTTGCAAAATGGTTTCCACGCATTGCATGGCGGCATAACGCACATGTTCATAGGTCAAACCGCCTTGCATATATGCGATATATGGTTTTTTGATGGGCGAATCGGCGCTCAGCTCGATCGATGCGCCTTGCACAAAAGTGCCGGCCGCCATAATTACTTGGTGCGAATACCCCGGCATATCCCACGGATACGGAACAACGTGTCCGTCTACGGGAGAAACGGCTTGTATCGTGCGGCAAAATGCGATCAATTCTTCTTGGGTATTGAATTGTACAGAGCAAATAATATCATTTGGCGCTGTATCCCATTTGGGCAACGTTTGATAGCCGAGCTCGGAAAAAACGGCGCCGAATAAAACGGCTCCTTTAAGCGCTTGCGCCGTAACATGCGGCGCCATAAACAAGCCTTGATAAAACGGGCGATAATCGGCGGCATACGACCCCACTTCGGTGCCTACGCCGGGCGCTGTTAAGCGATACCCTACAGCATCTACCCATTTTGATTTCCCTGCGATATATCCGCCGGTAGGCGCCAATCCCCCGCCCGGATTTTTGATCATAGAACCCGCGCATATATCGGCGCCCGCGGCGATGGGTTCTTCAACATCCACAAACTCACCGTAGCAATTGTCTACGGCAATGATACTGTCGGGGCAAGCATTTTTTACAATGGCGCAAGCTTCTTTGATTTGCGCTATCGATAATGCGTTGCGCCAATTATACCCTCTCGATCTTTGTATAAAGACAACTTTCGGGCGCAATGTTTGCACTGTGTGACGAACGGTTTCGCTATCGATTTGCCCGTTCTGCAAATCTATTTTTTGATAATGCACCCCGAAATCTCGCAAGGAGCCTGTGCCTTCTTGCGATATAACGCCTTGCAACGTGTCGTAAACATCGCCCGTAATAGAAAGCATTAGATCCCCCGGTCGCAAAAGCCCAAACAGCATTAACGTTAAAGCATGCGTGCCCGACGTGATAAGCGGCGAAACGATAGCCTTTTCGGCGCCGAAAATATCGGCAAAAATTTCCGACAGTGTGTCGCGTCCCACATCGTCATAACCGTATCCCGAAGTAGGCGCAAAGTGACGCAAAGCAAGTTTGCGGTTTTGAAAAGCTTGCAATACCTTGACTTGGTTGGAATAAGCAATGGCATCTATATTGGCAAATCGTTGCGTCGTTTGTTTTTCACAATGTAGTATAATTTCTTGCGCTGTCATATTATCTATTCTCCTATTGCCACCAAGTATCCGACGTCTTGGTAATGTTTTGATAGAAATCTTCCGCAACATACACTTTCGGAAAAGGTATCCACTTGAAAAAAGTAATTTGTCGTTTGGCGTATCTGCGACTGTTCTGTTTGATTTCGTCGGTGACTTGGTCGAGATCTTTGCCTGCCCGCAATGCGGCGATCACTTCTTTGTAGCCTATGGCTTGCATACTATGACAATCCCAAAACGGTTGTAAATTCTGCACTTCGTCTATAAGGCCGCTTTGGAACATATGATCTACCCGTCGGTTGATTTTAGCGTACAATTGTTCTCGTTCGGTTTGCAAAACGTAAAAAGACACATCGTAGGAACATTTGCCGCTTGCGACTGTCTCCGATTTGCCTCGTCCCGTTTGCTCGTAGATCTCCAAAGCACGTATGCACCGTTTAACATCGTTTACGGCAATTTGTTCCGCCGATCTTTCATCGACTTTTTGCAACAAGTCGTGTAGGTGGCTCGCCCCTTGCTCGCGATAGATCGTCCAATATTTTTCACGGATCTTCGGATCGGGCGTAGCATCGGCAAAATTTTGTTCGTTGAGCAACGCATGGATATACAAACCCGTTCCGCCGACCACAATGGGCAAACGGTTGCCGGCATGCGCCGCCGCAATAGCATGTTTGGCATCTTGGCAATACTTTTGTACGGAATATTCAGTATCCGGCTCTACTATGTCTATCATAGCATGAAAAATGCCGTCCATTTCCTCTTGCCGAATTTTACCGGTACCGATATCCATGCCTTTGTATATCTGCATGGAATCGGCACCGATCACTATGCCGTTATATCGCTTGGCAAGACGAACAGCCACCTCGGATTTGCCGATCCCCGTAGGTCCGCCTATTATCAACAGTTTGTTCATACCAGTCTTTTGAACGCTTTTTCCAAGTCGGAGCGTTTACATTGAATGACAGTAGGGCGCCCGTGTGGACAAAAGCGAGCGCTGCCCGATGCTTGCATTTGCTTTATTAGGCACTCTATTTCATTTTCCGTCAAATCGTCTTCCCCTTTTACCGCGCTTTTGCAAGCCGCTTGCATAAGACGCTCTTTTTGAAAAACAACACCGTTTTTTCGCATGTCCGAATCATCCAACAAAAGAGCAACAAACTGTTGCAAATTCAAATCGGAACAACAAACCGGCAATGCATATAGAGAAAAAGCACATCCGTTCAAAGCATCGATCTTAAATCCGCAAGCATTGATCTCCGCCAACTGTTCACGCAATTTTACGTTTTCCGAAGGAGATACGTCAAAAATATATGGCACTAACAGATCTTGCACGACCATATCGCCGCTTTCTGCTTGTTGCAATAATTTATCGTACAATAATTTTTCATGCGCCGCATGTTGATCGATAATATAAAAATTTTCGCCGCTTTCGGCCAAAAGATACGTATTGAACAATTTGCCAACGTATCGTATGGGTAGATCGCCTATAAACAACGGTGTAGGCGTTGCCGTCATTTTTTCGGAGGGCGCTTTAGCGGTGTTTCGATCGGGCATCGGGCTGTAGATTGCTTTTTGTACAAAATTATGTAGTCGCGTGCGAATGATTCCCGTTTCCGCCATTTTGTTTTCGGTCGTTTGGGTAAAAACGGGATCGATGCGATCCAAACCGACATTTGGTCGTTGCGATACGGTGGCGGTTATTTCAACTTCTGCCATGTTTTCTTTTTCTACGGGCATAAACGAAGGCGAATGTGCGATCGGTTCACGCGCCAACACATCGATTTTTGCTTTGATCGTATTATATAAAACGCCTTTTATTCGTTTCTCATTGGCAAAGCGCACATCTAATTTGTTGGGGTGCACATTTACGTCAATCGTATCGGTGGGAACGTTCAGATATAAAATATAAACGGGAAATTGCCGTTTCATTAAATACGGAAGATAGCATTGCTGAATACAATAAGATATTTCGCTATTTATAATATATCTTCCGTTTACGATCAAGGTTTGATATAGCCGATTGTGTTTGGTAAAATCGGGTTTTCCGATCAGTCCGCTTAGTTGTATGTCAGACGAAGTATAGGAAATTGGTACTAAATTTTGCAAAAATTGTGCGCCATATACGCTATATACGGCCGATTCTATCCCATTGCCGTCCGATTGGCATCGAATGGTTCCGTCTACGATATACTTAATTTTCAATTGCGGCTCGGCAAGAATAATTTTTTCTATCCATTCGGTGACAGCGCTTTCTTCCGACTGCGGTTTGCGTAAAAACTTGGCGCGCGCCGGAACGGAACCGAATAGCCGACGCACTGTGATCTTGGTGCCTAACGGTGCACCGCACTCTCCTTGCTCTGCGACGCTCCCGTTTTGCATAGAAACGCGGTATCCTAATTCGCTTTCGGGGATACGCGATATCATTTCCACGTCGGCTACCGATGCAATGCTTGGCAAAGCCTCCCCGCGAAAGCCCAAAGTCCGGATCGCATCCAAATCTTGCACGTCGCGGATTTTGCTGGTGGCATGCGGCAAAAAAGCAATGGGCATATCTTCGCGATCGATGCCCTTTCCGTTATCGGAAACGCAAATATAGTCGATTCCCCCGCCGCGAATTTCCACCGTAATGTTATCGGCACCGGCGTCGATGCTGTTTTCCACCAATTCTTTTACTACGGACCGTGGATTTTCTACCACTTCGCCCGCCGCAATCCGATTAAAGACCGCACTATCCAAAATATTGATCTTACGCATTAAACATCCGCCTTTTCCTTCAAATCGGTTAAAATATCCAATGCCGTTCGCGGCGTTATATTATCCACGTCTATCTCTTTCAAAATTTTAACGATTTCGTGGGTTTTGCCTTCGGGCACAAATAGAGAAATTTGTTGATTGTCTGCCGTGGAAAGCGACGCTTTACGCAAGTCGGACGTTTCCAACCGTTTCAATATTTCTTTGGCACGCAATACGACGCTATTCGGTAGCCCCGCCAAGCTTGCTACTTCTATGCCGAAACTTCGATTGGCGCTACCGCGCATTACTTTGCGTAAGAACGCAATGGAATTTCCCACTTCACGAACAGTCAATTTGTAATTCTTGACGCCAGCCAGCAAATTTTCCAAATCGGTCAATTCATGGTAATGCGTGGAAAACAACACTTTTGCACGCAAATTTTCGGATAGATATTCTATGATAGACCAAGCAATGCTCAATCCGTCAAACGTGGAAGTACCGCGGCCGATCTCGTCTAACAACAACAAAGAATTATCGGTGGCATTTTCGAGTATGGTGGAAATTTCCGACATTTCCACCATGAACGTGCTGCGCCCCGTCGATAAATCGTCGCTTGCGCCCACGCGCGTAAATATTTTATCCGTAACGCCGATTTCGCCCGACGCCGCGGGAATAAAACTACCGATCTGCGCCATTATGACGATCAACGCCACTTGTTTCATATATATGCTTTTTCCCGCCATGTTGGGGCCGGTGATCAACATGATCTTGTTTTCGTCGGCATCCAACATAGTGTCGTTGGGAACAAAAGCATCGTCGCGCAACAACTTTTCCACGGCGGGATGACGCCCTTCGCGAACGACGATGGCGTTGCCGCTGTGCACAATGGGTTTTACGTAATTGTTTTCTTGCGCCGCAATGGCAAAAGACACCAGGCAATCCAACGCCGCCACGCTTTTTGCCGTGGCGGAATATTCCGCGATATGTAACGATAATTTGTCGATCAGTTCGTCGTACAAAACGTTTTCGCGCTGCTCGAACAATTCTTGCGCATTGCGGATCTTCACTTCCAATTCTTTCAATTCGTCGGTGACGTATCGTTCCCCCGTGGCTACCGTTTGTTTTCTCGTGTAACGGTACGGTACCGATTCGATTTGTGCTTTGGGCACTTCCAAGTAATAGCCGAAAACATTGGTAAATCCGATTTTCAAGCCTTTTATGCCCGTTTCTTCTTTTTCGAACGCAAGCATTTGCGCCAAAACAGAGTGGCTGTTTTCGATCAAATTGCAGTATTCATCCAATTGTGCGTCGTATCCTCTGTTAAAGATACGGTTGCGATCGGTTGCCTTGTCTACGTTTTTCTTTTTCGATACGTCCGTTTGTGTATCGGAACTTTTAGCGTTTTTATCTATAATGGCGGCGTCGATCAAGTTGCAATCCGCCGTAAATTCGGTCAAGTTTTCATGGACGGTAACGGAAAGCGGTGTAACGCACGTTTGCAGTTTATGTTTTAGCTCTCGCACGCCGCGCAACGAGCGGCTCAATGCCAAAAAGTCCACCGGTAAGATCTTACGGCTGGAAAGACGCCCCGTAAGACGTTCTATGTCATACATACTACCTAAAATACCGTGTAAATCTTTGCAAAGCACCGAATTTTCGGTCAGCTCTTGTACAAAATCCAACCTATTTTGGATCCGTTGCACATCGATTTCGGGACGCTCGATCCATTTTTTCAACAATCGCGCCCCCATGCCCGTTTTGGTTTTGTTCAAGCACCAAAACAGCGAGCCTTTTTTTTCTTGCCCGTTGAACGATTGCGTTAACTCCAATGTGCGCCGCGTGTTCGTATCGATATGCATATATTTATCGCTTTCGTCCCGCTCTATGTTCCCTATATTTTGCATGGCGCATTTTTGCATGTCCATGATATAAGAAAGCAGTGCGCCGGCAGCGCAGACACTGTGTTCGTTGGGTATCGTAGACAAATTGTCTGCCGACAATTGCGATCTCAGCACGCCGTATGCTTTGTCGTAAGCAAAAGCGCTTTCGTCATAGGCGCAAAACGGACACACGTTGCCGAATTTCACCACCGAAAGATTTACGCTTTCGGCAAACATTTCTTGGTTGCATATGATTTCCGAAGGTTCTATGCGCGACAGTAAATCATTGATTCCCATGGCAACTTGCGCATCGAAGTACGTGTGATTAAATTCGCCCGTGGAAATATCCGCCCAAGACACACCCACTTTCCCCTCTTTGCAATACAGAGATGCGATGTAGTTATTTTTGTCTTCGGTCAGCATGCTGCTTTCGGTGACCGTTCCGGGGGTGACCACGCGCGTGATCTCCCGTTGGATGATGCCCTTTTTGTTGGGCGGCGTTGTCTGTTCGCAAATAGTCACCTTATAGCCTTTTTGGATCAGTTTGGTAAGATACGTATCCACGGCATGATACGGCACGCCGCACATGGGCGCGCGTTCGGGCATGCCGCAATCGCGACTGGTGAGCGTTAGCTCCAATTCGCGGCTGGCGATCAGCGCGTCGTCGTAAAACATTTCGTAAAAATCGCCCAACCGAAAAAACACAAGAGAATCCTTGCAATTTTCTTTAATCTGCAAGTATTGCGTCATCATTGGTGAAAGTCCCATTACAATCGTTCTCCGTACAATTTGGAATTTTTATTTTGGGTGATCTTTACGGAAAAAAATTGCCCCACAAGGTTTTGTTCTCCCGCAAACACTACGGCTTTGCCGCAATTTGTTTCGCCGATGCATTTTCCGTTTTTATATTCGGTGCACAATACCGTATACGTTTTCCCCACGCTTTCCGCCGCCAAAGCGTTGCCTATGGTAAACTGCAGATCGATCAGCCTACGGATTCTTTGTTTTTTCTCGGCGATCGGAACTTGTCCGTCCATAACAGCGGCGGGCGTACCGCTCCGCTTGGAATAGATAAACGTATACAAATTGTTATACCGTACGCGTTCGGTCAGCTGCATCGTGTCGGCAAAATCAGCTTCCGTTTCGGTGGGAAATCCCACCATCATATCGCCCGAAAGTCCCGCATCGGGTATTTTATTGCGTATCATATCGATCTTGCGAAGATACTCGCTCGCCGTATAATGCCGATGCATGCTTTGCAAGATACGATCGCTTCCCGATTGCGCCGGCATATGTATAAAATGCGACATTTTATCGCTTTGCGCTATAGCGTCTATCGTTTCGGGCAATATATCTTTTGGATGCGACGTCATAAACTTAACGCGAAATTTTCCGTCGATAGCCGAAATCTCTTGTAAAAGCGATGCGAAACTATGTTTTTCGGTTAGGTCGGTGCCGTAAGAATTTACGTTTTGCCCCAATAATGTGATCTGTTTGTATCCGTCTTGTACCAGCCGACGAATGTCGTTCAAAATATGTTTGCGCTCGCGACTGCGTTCCCTGCCGCGTACATACGGCACGATACAATAGGTACAAAAATTGTTGCACCCATACATGATATTGACCCACGCATTGATACCCGACGTGCGCGCAATGGGCATATCTTCGCGTATGGCGGTATCGCCGCCGATCTCTATGTATGTTTTGCCGGCCGGCCGCACCAATACTTCGGGCAAGCGGTAAATGTTATGCGTGCCTAGTACGGCGTGCAAAAACGGACAACGGGCTTGTAAACGTTGCGCCGCGCCGTCGGCTTGCGTCATACAACCGCAAACAACGATTTTCATGGCGGGATGTTGCTCTTTTGCTTTTTTCAAGATGCCGAGATTGCCCAAAACCCGCGTTTCCGCACTCTCGCGCACGCAACACGTGTTAAGCACCACTACGTCGGGCGTTTCCGTTTCCGCGGCAAGGCAATAGCCTTGTTCTTCCAACATTCCGGCGATTTTTTCCGACTCGTGCACGTTCATTTGGCAACCGTATGTAATGATTCGGTATGTATTGTGCATATGTAACTCCTACCCTATTATAAGGGAAAAATTAAAAAATGTATAGTAAAAACACCTGTTTGCATGGATTTTTATCAAGAATGCAATACTATTTGTATGAAAGCGCGGCGTATTTGCATAGCTATAGCGATCACGATCGCTTTATCGATTACCCTAACGGCGGTGGCTTTTTTCCTATTGACTACGCCCGCCGTAAAAATCGGCGGTTGGAAAGAGCTGGATATGCATACTTTAGAAAGCGTACGGCACGCCGTTACCGTGCTCGACAGCGACGGAAATACGATCGTAGAAAACTATTACAGCAACAATCGAATGTTTACGCCGATAGATGAGATACCCAAAGACACGCAAAACGCTTTTGTCAGCATTGAAGATAAACGCTTTTATTCGCACCGCGGGATCGATTATGTGCGCATGTTGGGCGCGCTGAAAAACAACATATTTTCCGCGTCGTTAAAAGAGGGCGCTTCTACCATAACGCAACAACTTATCAAGAACACGCATTTGTCTGGCGAAAAAACTTTTTCGCGAAAATTTCAAGAAATACGCATGGCCAAACAGTTGGAAAAAACATATAGCAAAGATCGCATTTTGGAAACCTATTTGAACGTTGTGTATTTCGGAAACAATATTTACGGTATCGGACAAGCGGCCAAAACGTACTTTAATAAAAGCGTTTCGCAATTGACTGTCGGCGAAAGCGCTTTGTTGGCGGGGATCATCAATAATCCCGCGCGATTCAATCCCGTAACACACCCCGAACAAGCCAAAACAAGACGCAACATTGTGTTGCAAAGCATGGTAACAAACGGTAAGCTCGACGCCGACACGGCGGAAAAATGCAAAGCGGAAGACGTGCAGATAAACGAGATCAAACAAAACGTTGCATTTGTCACCTATCTCGAAAGCATAGTAAGCGAAGCGGCAATCGCCATGGATCGACTGCCCGAAGAATTGTTTGAACGAAATTGCACGATCATTGCCAAAGCAAAAAAGAACGAATATACTAATGTTTTTAATAGTATGTCACGCATAGTTCAAGAAAGTGGTGTAAATTGGCGCGTTTTGGTTGTGGACAATTGCACCGCATGCGTTATCTACGACGACAGCAATATGAAAAATGCGCATGCTTTATTGCGGCAACCCGGTTCGGCCGTAAAACCTTTTATCGCATACGCCCCCGCCCTCGAAAAAAAAGCAGTATATCCCGTTTCCGTGATACAAGACGAAAAAACGGATTTCAACGGCTACGCGCCCAAGAATTTTAACGACAAATACTACGGCGATATCACGGTAGCGGACAGTTTGAAATATTCTTTGAATATTCCCGCCGTAAAATTGACCGATATGTGCGGATTACCTTACGCCAAAGCGGTGGCCTCCCGTTTCGGCATTCCGTTCGATGCGCATGATGCGGGATTGGCCGTGGCGCTCGGCGGCATGCATACAGGCGTTACACTAAAATGTTTGGCAGACGCGTATGCCACGCTTGCCAACGGCGGCGTGTATCGCCCCGCACAGTATGTGCAGGCGGTTTATGAAAACGATGCATGCGTGTATTCTTGCCCGCAAGCAGAAGGAAAACGCGCCGTGGGAGAAGATACCGCCTTTTTACTGACGGATATGTTGCGGCAATGCGCGCAGTCGGGCACGGCCAAAAAGTTGCAAGCCTATAAAAACGTAGCCGCCAAAACGGGTACGGTAGAGCGCGGCGAAAGCAATAGCGACGCCTACTGTATAGCATATACGCCCAAATATACCGTTGCGGTTTGGTACGGATGCGACAGCGGCGACATTAAGATCTACGGCGGACAACAACCCGCCAAAACGGTAGCCGCCGTATTGCGCGCCTTGGGCGATGATACTTCGTTTGTTCCGCCCGACAGCGTGGAATTATACGATATCGACTGCAAAAAATTATACGAAGAAAAGGCGGTGTATTTGGCCGCCCCCTCTCTTGCCAAACGATATCGCACCGCCGCTTATTTTTCCAAAAACAATCTGCCCAAGCGGTATTCCTACGGCGAATTGCCTTTTATTTTCGACGATCCGCTGTTAGACGGTGAGAATTTCGAGATTTTCGAGCGCCTCGCTTAATAGCTCTTCATAGTTTTCCATTTTGCTTTCCTCTTCTTCTGCGCGCCGCAATGTGGGGCGCGTGGCGGGACTGTCCGGCAAAAATACGGTGCAACAGTCTTCGTAAGGCAACACCGACGTTTCGTATGTGTCTATTTTTTGCGCAATATCGATGATCTCTTGTTTATCCATTCCGATCAGCGGGCGAAATACGGGAATATTCGGTACGGTAGCGTTGGTTACCGTGATACTTTCCAAGGTTTGGCTGGCTACTTGCCCCAAGCTTTCGCCGTTTATAAGACAATCGCAATGGAACCGTTGCGCTGTTTTTTCCGCCAACCGCATCATAGCGCGCCGCAACAGCGTGATCATATACGAATCGGTGCAACGGGCGTGAATCTCCTCTTGTATTTTGGTAACGGGTATGCTGAACAGCCGTATTTTGCCGCAGTATTTTTGCATTTGCGCAGCCAAACGAATCACTTTTTCTTTGGCGCGCTCGCTCGTGTACGGGTAGGAATGAAAATGGATGGCATCGAAACACAAGCCGCGCTTGGCCATCATATATCCCGCCACGGGACTGTCGATACCGCCCGATAGCAATAAAAGCCCCTTGCCCGCGCAACCGACCGGCATGCCGCCCGCGCCCTCTTGCACGCTACCATATACATAAGCGGTGCCGTTTTCGCGCACGTCTACCCACACAGTGTGTTGCGGATTGTGTAGATCCACTTGTAAAGACGGATGCGCCGACAGTATAGCCTCCCCCAATTTGGCCGCCAATGTTACCGACGTATAAGGATACCGTTTGTCGCCACGGTGTGCATTGACGCGAAAGGTTCCTTCGCGCGGCGCGGCGGCTACCGCATATTGTTCCAATGTTTGATAATCGTTGGGAATGCATACGGCCACGCTTAAAGAATAAATGCCGAAAACCGTTTGCAAGGATTGTACGATAGCCGCCTCTTGCGCCATATCGTAATCGGTCACCAAATATCGACTGCGCCCCACTTCCAACTTACAAGTATGATTTTTTAACGCATGGCGAATGTTTTTGATCAATATGCGTTCGAAATAATTGCGGTTTTTTCCCTTCAAATACAATTCGCCGTAGCGAATAACGATCACGTTTTTCATAGCTGTTTTCCTTATCGTATATTGGTTCGCAATGCGTTTATGGTATCTATAAACGTTTTTTGTGCATAGGCCATATCGTCTTGCAAATTATTTGCCCCAAAACTGATACGCACATTGCCTTCTATGTGTGGCATACCATACCCCATGGCGGCTAAAACTCTGTTTTTCTTCCACCGTGATGCGCATGCCGATCCCAGCCCGATCAAAATGTTTTGCTCTGCCAATTTTCTTTGCAAGATCTCCGCTTTCAGTCCGAGAACGGAAAACGAAAGAATATACGGCGAATTCTCTTGGGCATTGTGTACGGTCACGTTTTCCAAACCCGCAAGCGCCGATTGCATGTCTTGACGCAGCATAGCGATCTGTTTGCCGTCCGTTTGTAAAAATACACGCAACGCCTCGGCAAAACCCACAATACCCGCTACGTTCTCCGTGCCCGACCTTGCATTTTGTTCTTGTCCGCCGCCCACGATCAACGGTTGCAACCGAATACCGTCGCGCACCCAAAGCGCTCCCACGCCTTTGGCGCCACCGATCTTATGCGCGCTCACGCTATATAGATCTACGCCCAACGCGCAACAATGCACGGGCAGTTTGCCAAGTGCTTGCACGCCGTCGCTGTGAAACAGCGCTTGCGGTGCCACCCGTTTTACCGCCTCGGATAATGTGCGCAGATCGTTGACGGCGCCCGTTTCGTTACTGCAATGAATGATCGATACCAAGCTTGTGTCGGCATCTATCTTTTGCATAAAGTCGGCCATGTCTACCGTGCCGCTCTTTGTAAGTCGCACAAATCGGACGTCTACGCCTTGCCCCAAGAGCGCTTGCGCGTTTTCGTATCCCGACGCATGTTCCCCCATGGAAACGACAACATTGCCCTTTTTATTCTTGCGGGCGCTGTGATACACCCACGTATTGGATTCGGTGGCGCACGACGTAAAAAACACCTTACCGCCCCCGCCCAACACATTATTTATGTAATCGCGCGCTTTTTCCAGCTCATCCTCTACTCGCATGGCAGGCGCATACAAAGCGGACGGGTTAAAATACGCCTCTTTATAAAACGTTTCCATGCGCTGTATTACACTGTCAAACGGCCGCGTGGTGGCGGCATTATCCAAATAGATCATTGTTCCTTTTTGGGCGTTATGGGCATATTCATGCTTTTATCCATAATGCTGATACGCGGCAAACTTCTGCGCAACGCCGTTACCATTTCTTCGTTGGGTTCTATGTGCAACAAATAATCTTCGCCGTTGGAGCGATAGCGGATATATGCCAAATTTTCTTCTTCCTCGTAATGGCAAACGGCATATTGCTTTTTGATACTCTTATTGGCCGCGTTACGCTCATAGGATTCGCACGTAATGCGGCCTATCGACTCCACGCAATCCATTGGAACGGTTGCCAACAGTTTGCGTTTTACCCGCATGGTAACGCGTACGATGCGCAAAATATTGCCGTTGAGAATATAGTCAAACTCCGCATTGGCTTGGCGCAAAAATCTTCTTATCAAAAAGAATGCCAACACAAACGGCGCGCCCATGAGCAAACTGAAAACAATTTGCAAAGCGATAGTGAGCACCACATTGCCGCCCGAAGGGAGCGCAATGCCGCCGATCCCGACAACCGCCAATACGATGCCGAGCACCAAAAACACTTTACTAAGCACCGAAAGCACGGTCGTACGCTTTTTGTGCTTATCTATGTTGGGGTTGTCTACATTTTGTTCGAAAAATATTTCCAAGCTTGCCTCCCTATCCTTTACGCGCTTGTCGTTTTCGGCACACTGCCCGCCTCGATCTTATGTTTGGTGGGATCAAACAGCGTTAGCGTGAAGATGAACGTGGCGCCCGATCCTTTATTGCTTTCTACGCGGATCGCCTCTTTATGGTCGTCGATAATACGTTTTACGATACTCAATCCCAAGCCCGTGCCCTTGCTTTTGTTGGGGGTGCGCGCTTTGTCGGTCATATAGAATCGATCCCAAATAAGCATTTGGTCTTTTTTGCCGATCCCCAAGCCTTGGTCTTTGACGGCTATATAGATCTTTCCGCCATGCAAATGGGTTGTGACTAATATGCGAGAATACGCGGGCGAATATTTTATAGCATTGTCGATCAAGTTGATAAGCACTTGTATAATCTTGTCTTTGTCGGCATATACAAAGTTGACGGGGCGGGCAAAATCCACATCCAATTGCAATTCCTTTTTTAACAAATTCGGTTCGAAACGTTCCACCACTTGTCTGATCACCGCATTGACTTCGAACCGCGACATCGTGAGCGGACTTTTGCCCGATTCCATACGCGACAGATCGAGCATGGACGTGATCAACGAATTAAGACGCTTTGTTTCGTTCAGCACGATACGCAAATATTTTTCGCGGTCTTCGGCCGAAATGGTACCGTCTAATATGGCTTGCAAAAAACCTTGCATAGACGTTAGCGGCGAGCGCAATTCATGCGATGCGTTGGCAACGAACGATTTGCGCATTTGTTCCAAATTTTCGAATTCGTCGGCGATCCCGTTGATGGTTTTGTTCAACTGTTTTACTTCGCTGTCGGCAAATCGAATATACGTGCGCGCATCATATGCGCCGTTGCTCAGTTGCTTGGCTGTTTGATTGATACGTTTAACGGGCGCAACCAAAATTTTGTACTGAAAAATCACGTACAGTATGCCTTCGCTGCATGCCAACAAGATCACCAATATTCCCAACAGCGCTTTGTTTACCGTGCTCGAAACATGCGGCAAGCCGAAAAACAGCGGACAAAAAACAGTGGCGCCGAAAACAAGCAATCCTATAGTGCATCGAAAAATGTACGAACCGAATACTTTCATTTATCCCTTTTGCGGAACCTCGAATTTGTAGCCAACGCCCCAAACCGTGTTCAAACGCCATGTTTTTCCCGTGCCGAGTTTTTCCCGAATACGTTTTATGTGCACGTCTACCGTGCGCGTGTCGCCTTGATACGAGCTGTTCCAGATCTTTTCCAACAACTGCTCGCGCGTAAAAACTTCCATGGGATGCGAGGCCAAAAAATACAGCAGCTCAATCTCTTTGGGCGGCATATCCAATTTTTTTCCGTCTACTTTCACGATATAGTTGTGTAAACTGATAAACAGATCGTTGTAGGTCAAATCGGGCGTGCGGTCTATCTCCGTAACGGTAGGCGGCGCATGAAAATCGGATTGCGAACGGCGGAATATGGCTTTGATACGCAAAATAAGTTCTTGCGGTTCAAACGGTTTGGTCACGTAATCGTCGGCGCCGTAGTTTAGGCCGCTAATCTTATCCATAGTTTCCCCTCTTGCCGAAAGCATGATCACGGGAATATCGGAAAACGACCGCAAGGCGTGCAACGTTTCGTATCCGTCCATTTCGGGCATCATAACGTCTAAAACCACCAGATCGTAAGGCGATTCTTTTAGCACCCGCAAAGCGTCGCGACCGTTATGACAAATCGTTGTACTGTAATTTTCTTTTTGCAAATACAACGTGAGCAACTGACAAATATTGTCGTCGTCGTCTACAATTAAGATCCTACGGTTGGACATACTCCGTCACCTTTATTTCGCTATGTATCATTATAGCAAATTTTACGGATAAATACAAGTATTTAAGAGAATTATTTTATTTCGGCCATGGTCACGCCCGTATCGCCCTCGCCATACCGCCCGTAGCGAAATGATGCGATCTGCGGGCACGTTTTCAGATAGTTTTGCACGCCTTTTCCCAAAGCGCCTGTGCCTTTTCCATGCACTATGCGTAACATACTACCCGAAGTAGCCGACAAAATATGCGGCGTTAACACTTCGATCGCCTCGGATACCGTCATGCCGAGCAGTTTGATCTCCGTGGTAACGGGCGCCGTATCCTCTTTGGCGGCGTGAGCCACGGCGGCGCGGCGTTTTTGCGCACGGTTTTCGGGGTGCGGCATCGCGATCGGCTGCGCCAGATCGTCGGCCGTGACGGACAGTTGCACATTGCCCACGCGCACGCGATACCCGCCTTTTTTATCTGCACAAGACAACAATTCCCCCTCGGCGTCTAACGAACGCACCACCACCTTTTGCCCCACCTTTGCTTTGGCGGGATCGAACGGCGCATAAGCGGGCCGGATACGCTCTTCACTTTCGCGCCAAACGTCTTGCAATCGCGAACGCAACATGCGGGCGCGTCGCAATCCTTCTTCGTTTTCTTGTTGCACCGCTTCTTTGAGCTCTTCTATCAAGCTGTTGGCCTTTTCCAACATACCCGAAATGATGCGCGCCGTTTCCGCCTTGGCGTTGTTTTGTATGCGTTCTTGCTTTTCCTCTATTGTTTTACGCGCTTTTTCCAATTCTTCGCGCTCGGCGGCAAGACGCTGTTGTTCGTTCTCCATTTCTTCGCGTTGACGCTCGACTTGCATTTTGGCGTTTTGCGCCTCTCTGAGCACCGTTTCGAACCGCGCCTGCTCTTGCGAAATACTTTCGGCGGCGCACCGCAGGATATAATCGTTCAGCCCCAAAGTGCCGGCAATCTGCAAAGCGTTGCTGACGCCGGGAATGCCTACCATCAATTTATATGTTGGTTTAAGCGTTTGCTCGTTAAACTGCATGCAAGCGTTCATCAGTTTATCCGATAAGAGCGCATACTCTTTCAACTCGTTGAAATGCGTTGTAACGATCCCTTTGCACCCGATTTCTTCCAAATACCGTATGATACCCACCGAAAGCGCCGCGCCTTCCACGGGATCGGTACCCGAACCGAGCTCGTCCAAAAGCACCAAACTGCGGGGCGAAACCGCGTCGGTAATTTTGATGATATTAACGATATGCGCCGAAAAGGTGCTCAGCGACTGTTCGATACTTTGTTCGTCGCCCAGATCGCAAAAGATATTATCGAACACGGCCACCGAGCTGTTCGCGTCGCACGGCACCATCAAACCGCTATACGCCATCAAACAGCAAAGCCCTACCGTTTTCAAGCAAACCGTTTTGCCGCCCGTGTTGGGGCCCGTTATGACAAGCATAGCGTACTCTTTGCCCGCTTCCACGCTGACGGGCACCACCTTTTGGGGATCGATGAGCGGATGTCGCGCGTTTTTGAGCGAAAGCACGCCGTTGCGGTTGAGCACGGGCATTGTCCCGTTAAAATGCACCGAATACGCCGATTTGGCAAATATCAAGTCGAGCGCAATGCATTTTTCCAATGCAAAAGCGAGAACGTCGTAACTGTTGGCCACGTATTCGCTCAACACCGAAAGTATGCGTTCGATCTCGCGTTGTTCTTCCATTTGCAAATAGCGCAGTTCGTTGTTGAGTTCCACCACGGCGAACGGCTCTACGAACACGGTGGAACCCGTGCTCGATTGGTCGTGAATCAATCCCGGCACCATGGATCTGCATTCCGATTTAACGGGCAACACAAAGCGCCCCATGCGCACGGTTACCAGATTGTCTTGCAAATATTTGCTTACATTGCTTGCGCGTGTGTAACCGCTCAACTTTTCTTTGAGTTTGGCATTGGCGGCGTGTATCTTTTTGCGCAGATCGCGCAATGCGTCGCTGGCATCGTCGCGTAACTCATTTTCGCTTGCTACGGCGTCGGTTATCTGCGTTTCCAAATGGCGGTCGATAACCATGGGCGTCACAAATGCTTTCAAACGCGCCACATCGTCGCTAAGCGCCGATATTTCGGTTTTGGCAATACGCGCGCAACGCAACACCGTGGCCGCTTTCAACAACTCCCCCGGCCGAAGAACGGCGCCCGCCTTAGCCTTTTGCAAAACTTCCTCTATATCGTCGAATTCGCAAACGGGATTGATTAGGTATTTATATTTAACGGTATACGCCTCTTCCGTTAACGCCAAATTGGTTTGCGCCTCGTCGAAATCGAATGCGGGCACCAAAGAAAGCGCGGCCTCTTTTCCGCATTCCGACACGGCAAAACGCGCCAAGCGTCGGCGTATTTCTTCAAACTCCAAAACTCTCAGTAGCTTTTCTTGCATGCTCCGTTCCTCGGTTTATTGCAATTTCTTGCCCCAATTCGCTTGCATATACGGCAATGTATACGCTTGTCCTTGCATTTGCGCATTGAGCGCCTCGATCTCTGCGTCGTCGGCATACGTCAGATCCAATAATTTGCTGCCCGACGTTTTGTCTATCGCATTAACGGGACGGTCGGCCGTCAGCACACCGTAGCAATAGTGCTCTTTCACGCGGCGGAAAGTTAACCCCATGCCTTTGTCGTCTTGCAATGCAATCGTATATCCGCAGCAGTCTTTGCACGTTCCGCCTTGCGTCCGTTTGGGGCAATGACTCACGTGCATAAGCGGCGGTTTTCCGTAAGCATACCGTATGCCGCCCACCGCGCCGTCGCTTTCCACCGAATCGATCCAAGTGCCGTGTAACGTTTTATTGAGTTTATTCAACCCCAAACCGCCGATCATGGGAAAGCGGGCAAACAGTACAAAATGCGAAACATTGTTTGCCACCACGCCGCCAATGGGTAGATCGGCCAAACATTGCAAAACGGCAAGATCTTCTCCGCGGGACACAAAGGGCAACTGTAAGATCGCTTTATTTTTCAACGCTGCGCATTGGTCGCGCAAGCGGTTTATATCGCCGTAATCGGACGGGTGCAAAATCACGTGATCGTAACCGAAACGTATTTTTTGCAACGTGTCGATCGAAGGCACTACCAAAATCGTCGCGTTTTCGGCGCAAGGGAACCAACGCACGGCGGGAAAATCGTATATCCGGCGTTCGGACGGCGTAGGCAATCTTTGCAACAGTTCGCGCTCTAATGTTTCCACGCTCCGTTTGCGCATATCTTTGATATAAGAAAGCGGATAAAAAAGGGTGTCTTCCATTTGCACGTCACACCGCGTTGCCGTAAAATCGGTGCCGCCCAACGTGCCGACGGCGCGGCAAACGTCCTCTTTGGTAAGCGCTTTTGCCGTTGCGCTTTCGGGCTTGCCTTGCCCCGCTACGGTAACATATGCGCCGCGCGCCGACAGCGTGATCTGCGCCCCCGACTGTTTATGCAACCGCACTTCTATCTCGGCGGGAATATCCGTTTGCAGCGCCGCTACCGCGCGTTTGCATGCGGCTTGCGCCGTCAGTCGCACTTCGTCTCCCGCGCAAACGTTACCTTGAAAACTCGTGGTTTCGCCGTCTATATAGCCGCCGCCCACCTCGAAACCGTTGCGAAGATATTTGACGCCGTCGCCGTTTTGCAAACGTTCTTTCAACGATAATACGGCTTTTCCGTTTTTGACGCAAACCACCTTGCCTACGGCCGCGCCGATATGATTTTGCACTTTGGGATATATGACCGATTCGGTGGGATCGCCGAGATACGCTTTGCAGTACCCGCCGCGGTTAAACACTTTTTCCAACCGACGGCGGGCATCGGCTACGGGCGTGCCGTCGATCGCCGCTCGATAAACGGCCACCGTTTCGGCAACATATTCGGGTGAGCGCATGCGCCCCTCTATTTTGAGCGAGCACACGCCCCACTTTTTCAGTTCGTCGATTTTATCCAACAAGCATATGTCTTTGGCCGACAAGTAGTATCCGCTGTTTGCCGCCGTCGAATACGGTTTGCGGCACAACTGCAAACACCGTCCGCGATTGCCGCTGCAACCGCTTACCAAACTGCTGTAATAGCAATTGCCCGAATAGGCAACGCATAAAGCGCCGTGACAAAACACCTCGGTTTCCAGTCCCGTTGCTATAATGGCTTTGATGTCTTGGGGCAATGTTTCGCGGGCGACAACCACGCGCGTGCAACCGAGCTTTTGGGCAAATTGCGCGCCGAATGCATTGCACACGCCCATTTGCGTACTGGCATGCAAGACCGCATCGGGCACGCTTTCGCGCAGTCTTGCAATAAAGCCGAGATCTTGCACGATAAACGCGTCTACGCCCGCCTCGTGTGCATAGCGCGCTTGCAGTAAGGCGTTTTCCAATTCGTTGTCTTTTAACAACGTGTTGAGCGTTAAATGCACCTTTACGCCGCGCAAATGGGCAAAACGGACGGCTTGCGCCAAGCTGTTGCGATCGAAATTGGAGGCCGCGGCGCGAGCGCCGTATTTCTCGCCGCCCAAATATACCGCATCCGCACCGCACGCAACGGCCGCCCGCAACGCTTGGAAATTCCCCGCCGGCGCCAACAGTTCCATTGTAACTTACCGCAAAGTTGCGTTGCATTGCGTTTGCAATGCATGCAAAATATCGTCTACGATCGCCGTGATTTCGGCATCGTTCAATGTTTTATCGGGCGCAGACAACAAGAACGATATAGCAACGCTCTTATGTCCCTTTTCGATCTGTTCGCCGCGGTAGATATCAAACAATCGTACTTGCGAACACAAGGCGTTGGCATTTTGTACGGTGCGCAAAATATCGCCTACGGGCGTTTCTTCGGGCACCACCACCGCCAAATCGCGTTCCACCGCTTGGTATTTTGGTAGCGGCACAAATTTTGTTATAGGCGGCTCGTTTTCGATAAACGTGTGCATATCCATCTCGCACAGGTATACGTCATCCGTTATATCGAAATTTTTGGCCGCTACGGGGTGCAATTTGCCCAACGAGCAAATACAAGCATCGCCTACATAATAGTCGCACGATATACCGGGGTGATAATACGGTTTTTGCCCGTACGTCATGCGCGAAGGCGTTACGCCGAACCGACGGAATATTTCGTCAGCCGCTGCCTTGATCTCGTAAAAATTTTCTTCCGAACCGACGAACGCCATACACAATGTATCGCGTTCTTCGGGCAATTCCGTAAGCGGCAAGGCGTGCGGGATATACGTTTTGCCCACCTCGAACAAGCGGAATTTTTTATTCTTGCGGCTGCAGTTCAAAGAAACCACATGTAACATGTTTACGGCCAACTGCGTGCGCATTACCGAGTATTCTTCGCCGAGCGGGTTTAAGATCTCTATTTGGCGGCGCAACTCGTCGTTGGGCGCCAAGCACAATTTGTCTAAAGCCTTTTTGCCGATGAACGAATACGTGGTGATCTCATAAGCGCCGAAATGCATGGCCGCGGCGCGCACCGACTGCAAGTTGCGTTGGCGCGTATCGATACCGCCCGCCGTTGTTTTGGCGGTGGGCATAAATGTGGAATGGATATTGTCGTAGCCGTAAAAGCGGATCACTTCTTCGGCAAGATCGGTGTAGTTATCCACGTCCTCGCGGAACAACGGAACGGTCACAACGAGCGTAGCGCCGTCGGTTTCCACTTCGAACGCCAACGACTTGAGGATCTTGACGATCACGCTTTGTTTAACGTCTATGCCGAGCAGATCGGAAATTTTTTGCACCGTGGTGCGAATGATCTTGGGTGAAACGGCGGGCGCATCGCCTTGCGCGAACGCATCGGTCACCGTGCCCGCTTTCAACTGCGAGAACAACGCCAAAGCGCGTTCGCGGCCGAGATCCACGCTCATAACGTCCACGCCTTTTTCGTAACGCGCCGAGGAATCGGAACGCAGACCCAACGCGCGCGAGGTAGCGCGCACACTGCCTTTGGCAAAGCGTGCGGCCTCTAATAGCACCGTTTTCGTATCGGCGCCGATACCGCTGTGTTCGCCGCCCATCACGCCCGCAATGGCCAACGGTTTTTCACTGTCGGCAATCACCGTCATGCGCTCGGTCAGCGTATATTCCTTTTCGTCTAAAGCGGTTATCTTTTCATCGAGCTCGGCTTTACGCACGATAATACCGAGGTCTTTTACAAATTTCGTATCGAACGCATGCAACGGTTGCCCCACTTCGAACAACACATAGTTGGTTATGTCCACCACGTTATTGATGGCGCGCACGCCCACATACCGCAAGCGATCGCGCATCCATTGCGGCGAAGGTTGGATCTTAACATTTTCCACCACTTGGCAAGTATACTTACTGCATGCCTCGTCGCGTATCTCCACATGCGGCTTTAGACCCGAAGAAACGGTTTTGTATTTTATGGGCAACGGCTTGCATTTTTTGCCGAGCACGGCCGCCACTTCCCGCGCCATTCCGTAAACGGACTGACAGTCGGGACGGTTGGCCGTGACCGAGATGTCTAAAATCGTTTCGTTCAAACGCAATATCTCTTTGATATCGGTGCCGGGCGTCGTTTCGGGCAAAATGAGAATGCCGTCCGCTTCGGCGCCCTCTATCACCGAGCCGTCTACGCCCAACTCTTTGCCGGAGCACAGCATACCGTAGCTCATCACGCCGCGCAACGGCGCCGCATGGATCTCTTTGCCGCCCGGTAATCGTGCGCCGTCTAATGCCACGGGCACGGTGTTGCCTTGCGCGATATTTTGCGCGCCCGTCACGATGGTGGTGATCTCGCTCCCCACATCCACCATGCAGACTTGCAATTTATCGGCGTCGATATGTTTTTTGATGTCGAGTATTTTGCCCGCCACAACGCGGTCTATATCGGCGCCCAAGCGTATGATCTCTTCCACTTCGAATCCAACGGAAAGCAACTTGTCGGCCAATTCTTCGGGCGTCAGCTCTTCCGTGGATACATAATCGTTTAACCATCCGATAGGTAATTTCATTGTTGTGCCCCTCCTTAACGGAATTGTTTGAGAAAACGAATGTCGTTCTCAAACGGAATGCGCGCATTGGAAATGCCGTACGCAATATTGGTGATACGATCCAAACCGCCGCCGAAGGCAAACCCCGTGTATTCGTCGGGATCGATACCGCAGCCAATAAGCACGTTGCGGTTCACCATGCCCGCGCCCATGATCTCGATCCACCCCGTTCCTTTGCACACGTTGCACCCCTTGCCGCCGCAATGATGGCACGACGCGTCTACCTCCACGCTCGGCTCGGTAAACGGAAAATAGGATGGACGAAAGCGCGTTTTGGTGTCTTGGCTGAAAAAGTGTTGGGCGAACAGATCCAATATGCCCTTAAGATCGCACATGGTAATACCCTTATCCACCACAAGTCCTTCCACTTGATGGAACACGGGCGAATGGGTAGCGTCCGCCTCGTCGGCGCGAAACACGCGACCCGGCGAAATCATTTTGATGGGCGGTTTTACCTTTTCCATCAAGCGGATCTGCCCCGCCGAAGTTTGCGAACGCAACAAAATAGAATCGGTGATAAAAAAGGTGTCTTGCATTTCGCGCGCGGGATGATCGGCGGGAATGTTCAATGCCTCGAAATTGTAGTAGTCCGTTTCGATTTCGGGACTTTCGGCCACCACAAAACCCAAAGAAGAGAAAAATTCCACGATCCTGTTGCGCATGATAGTGAGCGGGTGCAATCCGCCGATATGTTCTACCGGCTTATCGATGGATATATCGATCTTTTCGGCTTGCAAACGTTTTTCGAGCTCTGCTTTTTCCAAAGCGGACTGCCGCGTAGCAATCGCATTTTCCAACGTTTCGCGCGCCACGTTCACGATCTTTCCCGCTTCGGGGCGCTTTTCGGGCGGCAGATCTTTCATGCCTTTCAAGAGCGCCGTGAGCTCTCCGTTTTTGCCCAGCACTTTCACGCGAATATCGTTTAGCTCCGCCACGCTACCGCATGCCACGATCTTCGCCGACGTTTCTTCCGTCAGCCTTTTCACGCTTTCTTCCATATGTCCTCCCAAAATAAAAACCCTCGGAAAATTTCCGAGGGCGCAATGATTTTTTGCGCGGTACCACCTCAGTTCGCCGAAACGCCGTTTCGGCCTCGCAAGCGGCTGTTACGGCGCCACCGCGGCCGCTTACTTTGCCGCGAGGGCTTTGGGCGACCGTACTCGTGCGGGGAATATTCTGGGCGCGCGCGTTCTCTCAGCCATAGAAACGCTCTCTGTAGGTTGCGCTTATCTTATACCGCAGTCATCGTATCGCATATAGTATACCGCTTTCTTTTGCAAAAGTCAAATTATTTTACGCGGATAGCGCACCCCGCTTTTCTTGGTTTACGGCACAAGATCATACAGCCGATCGGCGGCTTGCGAACCGAAATAGACGTCTGGCACTTTGCCGATGATCACCGTTTCGCTGACAAGCACCGACGTTACGGTGGTGATCTTGTTTTGCGCACCGGGGATCACGATATTGACGGATGCCGTCACGTTGATAAATAGTTTATGCAATGTTTGATTGATGCCGGCGGGTATAAATTCGGACGTGAAAGCCGTGTCGATATTGCCCACGGGTATGGCCTTTATGTTGATGTCCGGCCCGCGTCCCGAAAAAAACGAAAAACCCGAAAGCGAGCCGAGCGGTATGGCTATGCCTTGTTCCGCCACCGTTTCCAAACTGCTTTGCGCCGTTTCGGTCACTTTGCGCGCCAAAGAGTTGACGGCGGCGGAATTGGTGGTTATGAGCGTGATATTGCCGTTTGCGTCCTTTTCTATTTCGGTGAGATGTATGTACATGGGGTTACTTTCCATCACGTCGGCCACGGAGCGATTCACCGTTTCCACTGTGAGCGCGCGTATTTTTTCTTGCGATACCGTGCGTATCACGGGACGCACCGACAATGCCACAAACAAATATGCGACCAACGCCGAAAAAAGAAGTACGGATATGCAAATCAGCCTTCTTTTTCTGCGTTTTCGCGTCTTGGCTATTTTAATACAGCACTGCGGCATAATTGAATATATGCTCGCTTGTGCCCGATCGTGACAAAAAGTTTATTTGGAACGGGGCGAAAATATCAATGTGACCGCGTAGCTTGCCACCACGGCAATGCCTACGCCGAACGCCGTGCGTACCAACCCGCCGGCAAACGCGCCGATAAACCCTATTTGCCGCGCCATTTCGATAGACCCGCGAGCAAGCGACGCGCCGAATCCGATAATGGGAACGCTGATACCCGCTTGCGCAAATTCGTTGATGGGTCGATACAAGCCGAATCCCTCTAACGCTATGCCGGCCAATAAGAATATCACGAGTATTCTGGCGGGCGTCAGTTTTGTTTTGATGATAAGCAATTGCGCGATCGCGCACATTGCGCCGCCCACAACGAATACTTTTGCGTAAATAAACAACATGCCGAGTATTGCCATACCTTATGCCCCCTCTATAATAACGCCGTGGCTTACGCACGGAATGGTTTCGCCTTGGTAACAGCTTTGCGTACTCATCAACGCGCCCGTGGCAAAATACGCGACTTTTTTGTATTTGCCCGCGCGCATTTGCGGTATCACGTACTCATTGATCACCGATGCGCTGCATCCCGCGCCGCTGCCGCCTTGGTAGCAATTTTGGTCTACGCTGTAGATCAAGCTGCCGCAATCGATATATTGTTGGCCGAGATTATACCCTTTTTCTCGCATGAGGTCGCGCAGAATGTCCGAACCGAGTTTGCCGAGGTCGCCCGTTAAAATCAGGTCGTATTCTTCGGGACGGCTGTCCGTTTCTCGGAACATGGCATGCATGGTATCCATAGCGGCCGGCGCCATGGCGGCGCCCATGTTAGACAGATCGTTCTGCCCGAAATCCACCACTTTTCCGAGCGTGGCCGCGCGGATCACGGGCCCCGCGCCGCGTGTGGAAAGCACGCTGCACCCCGCCGCCGTTACCGTCCATTGTGCATACGGCGGGCGTTGGCAACCGTATTCGAGCGGATACCGAAACTGCCGCTCGGCGGTGGCAAAATGGCTGACGGTAGCGCACGCCACCGTGGTAAAATGCCCGCCGTCCAATAGCGTGGCACCCAAAGAAAGCGCTTCCGTGTAGGTAGAACAAGCGCTGTATACCCCCAAATGCGGCATATCGAAGTTGCGCGCCGCATAGCTCGACGTGGTCATTTGGTTTAGTAGGTCGCCGGAGATCAGCAGTTGCGTTTCGCCCACCAAAGGTTTTGCCTCGTTCACGGACGCGCGCACCGCCTCGTCGAACATGGATATTTCGGCGCGTTCGAAATTCTTTTCGCCTAACTTTATATCGTCTTTCACGCGGCGGAAAAAGTCTTTGAGCGGCCCTTGCGCTTCCTTGTTGCCCACCACCGCATTGGCCGAAACAATATGCACGGGCGTGCCGAAAAATATGGTTTGCTTGGCCTCGCCGCGCCCCACGGCACGGTGCACGGGCGTGACCACGGGCGCAAAGTTGCAGTTTTTTCCTTTATGAATAGTTGTTCCTTGCATGTGTTACATTCTCCCCATGATCAAAAGATTGAGTATGCCCGCCACGGTGGACCAAACGATACCGTTTACCACAACGGGGCCTACCACCGTAAACATTTTAACGCTGGTACCCAATATCAAACCTTCCGACTTATATTCCATGGAAGCGCTGGATATCGCGTTGGCAAAACCCGTGATCGGCAAAAAACAGCCGGCGCCGCCTTTGCGGGCGATAATGTCGTAAAAACCCAAGCCCGTGAATAAAATGGCCAATGTGATGATAGTCATAGACGTGATATTCACGATCATGTCTTCCGAAAAATTGGGGAAAAGCAACGCGTAAAGATCGCCGATGCCTTGCGCGATACAGCACGTAATGCCGCCGATCCAAAAGGAATGCCAAAGCGACTTGATCGTACTTGATTTGGGCGTAACGGAGTCTACGTATTTTCCGTAGCGCGCATTGCGTTTTTCAATGGGATTGGCCGTTGCGTTCATTTTGCACCTCCGTTTGTTTGATCACCGATTCTTTTTCGTTGCGGTTTTTCAGATCCGTAAAATCTTGTATGTCGTGTTTCATCGCTATCCCTACCCTTACTGGAACACCGTACGGTTCACAGCCGTATTGTTTTTGGGAAATACCGAAAGGTTGTCGTCGGTATCCAACGAGGCCAACGCTACGTCTTTTACATGCGCAATGCCTTGCGTTTGCAATGTCGTGGTAAGCCATTGCACGTTTTTGCCGAACGCTTTCAAGTTGCCGTGCATGATCTTTCCGTCGATGATCACGTCGGCTCGCACGCTGTCGTCTTCCACCGTGTTGCCCTCGTCCTCGTTGGTGGCGGGACGCGACAATGCTTTGGGCATGACCGACACGTTGCCGTTGGTTTCCAAAATCGCATAGTTGATCTCGGTGATATCGAAGTATCCTTGACTGCGCAGTTCACGCATCAAATCGTTCACCGAAAACCGCGCCTTTTTCAATCCTTTATACAATATCTCGCCTTTGGCCACCACAAAGATGGGGTTGCCTTCCAATATTCTTCGACAGAATATGCTTTTTTGCGAAAGATAGGAAAAAAGCGCGCCGCTCAACATAAACAGCGCCAAAGACACCGCGCTTGCCCTAATAGACACGTCTTGGTCCACACACATCACAGCGGCCACACTGCCCGCCGTGATACCGATAACATAATCGAAAAAGCTCAATTGCGATATTTGCTTGGCACCGTCTATCTTGGTGAGTATCAATAAGATCACAATGGTAAACAATGTGCGCAATGTGATTTCGAGATAGATGTTCACTGCCCTTCCTCCGTTTGATGGTCGAATATAGTTTTGTGCCGCCGCCTTCCTTTTTATGCTTTTGGGCAAAGAAAAACACCCGCCTTTTTGGCGGGTGTATAGCATGATCGTATATATCGCTATGTTTTACTTGGCATATTCCACGCTACGCAATTCGCGTATCACGTTTACCTTGATCTGACCGGGATATTCCATCTCGCTTTCGATCTTTTTGGCAATGTCTTTGGCCAAAAATACGGTGGCTTGGTCGTTTACTTGTTCGGGTTTGACGATGATGCGAACCTCTCGTCCCGCCTGCATGGCAAACGATTTTTCCACGCCGTTGAAACCGTTGGCGATCTCTTCGAGCTTTTCCAACCGTTTCACGTAATTATCCAACGATTCGCGTCTTGCGCCGGGGCGCGCGCCGCTGATAGCATCGGCGCATTGCACCAACACCGCCTCTATCGACTGCGGCTCGATATCGTTATGGTGCGCGGCGATACAGTGGATAACTTCTTTGCTTTCTTTGTATTTTTTAGCCAAGTCGGCGCCTATGGTGATATGCGTGCCTTCCACTTCGTGATCCACCGCTTTGCCGATGTCGTGCAACAAGCCCGCACGCTTGGCAAGTTTTACGTCGGCGCCCAATTCGGCGGCCATAAGCCCCGCCAAATACGACACTTCCATGGAATGCTTGAGAACGTTTTGGCCGTAACTCGTACGGTATTTCAAACGCCCCAAAAGACGGACCAAGTCGCCGTGCAAGCCGAATACGCCCGCCTCGAAAGTGGCGTTTTCTCCCGCCTCTTTGATCTGTGCGTCCAATTCTTTACGCGTTTTTTCCACCACTTCTTCGATACGCGCGGGATGAATGCGTCCGTCGGCGATCAATTTTTCCAACGTGATGCGCGCCACTTCCCGCCTTACGGGATCGAATCCCGACAGCACCACCGCTTCGGGCGTATCGTCTATGATAAGATCGATACCCGTTGCGTTTTCCAAGGCGCGTATGTTGCGCCCCTCGCGGCCGATGATACGGCCTTTCATTTCGTCGTTGGGTAAATTGACCACCGATACGGTGATCTCCGCGCTGTGATCCACGGCGCAACGCTGCACCGCCGTTGCCACGATGGTGCGCGCTTTTTTCTCCGCCTCGTCTTTGGCCTCGGCCTCGATCTCGCGAACGAGTTTGGCCGCGTCGCGCTTGGCGTCCTCTTCGATCTCTTTGAAAAGCTGCGCCTTTGCCTCCTCGCGCGTGAGCTGCGAAACCTTTTCGATCTCGTCGAGCATGCGCTCGTGCGCCGAATCGATCTCGGCTTGCTTGGCGGCGAGCTTGCTTTCTTTTTCGGCAACCGACGCTTTGAGTTTTTCGACGGCCTCGGTCTTTTTATCGAGTGCGTCTTCTTTCTTGTCGATGGCGTCTTCCCGTTGCGAAAGGCGTTGCTCCGCTCTTTGCGCCTCGTTTCTACGCTCTTTCAATTCTTGGTCGAATTCCGACCGCAACTTTTGTATCTCTTCTTTGGCTTCCAAAATGGCTTCTTTTTGCGCATTTTTGGCTTGCGCCCGAACAGACTTTGCTTCCGCGTATGCTTCTTCCGTGATCTTGTTGGCCGACTGTTTCGCATCGCCCAGTTTCTTCTTTTGCAGTAGCGTAAACACTACAACGCCCAAGACGCAACCGACAAGCAATGCTATGATCGGCAACACAATCACTAAAGCCGTAGACACGGAATATAATGAGTTGTGTAGCATTGTGACCTCCTTTTGCAATTTTTTGTGACAGTTCCACCGTGTTCGCATACGGTGAATTTTGCTATACAGACAGACGGAAAAAACCGTCCGTTTCTATATTACATGATGTGCGGACAAAAGTCAAGCAATCGCGACTTGCCTGCTTTTTACAAATGCGATCACTCGGTCTCTTTTTCTTCCGTTTTTTCTTCCGCTTTGGCGGGTTCACCCTCTTGCGCCTTGTTCTTTTCGTCGGCAATCTTTTTGATGGCCGCCTCCATTTCTTGCGCCAATTCGGGTTTGCTCTCCAACAGTTTCATCAAAGCGTTGCGGCCTTGGCAAATGCGTTCGCCGTTGTAGCTGAACCACGACCCGCTTTTCGTGAGGATACCGAAATCCAAGCCGAGATCTATGATACAGCTGGAACGCGAAATGCCCTTGCCGAAAATGATGTCGAATTCGGCGGTGCGAAACGGCGGCGCCAATTTGTTTTTTACCACTTTCACTTTGGTGTGGTTACCCACCACTTCGCTGCCGTCTTTCACGCCTTCCACGCGACGAACGTCTAAGCGCACGCTGGCGTAGAATTTGAGCGCTTTGCCGCCCGGCGTGGTTTCGGGATTACCGAACATAACGCCCACTTTTTCGCGCAATTGGTTAATAAAAATAATGCATGTTTTAGACTTGTTGCACACCGACGTTAAAATGCGCAACGCCTTGCTCATAAGGCGCGCTTGCAAGCCGATCTGGCTGTCGCCCATTTCGCCGTCGATCTCCGCTTTGGGCGTGAGCGCGGCCACCGAGTCCACTACCACCACGTCTACGCCGCCGCTACGAACGAGCGCCTCGGCAATGTCGAGGGCTTGCTCGCCGTTATCCGGTTGCGAGATATACAGGTTGTCGGTATCGATACCGAGGTTGCGCGCATACACGGGATCGAGCGCATGCTCCGCGTCGATAAACGCGACCGTGCCGCCAAGCTTTTGCGCCTCGGCGATCACGTGCAAGCTGAGCGTTGTTTTGCCGCTCGATTCCGGCCCGTAGATCTCCACGATACGGCCGCGCGGCAAACCGCCGATACCGAGCGCAAGGTCCACGCTCAAACACCCCGTGGGCACTACCTCCACCGCCGACACGCGCGACTCGTTCAATTTCATGATAGAGCCTTTTCCGTAGCTTTTTTCGATCTGCGCAATAGCCGCGTCCAACGCTTTTTTGCGTTCCTCTTTGGTCATATTGTAGTCGATGATCGGTTTTCCTTTATCCATATAGTTTCTCCTTATCGAATTGCTTTTACTCTTGGGGAGCGGCCGCGTGTGACAACGACTGCTCGTTTTGCATGAACTTACATAAACGGTATAACGCGGTGACCGTGCCGCTGCGGATAACGGCTTGCCGATCGCCCTCGAATTTGCACGGGTAGATGTCGATATTGTGCTTATCGCCCACGGCTATGTAACACACGCCCACTTGGTCTTGCTTTTCGGACGTGGGGCCGGCATTGCCCGTTGTGGCGATCACATAGTCGTACTGCCCTTGGGCGATCAGATTGGCGGCCATTTCGTAGGCGGTTTCTATGCTGACGGCGCCGTGCGTTCGCAGTACTTCTTCCGATACGTGCAAACGGCTTTGTTTTACGGCGGGATCGTAACACACGATGCCCTCTTTCAAGGCCGCGCTGATACCGGGGTACGCCACCAAAGCCGCCGCGATATTGCCGCCCGTAAACGATTCGGCAAGCCCCAACGTTTTTTTGCCGTCCAACAGCATGCGCGCCGTTTTCTCCGCCAATTCCACGTCTTCGTACGCATAGGCGCAGTCTTTGAGCGCTTGCGTTATGCCGCTCAACACTTCATGCACGGTGCTTTTTTGCGTCTTGTTGGAATAACGCACCGACACGATGCATTCGGGCGGGCGGGTATCGAACTTTATAACGATCTTATTGCGATTTTTGATATAGTCTTTTAACAATACGCGCAACTGCTCTTCGGTTTTACCCACCGTGCGAAACACGTTGGTTGCGTAAAAAGTTTTACACCGTCCGTTGAGCATGGGAATGAGCGTATTTTCCACAAACTTTTCGTCGCACGTCGGCGAAACGGCACACGGCGTATCGCCCAATAAAAAGGTGGACAGCGTGCGCCGCACGTCGTATTTTCCCGAAACGGCCACATAAAAAGCATCGGTATTGCCGCACACCAAAACGGCGTCGGTATGCAACTGCAAATATCCGAACGCATCCATGATCCCATCGGGTTCGGCAATTTCCAAAACGTGCGTGACAAAATAGCCGTGCTTACACAAAGCATACGATACGCGGCGCGTATCTGTTATATATGCGTCGGAAACACACTCGCCTCCGCCGATCTTAAGCACGCCTACGTTCATTTCAGTCTTTCCAAACTTGTCTGTTTTTCACCAAATAATTGATACCCGACGCGATCGCCATAATTGTGGAAAGCGACAACAAAATAAGCCCCGCATACAAAAAGCCGTCGCCCCACAATACCATAGCTTTTTGCGTGGCTTGCGCGTACAGATCGGGCACGGGCAACAACAAGATCAACGCGCACATTTGCAAAACCGTTTTGATCTTACCCAATTTGTCGGCGGCCAGCACCGTGTTTTTGGAACTTGCCACTATGCGGAAACCGCTGATCATCAGTTCGCGACACAATATGATCATGGCGCATACAACGCCGCCGATCTTTAAGCCGAACAGCACGTCGTTGGCGGGATCGTACAGCAAGGCGGTCACGGCAAACAGCGCGCACGCTACCAGCATTTTATCGGCGATAGGATCGAGAAATTTGCCCAGATCGGTCACCAAATTGTGTTTGCGCGCAATGTAACCGTCCAAAAAGTCGGTAAAGCTGGCTAAAATAAACACGCCGGTAGCCGCCACGCAATGGAACGGAAACCGCACGAAAAACAGCGCCACAAAAACGGGAATAAGCAAAATGCGCAAAAATGTCAGTTTGGTGGGTAAATTCATGAAACCTTTTCTCCTATCAGATCGTAGCCGTTGTATCCGGTGATCTTTACGGTATAGTATTCCCCCGCCTCCACAAAATCGGCGGTAAAGTATACTTTGGTATCGATGTCGGGTGCGTCGAAATCACTGCGCCCCGCAAACATGTTTTTATCGTAGTCGATATCTTCGTAAATCACTCGCAACGTTTTGCCGACCATTGCTTTGTTGTATGCCTCGCGGTTTTTATAGTGCAACAAGCCGATACCGTCCGCCCGTGCCTTTTTTATTTTTTGGGGCAAATGCCCTTTCAGCCGTGCCGACGGCGTGCCGTCCTCTTTGCTGTAGGCGAATACGCCCACGTGTTCGGGCGCATATTGCTCGATAAAACGGTACAATTCGTTGTAGTCCTCTTCCGTTTCTTGAGGAAACCCGACCATTACGGTGGTACGCACGGCAATGTTATGCGCCCGCAATTTGGCAAACAATGTGCGGATCTGCGCGCCCGTACTGCGTCGATTCATGCGCTTGAGCACGCCGTCGGCAACGTGCTGAATGGGCACGTCGATATAGTCGGCGATCTTTTCGTTGCGTGCGATCTCCTCGATCAACTCGTCGGTGACTTGTTCGGGATAGCAATATAACAATCGCAACGTATGTATGTCGGTTTCGCTCAAGCGGCGCAACAGCTCCACCAAGCGCGGCGATCCGTATAGATCTACGCCATACTTGGTCACGTCTTGTGCTACCAAAATGAGTTCTTTGGCGCCGTTTTCGGCCAATGCTTGCGCCTCTGCCGTCAGTTTCTCTATTGCATACGAACGATAGGCGCCGCGAATAGACGGAATGGTGCAAAACGTGCAACGGTTGTCGCAACCGTCGGCAATCTTCAAATACGCGTAATGCGGCGGCGTGGTGACGATACGCTCCAAAGCTTTCGCTTGGCAAGGTATTCGGTCATTCTCGCCGTATAGCGAGGCGATGACATCGCAAATGCGGTCGTAATCTTCCGTACCCAATAAGCAATCTACTTCGGGCAATGCCTCGCGCAACTCGTCGGCGTGTTTGGCCGGCAAGCAACCCGTAACGATCAATTTTTCGCAACCGCGCGTTTTGTATTGCGCCGCCGCCAAGATCACGTCTATGGCCTCTTTTCTTGCCGCCTCGATAAACGCGCACGTATTCACGATAAGCACTTGCGCGCTTTCGTAGTCGTTGGTGATGTCGAAACCACCCAAACGCAAACGGTACAGCATACGCTCGGTATCCACGCGGTTTTTATCGCACCCCAGCGTTACCACCCCTACACTCTTTTTCATAGGTCGATACCGAACAGCTCTTTGTATTGCTCCCGCGAAATATACACGGGACGCGGTTTACTGCCCTCTAACGGGCCGATAAACTTGTGCACTTCCATTTGGTCGATAATACGACTTGCGCGCGCGTAACCCACGCTGAACCGCCGCTGGATCATGCTGGTGCTGGCCGATCCCGATTCGATCACGCATTTTAACACTTCGGGCATCAAGCTGTCGAACTCTTTGGGGTCGTCGTCTTCGTCGCCGTCCGTTTCCGTTTCGTCTTCGCGCTTGGCGATGGCCGCCGTGAATTCTTCGTCAAAGTCGGCCTCGTTGTTGTCGCGCACGTATTCCGACACCGTCAACACTTCTTTATCGGTCACAAACGCGCCTTGCACGCGCTTGGGGTCGTCCATGCCCACGGGCGAATACAACATATCGCCGCGCCCCAAAAGCGTTTCGGCGCCGCACTCGTCCAAAATGGTGCGCGAGTCCACAATGCTCTTCACTGAGAAAGCGATACGGCTGGGCAGATTGGCTTTGATCGTACCCGTGATCACGTCTACGCTCGGACGTTGCGTGGCCAATATCATATGGATACCGGCGGCGCGCGCCTTTTGCGCAATACTCATGATCTTGTTTTCCAACACTTTTTTGTTGTTGTCCAGCATCAACTCGGCAAGCTCGTCTACAATCAATACGATATACGGGAGTTTTTGCTCTTCGCCCGATTTTACCGCATCCGATTTGTTGAATTCGGGCAGATTGCGCACGCGATGGTTGCCGAACAGCGTGTAGCGGCGATCCATCTCTTCTTTGGCCCATGTGAGCACGTTGATAGCTTGTTGCGCGTCGTTTACGATCTCCGATCCCAACAAGTGCGGAATGCCTTGATACATGTTGAATTCCACGCGCTTAGGGTCTATCAAAATAAGCCGCACGTCTTCGGGCGAAGATTTATACAGTATACTGATGATTATGGAATTGAGGCATGCCGATTTACCGCTGCCCGTTGCGCCGGCGATCAGCAAATGCGGCATTTTTTCCAAGTTGCAGATAATGTTGCTGCCCGCAATATCTTTGCCGAGCGCCAACGTAAGCGGCGAAGAAGAGTTTTGAAAATCCTTGCTTTCGATGATCTCGCGCAAACGCACGATATCAATCTCTTCGTTGGGCACCTCGATACCCACGGCGCGTTTGCCGGGAATGGGCGCCTCTATGCGGATCTTGCCGTTGCTGGCAAGGTAATACTCTATATCGGTGGAAAATTGCTCGATACGCTTGATGGGAATGCCGGGCGGCATTTCGAGTTCGAACCGCGTAACCGCGGGGCCGCGCGTGATGCCCGTCACTTTAACGGGCAGTTTCAATTCTTGCAAAGTGCCTTCCAACATGCGCGCGCGTTCTTCGCATGCCACGTTGAAATTTTCGGGCACGGAACTGTCCGACGAAACAAGCATGTCAATATCGGGGGCGTTATAACGCAACCGCTTTTTCTTTTTGGGCTTAGGGGGCGGCGGCGTTTGCGCTACGTAGTCGTCGATCTTCAACTGATTTTCCATGCGCAAAACGGGCTGTTTTGCCACGGGTTTGATGTCTTTGACCGACACCGTATCATAATACCCCGTGTTGTCATCCCCTTCGAAATGCGACTGTTCGGACAGATCCACCGGCTCCTCTATTATGCGGAAAGCCGACCCGCGCGGTTCTACGGGCAACTCGTCCGCCAAAAGAGAGTTGTCTTGCTCGTCGTTCGGCAACGGCGTGGCCGAAAAGATATCGTCGGACGCGAACACGTCTTGGCGGGCGGGTTCGATCGGCTTGTCCGTTTGGGCGACAAACGATTGCTCCGCCCGCTTTCTGTCGGCATCCAATTGCGCCAAGAAACGGTTTTCCACGCTGTGTTCCCGCTCAAAAACCGACCCGCGCACGATAGGTTCTTGCGGCGCCGTATAGGGCTCGTCCGATACGTTGTCTTGCGTATCATCATCTGCAAAAAGCGCAGACGACGATTGGATCTGCTCGCGCGCCGAAGAATAGATAGACGCGCTCGACGGTTGCGCCGCTTGCTTTGCGGGCGCGCCGAAATAATCGCCGTTTACGATAGACGACTGCGGCGGTTCATGCGTTACTTTGGGTTGTACGGGCGTTAAATCTATTTTGCGCGTGGCAAACTCGCCCGCCTTGGGTTGCTCTGCGGCCGTTTCTTTGCCGATGGGCGCCATGTCCTCGGCCAGCTTGCGCGAATAATCGTCGCCGTTAATGATGCCGCTGCCGCCTACAATGCGGTCGCTGAAATCTTTTTCGGGCACTTGCGGCACTTCGCCCAAACCGCCGTGCACGCGCTTTTGCGGTTTGGCGGGCGGTTCTTCTTTTTGCACGGGGGGCAACGGCGCCGTCACGTCGCGGATATCGGGGCCGGCCGACACCACGGGCGGCAACACGGTGCGGTTATATTCGTCGCGCATTTTACCGAAATCGATAGGCGGCGCGGGCGTGGGTTTCGGCAATGCGTTATACGTATCGCCGAACAGAATTTTGTGCGCCGCCGAGGGGTATCCATCGTGCGAAGAACGCTTTTCGGAATAGGGCGCAAACTGCACCCCCGCCGTATCTTGCGAAGAGGTTTGCGGCGCCGTTGCGATCGCCGTGTGCGGTGTGTTTTCCGTTAACGCCGCCAAAGGCTTGTTCCCCTCGTCTTGCGGCGCGGGGTGCACGGGGCGTATCGTGTCTACAAACAACGACGTATCGCCGAGCGGTTTGGTTTGTTGCGGGGCCGCCATGCCTTTCACAAAAGGATTTACGGGCTGTTGCGGTTGCTCCTTTCCCCCCTTACGCTTAGCGTAGATGGGCCACAAAACGCACAACCCCAAAGCGCTTGCAAACAACAAAGAATACAGAATATACGATACCACGGGCGTGGTGACCGATTGCACGCCGTACGCTATCACGCCGAACAGAACGCCGCCCGCCGATTTTTTGTGCGCGTATACGTAAGAAATATACGACGAAAAGCTGCTATCTAACTGCGAATGCGTGGTGGCAAGTTGCAGTATGAGCAACAAGCTGAGTATCATGCAAGCAATGCCCGCTTTCACGCGAACGGACAGATTGGCGCTACGCCCTTGAATGAGCGCTATGCCCCACAAAAGCGTGCTCAAAAACAGCGGATAGCTGAATAATCCGAATACACCCGTGGTAACGTTATAGATACCGCGGCTGATGATACCCAAGATGGGACGGATGGTGATACACAAAAAAATGAACGCGGAAATGATCACCAAAACGATGCCGAATATCTCGTTATCGCCTCCGCTTTTTTCCCTGCGTTTCGTATTGTTATATTTTTTGGACGGCAACTCTTTCACTCCGTTACTGCATTTACTTTGAACTACCGTATATTATATCATAGCACCTCCTTTTTTTCAATCGATTTGGCCCTTTTTTCAAAAATTTTTCCTATCGGCGGCGCGGACAAAATCTTACAAAAAACCGCCGAAATTCGGCGGCCTTTTCTTTTACTGTTTTTGCACGATCCGCAAAACGTCCGCGCTTGTCTTTTTTCCCACATAGGCGGTGCATACGCGATCGGACGTAAGCGTTTCGCGCGCATATGCGTTCACGTCTTGCAGCGTTACCGCCTCGATTTCGGCAATGCGTTTGTCTACGCTATACAGCTCGTCGGCAAACAGCAACAGCTTGCCTTGCGCCGTCATCATGTTTTGCACGCTTTCTTCGGAAAAGACCAACGCCGATTTCAACTGGATCTTGGCTTTTGTAAATTCTTCTTCCGTCACGCCGTTGGCAACGATCTCGTCTATCTCTTTTTGCACCGCGCGCACTGCCTTTTCCGTGTTGGCGGGCGTGATATTCAACAGAATATTGAAGTTGCCGTTATTTTTATAGGCAAGCGGCGACGAATACACCGAATAAGCCAACCCCATCTGCTCGCGGATACGCTGAAACAACCGAGAACTCATGCCCCCGCCGAACAAGATACCGAACACGTTTTGCGTGGGGATACGCGGATCGTGAAAAGGCAACGACGGATAGCTGATACCCACGTTGGACTGCTCGAAATCTTTTATGCGCACCGAACCGCGGCTTTGCACGGCTACGGCCGCAAGCGGCGGCGCCGTGATACGATTTTGCCGTATCTCATGCAACAAATATCTGCGCACCCATTTGTCGGCCTCTTCCATAGACAGATTGCCCGCCACGGAAACGACGATATTGTCGGCGTTATACAGTTCGTCCATGTACGCCAACACGTCGTATCGCGTGAAACGCCGCACGTTTTCGAGCGGTCCCAAAATAGTGCGCCCCAAAGATGCGTCCGGATACATGGTGTTTGCCAACACGTCGTAGCAAATATCTTCGGGCGAATCTTCCGTCATGTTGATTTCTTCGGCGATCACTTTGCGTTCTTTGTCAAGTTCGTCGGCATCGAAAGAAGATCTTGTAAAAATGTGTGCGAGCATGGCAAAACATTTTTCGGCGTATTCGTCTACCGATTTCACATAATAACACGTGCCCTCTTTGCCTGTAAACGCATTGATCATGGCGCCCATGCTTTCGAACTCGTTGGCAATATCGAATGCCGTGTACCGATCCGTGCCCTTAAACATGACGTGTTCGGTAAAGTGCGAGATACCGTTGTTTTGCTCCGTTTCTTTTACACTGCCGGCGCCTACCCACAGTCCCACGGCCACCGAGCGCACAGCGGGATTGTGTTGCACCACCAGACGCAGTCCGTTATCGTATCGTATCGATCGGTTCATTTGTGTCCTCCGTTTTTCAAAGAGCGGGCGCGGGTTCGCCGTCGGCGCACAGCACCTCGCTTACTTTGGATACTTGTAAATTATGCGCTTTTGCATATTCGATTATACGGGGCAACGCTTCCACCGTATTTTGTGTGGGGTGCATAAGCACCAGATCGCCGCCTTCCATTTTACTTGTGGCGCGGCTGAAAATCTTTTCGGTGTCGTGATCGCGCCAATCGATGGTATCGTGCGTCCACATAATGGTGGTATACCCTTGCTTTTCGGCCTCCGACAACGTGGTCTTTCCAAACGAACCGGACGGCGGCGCAAACAATTGCATATCAATGTCGAGCACGCTTTTTACCAAGCGATGCGTTACCCCTATCTCTTCGGCGTTACGGGCGGCCGACAGCTTTTTATGGTCTTTGTGAAAATAGCCGTGATTGCCTATCTCGTGCCCTTTTTCGTGTATTTTTTTGAGCATGACGTCGTTTTCCGCCACCCACATGCCGCCCACGAAAAACGTGGTAGTCACGCCGTTGCGTTCGAAAATGTCCAGCATTTCATCCAAATACTCGGTGCCCCAATACACGTTCACCATCAGCGATATTTTGGTTTTGCTCTCTCCTTTATAGATAGGCACGGTATCGGTTGCCGCGCTTACCGTTTTATTGGAGATCGTAAAAGCCAACAATCCTATCACGATGGCGCCGATCGCGAGATTGGCCACCACATACCGAACAAACTTGAGTTTTTTTGTCAAAACACACACCTCGAAACAAATTTCGGATATTCGACATACCCCTATAAATATATTCCGAGCTGTGCGAAAAAATCAATAAAACATGTCTGTCAAAGAAAAAGTCCGATCGAACGGACTTTTTCCATCATATGACATTATAATTTCTCAACGAGTTTAAGGTCGATCCTTCCCTTTTCGTCCGTTTTGATCACTTCCACTCGCGCCATGTCGCCGAGGTTCAACACGTCGGTAACTTTGTTTACGCGCGTTTTGCTCAGTTTGGAGATGTGCACCATGCCGTCTTTGCCGGGGGCAAGCTCCACAAAAGCGCCGAAATCGAGGATACGCACCACTTTGCCTTCGAAAATTTGACCGGGTTGTACATCTTCGGCAATGGTGAGCACGATTTTTTTGGCCTTTTCCGCTTGGGCGATATCGGTGCAACTGATAAACACGCGACCGTCTTCTTCTATATCGATCTTTACGCCCGTTTCGGCAATGATCTGGTTGATCACCTTGCCGCTCTTGCCGATCACGTCGCCGATCACTTCGGGATCGATGTTGAAACTGATGATCTTGGGCGCATATTGGCTGAGTTCGGGGCGCGGCGCCTTGAGAACGGCCAACATTTTATCGAGAATATACAACCGCCCTACGCGCGCTTGTTCGAGCGCGGTGCGCAAAATCTGCTCGTCGATGCCCTTGATCTTTATATCCATTTGAATGGCGGTGATGCCTTCGGTGGTGCCCGCTACTTTGAAATCCATGTCGCCCAAGAAATCTTCGAGACCTTGGATATCGGACAGCACGGCCACTTTTTTGCTCGCCTCGTCTTTGATAAGACCCATAGCAATGCCGGCAACGGGCGCTTTGATGGGCACACCCGCGTCCATCAGCGCCAACGTGGATCCGCAAACACTGGCTTGCGACGTGGAACCGTTCGACGAAAGGATCTCGCTGACCGTGCGGATCGCATACGGGAATTCGTCCTCGTCGGGGATCACGGGTTCCAACGCGCGTTCGGCCAAAGCGCCGTGGCCGATCTCTCGACGGCCGGGACTGCGCAACGGACGCGCCTCGCCCGAACAGTACGGCGGGAAGTTGTAGTGGTGCATATACCGCTTGAACGTTTCTTCGTCGAGGTTATCCAGCTTTTGCACTTCGGCTATGGTGCCCAACGTGCAAGTGCTCATGGCTTGGCTTTGGCCGCGGGTAAACACGGCGGAACCGTGCACGCGCGGCAACACGCCCACTTCGCACCAAATGTCGCGAATATCGGTGAGCTTTCTGCCGTCGGGGCGCACGCCCTTTTTCAAGATCTTTTCGCGCACTTTCTCTTTGGTGAAATAGTACAGCGAATCTTTGATCTCCCGTTCCATTTCGGGATATTTCTCGGCAAAGTGCTCGAGTGTGACCTTATCCACTTCGTCTTGCTTTTCTTGCCGCGCTTGACGGTTGGTTTCTTCCAAAGCTTTGTCGAGCAGTTTGTCGGCAAACTTGCGCACGTCGGCATCGAGATCGGCGGGCACTTTATACAAATCCATTTCGCGCTTGGGCTTGCCCACCGCTTTCACGATCTCGCCGATAAATTTAACTTGCTTTTTGATCTCTTCGTGACCGAACAAGATGCCTTTAAGCATCACGTCTTCACTCACCATGTGCGCGCCCGCTTCCACCATCATGATGGCGTCGGCGGTGCCCGAAACGTATACGTGCATTTCGCTCATGGCGCGTTGCACGCTGTCGGGATTGATCACGTACTTGCCGTTCACATAGCCGACCACCACCGAACCGGTAGGACCCGCCCAAGGAATATCCGAAATGGCAAGCGCAATGCTCGAACCGAGCATGCCGAACACTTCGGGCGGAATATTGGTGTCTACGCTGAGCGCGGTAGCCACCACGTTCACGTCGTTAAAGATCCCTTTTGGGAATAGCGGACGAATGGGACGGTCTATCAAACGGCTGGTCAAGATCGCCTTGTCGCTCGCTCTGCCCTCCCGCTTTTTGAATCCGCCGGGGATCTTGCCCACCGAATACATTTTTTCTTCGAAATCCACGCCGAGCGGGAAAAAGTCCATGCCCGGACGGGGCGTTTCCGCCATGGTCACGTTGGTCATTACCACCGTGTCGCCGCAACGAATGATACACGAACCGTTGCTGAGTTCGCAGTATTTCCCGATCTCTACGGTTACTTCTCTGCCGCCTATTTCTGTTTTGAAAATGTTGGCCTCTTTACTCATACTTACTCTCTTAGTCTCCTTTCCTGTTTATCCCCGTTTCGCAATCGCGCAACTAAAAAGCGAGAGCCAACCGTACGGGATGACTCTTGCTTGCCGCTTTTTTACTTTCTGAGTTCCAGTTTGGCAAGAAGCGCTCTGTATCTTTCGATATCGAGCTCTTTGAGATAGTTCAAAAGACTTCTTCTGGAACCGACCATCTGCAACAAACCTCTGCGCGAGTGATGATCGTTGTGGTGCACTTTCAAGTGCTCGGTAAGATGGTTGATCCGATGCGTGAGCAATGCCACTTGCACCTCCGGACTGCCCGTGTCACCCTCGTGCGTTGCATACTTGGCGATGATCTCCGCCTTGGTCTCCTTGTTCATAACTTTTACCTCCGTTGGTTGATTATTCGCCTTACGCTTGCGTATCGGTGCGTGGAGAGCGCACAACGCGTAGCGGTAAGGTACTTAATTAGTATACCATATCGCGCAAGCGAATGTAAACCGATTTTAAGCGTTATTTTTGTAAAACGCCTCTTTTTTTGCCATGCGTTGCTCGAACTCTTTTAAGTACAATAGCGTGTCTTTGGGATTGGCAAGCCGTGCGATCTTACCGTCGCTTTGCAATATCTTGCTGATCGCGCCCGCGCCGCACGCATATACGGGCAACATTTCCTCCATGACCGAAACGTTGTTCACGCATAAAAATCCCGACTTGCACCAACCGATGTTTTCGAGGTTGCCCGTCATCTGTTTTTGTCGGTATAAATAATAGGGCGCATACCCCGCCGCTCGCAAAGCGGTCACCGAATATTCCACCATTTTGTCGGTATCCGCATTGCACTGCATCTGTTCGGCAGCGGCCGCCGAGCCGCGTTTGCGGCACAGCGTGTGCACGGTGATATTTTCGGGCGCAAGACGCAAAATGCCTTGCAACGTGTACGCAAAGTCTTCTTCCCTTTCCCCTTCCAATCCCGCAATGAGATCTACGTTCTTTACAAATCCGAACGCCGCTGCTTGGTCATACGCCGCAAAAAAACGTTCGGCGGTGTGTGCCCGCCCGATGCGTTGCAACGTTTTGTCGTGCAACGTTTGCGGATTGATGCTCACGCGGTTGACGCCGCAATCGTTCATTACTTGCAGTTTGTCGGCGGTGATGGTATCGGGACGTCCCGCCTCGCACGTGTATTCCACATCGTCTACCGCCGCCACCCCAAGCACTTTGCGCAACAAGTCGGCCGAAAGCACGGTGGGCGTGCCGCCGCCCACATACACGGAAAATATGCGTTTGTTTTGCGCGGCTATGAGCGCTTTGGTGCGCACGATCTCTTCTATGAGCGCCTCGGTATACGGCAACAACATCCATTGTTGCTTTTCTATCCCTTCGGATACGAACGAACAATAGGCGCAACGCGTGGGACAAAACGGTATATGTACGTACAAATTCACCAAGTCGCCCGCACCGCTTAACGGGTCGCTCGCTACCGACAATCTATCCCCCATGTGTTTTCGTTGCACTTCGAGAATCTCGGCGGCCAACGTCGCTTTGGGCATAGAAACATAGTAATCGTTATGCAGACATGCGGCGATCCGATCGCGCGGCACGCCGTTTTCCGCCAATCGCACCGCCAACCGCGTGGGCCGTATGCCCGTTAAACATCCCCACGGCAACGATACGCCGAAATGCGCGGAAAAGGCGCGGTATGCCGCCGTTTTGCATGTGTACACGTCATAACGCACATATGCCGTGCGATCTTGTTGCGCGCACAGCGGAAAAGAATAGCAGTAGTTGTTGCCGTCGATAACAATATAAAATTGTATGCATGCGGCTTTTACGTACGTAAAATTCACTTTCAGTCGGCTGTTTTGCATATCGGGCACAAAACAGCGGATCATTTCAAACAGTTCGTTACGCAGATCGCCGCGGTTGGTAATAAGTTCAAGCATAGGGGTTATTCTTCTTTTCAAACGACAACGTTGTCGGCTCGCCGTGCCCCGCCAACACTTTGCAGTCGGTAGGCAACGCAAACAAGCGTTGCAACGATTCTTGCAGTTTGGCATGGTTGCCCGTGGGAAAATCGGTGCGCCCCACCGACAAACGGAACAAGGTGTCGCCGCTGAAAAGCACGTCGTCGACCGCATAGCACACACTGCCGTCGGTATGCCCCGGCGTGGCCAAAACGCGCACGGAAAGTCCGCACAACTGCAATACGTCGCCCTCGTTTACGAGCACATCGGGCACGAACGGATCCAACGGTTGGCCGAACAATGCGGCAAGATGTCCGCCGTTTTGCAACAAGCGCGCGTCGAGCGTATGTAAATATACTTTGGCGCCCAAGCGCTGAAAATGCGCTACCGCGCCGATATGGTCGAAATGCGCATGCGTCAATAAAATGTGTTTGCACGGCAAACCGCCGAGGGCGGCTTGTATGCGCTCGCTTTCGGCGCTCGGATCGACGAGCACGGCCTCTGTGCCGTTATGCAAAATATACGTGTTTTCGCCAACAGATCCCACGCAAAGCGTTTGTATATGCATTATAAAGAGGTGCTCCTAAAAACTTTTTCCACTTCGGGGATATTTTCTATCTTTTTGATGAGCGTGTCGATCTGCTCTATCTTGCTCACCTTTACGCCGAAATTGATAATGGCCGTTTGGTTTTTGTCCACGCGGGCGTTTAGGCTGTGTATGGAGAGTTTCAGCTCGGTGATGAGCGTTGTGATCTGCGCCAACAAGCCGCTGCTGTTTTTGGCCTCCACCTGCATGGCCACCACAAAGGGCGCGTTCAGCCCGCCCGCCCAATACGCCTCGATCAAACGGTACGGCTCGGCGTTGCGCATGTTGGGGCAGTTCTTGCGATGCACCGCCACGCCGCGGCCGCGCGAGATATAGCCGATGATATCGTCGCCCGGCACGGGCGTGCAACATCTGGCAATGCGCACCAAAAGATCGCTGTGCCCTTTCACCACAATGCCGTGCGTCACGCTGTCATCAGTGCGCGCGGGCGCTTTGTCGGGCACTTTGCTTGCCTCCGCCTCTTTGCGGTAAAAATCGATAAGCTTTAATAAGATCTGATTGACGGTAAAGCCGCCGTATCCCACCGCGGCATACATATCGTCCATAGACGAAATGGAATACCGTTGCATGATAACGTCTAGCCACTTGGGCACCAATAATTGCGATAGCGTGTAGCCGCGCCGCTTTGCCTCTTCTTCCAACATCTCGCGGCCGCGCTTGATATTATCTTCTTTTTGCTCCTTTTTGAAGAAAGCGCGAATTTTGGTTTTGGCTTGTGTAGTCTTGGCAAAACGCAACCAATCGCGACTGGGGCCTTTCGCCGTATTGGATGTGATGATCTCCACATAGTCGCCCGTGGTCAGCTTGGTTTCGAGCGGCACGATCTTGCTGTTGATTTTGGCGCCCACGCACTTGTTGCCCACGGCGCTGTGCACGTTGTAGGCAAAGTCTATGGGCGTAGAACCCTCGGGCAAGATCACTACGTCGCCCTTGGGCGTAAAAATAAACACTTGCCCGCTGTATAGATCGAGTTTTAACGATTCGTAAAACTCTTGCGCGCCCGTCGAAACCGCGTCGCCCGCGTCGTCCATCACGCCCCGCAACCATTCCAACTTTTCATCGAGATCGTCGGCCGCCGAACGGTTTTCTTTGTACTTCCAGTGCGCCGCGATCCCGTATTCGGCGATCTTGTGCATCTCGTACGTTCGTATCTGTATTTCGAACGGCATGCCGTAACTTGTCATAACGGTGGTGTGCAACGACTGATAGTTGTTGGGTTTGGGCACGGCGATGTAATCTTTGAACCGACCGGGTATGGGTTTCCACACGGTGTGGATCATGCCGAGCACTTCGTAACAATCGCGCACGTTTTCCACGATCACGCGGACGGCGGTCAGATCGTAGATCTGTTCGAACGTGCGGTTGGAGTTTACCATCTTTTTGTAAATACTGTAAAAATGCTTGGGGCGTCCGCTCACTTCGCCGTGGATAGAAAGTTCTTCGAGCAGTTTGGTGAGCCGCTCGCAAATGTGCGTTACCAACTCTTTGCGCTCGGCGCGCTTTAGCGATATTTCGTTTACCAAAGATTCATACACGGCGGGGTGCAACACCTTTAAGCACATGTCTTCCAACTCGCACTTAAAATAACTTAGCCCCAAACGCGAGGCAAGCGGCGCGTATATCTCCAATGTTTCTTTGGCCATGGCTACTTGGCGTTCTTGCGAAATACTGCCGATCGTGCGCATATTGTGCAAGCGGTCGGCCAATTTTATAAGCAACACACGGATATCTTTGGCCATGGCAAAAAACATGCGCCGAAAGTTTTCCGCTTGTTCCTCTTCTTTGGATTTGAACGTGATTTTATCTAACTTGGTCACGCCCAAAACAAGATCGCATATTTCGTTGCCGAATTGCGCGCGGATCTCGCCCTCAGTGGCCGGCGTGTCTTCTATGCAATCATGCAACAGCGCCGCGCCCACGGTTTGATGATCCAATCCGATGTCGAGCAAAATATTGGCCACCGCAATGGGGTGCGTTATATACGGCTCGCCCGAATCGCGTTTTTGCCCCTCGTGCATGTGCACGGCATAGTCGAACAGTTTATCGAGCAATGCCACTTGCTGGTCGGTAAAAACGGCGCGATAACGCGTTTTTAACGGTTCACGTATCATTGCGCGCCACCCCGCTCTTGTAAAAACCGATACACGGCCGATTGTTGCAATTCGGCGCGCACCTCGCGGTTCACCGTAACGGTAAACGGCGATTTGCTCACTTTGATAAAACCGAGTTCGGAAAACACCATGACACCGGCCACAAACTGCCCGATATCCATGGGGTAACGACTTGCCAGCAATTTGTAATACGACAGTATATTGTCGGCCGACAGATTGCCGCCCTTTCGCAACGCGTCGAAACATTTGGCAAACGCCTCGCGCGAACTGTCCACGGTTTGCCAAAAGCGCTCTTGGTTATCCTCTTGCGGCACATAGATCTTGGCCGACGTCTTTTTTTGCAAATATCCCGCCAACGCATACCCCGGCGGCGTATCTAAAAACACCACCGTATCGTAGCCGGACAGCATGCGAATATCGCCTATTTCGGGAGCCACGATCACGCGCGAGTAATTGTTCACGCTCGTTGGATACAAAAACTCGTGCATGCGCTTGCCCTCTCGCAACAGCGCGGCGTGTTTTTCATACGTTTCTTTGCAACCCGCTATGATCAATACGCCGAACAAACGGTCGCCGATCAAGTCGCGCAGTTCGCTTTCGTCGTAACGCGTGAACGCGCTGCCGTCGTTGATCCCGTATAAAAGCGTTTTGAGATAGTTTGCTTTTGCCACCGAATCATTTATATACAGTTCGGAAGGCACTGCCGCTTTCAAAAAACCTTTGGCCGTTTCGCGGTTGCCGTAACTGCTCAGTTGCAATTCGAGGATAAGCTCTTTGCGTCCGTCGCCCATCAAAAATTGGTTTTGCTCATAAAAATTGAATGCCAAAATGGGAAAGCCGTTTTCGCACGTGATATTGGTGTGCGCGTGGTTGCTTTTACACGAAGAAACGGTCAACTTGTCGGCGGCGGTCTTAAAGAGCGGCCGCACGTTGCTGTTGCCGGTAGGTTCCATGCATTCGAGCGCGCGCGCCAACGAAATATCCAACTCCCGCGCGTCCAATTCCATGTCGTATTCTTGGTTTGGTTCGAATAACTGCGCATCGAAATCGGCCAAATACGCGTTTACCCGCTCTTTGAACAACGGTATATTTTTTTCCGCAATGGAAAAGCCCGCCGCTTGGCTGTGCCCGCCGAACTCCACCAAAATATCGCCCACCGAACTCAACAGTTCGTAAATATTGATGCCGGGAATACTACGCGACGTTCCTTTGTAATTATCGCCCGAACTCACCATCACAAAAGCGGGACGGTGAAAATCGCTGGCAAGCCGCGCCGCCAATATGCCCGTTATGCCCTTTTCCCATTCGGGATTGCTCAAAATGACCGAACGGTTGTCAATCAAATTTTCATGCCGCAGATCGATAATGGCCTCGGCATACAGTTTATCGCACAGTTGTTTGCGGCGCGCGTTATCTTCGTTGATCTCGGCCACGATCTCTTGCACGCGCTTGGTGTCGTTGCTCGTTAACAGCTCGAAAGAACGGTACGCGTCGCCCATGCGCCCCGCCGCATTGATACGTGGCGCGATCTTGTAGGCGATATCGCCGCTCATAACGGGATACGTCAGTTTTTGATCGTCGATCAACAGTTTTAAGCCCAAGTTGTTTTTTTCTTCCAACTTTTTCAAGCCGAGTTGCACGATCAATCGGTTTTCGTCCAACAAAGGCACCAGATCGGCAATGGTGGCAACGGCCGCCAGATCGGCAAACGGCATGGCGCTCTCCACGCCGCCCAACGCTTGCACCAACTTAAAAGCCACGCCCGCGCCGCACAAGCTTGCGCAAGGATATCGGCAATCGTTTTGTTTGGGGTTGACTACCACGCAATCGGGGATTATATCGGCCACTTCGTGATGGTCGGTCACGATCACGTCCACGCCGAGATCCATGGCATAAGCCACTTCGTCTTTGCCCGAAATACCGCAATCGCACGTAACGATCAGATCGGGACAACATTTTTCTATGATGCTCTCGATAGATTCCACGTTCAGACCGTAGCCGTCGCCCACGCGGTTGGGAATATGCACGTATACGTCTAACCCGCGCGACGATAAATACAGCGACAGTATAGCCGCCGCGCAAATCCCGTCGGCATCGTAATCGCCGTATACCACCACTTTTTGTTTTTCTTCGATCGCCGCTTGCAAACGGTCTACCGCCGCACGCATTCCTTTCATCAAAAACGGATCGTATAGATGCGAAACGTCGGGGTGCAAGTATTTGTCTGCTTTTTCCGTTGTGTCGATCCCGCGCGAGATGAGCAACTCCGCCACGCGGGGGTGCAAACCGAACGTTTCGCCGAACGTTCTGATGGTTTCGCTGCTGGGCGAAGTTCCGTTTCTTTTGATAAGATTGCAGTTCATGCGCTTTCCTTATAAAAATAAGCCTTCGTTTTGGGAAGGCTTATTTCCGATATATTACATATTATTAGGCGATTGCCGCCTTCTGCCCTTCGCCGCTTTTCCCTATGTCGGACTTGCGCGACTTTCTCTTTCTGTCTTTCCACAGCGCCCACACAGACGGCGAGATGAAAATGGACGAGAACGTACCGGCCAACAAACCTACGATAATGGGAAGTGCAAAAATACGGATAGACGAAACGCCGATGAGCGCTACCATGGTAATGGTGAGCAAAGTGGTGACCGACGTGTTCACCGAACGCATCAATGTTTCTTTAATAGACGTGTTGGCAATAAACGTTGCCGTGCTGTTTTTGTGGAACACCGAACGCATGTTTTCGCGTATGCGGTCGAACACGATGATGGTGTTGTTGATGGAATAACCCAATATGGTGATAAGCGCGGCAATGAACGTGCTGTTGATCTCGATATGGAAGATAGCCATAAACGAAAACATGATCAATATGTCGTGCAACAACGCCACAATGGCCGACAAGCCGCTGGACACTTCGAAACGGAATGCGATATACACGAGCATCAAAACGATAGACAAGCAAATGGCCAACAAAGCGTTGGTGAGCAATTCACCCGAAACCGTGGCGCTGATAATATCGCCCGTAACGGCTTGCCCCGAATATTTATCGGAAATAGACGCCGCCGACACCAATTTTTCGGCAAACCCTTCGGGCGTTTCCGCTACCGTAAACGAAAGGGTTTTCACGCCGCCCGCCGAAAAGTCAAAATCCTCGGGCGTGCCGCCGTCGTATTGAACGCCGTTCACCGTAGCCAAAGCAGACACCTTGGCAAGCACGCTTTCGCACTCGGTCTTGCCGAGCGGGAAATTGGGATATTGCAATGAATAAGTACCGTCTGCGCCGCTGACTACGGGCACGATCTTGAATATCGCCTCTTGCAATGCGTTTTGCACGGCGGGGTTCACTTCGTTTTCCATCACGCTTTCGGACGCCACCGCTTTATAACGCACATAGATAGACGCGGTGTCTTCCGAACCTTGGCGTTGCATGCTGGAAACTTTCAAGCCGTAATTTTCGCCGTTTTCGTCCGAAAGATTTTCAATGATGTTTTCGATCTCTTTGCGATACGAAGAATACGTATCGTTTGTGAGTTTGTTGGCAAGCTTAACGTTTACCGTGTAGCCGCCCGTAAAATCCATACCGAGATTGAGCGGTTCGCCCGTCACGCAACCGAAAATGATCATGGCAACAATGGCAAGCGCAACGATGCATGCGGGAATGATAAACCAAATTTTTTTCTTTTCGATCAGTTTGAAGTCGCGTTCCATCAAATTAGAGAGTTTCATTGGCGACCTCCCCTTTGCGTTTGGATTTCTTTGCGCGCTTGGGTTTTTCGTCCTCTTCGGGCACGGCCGATTCCGTTGCCTGCAAGTTCTCAAACTCTCTACCGCGTTTTAAGCCGAACCATCCCGGCTTATCGGGAACAATGGCCAAGAAGTATTTTACCAGCTTACGCGTTACGAGCATAGCCGTAAACAGCGAGAGCAAAATACCGATAAGGAGCGTGAGCGCAAAGCCTTGAATGGAACCCGTTCCGAAGATGAGCAACACCACCGCCGCGATCAACGTGGTAACGTTACTGTCGATAATGGCTTTGGTCGCTTTTTTGAAACCGGCGTGCGACGAGGCCAACATGGATTTGCCCGCGCGGAACTCGTCTTTGATACGCTCGTAGATGATCACGTTGGCGTCTACCGCCATACCTAAACTGAGGATAACGCCCGCAATGCCGGGTAGCGTGAGTTGCACCCACGGCAAATTGGCCAAGAACCACAGCATGATGGGAACATACAACAATAATGCCATCGATGCCACAACGCCCAACAAGCGATACCGCCAAATAAGAAAGGCCATAACAAGCAACAGCCCGATCGCACCGGCGATTATGCCGTATGCGAGCGCCTTTTCACCCAACGTGGGCGAAACCGTGCTGCTCTCCAAAAGCGACAACTTCACTTCGAACTGACCCGACGTAATCTGATCGGCCAAATTTTGCGCCGCCGCTTGGCTTTCCATACCGTTGATGATAGCGCGACCGTTGGTGATTGCCGCTTGGATCTTGGGCGACGAAATGGTCGTGTCCTCTCCGTCTACGGTCGTGATTATGGACATAGTTTGGTTTATGTTGTTAGACGTAGCTTCCCCAAAGGCCGCCGCGCCCGCGTTATCCAACTCAAGAGCCACCACGTAGCCGCCTTCGTTGCTGTCGTAGTACGCTTCCGCTTTTCGAACGTTTTGACCGGTCAGTATGGTTTCGCCGGTGGAATCCAACACAAATTTCAACTGCGCGGGCTTGCCGATAATATCGAAAATATTGCCTGGATCGTCCACGTCGGGCACTTCCACCCGCAAACGGGTGCTGCCTTCGCGCACCACGGTAGCTTCCGTATACCCTTTGCTTGTCAAAAGATTTTCCAAACGCGTTCTGGTGCCTGCCATACGCGAAGAAAGGTTGGATGTATTCTCCGAGCTGTCCATTTCATACACGGCATACACGCCGCCTTTTAAGTCAAGCCCCAATTTGATGGCGGAACCGAACGACTTAAACGTTGTGAGTCCGAAATGAAACGTGCAAAAGGACATAATAAGACCGATGATCGTAATAACGCCAATTATAGATAATTTTATGATTGACGATTTTTTCTTCATGAAGAGCCTCCTGCATGCAATAGAACCATTATAGCGAAAATGGAAAGATTAGTCAAACGAATACATGGCAAATGCGAAAAAAATGCCGTTGCGTTTTACCGATCAAGCCTCGTTTTCCAACGAGTAGATCGCCAAGGCGCATTCCAATCGTTTGCGCATGAGCTCGCACGCGATCGCATACGGCGCATCGAGTTTGCCGTTGAAATGCACGGCATTGGCCGCACAGCCGCCGCTGCAATGGTATTTCGCCCAACAATCGCGGCAAACGGGTTTATACGCCAAGTTGTTGCGGCTGAATTTTTCATACAGCGCAAGGTCCACCTCGCCCGTTTGGATGTTGCCCATTTTATATGCCGCATCCCCCACAAACTGGTGGCACGGGTAAAGGTCGCCCGTGGGCGTGACCGCCACATACTCGGTGCCCGCGCCGCAACTGGAATAGCGCTTAGTAAGGCACGGCGAATTTTTGAGATCGACGATAAAGTGGAAAAAGCTGAACCACGTTTCGGGATCTTTGCGCCGCGAGAGGTATTCTGCGGCCAACAACTCGTATTGCGCAAACAATTGGGGCAAGTCGCTTTCTCGCAGTGCCAGCGGGTGCGTTGCGGGCAACACCACGGGTTCCAACGACAGCTTGTCAAACCCGTAGTCGGCCAACGCCAACGCATCGGCGGCAAAGTCTTTATTGTTTGCGGTGAACGTGCCGCGCACGTAATACTGCCCGTCACCGCGCTTACGGCGAAACGCCAACGCGTTTTTGAGCACCACGTCAAACGAATCTTTGCCGTTTTGCGTCTTACGCACTTGATTATGGACGGATTTGCGCCCGTCTATACTGAGCACCACGTTATACATTTCGCGGTTGAGAAAATCGGATATCTCGTCGGTCAGCCCCACCGCGTTGGTCGTCATGGTAAAACGGAACCGTTTGTCATGCGTTTTTTCCAAACGGCGGCCGTGTTCCACGGCGGCGATCACCGCGTCCATATTCATAAGCGGCTCGCCGCCGAAAAAGTCCACTTCGAGATTGCGCCGCGTTCCGCTTTTTTCCACCAAAAAATCGAGCGCGCGGCAAGCCGTTTCGGCAGACATGCTCTGCTTTTCGCCCGTGTATTTCCCTTCGTCGGCAAAGCAATAAGCGCAAGCCAAATTGCAGTTGTGGCAGATATTAAGGCACATCGATTTAATAGTGCCGTCGGGCGCGGGCGGCACAAAATCGACGCGCGGCACATTCAGCATGCCGTTGTCGAGAAGGGTTTGCAACTCTTGCGCTTCTTCGGGATACTGCGCGCGCAAACGCGAAAACTCTCCGAGGTTTATTTCGCCGCTCGGAGAGTTGACCGCATCGATAAGATCCTTGGTAGTTTGGTCGATACGGCACAGCGTGCCGCTCTCGACATCGAGCATAAACGAATGCCCCAAACAAGTAAAGGTGTGAACCATCCTATGTACTCTTTTCCGCAAACGCCAACGGTCAGCGGTTTTCCTCTTTTTGGATTCTGTCGATCTTTCTCTCGCAAGATTGGTTGCCTACCGTGCAACTCGTTTTGCACGCCGACTGGCAGCTTGCTTGGCATTCGCCGCAACCGGTGCCCGCACCGCATTCCACCGTTTTTTCGGCAACAACTTTTATGTGCTTCATGTTCGTTTCTCCTCCGATATAAATCTTACTTACTGATTATACAAAAAACGGAGAATAAAAGCAAGTGTTTTTACCTTATTTTTTCAATCCCGCCAAGATACCGCTCACCAAACCGGTAATGCTGCCGAGCACTACGTCGTTCAGAATGTGCAGACCGAACGAGAACTCGCCGTCTAACAACGAAAAAATAACAAAGGCCAAGGCGATGTATAAGATACCGATAACGATGCCTTTGAGCCAAGTGTTTTGTTTATGCCGAACGGCCACCAAACACCCTACCAAAATGCTTACACCCTTTATCACTTGATTGATCACGGGGATCACGCCGTCTTTTATATTGAACAGCTTAAGGGCGAACGCGGCAAGCAAAACGAGCACCAACGAGAGGATCACCGCTATGATGAGCGCCTTAATCACCTCGAACACCGTCGAACCTTTTTTGGCTACGCTTTCCATGAAAAAAACCTCCGCAACAGATATACTTATACCTATGCGAAGGCTTAATTGTTTATGACGGCTTGTCTTAAAAACGAGGGTTATTTTTTGGCGCTCGTTCTCTTGCCCGAACCGGTGGAACGGGGTTTGCGCGCGGGCGCCTCGGCGGGTTGCTCTTCTACCGTTGCGGCCTCTTCCGCTTTTTGTTCCTCGGCGGGTTTAGGCTCTTCCTTGCTCTCTTCGGGCACGGTTTGGGCGGGAACAACGGTTTCTTCCGTTTTTTCCTCTGCTTTTTCCGCTACGGGTTGCTCCGTCTTGTTTTCTTCGAACGGTTGGGGCGCGGGCGTTGCGGGCGCGTCCACTTTGCTGAGCACTTGATACACGGCTTGCACGTCAAACACCATGGTGGCTTTGTTGTTGCCTACGCCGGTTTCCACCACCATCTCTTTATCGACGGGGCTGATTTCCTTGATCTCCACAATGGTGCCTACGATACCGCCCACCGTTTTGATCACGTCGCCGGGACGCAACGAAGAATGCAGATCGTTGATCGCTTTGTTTCTGCGCTTGTTGGTAAACATGGGTAAAACGATGAGAACCACCACCATAATCGCCAACAACACAAGCATTATAATCGTTTGCGGTTCCATCTTGCCGAGTAAAAAGTTAGACATTTCGATTTCGCTACTCCTAATTAAAAACAGTATACTAATCGTACCACAAATTACCGATTAAAGCAAGCGTTTTTACTTGCTTTTTTCAGCGCCGTTCGTGCGCCTCCGCCGTTTCCGCGCGTTTCGCGTCGAAAATACGCACCAAACGGTCGCAAAGTCGTTTATCGGTAAAATGCCCGCTCAGCCGCAGTTCGAGCGGCGCAATATCTATAAGATACAGCAAAAGCTGTTCGGTGCCTATTATGTTATAGTCAAATTCGCTTTCGGGCAAATGTCCGTGCACATTGTAGCGGTTATCTTGTTGCCGCACTTCCAAACGCATGATCTTGGGATTTACCGCACTGATCAAAAACCGTATCAATTCGTTGAGCGTGTCCTCGTCGATGAGATAGGGCGCGTTTTCGGTGGCCAAACGGGCGATCTCCTCCCAATGCGTACGCAATTCCCCCAAACGGAAATAAAAAACACCGTCCAAACTCATGCCGTCGCACACGGGCATGTTCTCCTCTATGATCTCCCGTTCGTTTTCTCTGTCGAACGCCACCAAGGTGTGCAACAACAGATTGTAGGAATTACGTTCCAACGGCAAACGAATGGCGCGCTTGAGATACTCGTATTTGACCACAGTGGCGAACATATCGATAAAACAGCCGCGTATCTCTTTTAACAACGCCGTTTTGCGCGGCGTTTCGCACGCCACGGCTACAATGGTTCTATCCGCCTTGCGCACCGACGCGCAGATCCCGCCGCATTTCTTCACTTTAATGGCGAAAACTTCCGATATCGTGTCGTACCAACTTTCGTGCTCGTTTGCTATACTGAAACCGAATTGAAACATCTGTCACTTCCTCTTTCCTTATTTTATGCAGTGCGTTTGTTTTTAAGCGTGCAATTTATGTAAATAAATGTCGGCGGCACGGCAAAAAAAAGTTGAAAAAGTGGCAAAAATCTCTTGCCTTTTGGCGATTTATTTGATATAGTATATAGGCATGTGGGACTTGGGAGCTTAGCTCAGTTGGGAGAGCGTCTGCCTTACAAGCAGAGGGTCACAGGTTCGAGCCCTGTAGCTCCCACCATGCGGAAGTGGCTCAGTGGTAGAGCGTTGCCTTGCCAAGGCAAATGTCGCGAGTTCGAATCTCGTCTTCCGCTCCAAATTTGTTCACGGTCGGCGCATGCACGGCATATATTACACTATACGGCACCATAGCCAAGTGGTAAGGCAGGGGCCTGCAAAGCCCTTACCCCCAGTTCAAGTCTGGGTGGTGCCTCCAATAAGCCCACACCCCGCGGCAAATACCGTGACAAAATGTTGGGCTTTTTTATTTGCCCGAGTGGCGGAACAGGCAGACGCCCGGGACTTAAAATCCGTTGCGTCTCACCCGCTTTTTTCTTTATTTTTGCGCTTTTTCTACTATATATAGTATGTAAAACGCATCGCCAACACTACAAGATGTACAAATTCTCGCATTTTTCTCGCAAAATTCTCGCATCTTGCAAAAATTACTTAATTCATGCCGCTGTGTCGGAATAGGCAGACGACGCAGACTTAAAATCTGCCGAAGGAAACTTCGTACCGGTTCGAGTCCGGTCAGCGGCACCACCTATTGTAAGACTTCGCTAATTATAGTGAGGTCTTTTACTATGTATTAGAAGAAAAAGCATTGAATATTTTTTGTGCCGAACTTTGATGTCTTTGCGTATCAAAGTGTGCATATATACTTTCGTTGGAGCTATACTAAAAAAGTAGACATAAAGAAGAAAAGGATGGTACAATAAAATACACACAAAAGGAGAAATAAAAATGGCAAACAGCAACTATCCCAAGTACACCGACGAGTTCAAAAAGAGCATCGTCACACTACACCAAAACGGTAAATCATTGTCCCAACTTTCCAAAGAGTACGGCATATCCATGAGCGCTCTTTCCAAGTGGGTTCGCAATCTTTCCGAAGTGAAGATTGATGAAGATACCGTCGTCACCGCTCAACAGATCAAAGAACTGCAAAAACGTAACGCTATGCTCGAAGAGGAAAACCTTATATTAAAAAAAGCGATTGCAATCTTCACTCCACACTCAAACAGAGATTGACCGCCGTTCACCAACTTCGCTTTCAACACCGGCTCAATCTTCTTTGCAAGGTACTCCGCGTTAACCGTAGCACGTACTACAAACATTTCCATTCCAAAGCTATCCCGCCGCGTATTTCCGAGAACCAAACCATCAAATCCTACATACTGCAAATTTGTTCTGAACACGATATGCGGCTAGGCGCCTACAAGATTCAGTACCTTCTTCGCTGTGACTATTGCGTTAATATCAGTATAGGTCGAGTGTACCGCCTGATGAACTCTCTTCATTTACCGCGTATATCTACGCGTAAACCGCCCAAAACCAAGTATATTCAGCCTCTTTTAGATACAAATAACATCTTAAAGCAAACCTTTACGCAAAGCGCGCCCAATCTTGTGTGGTGCAGCGACATTACGTACTTACGTGTACAAAATCGCTTTTATTATCTTTGCGTTATCATCGATTTGTTTTCTCGGAAAGTTATTTCTTACAAACTTTCTTCCAAAGCCGATGCGCAATTGGTTATAGATACTTTCTTCGAAGCCTTTTCCAAGCGCGGGCATCCGCAAGGCTTAATGTTTCATTCCGACAGAGGCGTACAGTATACCGCTTTGGCGTTTCGCAAGGTTTTGGACAACTGCCACGTTGTTCAATCCTTTTCCAAAAAGGGGGCATCCTTACGACAATGCCGTTGCCGAATGTTTTTTCAAGTATCTCAAACTCGAAGAAACCAATAGACGTTTCTTTAAGAATTTCGACGACCTTAAACTCTCTGTCTTTACCTACATTGACGGTTACTACAACCAAAAACGTCCCCATTCCTATCTCGGCTTACTTACCCCCAACCAATTCGAGCAAAAATTTTTTGCTTTGCATAACAACTGATGTACATCAGTTGTTATGCATTCAGCCACATTCCATCTACTTTTTTGTCTACTTTCTTTCTCTTTTTTGTGTCTATTTGCTTGACTATTGTCCAACAGCTTGTCCGAAAATTTTTTATACAGCGGATTTTGGAGTTCTTTATCTTCCGCTTCTACCGCCGCAAAGTCTAATGTTTGCGTATGCTCCGCCTCGCGTCGTTTCCCGTTAAACACATCCAAATCAAAATCATACATTTCTTGTATCTGCTCTTCCGTCATTCCCGCCGCTATGTATTGTTCTCTCAGTTCCTTTTGCTCTCGTTCGAACTTTGCCCGCTCTTTCCCGTTGTTCCATTTCATTTCTATAAATCCTCCGTTTTGTGATTTTTGAGCAAATAAAAAAAGCCCGGCAGCATTGAAAAAATCCAATGCTGCCGAGCGAGAAACTTCATCTAATCTAAAATATTAATAAAAATGATCTTGCAAATGCCTTGCCTATTACGAGGTCAAATTTAAAACAAAATATTTTGATTTTAAAATATTTAATAATAAAGAGTAAGTGCAACACAAATGCGACACATATTTATGGACACTTAATACCTAATCAATTTAATATAGTATCTCTCACTCTAAACAGAATGAGTCCGGTGCAATACCGAACTCATTCACAAGCAATCTGGTTATTTATCTGACCAACTTTTGGGGTCCATAGCAATTGTAAATTTCTTTTTTATTAAATCACTGTCCGCCGAACTGCCGCCAACCATGAGCTCGAATTCGCCCGACTCCGTTACGCGTTTTTCGTTCGCGTTTACAAACGAGAAATCGTCACGGGTAAAGGTGAATGTCAATTCTTGGCTCTCTCCCGATTTCAGTTGCATTTTGCGGAAAGCGATAAGCCGTTTTACGGGTGTCATCACACTACTCGTAAGATCGCGGAAATACACTTGTACCGTTTCTGCGCCTTCACGCTTACCCGTGTTTTTTACCGATACTTTCAACGTTAACGTTTTCTCATCAAACAAAATATCCGAATACGCAAACGAAGTATACGACAGTCCGTGCCCAAACGCATACACCAAGGTTTCGGGCATATCCACATAACTGCGACAGTGCCATCCGGGTAATTGATTGTAGTAGCACGGCTGTTGTCCCACGTGGTACGGAAAAGATATAGGCAGTTTACCGCTCGGATTTATCTCGCCGAATATCGTTTCCGCAAGCGCAAGTCCGCCGAACATACCGCCGTTGAAATTCGTTAATACTGCCGCACTATGTTCGTCTATTTCGGGAATACACAGCGGTTTGGTGCATATAAGCGCGGTAACTATGGATTTTCCCGTATTGCATAAAGCCGTAAACAGTTCGCGTTGCGGTTTGGATAATCGCACGTCGGCGCGGTCGCAACCTTCGGCGGCAAGCAAAATATTGTCGCCGCACGCAAATATAATCACGTCCGCCTTCTTTGCCGCTTTTACAGCTTGTTTTATGCCGCCCGCTATTTCTCCGTTTATCTCGCAACCTTTCACATATCGCACAGAACAATCATGTTTCTTGGCAAGCTCTTGCACGCCCTCTAACAGTGTAACGTACGGGCGCACAGGCTGTGTATCGTAGTCGGGCAACGGGTGCGAAAAATACCTCCAATCTCCATAGTTACATCGGATATCGTCGGCAGATGGGCCTACCACCAAAATCTTATTCTTGCCCGTAAGCGGTAGTATGCCGTCGTTTTTGAGCAACACCGTGCTTTCGCGCGCTATCTCTTTATTCAGCTGTAAATGTTCTTCGCAGCCCAAATATTTTTCGTCCGCTTGGCGGAAAGGGTTGTCGAATAATCCGAAATGCATTTTCACGGTAAGTATGCGTTCCACCGCCTCGTCAAGAAGTTTTTCATCCGCTTCTCCGCTACGCACCAAATTGATGATCGCATCGTAAAATTCGGGCGCGTTCATCATCATGTCGTTGCCGCTCTCCAAGGCAAGGCGCGACGCATCTTTTTCGTTTTCCGCCACACGCTGTTCGCCAATTAGGTGCGACACGTTCTGCCAGTCGGTTACCACAAAGCCGTCAAAGCCGAGTTGTTCTTTGAGTATCTCTTTGAGCAGTTTTTTATCTGCGGTGCAAGGCGTGCCGTCTATACTGCCGTATGCCGTCATCACCGAAGCGCAACCAGCCTTTACTGCTTTTTCAAACGGCGGCAAAAACGTATCTTTAATTTTGCGGTACGTAATAGAGGTATCGTAGCTGTCGCGCGCTCCCGTAGCTTCGCCGTAGCCGATATAATGTTTGGCACAAGCAATCACCGAAGTGTCTGCGGCGTTATCCTCGCCTTGATAGCCTTCCACCATAGCCGCCCCTAAGATCCCCGCCAAATACGGATCTTCACCGAAGGTTTCGTCCACTCTGCCCCAACGAATATCCCGCCCGAGGCCAGCACGGGCGAAAAGGTTTGATGCAAGCCGTCGGCGGAAATTTCCTTTGCAGCCGCCTGCGCCACGCGCTTTATAAGCTCGGGATCGAACGCACATGCCATAGATAGCTGCGTGGGGAAAATCGTCGCTTTGCGGTTTAGACAGTGCCCGTGTACGGCATCGATACCGAACAGAAGCGGTATCTTCGCGCCGCTTTCTATTGCTATTTTTTGTAAGTGCTTGGCGTCCTCGCCGAACACATGCAAGAACGAACCCACGCCGCGCCTTGCCCATTCTTCGGATTTTTCGCGTCCGATTTGCGCATACGGTATTTGCACGAGCTGTGCCGCCTTTTGCTCCAAAGTCATGTTTTTTATGATTTCTTTTATCGCTTGCACTGTCTTGTCCCCTTTACTCTTTATCCAAAAAACGCATATACACACCCGCCGTCCAGCCGAGCATTTCGGGCGTGCCGTATTCGGAAATCGCGTCTATATCGCCGGTAAGTCCGTTGTACTTTTCGAACAGTTTGCCGTGCGCGTCAAAATTCTTTTCTATAAGCGTAGTATACTTTTTTGCAATGCGTTCGGCTTCTTTCTCATAACCGTAGCGGCGCAATCCTTCTACGGCTAAATACTGACACGGCGCCCAAATATTCGGGTGCGCCCACTGATACTTTTTGCCCGTCTTTTCGGTAGTGAATACGCCGTAATCGTTTTCGAGTATTCGCAACAGATTTAACAATCCGTCCCTTTGTTTCTCGTCTGCAAGCCCCGCAAAGTACGGCTGAAAACTCGCCGCGCTTATCACGTCGGACAGTTTGCCCGTCTTGTAGTTATAGTCCTTGTACACACCCGCCGCACTATCCCACATAAGCGCGTTCATTTTTTCGGCGCGAGATTTTGCTTTACTCTCCCACACTTTGCCGTCGCCCTCTCCGAGCAATACCTCGTATTCCGCAAACAGTTTTTCATACAAATACAAATTGCCGTTGAGATCCACGGCATTATAATCGGCACAGTAGCCGTCAAAACGCGGGTTAAAATCCCAACCGCTTTCCGCCTCGGCAAAGTAGTGCCGTCCCGCCTCTTTCGGATCGCGGCTTTCGTCTTTACCGATACGCTCGGTTACGCAACCATTGTACATTGCCTCGCAACTTTCTTCGTCTTCCTCACAGTCATAGTGATTGAGTCCATTCTCCGAAATGCGGCGCGTCATCCAAAACTCGTATTCTTTTTTGAGCGTTACAAAAGCCGATTTCAAAAAAGACAAATCGTTTGTCGCTCTGTACACATCGTCGACCATAAGCGTAGCATACGGCGGCTGACTGCGTTTTAAGAAATGTAAACGATTACCGTTGGGCATATATCCAAACCTATCGATAAGATACAGTATATCTTTCGTATTGTTTGCCGCCTGCTCTGCTTGTCCGAGCACTAACAACGCTTTGTTGGTAAAGTACGTATCCCAATAGTACAACTCGTTGAACATGCCGTCGGCACACGGCACGGTGTATGGATGCGGCAAGCCGAACAGCGTATCTTCGTCACGCACATTGTGCCGTACCGTGCGCGGCAGGTTTTCACGTATATAATCTTTCACTTGCATACCGGTTATCTCCTTCATCACTGTTTATTTTTCCGTTTCTATCTCTAAAAACCTTGCAGTGTATCTATTCTTAAAACGCACGATAAGTGCGGTTTGAGTAAACGAAAAATCCGTTTCGAGCGAGCGCGGATAGCCTACTTTTACCGCGCGTATTTTTTCGGGAACGGGAATGCAAATCTCTTTCTCTGTGTCCAAATTCCACACCGCCAAATACAACTTATTGTCCGCTTTCAATCCGCAAGCGGCGTATGATGCGCCGAATTTCGTAAACCCGAGCGGCAAATACGGCAACGCCGTTTTCTTTATCGTCGTAAGTTTGTTGTAATACCGTATTCCCTCTTGCACAAGCGAAAACTGCTCGGCGGACAGCATTTCTATATGGCTGGCAAGATGCATACGCCCGAGCAGTGCGTTTACCGTGTTCATAACGATTTGCTCTTGCGATACATTTTCATGCACCCATTTTTCGTTGTGTTCAAACAGCTCACCGATTACGCCTTCGCCCACCACGGGATAGTTCCACACCGCCGCTTGCTCGGGCAAAACCGAACTCAGAATATTGGCAGAGATATACGGATACAATCGATAGTCCGTTTGATCGGACGTAGACACAAGCGAGGAATGCCGTAGTGTCTCATAGTCCATACGCATACCGCCCGAACTGCACGTTTCTATAAGCACGTCTGGAAAACGACTGCGCATACCGTCTATCCAACTAAGATAGGCGGCGCGGTCGTCCGAAAGGCTTTCGTCGCAAACCCCTATATCCTCGTTGTAGTCTGTTTTTATATACTGCGCGCCGTAGTCTTCTACCATGCGGCGCACCGTTTCGGTAAGATAGCCGACTACTTTGTTCGCAGAAAAGTTCAAAAAGTATCTGCCCATTACGGCAACGCGCTTGCCGCCTCTGTGCAAAAAGCAGTCTTCGTCGTAGTACGAAAGCATTTCCTCGCACTTTACGCCGATAATTTCCGGCTCTATCCACAACCCCGCTTTCATGCCGAGCGAACGTATAAAATCCGTAGTTGCGCGCACGCCGTGCGGAAATCTCGCTTTGCTCTCTTTCCACTGCCCCACAAATGGGTATACGATATTGCCCTCTTCTTCGTTGTGCCAGCCGCAGTCTATAACGTAATACTCAGCGCCCGCTTTTGCCGCAGATTGCGCCATGACGCGCGTGTTTTCCTCGGTGGGACTGTCCCACGACGCGTGCATATATTCGTTAAATATAACGGGCAGTTTCTCGTCCGCCTTGCTCTGTCCCGCAATATGACGACGGTACTTCGTCATTTCACCCACGACAGCATTGAGCGAATTGCCAAGCGCCAACGCAACAGTAGGCGTGCGCATGCTCTCGTTATAAACAAGCTCTTTGCTCTCGTTGCCGCAAAATGCGCTCGCCCCGCCGAGATACAAAACGAGTTCGCTCTTTTGCGCCGAAAGCGTATACTGCCAATGACAGTTGCTTTCGATCTGGAACATAAGGAATTTGCCGTCGTATTCCAAAATTCCTTGCGGCAGTTGCTCCTTGCTCGACCAACTGCCTATATTTTTATACGTTAAACACTTTTCGCCGCCGTCTACGTAGGCGTTAAATCCGTAGTCTTCCAGCGAAAATTTGCGCGGCTGACACTCGCAATGATGCCCTTGCGTGAACTTGGTAAAGTACGTTTTGGCTACGTCTTTTCGACCGCCGAACAGACCGCAAAGAACGACCGCAGACAGCAGTTCCACGGCAACAGGTTGGGCGGCTGTATTTCTTACCTCGCTGTATATTTGCACCGCGTCGGTATCGTCAAACGCCTTAAAACGCGTTTTTACTTCGCAGTATTCGTTCGCTTGCGTGATTGTGAGCGCGTTTTCCTCTATGGCATGCGACACATACCGCAAACTTTCGCTTTCCGAACAGCGCACCGCTTTTGCCGCTACGTTGCTCGGGTGGTCGCGCCCCGCAATTTGCAGTTCGACAATCGGCGTGCGCGTTTTATTTTCCGTCGCGTCCGCAAACTTTTTCATATATATTCTCTCGTTTTCCATGCAAAAGGTAAACGACTGCCAAGTAAATTCCATATCGATCGCCTCTCTTACAATTCGCCCATAGTTACGATATTGCGATATTTGCCCATCCAAAGCTCGTTTTCGTCGCACACAGGGTAATACGGCAATATATCTTCTTCCAATTCTTCGATCTTCGGCAGTTCGTCATCCAAATATGCTTGCAAACACATTTTACAGTACGCAAGCCGCTTTATCAAACCGCCTATACGAATACAATGCACCTCAAACCCGAACTGCTTATTCTCAATACGCCATCGCGCGGCAAACGCATCGAAAAATTCCTCGGCAAGTTTCTTTGCGTGCTCGTAAACCACTACCAATGCCGCAATCGCGTTTTTATCTCCGCTACGGTATGCTGCCCGCGTGCGAACGCCCAAATTCGCTTTTATTTCCAACAAGCGGCATAGCTTTTCGGCACAGTCGAACAAATACGCATACTCACCCGCACGTAATTTCGCCGCGGACAACCGCTCTACGTAATTGGCATACGGAATAGGAGCGAAATCTTGCAACGTCGCGTCGGATATTCCGGAAAACGGGTCTGCATATAGCAAATATTTGCTTGGATTGCATAACGTGCGATAGTCCGCGGCAGGCACTGTATCGGGCAGTTCGAGCAGATCGAAGTCGTGCGCCGAAACGCCGAACAAATTTTCGAATTCAGCGGCGATTTTTCTGTCATCATATTCTCCGTCGGCATAGCAACGAGCAGCATATAATACTTGCAAAACGGAAAAAAACGAACACTCGCCGCCGTCGTCTCCCCATGCGGTAATAAGTACATTCTGAATACCGTGCTCACGCACGCTTTGCATAGATACCTTCAAAGACTCATACGCAAAACGAGTGCGCGGATTAAATCCGAGCCACGTCCAAACGCCGCCCGCAAACCAAACCTCGCGCCCGAACTCCTTATGCGACTCTATCATAGCGTCGTAGTCCTCTTTTTGCGTATGGTAATAGTCCCAATACACGAGGGCAACGTCCTCGGGCACCTTTTCGCGCACTTCCTGCGGCACGTGGACGCCGCGCGCATAGTATTCGCCGTTTGCCGCCAAACGGAAAAACATATCGCTCCACATGTGCGCGGTAAATCCGTACTTTTTCGCTATGGCATTTACTTTTTCCAAATGGCGGTTGAGTAGTTCGAAACGGTTGCAATAGCCGCGCTTATCGAGATACTTGCCTAAGCCCACCATGTGCGCTTCGTCCATACCGATATGCACGTTGCGCGACGTGAAATTTTTTGCAAGCGACGCGAAAATGCGATCTATGAATGCATACGTCTTTTCTTCGTCGATAAGCAGAATGTCGTTTACGTCGGTTATTTCGGCAAAACGCGGCAACTTCACGGGGTTGGTAAAATGCGCAAGCGTCTGAATGCACGGAATAAGTTCTATGCCGTGCGCCGCCGCGTAAGCGTCCATTTCCTTGATTTCCGCACCCGTATATCTTCCGCGCAAATAGCCGAAGTACGGCTCGCCCTCTACTTCAAACGTATCTTCGGTGTACAGTTCGAGCACGTTATATCCCATTTTTTGTAATGCGTTTATAAGCTGTTTTACGGCGCTTACTTTGAGCACCGCACCGCGCGAACAGTCGAGCATAACTCCGAAACGATTGAAAATATTCATATCGCAATTTCATCCAACGCCTTTGTCTTTTGGGTGTTTACATCGTACACATAGGTTTTACCCGAAACAAGCGGGTATTGCTTGCCCGACAAATGCAATTCCCCGCTTTGACCTTCGGCGCGCACCGAGAATGTGTTTCCGTAATACGATACCGTAATTTTGCCGCGCTTTAGCGGCAACGTTGCGCTCGTATTTTCTATCGCGGGCAAATACGGCGAAAGCGCGAAACCATCTCCGTACTCCGTATCGTTACGCAAGCCGTAAAAATATTTGCCGATGATAAGAATTGCGCCCGCGCCCCAAATATGGCACTGACTGCGCCCGAACGGACGCCCGTACATATCGGTCGCGCTCTCTTTTTGCTCGCCGATTTTGTACGTTTCCCAAAATGTCGACGTGCCCGTTTCTGCCATATTGCCGAAATAGTCGCGCAGTTCCTTTTGCACCGTTTCGTACTCGCCCGCCTCGCATAGGCAAGAGAGCTTAAACGCCTGCATATACGGCGTGGTGATGGGCGGTATACTCTTGTCGTACACAAGCGCGCGCGTGATTCTGCTCTTTTTGTACGCGTCCGCAAAACCGGTAAGCAGTGCGAACACGTTGGCGTAGGCGGTCACGCTACTGCCCACTTTGCCGCCGATGCGCGAATGACGGTACGCCCCGCGCATTTCGTCCCAATAAACCGCGTCTATTTGCTTTTTGAGTTTATCCGCGATTTCCTCGCACTCGTCCGCGTTCTCTCCGATTGCGCCGCTAATCATAACATAGGCTTTGAGCATTGCCCACAGTAAAATTTGCTCAAAACAAACTTCGCCGTCGGTATTTAAGTTATCGTTCCAATCGACGTGCACCCAATCGTTTTCTTGCTTATACAAAAAACCGAACTCGTTTCGCCTACCCAATACAAACCGTAAGTGTTCGGTCAGCATTGGATAAATTTGCCGCAAAAATCCCGCGTCCCCCGTATGCTCGTAATATTCTTGCACGGTGAGAAAGGTATACGGCGTATAGTCCATAATGTGGTTTATGTAGGTAACAACGGGCGATTTACCGAGTAGCGCAATCACCGTTCTTTTGATTTTGGCGCAATCAAACGACGTATAGTAATCGATTTTTGCGCCCAAGTACGCGTCGCCCGCCCATATCCAACGATCGCGCTTTATGCCGTCGAGGTAAAATTCCCTACTACACAGTGAAAACGTGTAGCGCGAAATGTCGGCGATACGTTCAATGAGCTTATCTTCCGAGCGAAACGAAAACACGATAGGCGTGTCGTCGTACTCCTCGTAAACGGAAAGCGAATACGGCGAAGGCGTTACAATGCTCATAAACTGAAAAGCTTGCGTACGCGGCGTAATGTGTTTGCCATTTTCGGGCGTAAAAAAGTCTATTTGCTCGCAATCGTTATCGCTCGTTGCCTCGGCTTGCGTTTCGCCGAAGTAGCAACAAAAAGGCACGTTTTTACACTCCGTAAACTGCGGGTACGCCATGATCATTTTGCCGAAATCATATAGTTTGCCGCCCTCGCAATCGTGCACCGCTACGGGTTTTATTTCCCGCACGGGCAAACGGTACTCGCTCGGCGTAAATTTGCCGCAGTCGCACATGCCGCACGGACTCATCATAAACTGATTGAACCCGGCTTCCCAATGTTCATCGGATATAACCTCGTTGCCGCTCACTTTGAGCGCGGGCAGACCGCACGCATTATACACCCAAATTTCCAACTCGTACTCGCCGGCTTTAAGCGCAAGAGTGCCGTTAAAGCCGTAAACGAACGTATACGGATCGGGTTTTGCGATCGCTACCGAAATGCGTCCCTCGCTTTCTATTTTAAGCGTATCGTCCGCTGTAAGAGTAAACTTATGAGTAAAGCGCACGTTGTGATACGGGCTGTCTACTCGCCAAAACGGCGCAATGGGAAAGTCGCGTTGAAACCTACGCGTTTGCACCTTTTCCGCAAGGTAAATTTCCCAATCGCCTCTGTAACATATCCATTTGCCTACCATAGCAAGTTCCTCGATTTTTTACCGTATAGAACGAACACCGCAAATCCGACAACCGAATTTGCGGCATCCTTTCCCTTAACTTAATTTGTGCGGTGCACTATTCCAACGTAATAAAGTCTACATAGAACGTATGACTTTGCCAATTTGTGGTATCCATAGAACAATGCATCCACAAATATCCGTTCGTTTTAATGTTATTTAGCAACTCTCCCGAAAGTCGCATACTGCGCCATGTTTCTCCCACCGACAACGAACCCGAATCCACGCCGTTGTCGCGAACAAGACAGTCCTGCCACGTTTCCTCGGCTTTATCCGTATCGGGATTGGGAGCGGTGCAAGAGAAGAAATTCATCGTCGCGTTTGACAGTTGCGTACCGTCGTCCTTCTTGGCTTCCGTGATCATATAATGCACGGTGAGCACCGACCCGTCGGTTATTGCGTCTTTCATTGCGTCGGGCAATTTTACGATCAGCGCACCGCTTTGATTTTGTGAAACTTTGATTGACGACGAACCCGATTTTGCTTTCTCGTCGGACAGTTCGCATGTGGAGATTCGACTTGATGCATACGAGCGCACCGTAAGCATATCAGCGTCTGCGGCATTCTCGAAGTCGAGCAAGTATTTATATTGCGTAACCGTCATATCGTCGATGATCAAGTTAAACCCGAAATCCGTGTTTGCTGCAAAATCGGTGTCCGTATTATTGTTTTTAAGCTCCACGTAAATCACGATTTTGCCGCCGTTTGCTTTCAACGCCGCGATTGTGTCGCTACCCCAACAAGTTTGACGCAAGAAACGAATGGTGTGCCAAGTGTCTAACGCAACATTATCGCTATACCCGTCTACGCCGGAATCTTCGGTTGCGTTCTTAGCCCAATTTTGGCTGTCCGGTTCCCACTTGTCGTTATTCAATTGAGCCGGAGAAATACGGAAATTAAAGGTCACGTTGCTTGCGGCGGTATTTCTTTGCAGTTTGAGTTTGAGCGCAAGCTCCTTCGCATTGTCGAGTTTGGCGACCGTAGCGGGATCGAGTTGCAAGACAAAGTACATCCATTGCGCTTGGCTATGCGTATTGTCGTTGGTGATTTTCAAAGCGTTATAATCGCCGCTCTCACTCTTTATTTGCGAAACAAATCCGTTTCCGCTCGAAAAGTCAAAAGGTACTTTACTGTTCGACGAGAAATATTCTTGCGCTTCTACCGCTTTCAGACTGCTCCAATCGATCAAAACTTCGCCTTGCGTCTTTTCGTCTTGGTTATAAATCAAACCTACATTCTTGGCATTTGCCGCACCGTCACCCGTAAAAAAGTCGCTGAACAGTTCCCAAGCATACCAACCGTCTTCGAGCTCTACGACTCTGCCCATATCGGTTTCGATTGTGCCGCCCGCTTTCTTTTCTACGGTAAGCGTACCCGTTATGTTTGCCCAATCCGGGTTATCCATAATGGCAAATCCGAATTTACCCGTATCGGACACAAACTTAAACTCGAAATGTAGTGCTTTGCCGACGAACTCCGCGATGTCGATCGGCTCGAAAATAGTGGGCTGACCGTTGTAATTGCCGTTGACCTCCATACCCGTCGTATAGCGGCTTGCACGTTCCTCTTTTGTCACTTCATACGCGTCAACCGCGCGCATACTCTTCCAATCGATGATGACGTTGCCTTGTATCGTTTCGCCTTGATGATAAATCAAGCTGATATCTTTGGCCTTCGCCGCGCCGTCACCGCCGAAGAATTCGGTGTTTAGCGTCCAAGTATACCATCCGTCGTTTTGCGCGGTGATCCGCCCCATATTGGCTTCGACCGTGCCGTCCGCTTTCTTTTCTATTATGAGAGTGCCCGTCACATTCCACCACTCGCCGTCCAAACACATAATGGCGAATCCGAATCGTCCCTCATCCGACTCGAAACGGAAATCGAACGCCAATGCTTTGTTTTGCAAATTTTCCATTGAAACGGGCGTATCGAGAACGAGCCCTTCGGACGGACCGATTTGAGAGCCGTGCGAATAGTATGTGCCCGCGCGCACCTCGGTAAACGGCTTTTCATTGCCGTAGTGCAAAACGATATCGTCGATAAAAAACTTCTTTCCGTCCGCTTTGGAAGCGGCGTGCGGGTTGTCGAACATGAAGTAAATGCCCTCGACACCCGTATACTTGTCTATGCCCACGGCGGATATGACATAGTTCATATCCGGTTTATAGACGATTTCGTTCCAACCGGGTTTTAACACAAACGTTTCATACTTTTGCAATTCGTCTTGCTCTACCGAAACGATTTTGGTGATCAGTCCGATATACAGATTTTCTTCCGTTTCGGACGCACTGAAAACCCAAGCCGAAATACTGTCTACTTTGGAAAAATCGGAATAGTCGTACCCGAACAGCGTGCTGACCGTGTTGACGAAAAAGTACGGTTTTTCACTGCCGGAAGCGCCGACCACCGTCAAGGCGGCGGATCCGCTGCCCGACTTTATGTGCTCGGCGTCCTTATTCACATCTACCGAGCCGAACTCGTTTCTTAAGCGCAACGTCTGAAAATCGGGCGCCCATTTTTCGAAATCGGCAAGTACGACTTGCGTGTGCGTAGCGTCCTTCGATTTGTCTTTATTCGAACAACCGACGGCAATGCTACTCACAAGTAGCGCACACAGTACGCCGATCAACAATACTTTATTCTTTTTCATCTTTCTTCTCCCCCTTTTCCTATGCGGCGTAGTAAACCACGTCTTTTAATGTGATCGTATGCGCGGGAATACTCGATGCATTTTCAACGCGATAGAATCCCAACACAAGCTGTTCCGCCGCACCCAAGGTTTGCATATCTTTGACACTCAAATCGATCGTGATCTCGTTCACGCCCCGTTGCAGTGCACAAGATGCCAGCTTGGATGCCACTCTGCTTCCCGCGAACTTACCGTTGATCGTGAGCACCGCGCCGTCATCATCCGCATACTCTACGTGCAGTACGACCTTGCGCGTATGCGCGTCGATACCCGCAACGTAGTTTCCGACCAAAGCAAACGACTGTTCCGCCGTTTCTTCATCGGTAATCTCGGGCAACGCAATTTGCCAACCGTTCGCTGTTTCCGTAAGGCTCGGCTCAACGGATTTTGCCGCAAAGTCGTTCTCGGTAAACGCAGTTGCTTGCGTGATTTGTGCCTTGCCGCCCAAAGCGAGTACGTACGTAGCGGTCGAGTCGCCGTTCTCGAACGAGAGGCGCAATTCGTTTTTGTCCTCTTTCAATTCGCAAGATACCGAATAGACGTTCATGCCGCCCTGCGTCGCAATCGGAGTCGCCGTATCATCACCCGTCTTTACCGTCCAATCGACATCGACTGCGAACTCGTACTTCTTTACGCCGTAGCCGTTATCGGCATACTCGAGTACGGAGAAACCCGTTTTTTCGTTGAGCACGCTCGACTCGAACAGCGCAAGTTTCGCCGTGTTGAATTCGTCGGTAGTAACCGCAACCGTTGTGCCCGAATACATGCTCTCGGTGAGCGAGCCTACAAACTTTTCGAAATCGAGTTCGTAACCGGTGAGATTTTTGTCGGCTTGCGCATATCTTTGCTTGATTGCGTACAGAACTTCATACTCTTCGTAGCCGTCGCGTATGGCTTCCAAACGCATCGAGCCGAGCGGGCCTTCCACTCCGTACTTCTTGCCAGGATAGAACAAATATCCGTCGCCGTTTACGTCGGGATAACGGACGGCGCTGCCCTCGTAATATTCTTCCAAACTCTGATAGCCGTTTTGGCTGTATTGCGCGTAAACGTCGGTTGCCCAATACAGATTGCCCACGACGTCATACTGCGCTTGCATCCAACCGATCAATCTTGCCGACAGCCACGTGTCGTCGATATGGTAGGTCGGATACGGCGCGCGCGGCGATATACAACCGTACCACCATCTCTCGCCGTTGTCTGCGTATTCCGCACGCTGTTCCTCGGTTTCGTAATGCTGAAACTGCGGGCAAAAAGTTGCGCCGGCATCGGCAAGCGTCTCGTCGTAATATTCGGTGACGATCATCGGGATTTTTTGAATCGAGTCCGCCATTACCGCAAGTTTGTCGGGCACTTCTTTGGCGGCGAGATTCTCCGTAACGAACGAGTTTTTGACGCTCTCGAACGACTTGCAAATTTCTTCCGCTTTTTTCATCGTGCCGTTTCCGCGCGGCTCGTCGATCAAGCCCGCGGGGTAAACGACAAGTTTGTCGAACATATCGTACTGTTTTTCTATACTGTAGTCGGCGATGCTGTCTAAAATTCCCTTCATTTGCCCGACGTTCTCGCGATACGGCAATAAAATCGTCGAGCATGCGGGATCTTGCATATATCCGTATGCTTTTTCTACCCAAGCATCAATCTTTTCTTGTGTGGAAAGGTCTTCGTTGTGATGCTGTCCGTAGGTCAGGATAGTGCCCATACCGAGACGATAATCGAGCAAGGCCTCATTATACTTGTCGAGCATTTCCTGCGTGGTGTCGAGCTCGCCCTCGAAGAAGTACCACGCATTGGCAAATACGCTCTTGTTATGCACGGTCTCCGACACTGTAACGTCCGCTACTTGCACTTTTACGGGTATCTGCGTGCTTTCCGCACCAACGCTGAACGTAATATTGCCCGTATACAAGCCCGCCGCCTGGTCTACCGCCGTTTTGACGCGCACGTACAATCCTTGATTTTCGCCTTTTTTAACGGTGTTCTCGCCTACGGCTTTGAGATTTGCCATCGGGACCAGCGCATCGGGATATTGCGCAGTGGGCAGCTTTGAGTTCTGATCGTGGTTGGTCGTCACGCTGACGTATTTTTGCGCGAATATTTCGACATTCTCCGCCGCTATGGTGTTTTCCCCGCTCGTAAGTGCGCTGCTCGACGCGTCGAACGTCACGTCTCGGTTCGCCGAAGCGATGATCTGTCCGCCCTCGTACTCGCCTTTTGCCATCACGATATCGATTTTTGCGTCCGTTTTATATGCTTTATAGTAATCGCTGTCGATGCCGATGTCTTTATACACTTTCTCCGTACCGGGCATGCCCCACAGTACAACGTCTTGCAACGTAGCTACCGGTTCTTTGACTTTCGTCTTGCCGCAAGCGCACAGAAACGCGAACATACAAGCGAATGCCGCTATGACCGAAATGATCTTTTTCTTCATCTTTCCACTCCTTTACATTTTTTATTGTTTGCATATTATTGCAATCCCGCCGAACGCAACGCATTGTTAAACTTGACGTCCGTCCACGATGACTTCATCTCGCTCATATATTGGGCGGGCGTTTTGTTGTTGTTCTCCGTCGAGAACTGTTTGTAAAAACGTTCGCTCAGAAAAGGCGTCAAACCTCCGTAACGGACAAGCGGGAACGACTGCGGGTTTACAAGCGTGTTGATACCGTGTGCGCTTTGAAAATAGTCGAGCCTCGTCTGCTGCGCAAGCGCAAGTTTGCCGTACAGTTCCGCGCCGATGGTGTGCGCATACGGCAACGTCGCACCGTCTGTCTTTTCGGCAAATACGTCCAACGCGACGTCGGTCGCCATAAATCGCAAAAAGTCTACTGCCAAATCCTTGGCTACGGCATATTCGGGAATGACCGCACTGTGCGCATTACCCTCGGTATTGACGATCGTTCTCGCTTCTGTAACAGCGTCGATCACCCTTTTCTGCGTATAGCCCTTAGACGAGGTGAATGCGGGAATTTCCGGAGTTTCACCCGCGCCAACGGCGTCGATGTAGGATACAACGGCGGAAAGCTCCGTATCGGTGATGCCGAGCTTTTCGCCCAGCTTTGATATGATAGGTGTCCGCATCATTTTGATCCTGGGCGCATTGTTGCCCTTTTTATCCATGACATCACGCATTTCGCTACTGAACCAATCACCGTTTACGTGCATGAGTGCGCCGCCGTCGATAAAAAGACTCTGCGCAATTTGAAATTTTTCGGTAAACGATTTCGGATTGACATATCCTTTATCGTAGTCTAAAAGAGCTTCAAACACTTCCAGCGCATACTCTCTGCCCTTTTGATCGAAAATACGGTTCGAGTAGGTGTCGTTGTCGATACCGTTGAAATAATCTTCATATCCGTCTATGCCTTGGTACTGCGCCCACCATACGGGGAACAAATAGTCAAAGTAGTTGGCGTCGTACGACTGCATAAAGCTGTATTTGTCGCTGCCCTTTGCCTTATACGCAGCACATACGGCGATCAGTTCGTCGGTGGTATTCGGAACGGACAGATTGTTTGCGACAAATAAATCTTCGTTGTACAGAATCCCTTCCATGCCGCCGACCCAAGGCGTGGCGTAATATGCCGCGTCCGTCATTCCCACTTCGGTAATCCCGAGCGAAGAACGAAAGCTATCGTCCATTTTGTCATATAACGAGATGTCCTCACCCGGCACTGCGGTTTTATACACGCTTTCGGTCAGATCGAGCAGAGGTCCGCCTTGCCTGAAATATTCCCACATACCGATACCGAAAAGCAAATCATAGTAGTTGGATTTCTCGCCCGCGCTCAGTTTGCTTTTCACCATCGTGAGGTCGTCGGTAGGGGCAATCAGGATATTTATATCGGAATACTTTTCCTTCACCCAACTTTGCTCAACGAACAGGTCTTTCAAAGCGTAAACCCAATCCGTGCCGTAGCCGGCGTCCGTCACCATAATTTCCAACGTGTTCGCGTCACCGCCCTTGTTGCCGCAACCGGTAAACAGCGCCATGCTCGTCGCCATTACGACGGTCAGTATTGCTACAAATGTTTTTTTCATTCTCATATTTTCTTTCTCCTTACAAGATACTTTTTTACAAACTTGTTTCAACCTTTGAGTCCGCCTACCGTGAAGTTTGACATGATCACGTCGGAGAACAGTCCGAACAGTACAATGATCGGAACGACCGATATCATCAGCGCGGCAAAGTAGATTGGGTAATCGTATACATGTCGCGTTAGTGATCGCTCGACCAAGTACAGTCCCGACGAAAGCGTCGGAAAACTCGGCATATACAAGAGCAACGTCTGATAATCGTTCCACGTTCCTATAAATGCCATAATAAACAACGTAACAAGGCACGGCACGGCTTGCGGCATCATGATTTTCAAAAATACGGTCATATGTCCGCCACCGTCTACAAATACCGATTCCGCATAGCTCCACGGAAGATTGGAGAAAAATCCGCGCAAGACAAGGAAGTTAAATCCGAATCCTGCAAACCCGATCATGATGGGCAACAACGGCGTATTGTAAATCCCCAATAGATTGTACATTTTCAAAGCCGACGCCGTCGTGCCGATGATAGGAATGGTCATGCTGAATATGGCGATACCGTCTATAAATCTTCTCCCGCGAAACCTATACTTTGCCACGATATACGCCGTAATCGAGCTTGCGATTACACCCGCGCCCACATACAGAACCGTGTACCATATGCTGTTGAACAGCATTTGCAGAAAGCCTATTTGTTTTCCGTTGAAGTCTGTGATTTTCAACGCCTTGAACGCATTGAAGTAGTTTGACCAAATCGCGTGCGCGGGCGGAAAGAACGACCGTCCCGCGCCTACTCCGTCTACGTATTCTTCGCCGCCTTTGAGCGAGTTGAATGCCAGGAACACAAACGGCAACAATAGGGAAAGCGCGTATATCGTAAAAAGCGCAAATACGATACCGAATACGATTTTTTCGCCTTTACTGCGACGCGTTAATATGGTGCGTTCCTCTTTTTTGAACATCTTCTTATCCCTCCCTTGTCAATATTCCACTGCGGGAACTTTGTCCATAAGGTAACGGACAAGCAAAATGATCGGCAAACTGACGAGCGTAAAGCACAAGCCCGTGCAAGAAACAATATTGTAGTTAGATGACAAACCGCCCGATACGCCGCCGCCGTATATCTTTTCGAATATCCAGAACGATATCGTTGCGGTATTATAGTCGCCGTTGGTAAACAGCAAGATAGGTCCCGTCGTAGAAATAACGTTGGTACACGATACGACGACCAGCGTGGCGATCGTCGGTACGATCATAGGTATGATCATAACGAAGAACTCCCTCAGCGCCGAGCAACCGTCCAGCTTGGATGCTTCCAATATTTCTGTCGGCACACGTACCATCGCACCCATAAACAACAGCATATTCACGCCGAATCCCGTCCAAACCGTGTAAAATAGGATTGCACTCGTAGCATAATCGGGGCTGCCGAGCCAGCCTACGGGCGGGATCGCTCCGCCGAACAAATGCAAAAACGCATCGACGATCCCCTCCGGTCGAATGATTTGTCGGAACGATTCTACCATGACTACGCTCGAAATGATGGCAGGCAGATAAAAAACGATACGGAATATCTTATATCCTCGAATTTTTTTATATATGAAATAGGCGATTACGAGCGAAAGCGGATTGATGATCAACATAGTCGTCGCAAAATATTTCAGCGTGTTGATGAGCGCGATCTTGATCGATCCGTACGGAGAAGTCAATTCATCCCAAAACGTGACGAAATTGGAAAACGTAAACGCATCCGTTCTCACATCCAAAAAGGCAAGTTTTATGAAATCAAGGTTGATCCCCAACCAAAAAATCAGCCATTGCACAAGCGGTAACGCAAGCATGCCCCATATAAAAATAAGTTCTTTCTTTTTTACTTTACCTTTGCGCTTTCTTCGTTTGGTTTTTATAAGTAAAGTTCCCATCCTTTTACCCCACTTGTGATTTTTACGATATAATTATACACTATACCCCACACGGCTGTCTTGCTTTTTTTTCGCATAAAACTGCTCTTTTTTATGATTTTGCTATCAATATGGCGATAATGGTACCATTATAAACAGCTTTATTTTTTGTTTTCTGCGATTTGCTTGACGATACCCGACAAAACGGCTACAATATTCTCATGAAAAAGAACGTTGTTCAACTTCTTACCGTGGGGCGTAACCAAGTCACCCGCGAGTATTTTACGCCCAATCCGCCGCACAGGCATAGTCAATGGGAACTGCTTATTTTTGAGCAAGGCGTTACCGACAATATCGTAAACGAAACAAAATACACCGCAACCGAGGGCGACGTTTTTTTGCTCGGTCCACAGCACTTGCACGAGATACGTTTCGTAACCACGCCGCACTTGCACCGCGACATCTATTTTTCGTCCGAAACGGTACAAAAAATCTGTAATAACTATTCTGCGGATCTATTCAACAAATTGCAAGGCGACTCGCGCTTATTAACGCTTCACATGGACTCGTCTATGCGTGAATCCATAGACTTACTATGCCGCAATCTCGACACGCTTTGCCTTGTGTATTCCGCCGACACAAGCACGGCTTTTCAGCCCATAGAGGGGCTGTCGCAATCGGTGCTCAACATGATTGTCGGTATATATTTTTCCCAACACGTCATCAAAAAAATCGACGCGCCGCCGGTGCTTTTGGATATACTGAAAAATTTGCAATCGCCTGCGTTCTTCACGCAAAAAGTGAGCGATATAATTGCGCAAACCAATTATTCGCATTCGCAGTTTCTCAATATCTTCAAGCAGTACACCGGCGTTTCTATTGTGCAATACATGAATCGATTGCGCATAGAATACGCCGCCGAACTCTTGCGCCACACCGACTCCACCGTACTCGCCATCTGCGAAGAAAGCGGCTACGACTCCCTCTCCTTTTTCATTAAGTCGTTCAAGTCGCAGTACGGACAAACGCCCTTGCAGTACCGCAAAAGCCAACGCGACTCACAAAAGCAGTAACTACTGCCGTATCATTACGCGTCCCCCCCCCGCATTCTATAACATATTTACGCCCCCTTGATATTATATCTTCTACATCTTTGCAATTGCCGGTTCAAGCTCTGTTTAACCCAAACAACAAAAAGACAGCAATAAAATTCAAAAATACTGCCTCTTAAACCACAATTATAGTAGATAAGCCGTGAAAACTTATGTTTTCACGGCTTATATGGTTAGATGACATTTGTATCCAACTAAGATGAAACAATGGGTCAGATTTGAACGCTCGACTCTCAAACGACAAAAAAAGAATTAGATGTTAATATTTGATTTGCTTGCGTCTTCTCGCATGTTTTTTCACTATTTAAAAAGTGCATGAGACACCGAGGATTCATAATCCCGTGAAGAATTGTGTAATTGAGCGTCTTAAATAGGTTTCAGTACTTTCTCTATCAGGTTTGCTCTTTGCAAATGATCCAATTTCAAAATAAGAATAATTTTTCCAGTATTTCAATACTTGAATGCTCTAGCCATTTCTTACACATCCGCCATTCCTGCTCCTTGATGCCGTAGCAATGTTGCAAAACTGCATCTAAGATTTTGATATCTCATCATTTATCAACCCAAAGTCTCTTTACAACCCTATGAAAATTTTGAGTAATAAAACTAGGTTTAACTAATTTACCAAATTGATTTACATATGTATAATCCTTCATAATCGTTGCAATAGCAAGTCCCCAGTATTAATTTGTTTTGTTTTGAGTCTCTTTTAACTCATTTTGTTTACTTGATATGTAATTATATAACTAGAACCACTGGTTTAACCAGGTTGCACTGCACCTTTCCTGATAAGTATATAGTCTCATCGAAAAGTCCGCTAACTGTAAAAGCTGCCCTACGGTTATTAAAATAGTTCTTATAGCATTTAAAGTCGTTTAATGTATTCCGCGCTACGATCGATAATTTTTGAGGACTAGCTAGAGCTTTTTAGCATCACCAGTACTGCTGGCGGTTTATTCTTACAAATGAAAATCGGTCTGCCAGTTAAAAAACTTTCAGCCCGATCAATTTGGTCAGAAAATGAGAATTTAAATGTCATTGATTAAGCAATACTTTAGACCGTAAATGTGATATATCAAGTGGTATATATTCGAAGGTCACATACTTTTCTATTTTAATAGATAAATCAAACACATATCAAATATTACCACCAAAAATCTCTAAAAATACCAAAATTAAAAATGTCATTTTTAGCTATAACTTGCAAACTCTACAACAATTTTGGTGGTAATTTAATGATTCTCTTTCTATTTTTTTAACCGAACTATTTAACAGTAAGTTCAAACTAGCTACACCTTCTACACTTTCCAAAATCCCCTGCGCACCTACAAACTTACAAGAAATCGGTGCTACAGATTGAGCATCCAATAAAAATTTAGTTACCTTTGCTTCATCCAAAATTTCTGCATAATATGGATATTCTTTAAGGAAAAAATAGAGAAAAATGGACGCTAATAAATCTCCCGCTCCAGAGCTATCTACAACCTCAACGTTTTCTCGCATATCTAAGTACACCCAATCGCTCATACTGCCATTTTTTTGTTTTATGGAATATTTTAATCCACTCGGACCTAAAGAAACTATTAAAAGTTTTGGCCCCATTAATCCTATTTCCACTCTCAATTTTTCAATATAATTATTTGGTATTCTATCGGCGGAGAGTTTTAGTATATCTGCATATTTGGAATTTGCTAGAAGAGTATTATAAAGTCTTGTTGAATTTGGCTCATAAAAATTCCATCCATTTGAATTTTGTTCTGCCAACCACTTAATTCCTGCCGATATTCTATCAAAGTAGAATAAATTAGCTTCTCCAATTTCTTTAATTTGTTCCTTCACATGCCTTAATTCTGGCAATTGTATTTCGTTTAATTTTTTTCCGCATTCTGGGCAAGTAGTATAAAAACGATGTCGCCCGTTATCAAGATATTCAACTATACGCGGCGCATCTAATGTAGAGCTAGCAAACTCTATTAACCTTATTTTCCGCTTTAATATTTCCGCTTTTAAATATTCTGAATCTTTACCTTTATAGTCGGCATATAAAAAACTCGCGTCGTACCCTAAAAGAGATAGCGTTGAAATTACATTAACAGCTGTCCCCCCTAAAGCAGAGGATTCTTTTTTTTCATATCTGATTAAATCAATACATGCCAAACCAGCGCCTAAAACTTTTAATTTAAGTGAATCTTTCATATTTTAACCTTTTAAATAAACTTGCTATAATCTAAGCAAACACAATATAGCTCATCTTTCTGTTTTTCATAGCTATTATCTTTTTCAACTTCATATCCTTTATTGTCAACAACTACAATGCCAACTTTTCGTCCATGCTGCAACAACGTCATAACCGACAGTAAAAGTCCTATATCCATTAATTTACTTGAATGAGCAGAAAATGCGTAATGAATATGTCTATTGTTGTCGAAATTTAATGCTCTTTCATAATATTTAACCGTATTTATTAGTTTCTTAGCATTCAAAAGTGGCTGGCATTCCGGCACATATATTATGTTTCTTTTTTCAATGTTTTGTTCTTTGAATAATTTTTGTCCGTATTTGCGTAATAATACTTCGCTTCGCTTAATATTCTTTGATGGAAAAGGAACAACAGGACATATTTCTATCGGTTTTAAATATTTACTTATTATATCAAATGCAGCCTGCTCGTTGTCTCCTAAAAAGGGAAACCAGATTGTTTCGTCATTCTCTGACTCCATTGTCATTGCGAATGCATTAAAGCCTTGAAGAAATTCCGCAGTACCTTCATTAATTTTGGGAATAATATAATCGTCATACTCACTATTTTCACAAGCCAAAAGATATAACTTTTGGTGCTCTTCTTTTGTATCCCATAAATGTTTAGCTATACTAAAAGCAACTGCGCGAGGAAGAGCGCTGAAATCTAATAATATATGATCGTAATTCTCAATAAGTGACTTTTTAAATGCCGACCTAACACTTTCTGAAATTACCAGTAAGCGTTTACTATCGTTTTCTGATTTATAAGAAGGTACTTGCAGTTCTTCGTATGGAATAGATTCACAAAGTTTTTGAAATTCTTTGAAATTTTTTTCACTGCGCGATTTTTCTTTGGCGGAATCTCCTGTTGTGAGTTGTTCATTGTAATCCACAAGAAGCACATTAAAAATCACATCGTTATTACTTAACGTTTCTATAATTTTACAGCTTCTAGGGTCAAATCCCTTGCCCATTACGATAAGCAGATTATCTTTATCTTTAAAAAAGTCAACAAGCTCATCGCTTCCCTGAATAAAAAGAAGATCATCTAAATCAACGTTTGGCATCTTATTTTCTCCATTCGGTGCTCTTTTCTATCTGGAAAAGTCCAGTATATAGTTTGATTTTATCTTTGCTAGACTACTTTTAAACCAACCGCCATAAGCAAGGGGCAATTTAAAAAATACGCAAAGCCACCTGTTCAAATAGAAAACTGTTCCATCCGCTTGCTCTCTTTTTTCTAGGTATTTTGCCGCTAAACATTCCCCCAAAATTTTGAAAGTATGTTTATACTCTTCATAACTTTTATACATGTTCAGCTCTTTGCTGTCAACGCAAAAACCTGTATATGCACCACCAGCATAAGACCCTTTTTCTTCCTCGCGGCACCTTTCTCCGTTTTCCGCAATCTTACTTAAAAAATATTGTATCTCTTTATAATCAGTATATCTGTAACGTATTTCGTCCCATTTCTGTTCTGCACATTTTTTTATACATTGTTCCTGTTCGTCAGGTAAAAGATTCAGTCTAGTACCCCTGCGCCTTCGCCCTAATGATTTCGCTCTACATCGTTCAAATATCTCGGCTGCAAAGTATAAGAATTGTTCTATATTATAAGAAGAAAGATTCAACAATTTTGCAATACCAAAATAAAATGGTATTTCGTATTTAATGGAAATATAATATCCGGCCACTTCATTATTAGTTTTATAAAAATCCTCCATTAAATCAACGTCCACCTTTTCCCCGAGAAACAATTTAAGCTGCCCGAAGCTGTCTCTGTTAATTTTCATTTGTATACACTCATAATATTTTGCCCTTGCAAATACATCCTCGGCATAAGTCATATCAATATGTTTTATAATGTCTGAATATTTATAACGGTCTTCAGCATTCATACTGTTTTTAATATCTGAAATGCATAAAACTAATTTGTTTTTTACGCTTTCGTCGTATATTTCCTCACATAAACACTCAGCAAATCCATTAAAATTATCAAAATTAGCTTCTTTAACACGCTTGTTAGCTATATTTTGAAGAATTGATAAAAATTTTTTTGCATTATCAGTCCAATAATAGTCAATCATTATTTGTTCATATTCTCTTCCCAAGTTTCCGTCGAGAGAAATAATTTGCTGGGGAGGCAAACCCTCCAGTCTCTGCCCTATCCAAATTCCTACATTGGCTCTTAATGTGTATAAAGCATTGCTTACTGCATCTCTCTGGTTTGCAGATAATTTATGGTAGTCGTCAAAAATCAATATGCTGTGATTGAAATATTTTTCGCCACCCACAAGAATATTTTCGCTTTCGAATAATTTAACTGTCAATAGTGTTGTATGAACAAAGGATAATTCAATATTGCCTTTTCGACCATTATCCAAATAGCTACATAATTTTCTTTCACCTTCGCATGCCCATTGGTAGGCATTGTAACCATTTTGAAAAAACATCTCGTCGTTCAACATTTCATTCGGCAACTTTTTAAAATTAACTTTTTTAAGACATTCTTCTATTGTCTTATTCCCAGAATTTATTAGATTGTAAATATTCCTAAGGAATACTATCACTATTCTATAATTCAAAAGTGCAAATAATACTTGTTTGCGTCTACCGTTTTCAAACATTTCATCAATGATATTGTAACCCCTTGCACAAGACAGCATAGAGCTGATTAATGCTACACGATTCCCGTCTAGCGCTTTCAAACGTTTCATTTGTGCAATTATTTCTTTATTATTTGGATTATTTCGTCCGCTTTCATCATTTATAGCACTGAGAACTTTAGGAGAAAAGGCGTGAAACAGTGATGATTTACCTGCGCCAGGAGTACTAGTAAAATAATTGACTTTTCGCAAATGTCTTTCTTCTATCATCTGCAAGACCGATGAATCAAATAGCAATAAAAATTCGCTTTCGTTATCTTGCTGTTCATTGCTCCTTATCATAAAAGGATTGTCCCAAATCACTTTTAAACCTCCTTATGTCTTGTTACCCGCGGAAACAAGGCGTTTTCATCTTCCCATGTAAACCAAATTGTCGGGAATGAATTATTAGGTGTATTGTGATAAATCACAAGCGGCAGCGAGCAATCAGCAAATCCACGATAAGGAAATTTTCCACCGCCAACATCAAAATGCTTGTCCGTAAAGGTTATAGATGACTTTTTAGTCATAGTCTCATAATTTTTTGAAAGTAACTTTTCAAATTCTACTTCTTGATCCATATCCAAAGGAGGAACTAATTGTAAAACGTCTACAGAAAAAACAGCGGATTCATCTTTAAGAAATTTTTTCATTTCATCTTCAATATGTTTTTTTGCTTGCTCCGTTGAAACATAAAGAACCAACCGAATATGTATATTTTCCGTTTGATATTTGATTCTTTTTAAACTTGTATAAAACTTACAAAGTTTACCATGCCACTTACCATTATTGTCACATCTGATATAACTCATTCCGCTTGCAGAAAAATCATCGATTAAAAAATATGCATTAAACGTCCTATTATCTAACAATTCATATTTTTTTACAATGTTCATTTTTTCAACAGCATCACCTAACTCTTGCAACATTTCATTCGCTTTCTCATCAGAAAAATCGTAATGCACAAAAACCTGTTCATTGTTCAATTGCGTATTCTGGCGGCGAAAATAATCTATATGAGAACCGTCGCTAAGCCCTAAAAAAAGCGACCTTCTTCTCAAAAGCCCATAAACTTCTTTTCTCTCATCTTTATCGTATATTTTTAATTCATTACATAATTTAAATGTTTCCTGCAACAAATAATTATCCATACACATTGTATAAGATAATTCTATAAGTTGGCGCATCTCTTCTTCTGAAATATAGATAAGCTCTTTTTTTACAAATTCATACGCCGTATTTCGGTCCGCCTCATCAAATTGTCTTAACCATAAAGCAAGACTTTCTACATACCTCATTCCATGAGTATATTGTTGATAGTCGTCATATTTTATTTCTGAAATAATTTGTATATCTTCAAGCTCTGCGCTTAACCTGCCGTCGTCCCATTTATACATAACATCTTTTAAAACTGATTCCGCTATCTCTCTCTTCATTTACAGTCCTCCTATGTTAAACTCCCCAAGTCTATTTTGCGATGTTATCTTTTTAAGCAAATAAAGCGTAGCCTCCAATCCGCGAACTCCTAACGGCATGAAATTCCAACAGGATATCAGAGAATTCGATACGTAATCAACGCTTAGGCTGTTTTCTCCTTGCAATAATTCAAAATCGTTTCCGCCTAACTGACCAGAATCTCCTACTTTTAAAAACTCCCTTTTTTTGCAACCTTTTTTCTCAAAATAATCAAATATATTATTTTTACAAGAAGACAGAGGAATAATATCTAACGAGTGACTTGATTCCACGATTTTCACCGTCTTAAATTGATCTAGAAATTCAAGCAATAAATTTTTATCCCCACGCGAAATTTCACCTATAACAGATAGCTGATAAGGATTTTTATCCTCTACTCCGTCAAGCTTAATTTCCGTTGATAATTGTTCACGAATCGAATTAAAATAGTGAACTATTTCCAGAAATTCGTTAGGTACTGCTATACTTTCCTTATCTGGAATTTCTTCATCTCTCAATGTCCCAACACAACCACCGTTATAATATGCGATTACAACATCGTCATAATGATTAGAAGATATAGCTTTCGCCAGCCCACGTCTAACAGATTTTCCTCTTCCAGTTGCTATACCTACAGCAATACCTTTATCCAATAATTCATTTATAATCTGAAATATTTCATTCTCCAAAATACTACTTCCACTTTTATCATGAAGTGTACCATCATAGTCAAAAATAATACCTTTATAAGAAGTACTCATTAAATGGGTATAATAACTTTTCGCATATTCGTAGTATTTTGGATAACTATTAAAAGAATCTTGCATTTTACGAAATACGGAACGCGCAATAGGGTCTTTATTTATGTTTTTTAGCCATTCAGCCCCCTTGCTTTTTACGTTAAGATGATATAATTTTTTACCGTATTCGTTTATCTTGGGTTTACCAGGGTCAATTCCATTTATTATACCGGCTGATTCCACTATTTTAAACACATAACCGTAAGTCTCAAGGAAACCATCTATTCCCTCGTGTTGTAATTCTATTTTATAAACAGGAATATTTTCAGGCAACAGTTTAAGAGTTTTTTCGGCAAGCTCATTGCTGTCATAATCTATAAATGCTATAATTGAAGTATTAGCGGCATATCTTGAAAGCCAATAATGCCTCCCGTGCGCAAAATTTCTAAAATTTAGCAACTGCACATTTCCGAGAGCAGCCTCTCCGAATTTAGATTCTAAATCTATAACTGCCGCCTGCGTAAGTCCTCCATATAAAATTATTATTGAATTTTTTTGTAACACTTCACTAATATCCGGCAAAGACGGCAGGACGAATTTTTTTAAATCTGAATTAAAAAATTTATTGCTTGTAACTTCGCTGAAAGCTTTCGCAAAAATAACAATTGATGAAAGTAAAGATTCTACCGCTAAATATCCGTCTTTATAGACAGGCATTTTATACTCATATAAATAATTATGATTATTCTTAGTTTGCATTTTTGCCAAGGGCGACCCTAAACACATACAAACTGTTAACACACCTTTCGGCTCAAGCTGACTAACAAAAGAGTATGTATTCTTTGAATCCGTGTTTTTCCCTCCTGCTGAAAAAATAATAACAGCGCTTTCTTTTATTTGCCCTTTAAACTGTTGCACCTCTAACGGCGTAACACATTTTGCTCTAATTCCCGCTTGAATGCAAAAATATTCTACCGCGGCCGCCACGGAAAATGATCCACCTGAGCCAACCAGTAGAATGAAATTATTGAAATATTTTTTTAAAAATCCAACAACTATCTTACAATCACTCTCGGTTGCACTTTCATAAATGCAATCTAATGTTTCAAGTTCTTTAGAAAAATTTTTTCCCATACTTACACCTTAAATTTTATATCCTGTTATATTTAACTTTAATATATCCTTTATCTTCTGTCCATTCAACATAAAGTTCTTGCTGCCCATCCGTAAAAAATAATGGCAGTCTATATTCCATACCATCAGCTAAATCCATTAACTTAATATCATCTATTTTAACCCAACTCAGTTCCCCTTCATTACACTTTTTTTGGGGAACACCTTCATAATTGGTACATAAATAATTCGAAATAATATGTCTTTCACATGTTATTGGGTTGTAAAAGTGTGCATTGCCTTTAAATTTTAAATCACTTATTAATAATCCCGTTTCTTCTTTGATTTCTCTCATTGCACATTCAGCTAATGATTCATTAGCTTCTAAGTGCCCCCCGGGAAAAGCCCAGCCAGCCCAACTATTATTTCTTTTTATCATAAGAACTTCTCTGTTATTTATAATTGCACACATAACTGTAAGTTCTACTTTTGTTGTCACCTTCATCGTATTATCCTAATTATTGTATTATAAATCAAAACAAAAAATATTTCACACAAAAATTATATCATTAAAGTATATAATAGTCAAGATATACCTAAGTGAATAATCTATAGCATTTTAACTATTTTATAATAATTTCTATATATTATAAAAATTCTTAGTCAACTATTAAACTTCATCATTTTTATATTGCAGAGCAGAAATAATTGCGGATTTTCCAGCATTATGTTCACCCACAATAGCAGTAGCCCTAAATGAAAATTTAATTCAACACCCGCATCATTAAAATTTCTAAAATTTTTGATTCTGAATTCTTTAATATACATATTAGAATTGCATTAAAAGAATTTACCGTATAAAAGTATGAATATTTTCTCGCATAAATGTAGAACTCTGCACAGAAAAGTTCTTAGCGACACTTTAAAACACCCTATATAACAGGGGATTTTGCCACAAAACACCTATAAAAACGCTTAAAACATACCAATACTACCCACTTCACAATACGTAGAAACACTTAAAATCCGTTGCGTCTCACCCGCTTTTTTCTTTATTTTTGCGCTTTTTCTACTATATATAGTATGTAAAACGCATCGCCAACACTACAAGATGTACAAATTCTCGCATTTTTCTCGCAAAATTCTCGCATCTTGCAAAAATTACTTAATTCATGCCGCTGTGTCGGAATAGGCAGACGACGCAGACTTAAAATCCCGTGATGGCAACATCGTACCGGTTCGAGTCCGGTCAGCGGCACCATAACATGGGTATACGAACACCCAGATAGAGAAACCGAGTTTTCGGTTTCTTTTTCTTTTGTGCTGCTTTCGTCCGCGCCGCCGTTTCTGTCGGGGTAATCGGGGAATATCAAGTTCAAAAGCAACTCGTTTTTCTGCCCGTCTTTCAGATTGAATATCAATTTCATTTTGTCGTCGTAAAGCAATACCTTATAAATAAACGTGTCAATTAGCGCCTTGCGGTTTTTCGTTTTGGTGTAGTCCAACGTGCGGAAATGGTCTAACCACTTTCTTATATCGTCGTATGTGTAATTGATTTGTAACGCCTTTTCGCTCTCAATCGTTGCATTGAGTTCGGCGTTCTCTTTCTCTAATTTTTCGATTTGCGCTAAAATCGTGTCGGCAATCTTGCCGCGCATAAGGACTTGCATAAGGTTATTGATTGCGTTTTGATTATCTGCAATAACGCTCTCAATGCGTTTTATCTCGCTGTCGTTGCGTTCGGCTTGTATGAGTAAATACGTTTCGGCGGCAACCATATCTATAAATTCGTCCGTCAAAACGCCGTTTGCACCGACTATGGCGTTAATCACCTCGTCCTCGATAAATTGCTTGCGCACTGCGCGTTTATGACAGCCGCATTTCGCGCCAACGCATTTATAGTAATTGTGCATTGTCTTATTTCGGCTCGTGCCGCTTACGCCTGTCATTTTGTGTCCGCAAAGTCCGCATATAAGTTTGTCCGACAAAACGTATTCTTCAACCGCTTTTCCGCGCGAGGGTGCGGCGGCATATTTGCGCAAGACCGCTTGCACGTCCTCAAAAAGCCCGTCGTCGATTATCTGCGGAACGCCGCCTTTTATCTCTGTGCCTTGAAAGGTGTATATGCCTAAATACTTGCGGTTGCTGAATAGCCATTGAAAACTGTTCTTGCCCCATTTGCCGCCCGTTGCGGTAGGTATTCCGCGCTCGTTCAAATAGCGCGCTATATCTGCGTATGTGTAGCCCGTTGCAAGCATTTCAAACATTTTCTTAACGATGGGCGCAGTTTCCTCGTCTATGACATAGTTTTTTTCGCTGTCGATTTTGTAACCGAGCGCAACCGTACCGCCGAAGTATTTGCATTTTGCCGCCGACATTGCTATACCGCGTTTGACCTTTTGGCTTAACTCGGCAGAATAATATTCCGCCATACTCTCTAAAACACCCTCAATCAAAATACCGCTCGCATCGTCCGTGATATTCTCTTTTGCCGAGAGTATGCGAACGCCGTTTTTCTTTAACTTGGCTTTATATGTTGCGCTGTCGTATCTATTACGGGCGAAACGGTCTAATTGATAAACTATGACAAACTGAAAGCCTTTCCGTTTGCTGTCCTCAATCATTCGCAAAAATTCGGGGCGTTTGTCCGTCGTTCCCGTTAATGCTCGGTCTATGTATTCGTGTCTGATTTGCAAGCCGCTTCGCTCTGCAAAAGCGTGGCACTCGGCTAATTGCCCTTCAATAGACTGCTTGTTTTGTGCGTGAGAACTAAATCTCGCATAAATGACTGCATTTTTCATAACTTACTCCTTTGCGCCGTCTGCGTGTGTGCGGACTGCGGCTTAAAAATTTTGTTGTTCGCTTTGGTGCTTACCGTCTTAACCAGCCAAAAATGCCGCCGCAGGCAAATTGTCAAGGGTTTGCGCCGTAGGCGACGGCGGCTTTATGCCCTACGGGAAATAAATAGCCGCCCTTGATAATTTGTCAAGGCGGCGTATTCCGTCCCCAGACGGTAAGCACAAGCGAATTACAAAAAATGCTTGACAAAAGAATAAGTTTATTATATACTCTATGATATATAATGTCAAGTATATAAGGAGTTTTGTTATGCCACCTAAAACAAAAATACATAAAGAACTGATAGTCAGTACGGCGTATGAAATGACTAAAATGAATGGTATTGACAGTGTAACGGCAAAAGCCATTGCAAAACAATTAAATTGTTCCATACAACCCGTTTATTGGGTATTTGAAAATATGGATAATTTGCGCAAAGCGATTATGCAAGAAGCAATAAAGGAATACGACAACTATTTATTTGCTGAAATCCCTAACTTATCAAAATATCAAGCGGCAGGTTGGAATTATATTCGTTTTGCAAGAGAACAACCGCATTTATTTACGTTACTATTTATGACTGAAAGGCAAAGAGATACGCCTATTGCGGAAAGTGATTTGGACAAAAATAAAGAATATCTTATATCTTTAATAAAAAACGATTACGTTTTGTCCGATAAAGCAGCAAACGATTTATATGTTAGACTATGGCTTTTTTCGCACGGGGTTGCGACAATGATAGTAACGAAAACGGTAAGCCTTAACGATAAGGAAATAGGAAAAATGCTTATGGATGTTCTTAACGGCTTACTGCAAGTAATTAAAAAGGAAAATAATTTATGAAATTCAAAAAGTTAAAAATTTTTGATGATAGTCGCAAATTAAAAGCATTAAAAATCATAGCATTAGCCTTTTTGGGAATTTTGCTATTATGGTTTACTTTTAACATTACGGGGCTAAAAATCGGCGACACAAAAATAGTAGTCTCTGCATTTGTAGATGAACCGATTGATTTTGTATTTTATTTAATTTTCGTTGCAAGCATTGTTTGTTTTATTCTAAAAGATACAATGGGAAAATATTTTTTGTCGGCATTTTTATTTTTTTGGGGAGTATTTCAGTTTACTACTTATTTTAAAACGGGCGAAAATATAGCCGCTTATAACAAAACATTCGCCGACACACACCATATTATAGCCGCATCGCAAAATACGTTAGTCAAAGACACATATCACATTTTTTTAGATATTTTCATTTTGTTTGCATTTATAGCAATAATGATTTTTTTAATAGTTACGATAGTTTCTGACAAGAAAAAATCGCAAGCAAAGGAAAACCTATGACAAACTACGTTGTATGCCCCGAATGCGGGTATAAATTATTTAAGTTGGGCGACGGCTCAAACGTAGAAATACTTTGCCCGAAATGCAAATTGAAATTGCAAATAGAAATCAAGGACGGCAAAATCACAATACTGAAAATCATATCGGAAAAAGCATAACAACCGAATAAAACTTTATAGCAAATAAAGAATTGAGTGTACGAAAGTAAAACGACAAAATAACTTTCGGGAGCAGTAAATGGCGCACTCAATTCTTTTTTTATTTGATACCTCATAACAAACGCAATCATAACCCACTACAAACTAATATTGGGCTGTAAGCACACGCACGTTTACGGCTGGCATTTGTTAAAGGTGTTAAGGCTCTCTATGAAAGAGTAAAGCCCGACAAATTTTTAAGACTGAAAAGGTCTGAAAATTTGTCGGGCTTTTTTGTTTTTAAGTAATTTTCTAAAAAACCCTACCACTTTGCCGTTGCCGTGCTTATAGTTGGAGGCTTTCTATATGCAAATAATTATTTATAAATTTGTTGACGGCACTACAAATGCAATAGAGGTTACGGACGAATTATATTTGATACACTTACAACTCGTACAAATGGAAAAGCGCAACCATTGGCGGGAAACAAGGCGGCATACCTCTTTGAACTATTTATTCGAAAACGGAATAGATTTTGAGGACAAGTCCGCTGATACGCTTGCTATAATCATACGGCGCAAAACATAGAGCGCGTACATAAAGCGTTATTGACGCTTTCGGACAAGCGGCGCGATTTGGTGCGTAAAGTGTTTTACGAGGAAATGACAATGCGACAAATAGCAAGCAAACGGACGTATCACATACCGCAATATCGCAACGTATGAAAACGATACGCAAACGCTTGCAAAAGCAATTACGTGATTTGGTATAATATATATACTATTACCTTAGTCCACCCCGTAACACTGTAACACTTTTGGGGTAAATACGGCACAATACGGGGCGGCGACAGCCACCCCGTGTGGCAATAAGTTACTATTACCTTATTGGCACTACGGAACACGGAACGAAAAAGCAAGCCCGCTGCGGGTGGGTTTGGGTGGGGTTATCAAGAATTTATGGAGTTTCAAATATGAATAAGAAATTACCGTTCGGAATAAGCGTTATCTACTTTGACGATAAAAGCAAAAACATTTACGCAAAACTGCCGCCCGATAAAGAGCAAGCAAAAAGGCTGTCAAAGCGTATCTATAAGGACACTATGACAGCCCTTGCAAGCCGTGAACAATTATCGCACCGCTAATTGCTTGCCAAACAGTTTATAGTCCGACAGCGGCAATTCCACCGCGCAATACAATTCCCGTCGATTTACCTTGTATATTATAGTGTTCGTTTTTGCGGTAAGTCGGTGCATCAAGTGAGTCGGTTTGAAAGACAAAGCTTTCAGACCGATTTTCACGTTTTTCGGGAATATGCCGAGCATCCATCCCTCCACTTGCCCGAAATTTTACCAAAAAAGTCGAGTTGCCACACAAGCAACTCGGCTTTTCTTTTTGCTTCGCGATATATAAAACATCACAGATCGGTAAAATCGTGTAATCCGTATAACACCAACCGCCCCACTTCTTTAGACACTTCGCCAAGCGGCCGACGGCGGTCGGAGTTAAACCAATTTTGATATACCGATAGCATGCCCGCCGTAACGAAGTCGGCGCACAGATCCAAAAACGGATTGTCGGTGAGCGACGCGGCGGCCTCCATGGCTTTGCGCACGTTGGCTTTGAGCATGGCCTCCATTTTGCGCACAATATGCGAGCGAGCGTTCAACTTCATCAAATTTTCGTATAGTTCGAGATCGGTATTGAGAATATCGGTAAGGATCTCGAAAATATGTTGCGGATTTTGGATGTTCTTTTCGAAATCCAATTCGCGCACCGCTTGTTCCAACAATTTGACCAAGTCGTTTTCCAACTCGTCGCGAATCTCGTATATCCCGCTATAGTGGTTATACAGCGTTTTGCGGTCGATATCCGCCGTGTCGGCAATATCTTTTACGGTGATCTCGTTAAAGTCCTTTTCGGACAACAGCTTGACAAAAGCGTTGCGTATGGCGCGCTTTGTTTTCGTTACTCTCCGATCGTGTCTTTCCAATCCGCCGTTCATGAAGTTGCCCCCTCTTGCCGAGTTTATACTTTCATAGTATACCATTCGACCGCGAATGTCAACCGCTTACGCTGTTTGTTGCGGCATGTTGCTTGTTTAGCTTACAGCGGCAGATCCTTTTCGGCAAAGTATCTACTGCCCGCAATGTAGCAAACCACGCCCACCGCCGCCAAGATCGCCCACTTCCAAAGGAAGGTAAACGTTCCTTCGAGAATGGATACCACGTCGAACAGTGAAATCAGCGATACATAGTTAAACGCATTGAGCGCCCCCATACGTATGATAGACGGCAGTACGGGCGAACCGAACAACCCCAACATGGTGGCCACCAAGAAAAACATATTCAACCCGCCGCCGAGCGCCATGGAATGCTTACTGCGGTTAAACACGCAAGAGGACAAATAGCATATGCCGCTCATGGCAAACATCACCAAAAACGCGCCGAGATTCAAAAGAGCCAACTTGCCGAAGTTTAGGCCGGTGTTCACATCTACTATGGCCAAACATACTATGCCGGTAACCGTTGTTAAGGCAAACATGCAACACAGCGACCCCACAAGATACAAAGCTTGCGTACACGTTACTTCTTTGCGCTTGGTACCCGTGGAAAGCACGTACGCCGTCGAGCCGCTGTCCACTTGCCCCGCAATGAGCGCATTGGACGTCATGATCATATAAATAATGGGCAGCAGCAATCCCGCCATTTTGAAAAAGATAGATCCCACCAACGTGCCGTATAGATCGGCCTCGCCTATCTCTTTGACGGCGTTGGCCACGTCTTGCGGCAAATTTTCCAACAAACTTTGGGATAGTTCGCCCATCAACTCGGCTTTGATGCTTTGCACCGTTTCGTCGGGTCGCATAGACGCTATACGGTATGTAAGATTGGCGCGATAATCTACGAGCACTTTTCTCGCCGTTTCTCGCACGAACGCGTAGTTGTCAAAGCCGAACTGCGCATACAACTCTCTCGTCACGCCGTATGCCGCCAACTCCCGCAAGGCCAATTGTATGGCATCTTCTTGCACCATGTTGCCGGCCAAAAATACGGTGCTGTTATACATGGCATAATTTTGCCGCAAGTTTTCGACATCGGCGTCGGCGCTCGGCAACGCGGCCAACACGTTTTCGTACCGTGGCGGCGTTTCTTCCAACGCCTCGTAAAACGTGTCGAACATGTGCGTGCCGTCCGCTTGTTTCGGATTGAGCACATATGTCAACACCCCCAACAGCTCTTGTCCTTGCACGGAATCTTTGTCGAACCCGCGCTCTTGCAACAACGCGGCATAATACGCGGTTGTATAATCGCTCACGGCCGCGCCATACGCCTCTTGCGCATTTTTGCCCGCGGCAACAGCCGCGGCGTACGTTTGATTGAAGTGCGCCAACGCAGTGTCCGTTGTGTCGTAATAGTTGAGCGCACGCTTTTGCGTTTGCGTGGTGAGCTCACCTTCGATCACCGCATTTTCCACCGACACTTTTGTATCGCTCAAACTGCCGCCGCCGGCAATCAGCATCACACAAGACAGCATAAAGCATACGGCAACGGTGATCACGATCCACATAAAGCCGTTGGCTTTGCACGATTGTTTGAATAAAGATTTACTGAACATGGCTTATATTCTCCTTTTCTTTGCTGAGTACGGTTTTGAAATGTCTTTCCAGATCGTATTTTACTTCGGCAATGAATTTTACTTTTTTATCTTTCAGATCGCCGAACAAGTGCTGTAGATCTTCGCTCGTCACCGAAACCGTGACTTGACAATATTGCGGTTGGTCGCGCACGATGTTATACCCCATTTGCGAAAACGCACGGTAGTCGACCGCATCGCAAAACTCCACTTTATATTCCTTTTGCTTGCGATGTTTGATATCTTGCATAACGGCAATGTCGACTATGCGTCCGTCGCGTATCAACGCCACACGGTCGCACGTGGTTTCCAACTCGTCGAACATGTGACTGCTCATAAACACCGTTTTGCCCCGCTTGTGTTCTTGCTCGATGATTTCCAAAAACGCGTCGCGCATCAGCGGATCCAACCCCGTGGTCGGTTCGTCTAAAACGATCAACGACGGATCGGACATGAGAGCCGCCACAATGGCCGTTTTCTGTTTCATACCCTTGCTCATGCGTTTTAATGGCGCCCGCGGATCGAGTTGCAATTTTTCGATCAAATATTCGGCGTACGACATATCGGTTACTTGCAAAAACGCCGCTTGGCTTTTCAAAAACTCGGTGCCCGTGGCAAGATCGGGAAACGCGATCTCGCCGGGCACATACCCTATATGCCGCACGATCTCACTTGAATGCGTCCAAGCCTCTTTGCCGAACACCGTAACGCTGCCCGATGTAGGACGTAAAAAGCCCAAAATATTGCGTATCGTTGTTGTTTTGCCGCTGCCGTTGGTGCCGGCAAACCCCAACATTTCGCCCTCGGCCACCGATAGATCTATTCCGAAAATACCTCTGCCCTTGCCGTAGTCTTTGGTGAGTTCTTTCATTTCGATAACGTTTTCGCTCATGCTCTCAGCGCACCTCCAAAGTCCTTGTCCTCTTTGTAGTAGCTCATAAAGTAGTCTTGCAGCGTTTCTTTCAAATGTTCGAAATCGGTCACGGGAAAACTTGCCAACAATTCGATCACGCGATTGATGCAACTGTCGTCGGTAGCGATGATCACACCGTTTTGGTCGGGGCGATCTTGTAATATCTGCACAATATCGCCCATTGCCTTGCATTGTCGTTCGAACTCTTTGCATTGGGCGGCGGTGACAAACCGTATCGCATACCGCTTTTGCGACGCGTGCTTTAATTGATCCGCCACAAAATCGGATACGATCCGTCCGTCTTTTATTATGGCGATCCTATCGCATGTGGCGTCCACTTCCGAAAAGATATGACTGGAGAGCAATATTGTTTTGCCGCGCGCTTTTTCGTTTTTCACAAACGACACAAACACCTCTTGCATGACGGGATCCAGCCCGCTGGTGGGTTCGTCCAATATAAGCACTTGCGGATCGCTCATAAACGCGGTGACGATGGCTAGTTTTCGTTTGACGCCCAAACTCATCCGCTTGGTTTCTCCCTCCGGGTTGAGCTCGAAAATATCGAGCAATCGAGAAAGGCGTTCATCGTTGCGACATTTTTGCAGATGTTGCATCATGCGTATGAATTCCCAACCCGTAAGACCGGCCGGCAAAGCAATTTCGCCCGGTATGTAGCCTACATTGCCCAAGATTTCGTGATAAGACGCAAACGTGTCTTTGCCGAAAATGCGCGTGTGTCCGCTTTGCGGTTTGGAAAAACCCATTAGATGCCGAATTGTTGTGGATTTACCCGCGCCGTTAGGACCCAAAAATCCGAACACTTCGCCTTTTTCTACCGAAAACCCCACGTCGAATACACCGCGACCCGACCCGTAATCTTTGGTCAGATGTTCCACTTCGATGATAGGCATTGTGTACCTCCTTATTTATTGCTTATTTTGTAGTTATTCTACTGTTGTGTATTATATCAGCAGTGCGGAAATATAACAACCCCACAAAATTTCCGTTTTGCGGAAAAATCCACAAGTTTGTAAAATGCGAGAAATACTCCGCAAATGTACAAAAACATGTGGAACAACGGCATGAAAAAAACCGAGTGCCGTCACTCGGTTTTCGATAGATACAACTATTTGTTCATGTTATTGTTCTTTGGGCTCCTCTTCCGCCATAGGTTCGGGTTTGGCGGCGCTCAACCCCACCACATGGTTGACGGGCATGGAAAACGCGATACCCTGTCCGTCCGTTTTCAGTCCGGCCGACCGATAAATGGCATGCAACACTGCGTCTTTTATTTGCGCATCCACCAAGATCATCACAATCTCTTTATCGGGCTGTATGGTGATATGGAAAAATTCTTCGGCCTCTTTGTTGGCAGTGCCGCGCGCATGCAACACCGTACCGCCGCGAGCGCCCACTTCTTTGGCCGCGTCCATAACGATATCGGAAAAGCCCGTGTTCACAATGCACAGTATGAGTTCATGTTTACTTTCCGCCATTACGCCTTGCTCTCCTTTACCGCCATGCGGTTGTTACTTAAAAATCCGTAGATGAGCGTGCCGATCACGCTGTCGAACGGCAACGTATAGGCAATGCCTTTTCCGTTTTTGATGGTGGCAAACTTTTCTTCCAGCGTGCGCATGGCATCGGGGATCTTATTTTCTTGTATCACACTGAAGATCACCGCTTTCTCGGTTTCGGATAGCCCGAGAATGCCCAACGTTTTGGCGTCGGCCGTGCCGTGCCCCAACGCAACGCATTGCATATTCACCTCGTACGCTTGCAAAACGTCTATATAATACTCCGCTTTGCCGCGTTCTACGATAGTGACAAGCAATTCGAGCTTGTTTTGCTTTACGGTGTTTTGCGCCTTTTTAACAAACACACCTTTTAGCTTGTGCCGAATTTCTTCTTTTTTCTTTTTCCACTCGCGTTGCTTGACTACGGGTTTTTCCGTCCGCTTTTTACGACGCTCTTTTTCCGTTTGGTTTTGCTCCGCCATAGCCACCTCACTCAAAATAGATGATCTGTTCGTCGTCGGCGGCAAGTATGCGTTTCATGGTGATCTTTTGGCGTACTTTTGCCGACAGCACGGCTTTGAAACCGAGCACTTGAATGGTGATGAGCGGCGTCATGGCCACCATGGCGACAACGCCGAATGCCAAACGCAAGATACTGCCCTCGCCCGCCAATGCGGCGCAAGCGCCGATCGCCATGGGCAAAATAAAGCCGGACGTGAGCGGACCGCTTGCCACGCCGCCCGAATCGAACGCAATGGCGGTGTACAGTTTGGGCACGAAAAACGAAAGCCCCAACGAAATAAGATAACCGGGGATCAGATAGTACAGCAACGAAAAGCCGCAAATGATGCGCAACATGGATAGGCCGATAGACACGCCTACGCCGATAGACAATGCGATCAGCATTTGCAGTTTGGTAACGCCGCCGCCCGTGATCTCTTCCACTTGCTTATTGAGCACGTGCACGGCCGGTTCGGCCAACACGACCACCATACCGAACACAAACCCCAAGACCACGGCAAGTGCTTTGTTGTTTTGGGAGATCTCTTGCCCCAAACGAAAACCGATAGGCATAAATCCCACTTTGACCGCCGTCAAAAACACGACCAATCCCACCAACGTGTAGGAAATGCCTATAATGATCTGTAATATCTTTTTCTTGGGCAACCGCAACACGGTAACTTGCAAAACGGTAAAAAACAGCACAATCAAACCGAGCGCCACCGCCACTTCACGCAACGTGCCCAGCACGGCTTTTGCAAGCGGCAGACCCGTAGCGGCGCTCATGGAATAGTCGGGCAACGAATATGCAAGATCGCCTTTGGCCGAAAGCGACAACGCCATCACGGCGATCATGGGGCCTATGGAACACAGCGCGATCAAGCCGAAACTGTTTTCGTTGGCATTGCGGCCGCCGATAGTGGTGGCTATGCCCACCCCCAAAGCCATGATAAACGGCACGGTGATCGGCCCCGTGGTAACGCCGCCCGAATCGAACGCCAACGGCAAGAAATCGTTTTTGCCGTTCTCGATCAGTACGGCGCAAACGGCAAACAGCATCATGTAAAAAAACATTAAAAGCGTAGACAAATTTTTGCGAAAAACGATCTTCAATACAGCGATCACCAAAAACAGGCCGACGCCCGCGCCCACCGTTACGATGAGCAACATGTTATTCATCACGGCTTTTACTTGCTCGGCCAACACCGAAAGATCGGGCTCGGCCACCGTAATGAGCACGCCCATCACAAAGCAGACCGACAAAAGCACTTTCAGTTTTTTGGATTTGGTCAATCCGGATCCCACATGTTCGCCCATGGGCGTCATGGCAAGATCGGCGCCCAAATTGAATAGGCTGATTCCCACGATCAAAAACACGGCAGACACGGCAAACACCACCGTTTCGCGCGCCGAAAAGCGCACAAGCGGCGTAAAGGATATAACGAGAACGATGAGCGTGACGGGCAATACCGCCATCAACGATTCTTTCAGTTTGCCCAATAAGATCTTTAACATGCCGAATGTATTGTAACATGCCCGCAATTTTTCTGTCAAACGATATGCGCGATGTATACTTCATTTTATGCAAATAACCGCTTTTCGTATGCGTTTGCCCCGCGCCGTAATTTGCAAGCGCGCAAATTTCGGCGGGCGCATATATTGACAATAGGGTACATTTTTATACGAACGGAGATTTTCGATGAACTTTACTGATAAAATACCCACCGTGTGGCTTGCTCTCGGCGCGTCGCTGTTTTGCTGGTTGCTTACCGCGCTAGGCGCCGCACTGGTGTTTTTCTTCAAAAAAACCAACCAAACGGTGCTCAATATTTTAATGGGATTTGCGGCGGGCGTTATGATTGCCGCGTCCTTTTTTTCATTGCTGGCGCCCTCTGTGGAACTGAGCGAAACGCTCGGCTATTTGCCTTGGGTGTTTCCCGCCGCGGGGTTTGCGGCGGGCGGATTGTTTGTGATCGGCGCGTCTAAATTACTCGATAAAAGCCTTGGTTTAGAAAGCGAAAAAGGCTCTAAAAAGCGGAGCATACTTTTGGTTACGTCCATTACGCTGCACAACATACCCGAAGGCATGAGCGTGGGCGTGGCGTTCGGCGCCTTTGCCATGGGAACGGCGGGCAGTACCGTGGCGGGCGCGTTGGCGCTTTCTATCGGCATTGCGCTGCAAAACTTTCCCGAAGGCGCGTCGGTGGCATTGCCGTTGCGCCGCGACGGTTGCACGCGTCGCAAAGCATTTTTTTGCGGTCAGCTCAGCGGCATAGTGGAACCGTGCGCCGCCATGCTCGGCTACTTTCTTTGCACCGCCATGCGCGCCGCGCTCCCCTTTTGTTTGGCCTTTTCGGCGGGCGCTATGATCGCGGTGGTGGCAAGCGAACTGTTGCCAGAAGCATGCCGCGAAAATAAAAATCTCGCCGCGCTCGGTTGCGTGGCGGGATTTATCGTTATGATGGTGATGGACGTGGCGCTCGGGTAAATAACCTTTACACGTTGATCTGCGCCGTAAAACCGACATACTGCTTGTTGGCGCGCAACACGGGGTCCACCTCTTCGGCAATGAATTTTTCGGTTTGCTTTTCCGCTCTGCCGATAAAGTTTTCGGGTGCCAATAAAGCGTCGATCTTTGCGTGAATGGCGCTAAAGGCAGGATCGGCTTTTATGCGGTCGATAAGGTCGTTGTCTTTGCCCTCGGTTTTTACCAGCCGCGCGCTTTCCATGGAGTGCTCGCGGATCTTCTCGTGCAACGCTTGACGATCGCCGCCCGCTTTCACGCACGCCATCAAAATTTCTTCGGTGGCCATGAAAGGCAATTCCGCCATAATGTGCCTACGAATGATCTTTTCGTACACCACCATGTTTTCGGCGATATTGTTGTATAAATCGAGCACGCCGTCCAACGCCAAAAACGCTTGCGCCAACGTGATACGCTTGTTTGCGCTGTCGTCGAGTGTTCTCTCGAACCATTGCGTACACGCCGTCATGGCCTCGTTAACGGGCAGAGAGATCACATAGCGCGCCAACGCGCACATTCTTTCGCTGCGCATAGGGTTGCGTTTGTATGCCATAGCCGAAGAACCGATCTGCGATTTTTCGAACGGCTCCTCCATTTCTTTCATGTTCTGCAACACGCGAAGATCACCCGCGAATTTGTACGCGCTTTGCGCGATCATGCTAAGCACGCCGATCACGTTGTAATCCAATTTGCGCGGGTACGTTTGCCCCGTTACGCCGAAAGACTTTTGCAAACCCATCTTGCGAGTGACGAGTTCTTCCAGCTTGTCCACCTTGTCGCCGTCGCCCTCGAACAAACTGAAAAAGCTGGCTTGCGTACCGGTGGTGCCTTTCACGCCGCGCAATTTGATACAATCGATCGCGTGTTCCAAATTTTCGTAATCCATCAAAAGGTCTTGCAACCACAGCGTGGCGCGCTTGCCCACCGTGGTGAGTTGCGCGGGTTGCAAATGCGTGAATCCGAGCGTGGGCAACCCTTTGTAGTTTAGCGCAAACTTTTTGAGCTTGTCCATAACGGCCACCAATTTGGCGCGCACCAATTCGAGCGCTTGCTTTAAGATGAGCAATTCGGCATTGTCGGTAACAAAGCAACTCGTGGCACCCAAGTGGATGATGGGCATGGCCTCTTTGGCTTGCATACCGAACGCATATACATGGCTCATCACGTCGTGCCGCACTTCTTTTTCGCGCGCCTCGGCCACCTCGTAGTTGATGTCGTCCGCATGCTTTTTCATGGCGTCGATCTGCTTTTGCGTGACGGGCAACCCCAATTCCATTTCGCTTTCGGCCAACGCGATCCAAAGTTTGCGCCACAAACGGAACTTGGTGTCGTCCGAAAAGACGGCCGCCATTTCGCGCGAGGCGTAACGAGTGATCAGCGGGTTTTCATAGGTCGTACGTTTCATATGTTTTCTTTACTCCTGTAACTGAAATAGTTTTGTGCGTTTTGGTAAAATATTTTATCGATCTCCCGCTCGGTGTATCCGAGATCGGAAAGTTTATCGGCTATGGCGGCAAAGTCTTTGTAACTGCGTAACCCCGTCAGCGCGTCCGTTCCGTAAAAGTCGGTGCCGATACAAGCGCCGTCTACGCCGTATCTTTGCACAAACGAATCGATCAAGCGGACGTAATCTTCCGCGCGATGCCCACCGATAAAGTCGCGAACGGCGGTGAGCCCTACCACGCCGCCGTGATCGAGCACGATACGCACTTGTTCGTCGGTGAGATTGCGCGGATGACTGCAAACACTTTCCAACCCCGTGTGCGAATCTATCAACTTTACGGCGCAGTCGGCCACCGCAAAAAAGCTTTCGCGGTTAAGATGCGCCGCATCCACCGCAATGCCGGCCCTATTGAGCCGTTTGGCCACGCGGGCGCCGAGCGGCGTGAGCGACCCGAACGACAGCGCGCCGCCCGCCAAGCGGTTGCGTCCGTTATGCGTCAGCCCGCAATACAGCGGCCGTAAAGCGCAAATTTCCTCCACTTCGTCTTCGCGCGCAAAGCCGAGGTCTTCCACCGCGAACGGAAAGTGTTTGCCCGCGGGATAACGCAAGCACTTGCGTATGAACTCCATAGGTCGGGACAGTTCGCTCGTCCATACGGCATACACCGCAATATCGGCAGCGGCGCACTGCGCGCGCACGATACGCGCGGGCGACAGCGTGCTTGTGAACAAATCGTTGTGCAGATCGAATACCATACACGGTATATATGCTTTGCCATATCCGTTCGTTCCTACCCGCGTTTGCCAATAGACGCCAAGCTGTTGTCGAAAGCGTTGTAAATATCGAGCACGTCGGAATACTTGGCCGACAAGGCCAACTCCTCCACTTTGTAATCGTTGAGCATCAAAAACTCGTCGATCACTTGTTTGCCGAACTTGAGGATCTTGAGCCGATCGCTCGCCGCGCCCGCCGCAACGGGCACGATTTCTCGGAGCGCCGGCACGCAACTGTAAATGACCTCGTGCAGAAAATTTTTATAGTAGCGATATTCGCTGTTTTGCGCCTCTTTCAGTCGATCCACGATTCGGTTATAACTATTGAAAACGGCGCCGTAATACAACTTTACCGTTTCGGACAACTTCACAAAAAAGCGGTGCACATATTCGCCGGCCAATCGGTGGTTATACGCGATAAAATCTTGCATAAAGTCCGCGAGATACGCGCCGACGTCGCAAGCTTGCGCATACGTTTTAACGTCTATTACCACCTTTTTTTCCGCATTGATATGAATGCGCGGCATCAGCAACTCGAAACAAAAGGATATCGCGTCGTTGATGAGCGCAATACGCGCTTGTTCGCCTTTATCCGTTGCCAAACTCTTAAAACAAGTATGGTGCGAAAATTGCACCGCTACCATAGCAGACTTTCTGAATCCGTCCAGCAACTCGCCCGGCGTAGACAAATACTTTTTGCCGGCGCTCTTGTTTTCGCTGTTGTATCGGTTCCACACCGAAAGCACGCTTTGGTTATACAACAGATTGCCCGTATAATCGGGTTTGTATCCCGACACCGAATAGGTAGGATCGAGCGAAGAGGCGTAATACAGCAACACGTCGTAACACGCTTTGGCTTTTTCGTACGCATGATCGGTGGGCAGATCCAATTTCGCGTCGCCCACCAAGTGCGACTGCACCACCTTGCGGCATGCGCATATCGCCAGATCGGCAAGCCCCACAAGCGATTTGGCTATGCTGCCGTCAAACACCATGAGCGCTTCTTTTTCCACATTGGTCAGTTCGCGTACGGCCACCGCCAACAACAAACATTTGTCGCGGAGTATATCCCACAACTCCGTTTTTTCGTAGTTTTCGTAAATGCGGTTAAAATACGAAGACAGCAAGATATACGCTTGGTTGAGCACGGCGCCGAGAAAGTCGATACGCCCTTGCACGTTGATCTGACACAGCCCCATTTTGCGAACGGAACGAACCAACGCGCCCGTCAACACGCCCGCCATATCATAGTCGGCGCGATCCTCGTTTTCGTAAACGTCGCATAACGCGGCATAATATTCGGCCAGATAATGGTTGCGGTTATATGTAAGCGTTTTTTGGTAGTGCACGCCCGCCTCTTTGAAATCGTTGTTCATAAAGTATTGGCGCGCGGCCTCGTATTCGCTATCGGCGCTTTCCGCATCGATCAACCAACCGTTTTGTCGGAGCGTAGGAAAATGCAACGCTTGTCCGCATGCGGAACAAACGCCGTTTCCGTCCGCATTTTCCGCTACGAAAATGCTTTTTTCGCAATGTGGGCAAATTGCATACAACCTGTCCAACCGTGACCTCCGAAAACAGCCGCCATTTCGACCGATACTATCAGTATACTATATTGTCAACGTTTTGTAAAACATTTTCCGACAAAAAAAGCGGCGCATCGTTACGCCGCTTTTTGTATACTATGCAATGTTTTATTTGGCATCTTCGCCCAAATCTTTCAAAAGATCGGCAAACGGGTTGTTGGAAACTTCTTCGTTCCATTGGCTACCCGCCTCGTTCTCCTCTTGCTTCACGGACTTGCCGCGCTTGGGTTTACGTTCGGTTTTGGTTTCGCCCTCGGCAACCGCTTCGCCCTCTTTGTGTTCGTCGGCCGTGCATGCCTTTATGCTCAGCGTGATCTTGCGTGCCGCTTCGTCAGCCGCCAAAATCATCACGTCCACTTCGTCGCCCACTTTCACGATCTCGTTGATGTTCTTAACAAAGCTGTGCGCCGCCTCGCTCACATGCACCAAGCCTTCCACGCCGGGCGCAAGTTCCACAAACGCGCCGAACGGAACAATGCTCACCACTTTGCCGTGGCAGATACTGCCCACGGGGTGGTCTTCCAAGCATTTCGCAAAAGGATGGGGTTGCAGTTGTTTATAGCCGAGCGACACTCTGCCCTTTTCACGGTCTACGGCCAACACCAAAAAGTCGTAGCTTTCGCCGATGGTGAGCACGTCTTCCACCTTTTTGATGTGGTTCCAAGAAAGGTCTACAATGTGCGCCAAGCAGTCGAACCCGTCCACCGAAACAAAGGCGCCAAAGTTCGTAACGCGCTTGACTTTGCCGTTTACGATAACGTTGGGTTGCACGTTCGCCCAGAAAATATCTTCGCGAACTTTTCTTTCTTCTTCGAGCACTTTGCGTTGCGACGCCACGATCTTATGACGCTTTTCGTCGTCTTCGATCTCCAAAGCGGTAAGACGCAACTTTTTGCCCACGTATTGCTTTAAGTCTTTTACAAAGCCTTCGCGCACTTGCGACGCGGGGATAAACACCGTGTAGGTGCCCAATTTGCCGAGCAAGCCGCCTTTGGTCACTTTATCGGGGGCCAATTCGAAAACCGCGCCGTCGCGTATAGTTTCCACGATCTTGTCGCCCTCTTTGATCTGGTCAACACGTTTTTTGGAAAGAAGAACGCATCCGCTTTCGGCATCTTGCTTGGCAATGATGATCGCTTCGATCTCGGTTCCCTCGGCATATTCGGCGGGTACGTACTCGCCTTCCATCAGCACTTCGTCTTTGGGAATAAGACCGTCTTTTTTACCGCCGATGCTCACGAGAATACCTTTCTCGTTCGCACTGATAACCGTGCCTTTTACGCGTTTGCCCTCTTTGTAGTTGACGAGAGATTCTTCCACCGCGCTCTTGAACTCTTCGCTTTGAACCTCTTCAAACTGTTGACTCATATACTCCTTTACCTCCATGATCAACTCCGACGGAGTTGACGCCCCGGCCGTGACTCCTATAACGGCGAAAGGGCTAAAATTAAAATTTTGTAGTTGGGACACGCTTTCTATCAAATAGCAATGTTCGCAATATTGCGCGCAAATCGTTCGTAGCTTGTTTGTGTTGGAACTTGTTTTGCTGCCGATGACCAATACGGCATCGCATACTTCGGCAAGCTCTTTTGCTTCCAGCTGTCGCCTTATAGTAGTATAGCAAATTGTGTTAAAGATTTCAACTGTTTTGAACGGCAGTTTGACAATTTTTTTTATAATAACGGAAAATTTTTCGCTTTCGAACGTGGTTTGCGCCACTACGCATATTTTTGCGTGCGCGGTCAACGGTTGCAGATCGCTGTTTTCGTCGATTACGGTGCTGTCGCCGCACCAGCCTTGTATGCCCACCACTTCGGGATGCGACGCCTTGCCCGCGATCACGATATGGTATCCTTGCGCCGATAGGCGCGATACGATGCCGTGTATCTTTTTAACGAACGGACATGTGGCGTCTAACAATCGAATACCCGCTTGTTCGGCTTGCCCGTATACCTCGCGGGGCGCGCCGTGGCTACGCAAAATAAGCGTGTCGCCGCGTTGCAGTTCTTGCAACGAATCCACGGCTTGCACGCCCGCGTCGAATAGCTCGGCGATCACGCGTTCGTTGTGTATGATATGCCCGTAGGTGTAAGCGCCCTTTTCTCGCTTGGCAAGTTCTATGGCCTTGCGAACGCCGAAACAAAACCCGCGGTCTTTGGCAAACAACAACTTCATGCCGCCGACCGTTGCCGCCGCATTCTCTTTTTATAGGCGGCGTATTCCTTTTTGGCGCGCGCGTTGGCTTTGCGCTGATCGCGCAAAAATACTTTTCGTTCGCGTTTTTGCGCGATCCAACGTTTTTCGCGAATGAACGTTTCCATATCGGCGGACGCGCGCAGCATATGCTCGGCCACTTTCTCGCTGGCCGCCGCGATCGCGTCACCGTCCAACGGTTTTCCCGAAAATTCAAATAAATCGAAGGGCTCGCCGATATAGATATAATTTTTGCGGAACAACCGCTCTTTTTTCCATATCATCATGGGCACGATGGGCGCATTGCCTTTAACGGCCAACAGCGTAACGCCGCCTTTCACTTCTTGCAATGCCTCGGCGCCCGTTTTGTGTCTTGTCCCCTCGGGAAAAATGGCGATGCCGTCGCCCGCTTTGAGCGCTTGTATGCTTTCGCGTATGGCACGCATATCCGCCTTGCCGCGGTCGATAAATATAACGCCCAACATGTCGGCAAGCTTATGCACCAACTTATTTTTACCTATCTCTTTTTTGGCGATAAAACGACGGTACCCCGCCACGTTGATGGCCAACACGGGAATATCTTTCCACGAATAATGATTGGTCACCGAAATAAGACGCTCGTCACGCGGCATATTTTGCGCGTTGAGCACCTTGGTGGGATACAAGATCTTAAACGGCAAATAAAACAAGCCGCGAATAAAACCGTAAAATCTTCTCATGCTTGTTTTTCCCGCACGATACGCAGCATGTGTGCCGCCACTTCGTCAACGGTCATACGGCTCGAATCCACCACAACGGCGTCGTCCGCTTGCCGCAACGGCGCAAAATCGCGGTGCATGTCGTTGTAATCGCGTTGCGCGATGTCCTTTTGGATATCTTCCAAAACGCATGCGTTGCCTTTGGCTTGCAGTTCGGCGCACCTGCGTTTGGCGCGCTCTTGTACCGACGCAGTGAGATAAAATTTTACGTCGGCATGCGGCAACACGAACGTGCCGATGTCCCGCCCGTCTAAAATGGTATCGCGACCGGCGGCGATACGGCGTTGCGCCTCTACCATTTGCATGCGCACGCATTTGAGCGCCGACACGGCGCTGGCTGCCTTAGACACCTCGTTTTCTCGAATGGCCTCGCTTACGTCTTGCCCGTCTAAATACACTTTTTGCACGCCTTGCTCGTGGCGCACGTCTATGTGCGTTTGCCGCAACATTTCTTCGACGTCTTTTTCGCTATCCAACGCGATACGGCCGCGCAACGCTTTTAACGCAACGGCGCGGTACATGGCGCCCGTGTCGAGATACAAAAAACCCAACTGTTCGGCCAACCGTTTGGCAATGGTGCTTTTGCCCGCGCCCGCGGGGCCGTCGATGGCAATATTCATTTTCTTTCCTCCTCTTTTTCGCAACATAGATCGGGGCGCAACGTTTTCGCGCCATGCAAGTATATATGGCGCGGTTGCCGTTCCGTACGGCATGCCACCGTGAGCATCACGCGAATGCACAGCGGCAAAGCGCCCTCTATATCCGGCTCGGCGCACGAAAACAGCGGCGCGTCTATGCGCCCTTGTTCGCGCACGGCGCGCGCGGGATAAAACGAGTGAATGTCTTTCGTGGTGGAAATAAGCACGGAAACGCACCGCGCGTCCGCCCCCGTCAATGCGTTGGCGTCTATCAGTTCGTTGACTAACTCGCACGTTTTATATTCGATCTCTTCTTTCGTGTCGCGTTCCACCGTGGTGGCGCCGCGCACGGCGATCATATACTCCATCTTTCGCTCCTTCCTTTTTACGCGTCCATGGCTGTGGCCGCCGCATAGGCCGTGCTGAATGCCAATTGTATATTGTAGCCGCCCGTCAACGCGTCGATATCCAATACCTCGCCGGCAAAATACAAATTTTTTACGAGCTTGCTTTCCATGGTTTTGGGGTGCACTTCCCGCACGTCCACGCCGCCCGCCGTGACCACGGCGCTCTCAAACGATTCGGTGCGCACAACGTCCAACGTAAAATTTTTGAGCGCATACCCTAATTTTTGCCGTTCCTCGCGGCTTAAAACGTTTACCTTTTTTGCAAGCGGCAAACCGCTTTGCAATAAAACGGGCAAAATGAGCGCTTTGGGCAATAGCGCGTCCAACGCATTTTTGAGCTGTTTGTTGGCGTTTTCGGCAAAGTCGGACGTTAACCGCTTATCGAGCGTTTCGGCGTCTAACGCCGGCTTTAGATCGATTACAAGCCGCACGGGCATGGGCACGTCGCACAGATAGGCCGACAAGCCAAGAACAACGGGGCCGCTGACGCCGTTGTGCGTAAACAGCATTTCGCCGAATCGCGCAAACGATCTGCCACTCGCTTCCGCCCGCACCGAAACATTTTTGAGCGTAAGCCCCGCCAACGCCGACACGTCTTGCACGGTAACGAGCGGCACCAACGAAGGACGCGGCGCCACCACGGTATGCCCCAATTCCCGCGCAAAACGAAAACCGTCGCCCGTACTGCCCGTGGCGGGATAGCTTTTGCCGCCCGTGGCGATCAGCAGTTTATCGCAAGCAAAGCACCCGTTTGACGTATGCACGCAAAACCCGCTTTCCGTCCGTTCCACCCGCTCCGCGTGCTCACCGTAGCGTATTTGCGCGCCGTTTTGCTCGGCGCGCCGCAACAATGCGCGGATCACGTCGCTTGCCTTGTCGGACACGGGAAACACGCGATTGCCGCGTTCCGTTTTGGTAGGCACACCGCTGTCGCGCAACAAAGCTTGTGTGTCGGCGGGCGTAAACCCGTACACGGCCGAAAACAAAAACTTGGGATTGCGCACCACATGTTGCAAAAATTCTTCGGGCGGGCAGTCGTTGGTCACGTTGCACCGACCCTTGCCCGAAATGTATAACTTTTTGCCCGCTTTTTCGTTGTGCTCCAAAACGGTGACGCGACAATTGGCGAACGAGCCGGCCGCCATCAGTCCCGCGGCGCCGGCTCCTATGATCACAACAGTATGCGATTGTCCGTTTTGGTTCACCCGAAAATATCCGTTCCTTTCAATTTTTCCAAGCAGTCGTAGTCGTTGCGATCCAACCGTAACGGCGTTACGGTGGCGTATCCCTTTTTGATCAGTTCCACGTCGCAATCCTCGTCGTTGCGATCGTGCGCAACGGGAACGCCTTTAAGACGCACGCTGCCTTCCGCATCGCCCACCACGAATGCGTCGTTATACAAATTGATGCCCGCCTTAGTAAACCGCAAACCGCGGTAATCGGCTTTTACGGGATAGTTTATATTGAGCACCGTTTCGGGTCGCACGGGCAACCGCATGAATGCGTCCAAATTGTCGCAAACCAAGCGCGCCGCACGCTCGTAAAACGTGGCGGGCGCATTGTGGTGCGAAAGACTGACGGCAATGCCGCGAACGCCCAAATACGCCGCCTCCAACGCCGCCGAAACCGTACCGCTGTACATGATGTCCGAACCGAGGTTGGAGCCGTTGTTCACGCCCGATATCACAACGTCGGGACGCGCGGGCAACAAATGCAAAATGCCCAATTTCACGCAATCGGCGGGCGTGCCCGAAACGGCATAGCCTATGTCCGTTTTGCGATAGAACACATCGCAATGAATGCTCAAAGAATGGCTGAACGCACTGCGCTCGCCGTCGGGCGCCACCACCGTGCATTCATGCCGCTCGCCGAGCGCGGCATACAACGCACAAATGCCTTGCGCGTCTATTCCGTCGTCGTTTACGAGCAGTATCCTCATATGGGATGTACGGGCGAATCTTTTTCGTACACCGTTTCGTCAACGCCGTATTTGGCCGCTTTTCTGCGCTTGAAGAACGGCATGGCAAGTTGCGGGAACAACGCATACGTGAGCACGTCTTCTTCTTGCTCGATATACGCCTCGATCTCCTTGCGGTAGTTCTCTAGTTCTGGCTGTATGCGGTCGGCGGGACGGCATGTGATACGCTCGGCGTCGCCGATGATTTTTTTGATAACGGCGGGTTTGGGTTCCATGGGCAGTTTGCCGTACTCGCCCGTGAGCATGCCTTTGGTTTCCTTGGTCACCATTTTATACCGCTCGCCCGTTACCACGTTGAGCACCGCTTGCGTGCCCACGATCTGGCTGGACGGCGTAACAAGCGGCGGATAGCCGAGATCGGCGCGCACGCGGGGCACCTCTTCCAACACGCTCAACAGCTTGTCGGAGGCGCCTTGTTGCTTGAGCTGGCTGATCAGATTGCTGAGCATGCCGCCGGGCACTTGATAGATAAGCGCGTTCACGTCCACTTTGAGCACTTGCGGGCTTAAGAAACCGTCGTTCGACAATCGTTCCGCCACTTTTTTGAAATATACGGTAAGCTCGTTGAGTGCGGTAAGGCTGATGCCCGTGTCATACGGCGTGCCTTGCAACGTTGCCACAAACGCCTCGGTGGCCGGCTGGCTGGTGCCGTTACCCAAAGGCGACAGCGCGGTATCCACGATATCGCACCCCGCCTCCACGGCTTTTAGGTTGGTCATGTCGCCGATGCCCGCCGTGTTGTGGGTGTGCAAATGCAAAGGCACTTTCACCTTTTCTTTTAAGCGGCTCACAAGCTCGTAGGCCGTATACGGCAACAGCAAGTTGGCCATGTCTTTGATACATATGATATCGGCGCCCATCTTTTCCAACTCGACGGCGAGGTCAACGAAATAATCCACCGTATGCACTTCGCTGGTGGTGTAGCTGATGGCCGCCTCCACCGTGCCGCCGTATTTTTTGGTGCTCTCCATGGCTTGCCGCATATTGCGCGGATCGTTGAGCGCATCGAAAATACGGATAATGTCGATACCGTTTTTCACCGACATTTGGCAGAATTTATCTACCACGTCGTCGGCATAGTGTTTGTATCCCAACAGATTTTGCCCGCGCAACAGCATTTGCAACTTGGTGTTCGGCAACGCTTTTCGCAGTTTCCGCAAGCGTTCCCAAGGGTCTTCGTTCAGATAACGCAAGCACGAATCGAACGTAGCGCCGCCCCAAGCCTCCAGCGCGTAATACCCCGCTTTATCCAACTTGTCGCACACGGGCAACATTTCTTCTATGGTCATGCGCGTAGCCGCTTGCGATTGGTGCGCGTCGCGCAAGATCGTTTCCATGATTTTTACTTTTGCCATAATTCTCTCTCCTACCTTCTTGCCTAAGGTTTTACCAAGGGATCGCCAACAAAACGCCCGCCGCTACCGCACTGCCGATAACGCCCGCCACATTAGGCCCCATGGCATGCATCAACAAATAGTTGTCGGGGTCGTATTTTTGCCCTTCTTTTTGCGATACGCGCGCCGCCATCGGCACCGCCGATACGCCTGCCGAACCGATCAGCGGGTTGATCTTGCCGCCCGACAGCACGTTCATCAATTTGGCCACCAAAATGCCGCCCACCGTTCCGAAACAGAACGCGATCAAGCCGAGGGCAATGATCATGAGCGTTTGCGGCTTTAAGAACGTGGGGCCGATCGCTTTGGCGCCTACCATCAATCCCAAAATAATGGTAACGATATTGATAAGCTCGTTGCTCGCCGTTTTGGCCAAACGTTCGGTTACCGTGCTTTCTTTCAACAAATTGCCCAACATCAAGCAACCCACAAGCGGCAAAGCTTGCGGCAATATGATAGCCACCAAGCACACCACCACGATGGGGAAAATGATTTTTTCCCGTTTGGACACGGGGCGCAACTGTTCCATGCGGATGCTCCGTTCCTTTTTGGTGGTGAGCAACCGCATAAGCGGCGGTTGTATGGCGGGAATGAGCGCCATATAACTGTAGGCCGCAATGGCGATCGCGGGCAACAAATTGCTCACGTCGGGAAAGATCTTGCCGAGTTGTTGGTTCAAATAGATAGCCGTAGGACCGTCGGCGCCGCCGATAATGGCGATAGACGCCGCTTCCGCGCCCTTAAAGCCGAGCAAGATAGCGCCGAAAAAAGTAATGAAAATACCGAGCTGCGCCCCCGCGCCTATAATAAGGCTTTTGGGGTTGGAGATCAGCGGGCCGAAATCGGTCATTGCACCGATTCCCAAGAAAATGAGCGGCGGATAAATAACCTTATCCACGCCTTGATACAAGTAGTAGAACAAGCCGCCCGTTTCGCCGCTCGGCAACACGTGGTTTTCGGCCGAATACCCTTTGAAAAACAACACGTCGGTCGCGCCGGGGATGTTCACCATAAGCATGCCGAACGCAATGGGCAACAGCAAAAGCGGCTCGAATTTACGCGCTATGGCCAGATAAAACAACACGAAAGCAATGGCGATCATCACGTAATTTTCCCATTGCGTTCCTTGCCGAATACCCGTGCTTTCCCATAGGCTTTTGAGCATATCCAATATGTTCATGCGGTTTCTCCGTTTATCCGATGGTGGCAAGCAAAGCGCCCGTTTCCACCGAATCGCCTTGCTTTACCGCAAAGTTCACCACGCCCGCCGCGGGTGCGGTGATATCGTTTTCCATTTTCATGGCTTCGAGCACAACCAGCTTATCGCCTTTTTGCACCGCGGCGCCGTTGGCCACCGCCAACTTGAGCACCAATCCCGGCATGGGCGCGTTCACTTTGGTGCCGCCGGCGACAACAGCCGCGGGCTTAGCGGGCGCAGGCGCGGCTACGGGCGCCGAAACGGGAGCGCTCGCGCTGCCGCCCTCGGCCTCTTCCACTTCCACCGCATAGGTCTTACCGTTTACCGTTACATTGAATTTACGCATATCTCTTTCCTCCGTTAGGAATGTTTTTTATTTGATTTCCCGAATACTTTTCACGCGAAAAGGCGCTCTGATCTCTTGCGTTTCTTGCATGCAAGCAAGCGCCGCCGCGATCGCCGCCACCACTTCTTCCTCGTCGCTGTCAGACGGCGCCGCCGACGCCGCTACAAAGGGCGCTTTCGCCGCTTTGGCCGCATCGCGCTCTTCCAACTTGCCGAAGATCAACTTAAACAGCGTTAAAATGCCTACAAGCACCGCCAACACGGAAAACACGATCAATATGCCGAGCACGGCTATGATCGCCGCCTTGCCTACGGGCATTTTAAGGGAATACGACAACAACGTTTGCACGATATTTTGCATGACGAACTACTCCTTCATGCCGAATATCTGCAAAGCCGCCGCCAAATAGGGGCGCGACAGCGCAGGTTCGATCACGTTGTCGAGATACCCTTTTGCGGCCACAACGGACGCCGACATGTTTTCTTCGGCGTAAGCGTCCGCCAATTTCTTTTCCGCCCGTTCCTTGTTGTCGGCTTTGGCGATCTCGTCTTTATACAACAACTGCGCCGCCGACGCGCCGGACATCACGCCGATCTGCGCGTCCGCCCACGCCACCGAATAATCGAATACGCTTTTGGCCGCAAACGCCGTGTAGCCTACGCCGATTGCTTTGCCGTACACCAACGAAAGTTTGGGCACGCCGATACTTGCGTACGTAAACAGCATATCGGACAGCGCGCGTATCGTTTTGCCGTCCGTCGACGCCGACGTTTCCGCGCCCGCGCAATCCACCAAGTTTATCACGGGCAACGAGAACGACTCGCACGTGTTGAGCAGTTCGGCGATCTTGCCCGCGCCGTCTGCCGTCAACTTGCCGGCGGTGCACACATAGCCCACTGCCGCGCCGCCCAAGCGGGCAAAACCCGTCTTCACTTCTTTGGCATAGCCGTCGCGCACGGGCAACACGGTGTTTTTATCGAAGATTTCTTTGAGGATATCGTCCGACTTTTTGAGCGCCGTCGCTTTGGCCGTACGGTTGGGATCGTCGCCCGTGTCCGCAACGGGTTGCGACACAACCGAGAAAAAGGCCGACAATACGTTTTTGACGTCTTTTTCGCCGTCCGCCAAATGGGTGACAACGTCCGAGTTTTCGAACAGCGCCGCCCCCGTGCATATCTTGGCGGGGTCTTGCTTTGTATCGCCCGCTAAGATCAGCGGACTGCTCGTAGCGATCTGCGCGCCTTTCATGGCCACGCACAAATCGGTAACGGCGCAAAAATAAGACGAAAGGCCGTAGTCCGCGCCTTTCACCACTATGGCCGTAGGCACCGCGCCGTATGCGTCGGACAGCGCCGCAAACACGGACGCATACCCTTCCATCGCGTCGATCCCCTCGCAAAAGCGTGCGCCCGCCGTATCCAAAATGCCCACCACGGGCACGCCCGCGCGCACCGCACCGTCTATGATCTTTACGATCTTTTTGGCGTTCGCCTTCCCGATACTGCCCTTGAGCACCTTGGGATTGGTGGCAAATACGCCCACCCGCATAGAAGAAATATGGGCAAAACCGCAAACGACACCTTCGCCTACCGCTTCACCCAATTCCGTATTTTGCGCAATAAATTTGTCCGTTTCCACAAAGGAATCCGCATCGACGATAGACGAAACGGTTTTCATGATCTCTTTTGTTGCCGTATCCGCGCTTTTCGTCAAGTTGGTAAACACCGCGTTAGCCATACGCTCCTCCCGTTTGTTTTATTGGGAAAAAACCCAAAATTTCCACAATAATAGTATAACGTAAGTAGAAAAAAAAAACAAGCGTTTGCCGCCTGCTTTTTGCATGCTTTTTCCGAATATATCGCCTTGATGCCGCCAAACCGCCCAAACAATGTTTTACATTTTCTGCAAATACTCGATTTCGCGCGGTTTCAGCTCCCGCCACGTGCCGCGACCCAAGCCGCCCAACTTCAATTCCCCCACGCCCACGCGCTTGAGAAATATCACTTCGCGATTTATGCTCTCGAACATGCGGCGCACTTGGCGGTTGCGCCCCTCTCCGATCACCACTTCCAAACGCGTGATCTTGCCGTCGAACGAAAGCACCGTGATGCGGCAACGCTTGGTTTTCACGCCGTCCAATACCACGCCTTGGCGCAACTTTTCCAGCTCTTCTTCGCGCACTTCGTTTTCTATCTTTACAACATACGTTTTGGTGATCTCGTTGCGCGGATGCGATATGCGGTTGCACAGATCGCCGTCGGTGGTAAGCAGCAACAACCCCTCGGTGTCGTAATCCAAGCGGCCGACGGGAAAAATGCGCTTGCCCTCAAACTTGTTGCCCAACAATTCCATCACCGTCTTGCGACCCTTTTCGTCGCTCGTGGTGGTGATATATCCCTTTGGTTTGTTGAGCATGAGATAGATGTGTTTGTGTATGGGTTGGGCGCGTTTGCCGTCTACCGTTACCATGTCGTCCTCTTCCACCGACGTGGCAAGACTCGTGATCGTTTTGCCGTTGACTTTCACCCGTCCGTCCGTTACCAATTGTTCGCTGGCGCGCCGACTGGCAAAACCGCAAGCGGCAAGATATTTGTTGATACGCAAATTTTCGTTCTCTCTTTGGGAAAAATTACCAAGCGCCTATCAAGTCTTTCCATTTTTCGGGCACGCCGCGCTCGGCCACCGTATCTATAGTATATAATTTTCCGTCAAAAAGCAACTGATTTTTAAGGTATACGCTAAAATTCCCCGCCGGGGTATCGAGCGCTACGGGCGCGTCGAGCGCCGACGCGCACGAAACTTCCACCCGAACGTCGCCGCGCTCCTCTTCGCGCAACGGATAATAAAACGTCCCTTTGCCGCGCGCGGTCACACTCCCCTTTTTGCCGCCCGCCACACAGATCTCGCGTTCGATCTGCGCGCCGTCGGCCACTTGGCACAGCGCGTATTCGCTAAACGCCTTATCCATGAGCGCGGCGCAATCTTCGAACATGGGGCCGCAATCGAGCACGGCGGCGATCACGCGCATGCCGTTTCGCGTAGCGCTCGACACAAGGCAACGCCCCGCTTTTTTAGTGAAACCCGTTTTCACGCCGTCGCCGCCCGCATAGGTAGACAAGATCTTGTTTTTATTCACAAGCACCCGCGGATAATTGCGGCCTTCCCACGGCATCGTGTGTTTTTTGGTGGCCACGATCTTTGTAAACACGGGGTTACGGAACGCATACGCCGTGATCTTGCACAGATCGAGCGCAGTGGTGTAATGCTCGTCATGGTGCAAGCCGTGCGGCGTAACGAAATGACTGTCCGTTGCGCCGGCGCGCCGCGCCGTTTCGTTCATCATATCGGCAAACTTACTCAAATCGCCGCCCACGCACAAGGCAAGCGCCTCGGCGCAATCGTTGCCCGACTGCAACATAAGGCCGTATAACAGATCGATGATCTTGACTTTTTCGCCCTTTTGCAAATAGATGGACGAACCCTCCACGCCCACCGCTTTGTCGGGCACGGTAATCACCTTTTCCAAATCGTCGCAGTTGTCGAGCACCGTGGCCGCCGTGCATATCTTGGTAGTGCTTGCCATGGGGCGCTTGACCGAAATATTTTTGCCGTATAGCACTCTGCCCGTGGAACTCTCTATCACCGCCATGCTTGCGGCGCTCGTATCCGCCACGGCATAGTCGGCTACCGCGGGCGCACACTCTTGCGCGCCCGCCGCTTGCCATGCGGGCAACAGCAAAAGCGCGGCCAGCAAAAACAGAAAGCAGAAAAGGGCCGGTCGTTTCGCGCTCATTTTTTCGCCTTTCCTTTGCCGCCGTTATCGAACAAACCGTCCACCACGTCGGGGATCAGTTCGAGTATCTTCTCAAACGGGTTTTTATCGTCCATTTTAATGATCTTTACGCTTTTGCCGTCGCTCACCAAAAAACCGATGGGCGAAACGGAAACCGCCGCGCCGCTGCCGCCCGCAAACGGATATTCGGCCAAATTCTGTTGCGCCATGTCGCTGTATTCGCCGCCGCCCGTCAAAAATCCCATGGTCACTTTGGAAAGCGGTATAATACTTACGCCGTCCTCGGTGCGAACGGGATTGCCCACCACCGTGTCGGCGTCTACCAGCGTGCGTATTTTGGTGAACGCGTTGTCCATTACCCGTTCCACGGGATGTTCGTTGCTCTGTACTATCATTGTGCTACCTCCTGCTTTTTGCATTCTATCGCGTTTTGCGTTTTACGAAAGAAACTTCCGATATAACTGACTATAATATCTGCAATCGAAATACCGATTATGCCTATAAAATCGGTCCGCCAAACATCTCTGTTGTAAACGGGCGTAAACGACTCGGTGATCTGCACGCTGTAGCGGCACTTTACGGGCGCAAACGCGCCGTAAAACACCACGCGCATGGCTTGCAACAGCGCCACGGTGAAAAAGGCGTCGTTCACGCGTCCCGCCGTGAAATGCGCCGATACCTTTTCCACCAACATATTGGAAAGCGCCGGTTTTCGGATCATGGCGGCAATGGACTTTTTATCCTTGGGGTCGTTGTTCAAGTGAATCTTGTCTTGCTTTTTGCCGTGTTCTATAACCAAGTTGTTATGCTTTTGCTCGTCGTGCTCGAAGTGAACGGCCGCCTTGAATATGCGAATGCCGAAAACATACACCTTGATAAATCCGTCGTTGCCGAACAGATCCAAATAAAAATTAACGCCCACGCGAATATAAGCGGCCGCCAGATTGAGCAGTAATATGCAAATACACAAAAAGACCAACATATTGCCGTTAGTCTTTTTCGTTTTTTCTTTTTTATGTATTTTTTCCAATCATTCGATCTTTTGCAAGTCCGTTTCGTCCCGCAAAAAGTCGGGCGTTTCCTCTTCGGGCAACTCGTCCGCCGCCGCGGCCGCCTCGTTGCTCGCCTCGTTTTCTTCGGGCGGCAACTCGAACTCGTTGTATAGGCTGACCGCCTCGGGCGCCCGACTGTTGCCCTCTTCCAACACCTTGATGCTTGCCAACAACTGTTCGTAATCGGGCAATTGCTCGATGCTCTCGATACGAAAGCGTTTCAAAAACGCGTCGGTCGTGCCGAACAACAACGGTTTGCCCACCACGTCTTTGCGCCCCACTACTTCGATGAGATTGTGCTTTAACAGCACTTGCACGGCATAGTCGCAATTCACGCCGCGGATCTGTTCGATCTCCAAACGGGTGACGGGCTGTTTATATGCAATGATCGCCACCGTTTCCAACGCCGCGTTGGAAAGCTCTTTTTCTTTGATGGGATTGAGCACGCACGCTATGGTGTCTTCGTAATCGGGATTGGAGCCGAACTGAATTTTGCCGTTGTAATGCAACAGATGTATACCGCATTTGCCGCTGTACTTTTTCTTCAAACGGGCGATCGACTGTTTCACCTCGCTCGGTTGCAACTCCAACAATTCCTCGATCTCCGACGTGTTGATACCGTCGCCCGATACAAAAAGCAATGCTTCCAATATTTGATCTAACAGTTCTATTTCCATGAGGGTATTTCCTTCGTTTATGCTACCTTGGTCAAAAGTATCTCGCCGAATATTTCTTGCTGTTGCGCCCGCACGAACTGCAGTTTCAACAGCTCCAATAATGCTTGAAAGGTGGTTATTATCTCGCTCTTGCTGTAGTCGGCGTCGAACAGCTCGTCGAACCGCGCCGTTTCGCGCAACATCATAAAGTCTTTGATATGCGACATTTTTTCCGCCACCGTGAAACGGTCGAGCGTGATGTGCCGCTCCTTTTGCGTGATGTTGCGTTTTTCCATTTTAAGGAACATTTTCCGCAACGCTTTCATCAAGCCGTCCATGGTCATGTCTTTGAGCATAAACCGCGGCTCGCCTACGCCCGCATCGGGCGCTCGGAAATGAATGCCCACCGTTTCTTGCTCTTTCATTTTTTGACTGGCCTCTTTGTAGAGTTTGTATTCTTCCAACCGCTGGATGAGTTGCTTTTCGGAATCTTCCTCTTCGGGCACTTCCTCTTTGGGCTTAGGCAACAGCGACTTGGACTTGATCTCCAACAGCCACGCCGCCATCTCTATGAATTCGGAGGCGTTTTCGAGATCCACCTCTTTGATCTGCTCGATGTATTCCATGTATTGCTCGGTGATCTGCGATACGAAAATATCTTTTATTTCGATCTTGGCCGCCTTTATAAGGTGCAATAACAAGTCGAGCGGCCCTTCGAACCGATCCAATTTCACCTTGTAAGACGATTCGTCGAACTCCTCGCCGTCGGGCAGCGCCGCCTCGGTCACGAGAGTTTGCTCTTGTATTTCGTTTTCGTTCATTTGCGTCGTTCGCTCCCTTTGCCTTAGAAAAACAGCCACCAAAATTTGCCGAACAACCACCACACGCCGTTACGGCAATAGTAGATATACATGCCGAGCGGATCGAAATAAAAGGGCAATCCGAATATATCCACCAAAATGCTCACACCGACAAGCGCCAACAGAATGTATTGTCCGAACTTGCGGAAAAACATGACCGCGCGGTTGTTGTAGCGCGTGAACGCCTCGATCACGCGAAATCCGTCTAACGGATGAATAGGCAACAGATTGAAAAAGAAGAAACTTAAGTTCACGATTACCATGTAATAAAAAAACGTGGCAAAGTATCCGAGAACGTTCACGGCGCCGGGAAACTTGACTTCCAACCAACTAAACAACGCCATCAAACCGAACGAAAGAAAGGCCAACACGAAATTTACCGTTACGCCCGCAATCGCCACCGTGAATATGCCGCGCTTTTGGTGGCGGAAATTAAACGGGTTGACGGGCACGGGTTTGGCATAGCCGAATCCCACCGTCATCAACATGAAAAAACCGATGATGTCGAAATGCGCCAAAGGATTGAGCGTGAGCCGCTTATTCACCTTGGCGGTGGGATCGCCGTTCCACAGCGCCACGTAGCCGTGCGCCAATTCGTGCAACACCATGGATATGACCACGACGACTGCCACCAAAACGATATCAACGATGTTAAAACCCGAATAAAGCACCTATTTGCGTTCTCCCAAGCGCGCGGGGATCGCGTCGCGCGCAACAATATCTTCGTAACTCTGCGGTTTTACGATATAATCGCTCTCGCCGTTTTGCACCAACACCACGGGCGGCACGGCGTTACGGTTGTAGTTACTTGCCATGGAATAGTTATACGCGCCCGTGGTGAACACGGCCAACACGTCGCCCGAACGCACCGACGGCAAGCGGATATCTTCTATCAGAATGTCGCCGCTCTCGCAACACTTGCCCGCCACCGTCACCGTTTCTGCGGGCGGTTGGTTCGCGCGATCGGCGATCGCCGCGTCGTATTTGCTTTGATACAGCGCATACCGCGGGTTTTCGAACATGCCGCCGTCTACCGCGATATACTTTTTCAAGCCCTTGATCTCTTTTACGGCGCCCACCGTGTACAGCGTGATGCCCGCCTCGCCCACAATGGAACGCCCCGGCTCTAACACCAGCTTGGGCGGCGCAATCTTCTTTTTTTGCAGACACGCCGTGAGTTGTTCCACGATGGCGTCCACATATTGCCAAGGCGCGAGCGGTTTGTCTTCGTCGGTGTACGTAACGCCGTAACCGCCCCCCAAATTAAGTTCTTCTACCGTAAGGCCGCACGTCACGAAAAGGCGCTCCATAAAATCGGTCATTTTATCCACCGCCAACGCAAAGGGCTTTAGCTCGAAGATCTGCGACCCTATATGGCAATGCAACCCCGCAAAACGAAGATTTTTCTTTTCCGACAAGCCGCAGATCACCTCTTGCGCCGTGCCGTCCGCTATGGAAAAACCGAACTTGCTGTCGGGGCGCGTGGTTTGGATAAACCGATGCGTGTGCGCGTCTATGCCGGGATTTACGCGCACCAACACGTTTTGCACCGCGCCCGCTTTGCCCGCGATCACGTTGAGCACGTCGATCTCGTAAAGCGAGTCCACCACCACGGCATGCACGCCTTCGCGCACCGCCAAAGCCAATTCGGCGGGCGATTTGTTGTTGCCGTGAAAATAGATCTTATCGGCGGGCATGCCCGCTTTGAGCGCCGTATACAGTTCGCAGCCGGACACCACGTCCGCGCCCAACCCCTCTTGCCGCACGATCTCGTAAATAGCCAACGTCGAAAACGCTTTGGATGCGTACGCCACCGTTGCGTTGGGATATTTCTCTTGCAAAAGTCGGATATACCCGCGACACATGTTGCGAATGTGCGTTTCGTCCATCACATATAAGGGCGTGCCGTATTGCTCCGCCAACGCCACGCAATCGCATCCGCCGATCCTTAAGCGTCCCTTTTCATCGATATCGAGAGTGTCACGCAACTTCATACTATGTATCCCACAAAATCCGAATATAACAATAATAGCATTTTTCCGCCCTTTCGTCAATCGTTTGGATACCCCCTGCAAAATTCCGCCTTATAAAGAAAAAGCGCGGATACACACCGTATGCCGCGCTTATTGTCGATTGTTAGCGGTTCGTTTGCCTATGCCCGATCACCACGCCTCGATAAACCGATCCACAAGATCGAGATAAGTCGATTTTTCCACCGTGCGGTCGCTTACCAAACTCACTTCGCACAGCTTTTCTTCGCCCGACAGCACGGTGAGCACGCCCACCACGTCGCCTTTTTGCACGGGCGCGCGAAGCGACAGCATATCCACGCGATAAGTCACCTCTTTTTCCTCGCCCTTTTTGGCAAACACAAACCGATCGGACGCGGGCGCGGCCATGATGAACTCTTCTTTACCGCCTTGCACGGCATACCGCTCTTGCAACGGCACACCCGCCGTTACCACTTGTTTGGTTTGGTAATTGGCAAAGCCGTAGTTGAAAAGCGCCGCGTTTTGCGCATTGCGCACTTTGGCGGATTCGGCGCCGCACACCACCGATATAAGACGGGTGTTGCCCCGTTTGGCCGTGGCCGCCAAGCAAAATTTGGCCTCGTTGGTAAATCCCGTTTTGCCGCCGTCGCACCCTTCGTACGCGCGGATCAGCTTGTTTGTGTTGCTCAATTGGGTAACGCGTCCGCCGGGATGTGCAAAATCGAACATCCAGATCTTGGAATACTCGAAAAAGCGTTCGTGCCCTATCAATTCGCGCAGCATGAGCGCCGCATCGAAGGCACAGCAATACTGTTCGCCCGCGGGCAGTCCCGTGCAGTTCACGAAATAGGTGTCTTGCATGCCGAGCGCGGCCGCACGTTCGTTCATACGCGCCACAAACGATTCCACGCTGCCCGCGATATGCTCGGCCAAAGCCACGCAAGAATCGTTGGCCGATCCCACCACGATGCTTTTGATAAGCTCGTTTACCGTGTACACGCTGCCCGCATCCAAAAACGCTTGCGATCCGCCCATAGACGCGGCGTTCTCGCTCACCGTTACCGTATCTTCCACCGTAAGTTTGCCTTGGTCGATCTCTTCCATCGTCAACAACAACGTCATGATCTTTACCATGCTGGCTATGGGAGCTCTTACTTTTTCGTTTTTGGCGTATACCACCGTTCCGGTGTCATAGTCCATCAACAGAGCGGACCGCGCTTGTATATCGAGCGCTTGTTCGGCGGCAACGGTTTGCGCGTCGGCCGCCATCGTCACACCGCCCACAATGGCGCATAAAGCCAAACACATAGCGAGCGACAGTACCAAAAGTTTCTTCATACGTATTTTTCCTCCGTTTTAGCTACTATGTCGTACTTTTTATAAAATTATACCCAAGGTCAAAAAATATGCAAGAATTGTGCATAAAAGCTGTAGTACGACAAGCATAGAACACGGAATGATCATATAACGGAGAAAGCGCGGAAAGGAATTGTTGCACCCCGCGCCGTATCGCCAAGCCTCGCGCGCCCGATTGATCGCCACCACGGCAACGGTGATATATATGCACAAACACACCAAGTAACACGGGATCAAGCAAAAAACAATAAAGGGCAATACCGACACTTTCAACAATAAGATATACAATCCCAAATACAAAGCAAACAAATAGGTGCGGAAAAACAGAACGATTGCCGATAAATAAGACAACACGAAATGCACCGAAGAAAAGGCAAGCAGTACAAGCACCACCAAGCACGTCAGCAATTCCATAAAGAAGAAACCGAAAACGCTCTTTTTCCCCGCCAAGAACAAAAACACATTGCAAGAATGCGACCACAAATACGTGCCCGCATCGCTCACGCCGAACGCGGCGCGGATTCCCAACACGATCGCCAACACATTAACGGCAAACAATAAAATCAGCTTGCCGCGGTTGCATTTGCAGAAATCGCGAAAATCGAACAAAAAATTATATATGTACATTCTACGAAACCGCATATCATACCATACGAAAAAAAGTGTCGAAATATGACACTTTTTTTCAATTATAGGGTATAGTATGCGTGACATATTATTGGTTTTGCAACATCCAATCGGCATAAATTCCGTATCCTTTGGTGGGATCGGATACAAAAACGTGCGTAACGGCGCCTATCAGTTTGCCGTCTTGCAGAATGGGACTGCCGCTCATTCCTTGCACGATACCGCCCGTGGCGGCTATTAGTCGCCTATCGGTTACGCGCAAGATCATGCTTTTATCCGAAACGGAATTTTGTACGGAGGTTTTAATGATCTCAATGTCGTACGATTCGGTCACGTTCCCTACCGTAGCAAGAATGGACGCCTTGCCGATCTTTACGCTTTTACGGCCGGCCACTTCCACTTCGGTGCCGCCCGAAAATTCGTTTAACGTGCCGTATACGCCGCTTCGGCAATTGGTACGCAATGTGCCCGTAGGCGTGCCGCCCACGAAAGCTCCTTTCAGTTCGCCCGCCTTACCGCGCGCGCCCTTATTGCACCCCACGATCTTGCACGCATACGCCCAGCCCGTGTCACACGGCGCCATATTGCCGTTTTCCAACACGATGGGATGCCCCAAACAGCCGAACGAGCCGTCTTTTTTCACATACGTAACCGTGCCCACGCCCATCACGCTCTCGCGCACTTGCACGCCCAAACGCTTTTCACCCGTCATATCTTCCAAAATAAGCCCCATGGGCACGTGCAATAACGCCGTCCCTCTGCGCACGCAAACGTCGGCCGTCATATCTTCCGCCGCACGCAACGCCGTGCGTATATCTTCGGTATTGGCAACGGTATGCCCGTTGATGCTCTCTAACACGTCGCCCGCATGCAAGGGGATCTGCGGCACAACACTGCCGAGTTCGGTTTCCACCGCCGCGGCGCCCACCACGATCACGCCGTGCGGCTTAAGCTCCAAACCGATGGGAAATCCGCCCACAAACACCGTGGCTACGGGTTGCGCGCCCACAGCCAAAACACCCGCATGCACGCACGCATTCCATACAAACACAAACAACAAACAACACGTTATGAGAAAATATTTTTTATGCGCCGCTTTTTGCATCATATTGCATAGTGTTCGCAATTGTCCCGTTCGATTATACAAAAAAACAGTCTTCTCCCGCGGGAAAAAACTGTCTTTTACGTTGTAGCAATCTTTTACGAAAGCGTTGCCTTAAACGCCTCGCTCCATTCCTTCATGGTTTGCGCGCTGAGATCGGATTGCTTGCTGATCCCCTTGCCACCCGAAAGCCGCGAGATCTCGTCGATCATGCCGCCTGTGTCTAACGGAACCACCGTAGTCACGGTGGCGTTGTTCTCCGTTTTTTTGCTGATAAAGAAGTGTGCGTCGGCCATAGACGCGATCTGTGCAAGGTGTGTCACGCATAGTATTTGATGTTTGCGCGAAATGGTTGCCAATTTCTTGGCCACCACTTGCCCCGTTATGCCGCTGATGCCCGCGTCTATCTCGTCGAATATCATGGTGGGGATATCGTCCGACTCGTTGGAGATCACCTTTAGAGCCAACATGAACCGCGACATCTCGCCACCCGATATGATTTTGATAAGCGGCTTTAACGGTTGCCCCGCATTGGGCGAAAGGTAAAACTCCGCCGTATCCGCCCCGTTGACGCCGAACTTCCCCTCGAATGCCGACAAAGGCGGAAATTCGGAAACCTCCACGTTGAAATCGGCGTTTTCCATGCCGAGCTCGTGCAATTGCGCAACGATCTTTTGCGAAAAATCGACGGCGCCCTTTTGCCGTATGTCGTGCCACGCTTTTGCCGACGCATACAGCGTTTGCAAAACGTCGTTTTTCTTTTGCGTAAGTTGTTCGAAATGCGCGTCGGCATTTTCCAAAAACGCCAATCGATCGGCCGTTTGCGTGCGATAAGCCATCATTTCTCGGTAGGCGCCGTACTTTCTTTTGAGCGTTCGCACAAAAGCCAACCGTTTTTCCAATTCGTCCAACTCGTTTTGGTCGAATTGCATGCCGTCCAATTCGTCGCTTAAACAATCGCACACATCGGATATTTCGATAGAAGCCGAACGCAACCGCTCGTATAGATCGTTGTAGGCCGATTTTAGGTGCGCGATCGAACCCATTTCCTTTTCGGCGTCGCCCACCAATTCACTCGCGGCGCCGTCCTCTTTCCCGCTCAACACGTGCAAAGCTTGCCCTAAAGCCGCATAAATCTTTTCGGAGGAAACGATCATGTTGCGCCGTTCTACCAACTCGTCCTCCTCGCTCTCGAAGGTGTGCGCCTCGTCTATTTCGCCGATTTGAAAACGCAAAAGGTCGATCTCCCGTTCGCGTTCGCTCGCCGAGCCGATCTTTTGCAGTTGCGCCATCGTATCTTTATATTCGCCGTAAGCGCGCGCGTACGCCTCTATCGTTTGTCGGCTCGCATGGCGCACATAATAATCCAACAGTCGCAAATGCTCGCTCGAACGCGTCAACGACTGGTATTCGTTTTGTCCGTAAATGTCCACAAGCGTGGCCGTAAGTTGCTTTAACATGCTTGTGGCGGCCGCGCGTCCGTTTATGCGTATTTCGTTTTTACCGTCGGCATAAAAACGGCGGGTAATAATAATACAGTCATCCTCTTCCCAACCCATATCGCGCATAACGGCGCGGGCACGCTCGGTCGCGTCGAACACGCCCTCCACATAGCCGCTGTCCGTTCCGTAGCGCAAAAGCGTTTTATCGTAACGCGCGCCCAAAAGCAGCATAATACCGTCCACGATTATGGACTTGCCCGCGCCCGTTTCGCCGCTCAGAATATTGAGCCGCTCGCACGGCTCCAATTCCAAATGCTCGATAAGCGCCAAATTATGTACCGCCAATCTCGTAAGCATAGTTTACCGCTCCAAAAGTCCCGAAAGCGATTCGGTGATCTGTTGCGCCACATTCTCGTCCACCGTCACGGCCATCACCGTGTCGTCGCCCGCCACGCAACCCAATATGTCGGGGTTTTCCAACCGATCGAGCATCATGCCCGCAATGTTGGCGCTGCCCGGCATGGTTTTTAACACCACGATATTGCACGCATACCGAATAGACAAAACGGCATGCTTGAAAATATTGACAAGTTTGCCCGACACGCTGCGGTCGCCCGCGCCGCGCACGTACTTTTGCCGCTTGCCGTCGATAGAAACTTTTACAAGCCCCAATTCCTTAATGTCGCGCGAAATGGTGGCTTGCGTGGCGTTAAAGCCCGCCTCTTGCAACAAGCGCGCCAGATCGTCTTGCGTTTCCACCACGCGATCGTCGATCAGTTCGAGTATTTTTCCTTGTCGGGCGTTTCTCGTCATTTCGCGTCCTCCTCCGACGGCGTTATGCTCCACGTGTTCAGTTTCCGCAACAAACGCTCGTAAAATCCGTTTTTATGCAATCGCACGAACAGCGCGCGCTTGGTGGCTTTGCCTATGCGTATGGTCTGTTTTTCGGGCAAGCATATCACGTTTTTGCCGTCGGCCAACACCATCGCGTCGTCGGCGCGCGCCAACAACGTGATATCGATCTTTTCGTCGTCGCCGATCACAACGGGGCGCGAATGCATGGAATGCGAATTTACGGGCGTGAGCGCAAACACGTTGGCCGTGGGACTTATTACGGGGCCGCCCGCCGACAGCGAATACGCCGTGGATCCCGTGGGCGTGCTCACAATAAAGCCGTCGCAATAGTGTTTGTCGAGCGGCGCACCCTCTATGTCCACTTTTAGCACGATCATCTTGGAAACGTTGCGCCGCGTGATTACGATCTCGTTGAGCGCGTAAAAACGCTTGTCGCGCCATTGCGCGCAAAGCATGGTGCGCTTTTCCACCGAGTATTTTTGCGCCGCGAGGTCTTTGGCCAATGCGTCGAAATTATCGGGCTCGGCCTCGGTCAAAAAACCGAGTTTGCCGAGATTGACGCCCAGCACGGGGATCTTTCGCACCGCGCACCACTTGGCAATGCCCAACAGCGTGCCGTCGCCCCCCACGGCCAACATCATATCGGGCAACGTGCCTTCGTCCGATTCGGACATATAACCGTTGCACCGCACTTTATCGCGCAAATTCTCGTGAGCCAAACACACAATACCGTGCGACGAAAAACTTTCTATCAAATTTTTTGTGACGGAAAGGTTTTTGTCTTTGAAGATATTTGTGTAAATACCCACTCTCATATGTTTATTATACAAGAAAATTTATAAATATTCAAGTTTTTGCATAGCGTTACGAAAAGTTTTTTATAAGCGCCGTTAGGCTTTCGGTATCGATACCCGCGCTTTTGAGCGAATGTTCCACCGAAAAATCATCCAAAAACGCATCGGCATACCCCACCGTATGCACCTTGACGCGCAATCCTTTACCGTTGAGATAGGCAAGCACCGATTGTCCCAATCCGCCGCGCAGTGCGTTGTCTTCCACCGTTAGCAACAAAACGTCGGGCTTATTCACGCTGTCCAAAAAAGATGCGTCGAGCGGTTTAATGAACCGCGCGTGCACGACCGACGCGCCCGCCACACCCTCGGCTGCCGCCAACGCGCGATTGCCGCATGCTATGATATACACTTTTCGGTCGCCCTGCCGCACGATTTCCCACTCGCCGTACACGATTTCGGGACACGGACGATCGAACGCATAGCTTTTGGGATAGCGTATGGCCAACGGTCCGTTAAACGAAAGCGACCACTGCAACATTTTTTCCAACTCTTCGCCGTCTTTGGGCGTGAGCACGGTCATATCGGGAATGAGCGACAAATAGCTCAGATCGTAAATACCTTGGTGCGTTACGCCGTCGGCGCCCACCGCGCCCGCACGGTCGATCAAAAACGTGACCGGCAATTTGTTTAGGCAAACGTCGTGCACGATCTGGTCGAAACCGCGTTGCAAAAAGGTGGAATACACGGCAAAATACGGTTTCATGCCGCCCGCCGCCAATCCGGCGGCCAACGTAACGGCATGCTGTTCGGCAATGCCCACGTCGTAGCAACGGTCGGGAAATTTTTTGGCAAATGCTTGCAAGCCCGTGCCGTCGGCCATGGCGGCGGTAATCGCCACCACTTTTTTGTTGCGCGCCCCCTCTTTGCACAAAAAGTGCGAAACCGTTTGCGAAAACGAACGCTCGTTTTGCGCACCCATGGGTTGCACGCCGTGAAAACGGGAAGGATCGGACTGCGCCGCGTCGTCGCCCTTTCCTTTTTCCGTGATGATGTGCACCAACACCGGCTTGGTTTCGTTTTGCACTTGACGAAATATTTCTATGAGATTGGTCAGATTGTGGCCGTCGACGGGACCGTAATATTTCAGCCCCATTTGCTCGAACATTTTGTTGTTCTGCAACAAAAATTTCACGCCGTCTTTGGTTTTATCCAACGCCTTGTAAATACGGTCGCCGAACAGCGGAATGCCCAATACCCCTTTTTTAACGGCGCGTTTTACGCGCGTATACCGCTTACTGAGGCGCAGTTTGGCAAAATACTCGCTCATGGCGCCCACGTTTTGCGATATAGACATTTTGTTATCATTGAGCACTACGATCATTTTTGCCTTGGACGCGCCGATATCGTTGAGCGCCTCAAACGCCATGCCGCCCGTAAACGCCCCGTCGCCGATCACATCCACCACATGGTAGCGCTCGCCCAACGCGTCGCGCGCGCGGGCATACCCCAAACCTACCGACAGCGAGTTGGAACTGTGCCCCATGGTGAACGCGTCGTATTCGCTTTCCCGCATGCGCGGAAAACCGGAAATGCCGCCGTTTGTGCGCAATGCGCCGAACCGATCGGCGCGCCCCGTTATGATCTTATGCGCATACGCTTGATGTCCCACGTCCCACAAAATCTTGTCTTTGGGGCAATCGAACACATAATGTAACGCCACCGAAAGTTCCACCGCGCCCAAACTGGACGCCAAATGTCCGCCCGTGTACGGCACGGTCTGCAAGATAAAACGACGCAAACTTTCGCAGTAGGCGTTCAATTGGTTTCCGTGCAATTTTTTGAGATCTGACGGAGTATTAACTTGTTTGATCAATTCGTCCAAATCGTGTTCCGCGTTTCCTCTTTTATATATCCCGCGCCATAAAGGCAGACGTCAGTTCGACCAAAAATGCCGCGTTTTCCATATTCTGCAACAGTTCGATAGCCGCCACCGTTTTTTCTTTAAGCGCGGCCGCCGTTTTTTGTTGGCCGAACGCATGCAAATACGTATTTTTGCCAACGTCTTCGGTGTCTTTGTCCAATAGATCGTCGCGCAATTGAAAACAAAATCCGAACAGCTTGCCAAAAGCGTCTATCTTTTGCAAGTCCTCTTCCCGCGCGCCGCCGATCAACGCGCCCGCGCGCAATGCCGCGCCGATCAACGCCGCCGTTTTTTTCTCGTAAATATACTGCAGTGCGTCCACGCCCGCATCGGGCAGCAGATCGCAAACTTGCCCGCCCACCATACCGTTGCCGCCCGCCGCGGCCGCCAAAGCGCTTCCCGCCCGCACATAGCGCGCCTCGTTATTGCCCAAACGCACGGCACCGAAGATCAATTCATAAGCAATGTTCAAAAGAGCGTCGCCCGCCAATACCGCGTTGGCCTCGCCGAATTTTTTGTGACAAGTGAGTTGTCCGCGTCGGTAATCGTCGTTATCCATACAAGGCAGATCGTCGTGTATGAGCGAATAGGTGTGAATGCACTCCACGGCCAAAGCAAAATTTACGGCGCACGCGTCCGCTTGCCCGCCGAACATGCGCACCGCCTCCAACAAAAGTACGGGGCGCAATCGCTTGCCGCCGCTCAATAAGCTGTAGGCTACGGCGTCTAACAGTTCTTTGGGAAAGGTAATCAGCTCGGAAACAAATTGTTTGAGATATCCCTCGAACTCCGTTTTCCGCTTTTCGTATGCCTCGGTGAAATTCACTTTTATTCTCCTTTGTCTTGCGCGAGCATGGCGTCCAATTCGCCGCGGATCACTTCTATTTTGCCCTTGCTTTCGGCAAGATTATCCATGCAAGCGCGAATCAACCCTACCCCGTCTTCATACAGTCGCACGGCTTCGTCGAGCGGCAGTTCTTTGTCTTGCAACTTTTCCGCCGTTTTCTCCAATTCTTTAAGCATGTGTTCCAGATCCATCTCTACCTCCGAAAGTCGGCCTTTTTTTCTTTTACTTGGGCCACGATCGTGCCGTCCGCCAATACGGCGCGCACTTGTTCGCCCGTTTTCACCTTTGAAAAAGCAACGGGGCAACCATCGGCACCGTATAACTTGGCATACCCCAACGACAGTATGCGCAACGGATTGTTGCTCTCTAACAGCGCGGTCGCGCGCGCAAGTTTGTCGGCACGCACGGCGGCCGCATTGTCCGTTTGCGCGGATATGGCGTTTGCATATGCGGTTACGGCCGCATACTTTTGCGCCAATAAACCATGCATGCGGCTCGCAAGCGTTTCAGCCGCCCATGCCACACGCGAACGCACGCGCTCCCACTTTACCTCGCTTTTATACGAAAGCGCGGCGGTACAGCGTTGCAATCGCTCCGTTTGACGCGCCAATGCCGCATCGGCCGCCGACCGCAAAGCGAACGCGGCGCAAGACAGCGACCCGAAAAAAGTTTCGTTGCGTCGGCTCACGATCTCGCCCGCCATGCTCGGCGTGCCCGCCCGCTCCGACGCCGCAAAATCGCACAAGGTGAAATCGGTTTCGTGCCCTATCGCGGAAACGGTGGGCGTTGCGCAAGCCGCCACGGCACGCACCAAGTCCTCGTCGTTGAAAACGCTTAAATCGTCGCTACTGCCGCCGCCGCGCATCAGCACAATCACATCGTATCCTTTGCCGTCCGCCGTGCGCAATTGCGCGATCAGATCGCCCGTCGCCGTTTTGCCTTGCACCGCGGCGGTATAAACGCACACGTCGGTAAACGTGCGCGTGCGATGCAACGTTTGCATAAAATCGTGGATCACAACGCCCGTTTCGCCCGTGATCACCGCCAACGAGCGGATCAACGACGGCAACGGTTTTTTATGTTCGAACACGCCCTCGCGCGCCAGCTTGTCCTTTCGCGCGTTGAAAGCGGCCAATAAATCGCCCTCGCCCGTTTTGCGCGCCGACGAAAACACAAACGAAACGCGCCCGCTCCGCTCGTGAAAGGTGACGGAGCCTTTTAATACTACTTTATCGCCCAATGCAAGCGCATCTACGTGCGCAAAACATACGCAATGCAACAAGCTGTCGCGTTCCCGCAACGTAACGAATAGAGCGGCGGCGGTTTGCTTGCACTCGTATACTTCCCCTTCCACTTGCAAATCGTGTAGCACCAACTCATCTTCGAACACGCCTTTTACGTATTCGTTCAGTTGCGCCACCGTCAGCGTACGTTCACGCATGTTCCGTCCGTTCCGCTGCCGTAACGGTGTTTTGCAACAGCATGGCAATGGTCATGGGGCCTACGCCGCCCGGTACGGGGGTGATGTGCCCCGCCACCGCTTGCGCGCCCGAAAACTGCACGTCGCCAAAAAGTTTGCCGTCTTCACGGTTCATGCCAACGTCTATCACCACCGCGCCCGGTTTGATCATATCGGCGGTGATAAATTCTTTTTTACCCACCGCCGCTACCAAAATATCGGCGCGCAAAGTCAAGCTTTTCAAATCGGTCGTTTTGGAATGCGCGATCGTAACGGTGGCGTTGTTTTGCAACAACAACATCGCCATAGGCTTGCCCACGATATTGCTGCGCCCCACCACTACGGCGTTTTTGCCCTCGATAGGCACGCCCGTAGATCGTATCAACTCTATACAGCCTTGGGGCGTGCACGCGGCCAAGCAAGCATTGCCCAAAAGCAGATTGCCCGCGTTCACGGCATGAAAACCGTCCACGTCTTTATGCGGCGCCACGTGCTCTAACACTTTCTTTTCGTCTATGCCGCGCGGCAGGGGCAACTGCACCAAAATGCCGTCGATGCCGCTGTCCGCATTGAGCGTTTCGATAAGCTCCACGATCTTGTCGGCGGGCGTGTCGGCATCCAATCGGTAAGAGGCCGAACGGATCCCCGCTTCTTCGCAAGCGGCGATCTTGTTGCGCACATAAATCCGGCTGGCGGGGTCTTCGCCCACCAATATCACGGCCAGCCCCACGCGGCGCCCCGTGCGTTCATAAAATCGGTCGGCACGCAAACGCACCCGCGCTCGCACTTGCGCCGCTATGCTCTTGCCGTCAATCGATTTCGCTTGCATGGATCAGCTCCTCCTTGTTTGCGATCACCGACGCCAACACGCCGTTGACAAACGACGTGCTTTTTTCGGTTGAATAGGTGCGGCTCAATTCCAACGCCTCGTTCACGGCCACTTTTTCGGGCACGTCGGGCATATATAAAAGCTCGCACACGGCCACCGTGAGCGCCGAAAGGTCGGTTTTATAAATGCGGTCGAACGCAAAGTCTTTACTGTAACGTTCTATCACGCTTTTGATATACGCAAAGTTTTGCAAAACGGTGTCGTAGATCCGTTTGGTAAACTCGCTGTCGGCGGGCACGTCGCGGCCGCACAGCAATTCTCTGGTAAAATCGTTGCGTTCGCCCGTTTCCAAATACTCATACACAAGTCGAAACGCGTTTTCTCTGGCTGATTTTCTGCTCATGGTACCTCTTTCCAAAAATAAAGCTATAGGCCTTAATCGCTTAAAGCCTATAGCGGTTGTTTTGCCTATTACAGCGGCGCACTGTCGTTACGGTGCGGCATGGTGATACCCAAAATATTCACGTTCACCACGCCCACTTTGTATTTAGACATTGTTTCCACACTGCGTTTGATGTTTTCTTGCACACGGAACGCCACATCCGAACAGCTCACGCCGAACTCCACATGAATAAACACATCCACGTTTACCGTGTTGCCCGTCATTTCGGTGCGGATCCCCTTGCCTTGCAAAGACGCCACGCCGTTTATTTCTTGTACGGCCAAGACGATGATCGACGAGATCAGATTACGCCCATAGGTCACGTCGCCCGTAAAGTTTGCGTTGTAGCGGCTTTTCAGCGGCATTCGGCACTCCTCAACAGTTTCTTTGGTATAGTATAACACAGCGGGCAAAAAAATTCAATCAAATTGGGGCTTTGCGCAAAATTATTCTACGGGAATAATACGCACGTCGAGCGCCGATTTATCCGTTTCGGACACGATCACGTCGAGCACTTGCGCCACTTCCGCCTCGGTCAGTTCGTCCGACTTTAAGATAACGTTGATGTTTTCGGTAGATGCCGTGACGATGGCGTCTTCGAATCCGAGCGCTTTAATAAGACCTTCCAACACGAGTTCGAGATCCATGTTCTTGGTGAGCGAAAGTTTTTGCGCCTCGGCGTCGCGCACCGCTTCCGCCGAAGATGCCTCGTTGGCGATGATGGCGTCTAAATACAAGATGGTTTGGTCGCGCGTGGTTTGCCGATCGGTGCGATACGTGGTAAAGAAGTTACCATACGTTACGTCGCCCGACGATGCGTTTGCTTTGGTGGACTTGTTGTTCAAAAAGATGTTCAAACATCCCGTGACCACCAAGAGCGCTACCATTCCCGCAAGAATAAAGATCTTTTTCTTTTTGCTTAACATAACAGTTCCTCCGATTTTTTATTTTTTACTTCATTGCATACACGTTCACTTTACTTTGCGCAATGCCCAACATAGTGGACGTCGCATTCACAATATCCAATTTGACCGCAACGTTGCTTCCTCCTTGACAAATGATCAGTACGCCAAGCGCCTTGGGATACAACTCCTTGAGCACGATGGGCGCGCTTGTCCCTTGCGACTGGATGATGGTGGGCGTTGTGGTGGTGTTGCCGCCGGAAATGCTCGTGGCATAGGCTATCACCCGTTCCACGCTCGATTCCCAATTGACGACCACTTTCACTTTGCCCACGCCTTGCATAGCCGCCAGCGCTTCGCTTAGTTCCCGCTCCATGCGTTCGCAATAGTCGCTTGTCGCAACGGTTTCGTCGGCATTCGCTTTGGTCGTGTTTTTCTTGCCGGCGGAAAAGTACAGCACAAGCATGACAACCACCGCGATCACCGCGATCACGATCTCCCAATGCTTTTTGGCTTTGATCGACGCGAAGAATTTTTTGATTTTCGATTCACTGTTCATAGAGTTCCACCACGTCCTCATCCACCGCAAGATATTCGGCAACCTTCGTTCGTACCGTCGTATACTTATGTATATGCTCCCATTGCTCCGCCATGACTACTTGGCTTAAATTTATGCGCACCTTTTCTATCACGGGCGCGTTGCCGCTAAAATCCCCCGTTATCTCTATATCGCCCAAGGTGATGCCGTCGGCCTCCATGGCCGCGCGCAAGCCTTTTAGCAACGCGTTTTTCTTAATAGCAGCCGTATAGTTTAAGTAATCGTCTTGCAAAGGCACGTCTTGCTCCCACAAAAAACCGTCCGTTCGGCAACCGTTTTTCAATAGGTGTGGCAACGGTAAAATGATGATAAGCACCGTCACGGCGGCAAACACCGACTTGACGAACTTGTTCATGCGCCCGCTCGGCAATATCAGATCGATCACGGCGCCGATCACCGCAACGCCCAAAATGCTCAATATCCATCCGCCCAACGCGCTCATACCGCCAAATTCCCCGTGCACACAATGAGCACCAAAAACAGAAAATACAAAAAGGTCACGGCCAACACCACCGAAACGAGCAAGGTGAGATTTTTGCCAAGCCCCGTTACCATGGCGCTCATACGGCTATCGCCGAGCGGCTCGATGATCGCCCCCGCAAAACGCAAACTGAGCGCCAGCAACAAGATTTGCGCCACCACGGGGATCACCGAAACGAACAGCAAGACGATGGCGGTGGTGCCCACCGCGTTTTTTACGAGCACGCTCCCGCTCATCACGAGATTCAAACCGTCGGAAAGATAGCCGCCGATCACCGGCACGTATTTGCTGATGGCAAACTTGGCCGTTCGCACCGACACGCCGTCGTACACCGATGCCGTAATGCCTTGCACCGCCATGAACGCCGAAAAGAGAAAGAACGCGGTGCCGAGCAACCATTTGGATACGGACGAAAAGAAATCGGACAGCTTGCCGAGTTTGACGCCTTCGGTCAGATTGCCCACCGCGGTGAGCACTACCGACACGACGAACGCGGGCAAAATGACCACTGTGACAAGTTCGGCTATACCGCTCGCCAAAATTGCCACGCCCGGTCGGTAGACCGCCACGCTCGACCCCGCCCCCACGGCGGCCATCAACGTTAACAATAGCGGGAAAAAAACGGCCATCTGCTTTTGTAAATTTTCCACGATGTTGCGCACGGCGCCGATCATGGTAAAGATCTGGGTAAACAACAACACGATCAGCAACGCGACGCAAGCAAAATAGACAATATTTTGCACCGACTCGGCGGCAAATTTTCCGCGTAACGAGCTCAGTATATTATAGGCTACGCCGATAGCGACGATCGCCGCTATGATGGGTAAATAATTGAGGATATGCACACCCACAACGTTGCCGATATACGCCGCAAACGAACCGTAGTCGGACGATAGGTTGCCGGCGATCACTGCTTTAATACGGTTTTTTATGCCGCTCACGCCTAGCATGGCGCGCTGTTCTTCCGTCAGCGTGGCAAGATACGCCTCCAACTCGCTCAGATCGAGATTGTTTACGATCTCATCCACGTTTTCGGTCAAATCTTTTTCCGCGTCCGATTGTTCGGCTGCATTTTTAACGCCCGACGTTTGCGCGGGCATAGACGCGGCTGCACGACCGCAACCGCACAAAGCGAAAAAACACAAAAACGCGGCAACGGCCGCTACCGCTCGTTTTATCATGACAGCACTCCCGCGATCGTATCGAACAACATAGTGATAATGGGCAAAGACAGCACCATGATGATCAGTTTGCCGCCCAACACGATTTTTTCCGCCAACGCCTTTTGCCCCGTATCTTCCACGATGCCCGCCGAGAAATCGGCAATATACCCGATACACACGATCTTAAGCACGATTTTATACACGGACGACGGAATACCCGTTTTCTCGGCAATGGCAGACAGCGTGGTAAACACTTGCGTGAAATAATCGAGCAAAGACAGCAAGATAAGACAGCCGCCCGCAATGCCCACCAGCATGGCGACTTCGCTCTTTTGTTCGCGCAACAGCACCACGCAAAACGCCGTTACGATACCCATGGCGGAGATCTTGACTATATCCATACGCTGTACAGTCCGAACATGGTGCGCAAGGTGTCGAATAGGCCGCCGATCATATCCACCACCATCAATAAAACGATAACGAGCCCCGCCAACGTCGTCAGCGTGGCGATCTCGTCTTTCTCTGCCTTTTTGAGCACTTGTCCCACAATGGCGGTGATGATACCCACCGCGGCGATCCGAAAAATAATATCGATACTCATTGGTCACCTCACAAAATCAACACGCCCACGGCAATGCCGAACAACACGCTCAGTTTCAGCCCTACCGTGCCCGTTTTTCGGAATGCCTCGCTTTCCACCGCATACAATTCTTCGAATCGACGTTTGTAATTTTCCAACTCGAACACTTGCGTTTGCGCGTCGCTGGTGCCGAGAACGGCGAAAAAGGCAGAAAGGAGCCGCTTTTCTTCCGTCTTCAGCAACTTGCCCTTGGGCGCAAAGGGGGCAAACGGCGCCGCACAATAGGCCTCTATATGCGCGCGAAGTTCGGTTTTGTCGTTGTGCGCAAACGAAAGCAATGCATCCGTCAGCTTATCGCGCCGAAAGGAGATCTCGGCGATCAACGCATCGGTGAGTTGTACGCAAGACGCAAAATACCGAACGCGGGCGCGTTTTCCGTTGGTATGGCGCAATCCGAACATGGCGGACGCCGTCATGCATAAACAAACAATGGTCAGTTTTGTGATCATGCCCCGCCCGCCACCTCTCGAAAATCGGCGTCGAACACGCCCTCCACCGTGCCGGGGCCGTTGCGTTCCGAAACGTCCACAAAGCGCGTAAAGCACTTGTTGGCCAACAGCGACGCGAATATACGTTTCTCGCGCAACCGTTTGTGGCTGTCGGCGTGCACCGAGGCAAACACGCTCACGCCGCCTTGCACGGCGCTTTCCACCGCCGCAACGTCTTTCGCACCGCACAATTCGTCGGTGACGATCACGTCCGGCCGCATGGCGCGTATTCCGCGCGAAAACGCAAATTCTTTGGTGCACCCCGATATCACGTCGGTATTGCGACCCACGTTGTGGGTGGGTCGCCCGTCCGCCACGGCGGCGATCTCGTCTCGCTCGTCTACCACAAGCACGTTGCACGGGCGCGGCCGCGACGATACAATACGCGTCAGATCGCGGAGCAACGTGGTCTTGCCCGCGCCGGGCGGCGAAACGATCAGCGTGCTGTGATAGCCGTGGCCGCACCGCAAAAGCTCGGCCACCTTTTCGCCGCACCCGCGCACTTCGTGCGGTATGCGTATGTCGAGCGCCGTAAAATTTTTAATGGTTTTGATACGGTCGCCCTCCCACACCGTTTCGCCCGCAATGCCCACGCGCACGCCGCCCGCCAGCGTCAAAAATCCTTGGCAAATGCGGTCGTTAAAAGCATAGAGCGATTTTTCGCAAGCCAATAACATCACTTGCATAACGGTGGGCGCATCCAAAACAATGGCTTGCGCATACGAATCGGATATGCCGCGCGGCGTTACGTACATATACCGCCCGTTATAAAGCGCCGTGACCGCTCCGCCGCTTCGTAAGCGCACTTCGCAAAGCTTGTCCGCCGCCAGCGGCTTAAGCGCCTCCGCCACGCTCGGCGGCAATATCTTGTCAAGCACCCTTTCCGTCATCGCTATACGATATTCGCGGCAAACAAGCGGTATGCCTTCGCGGCGCGAAAAAAGAGTCCGACGAGATGTCGAACTCTTTTGATTTTTTGTCGAAACGTTTGCTAAAAATGCAAAAGCTTATTTCACGCGCTCCATATACGTGCCCGTGCGGGTATCCACGCGGATTTTCTCGCCTTGGTTGATAAAGAGCGGCACTTGAATGTTGTAGCCCGTTTCCAATTTGGCCGGCTTGTTGCCCGCCTTGGAGGTATCGCCCTGAATGCCCGGCTCGGTTTCGGCGATCACCAGTTCCACGAAGTTGGGCGGTTCCACCGAGAACGGCGCGCCTTTATACGATTGCACCGTTACGCACATTTCTTCTTTGATAAAGCGGAGCGCGTCGGCCACGATATCGTAGTTAAGCGGCATCATGTCGTACGTTTCCATATCCATGAAATAATACAAGCCGTCGTCGTTATACGAATACTGCATCTCTTTGCGCTCGATATGCGCGTTTTCGTACTTATCGGAAGGGTTGAACGTTTGCTCCAACACCTGCCCCGTAACCACGTTTTTGATCTTGGCGCGCACAAACGCCGCGCCCTTGCCCGGTTTTACGTGCTGAAAGTCTACGATCACGTACACTTTGCCGTCTATTTCCACCGTTACGCCCTTTCTGAAATCACCTGCTGAAACCATAGTTCCTCCTATAAATATAAGTTCTTATTGAAATTGGTAAGATTGCGCACGCCGTCCTCTTGCACCACCACAAGATCTTCGATACGCACGCCGCCCAGTCCGTCGATATAGATGCCCGGTTCCACCGTTACCACCATGCCGGGCAACAGCACCGTATCGCTCCGTTCGCTTAGGCGCGGTTCTTCGTGGATCTCCACGCCCACGCCGTGCCCCAAAGAATGCCCGAATTCTTTTACGTAACCGTTGGCACGTATGTATTCGCGCGCCAAAGAATCGGCCTCTTTGCCCGTCATGCCCGCTTTGATATGCTTGAGCGCATACGCTTGCGCCTCCAACACAATGCCGTGTATGGCTTGCAATTCGTCGTGCGGGGTGCCTAACGTGAACGTGCGGGTCATATCCGAACAATACCCGTTGGTGCGCGCGCCGAAATCTATCAAGATCAGTTCGTTTTTGTCCAATTTTTTATCGGACGGCTTATGGTGCGGATCGGCGGCACACTCGCCGAACGACACGATGTTTTCAAACGCCAACATGTCGGCGCCCGACCGTATCATTTCGAACATAAGTTCGGCCGAAACTTCGCGCTCGGTCACGCCCGGCTTGATAAGCGGAATGATCTTGGCTAACGCCTTTTCGGCGATCCGCTGCGAATATTCGATCTTGGCGATCTCTTCTTCCGTTTTTACCGCGCGTTTGTCGCGCAAAATATCACTCGACGGCTTTAAGGTAAAATCGGAAAGCGCAGATTTCACTTCCTTAAATTCGCCCACCGTCAAAAACGATTCTTCGTACCCCACCGTTTTTGCGTCCAAACGCTTTAACTCTTTGGCAATCGCATCGTAGAGTTCGGACGGTTTCACCGTGACAACGTTAAAATCGGCAAGCGATTTGTTGGCGTAACTCTCATAGCGAAAGTCGGTGAAAAACGTCTTTTCCTTTTCGGTCAATACGATCACGCCGAACGACGTGTCGATGCCCGAAAAATAACAGCGGTTGGCCGGCGAATGGATCATGTATGCGTCTATTTTTTTACTGAACATACTGCCTCCGTTTGTTTTGCCTTTCTATTATAACACAAGTGTTACCGATAGTTCAATTGTTTTTATGCAAATTTTTCATAAAGCAAGCATCCTCCGTTTGCGTGCCGTCCGACTCGCAAACCACAAAGGGCGTGAGTTTGTACTCGTCTATCACGCGCGCCAACGGTTCGTATTCGGGGCCGAACACCGTGTCGGCAAAGGTAAGGTGCCGTATTTCCCCGCTCTGTCCGTATTGGATCTTGGAAAAATGGATGTGCATGTTTTTGGTTTTGTGGTCGCCCAATGCTTGCGCCGTTTGATCTATAATCCGTCGGTAATCATCCGCATGGCGGATACCGCCTTGTAAATAACTGTTAATATGCCCGAAATCGTAGCAAGGATATAATAAAGGATCGACTTTGCAAAACCGAATTATTTCTTCCACACGCCCGATTTGTTGCATTTTGCCCATGGTTTCGGGGCAAATCATGTACGAAACGCCAAGTATGTCAAACATAGTATGCGCTTTTTCCATTAAAAGCGCAATGTTTTTCTCCGCGCGCGCCACCGCCGCGCCCCGTTCCTGCTTGCCGCAACTGGCGGGATGAAACACCACGCGTTTGCCGCCCATTTTATGCACCGCCGCGACCGACGAAAGGATATACCCTATCGACTTTTCGATCATCTCGTCGCTCTCGTTGGCAAAGTTGGTGTAATAGGGCGCATGCGCGCTGATCTCTATGTCGTATTTATCAAATTCTTCGCGTATTTTTGCGGCGCTCGCGTCGCCGATAGACACCCCGCGCCCGAACGAATACTCGAAGGCATTCAGCCCCATCCCGTGTAGCCATGCCCCTTCTTCATATGTGTGTTTATGCCCCGACGCATAAAACGCCGCACTGTTGCCCGACGGCCCTATCCTCAACTTTTCCATTGCGTCCTCCATTGCGCATCCGTATAGATCTGCTGTTTGAGTTCGGTAGGCGACGCAAACTTTCGAATATCGCGTAGCCACCGCACAAACGTTACCGTTATGTTTTTTTCGTATAGATCGCCCGAAAAATCGATAAGCATCGTTTCCACCGTTTCGGACATTTCGTTGAACGTGGGCTTACCGCCTACATTGGTAACCGACGCATACCGCACGCCGTCCACTTCGGTTACCGTAGCATACACGCCGCGTAAAGGCAATAGCTTGTCGGACGATACTTGCAAGTTGGCCGTGGGGAATTCATACAGTTTGCCCACGCCGCGCCCGCGGCACACATTGCCTTGCATGAAATAAGCATGCCCCAACAAGCTTTCCGCCTCTTCTATCTGTCCGCAAGCAATGTGTTCGCGCACTTTGGTGCTGGAGATACGCTCGCCGTTTTGCATGATCGGCGGTAGTATGCTACACATACTACCTATTTTTTCGGCAAATTCTTGCAAAAATTCGGGCGTGCCCGCCGCTTGCGCGCCAAAGCGATAGTCGTGCCCGCACACAAAGCCGCGCACGGAAAAGCGGTTTGTAAGTTGCGACAAAAACATTTCGGGCGATAGGCGCATGCTTTGCGACGTAAACGGCCAAGCCAATAAACACGGCATGCCTTGCTCGCGAAACAACCGCAACCGTTCTTCGTAGGTAAAAAGCAATTGCCCGCCCGTTTGCAACACGGCGTACGGGTTAGACGCAAACGTGACGGCGCACGGTTGCGCGCCGCACACATCCGCTTGTCGTTTTACCTCGGCCAAGAGCGCTTGGTGTCCGATATGCACGCAATCGAAAAAGCCCAAAGCCAAACACAGCGGTTGCGTATATTCGGTTGTCGGTGTTAAGATCCGCACAAACATTAGTCCCTTAAGTATGTTTTTATTTTGAGTATCCTTTTTTCCGCGCGCGCAATGCCGAACAGTTCGCCGCGGCAATACAACAAAAATTCGCCTTTTTGCTCGCAAGGAATTTTTATACCGTTGCACAGCGGCGCAAACAGCTCGTCCGACAAACGGACAACGGGCAAATCGTTTAACGCCTCGCATAGCGGCACCAAAGCGTTTTCTTTTTCTTGGGCGAGCCGATCCAAGGTCACGCTGTTTTCCGCCGTAAAAGGGCCGCACCGCAAACGCTTGATAGACACCATGGTGGCAAGCGATCCCAAAGCCGCGGCAATATCCCTACACAAACTGCGAATGTAGGTGCCCGACGAGCAATGTATTTGCATTCTATATGTATGCTCGCCCGTTTGCTCCGTACATTCCAATGAATAGATCTCTATATTGCACGGCGGCAACGCAACGGTTTTCCCTTCCCTAGCTAGCGCATAGGCGCGTACGCCGTGCACGCTTTTGGCGCTGTATTGCGGCGGGATCTGTTGTTGCTTGCCTATAAATTGCGGCAATATAGCTGTGAGCGCTGCTCTGTCGGGTATAACGTCGGTGGTTTGGGTCACCGTGCCGTCGCCGTCCAATGTATCGGTAACGTACCCGAAACAAAATTCCGCCGTATATACTTTATCTTTATGTAAAAAATGATCGAAAAGGCGGGTCGCTTTTCCCACCCCCAACAACAAAACGCCTTCGCCCGCGGGATCGAGCGTGCCCATATGCCCTATGGCCTTAACACCTAATATCTTGCGCACAGACACCACGGCGGCGCTGCTGGTGATGCCGCGCGGCTTATATAGGTTGAGCACCCCTTTCATAGCGGCATACCGTCGGTGATCGATTTGACCACCTTGCGGACCACGTCCTCGTATTTGCCGCTCACCGAACAGCCGGCCGCCAATTTGTGGCCGCCCCCGCCGAACACGGCAGCCGCCGCGGATACGTCTAAACCTTTGGAGCGGTAGCTCACTTTGAACTGCGGCGTATTCTGCTCGGTCAAGCACACGGCCACTTCCACCGAACCGATCATCATGCCGTAATCTATGAGCCCTTCCGTATCGGCCAAAACGCAATCGCATGCCGCCAGATCATCGAGGTGCACCGAGATCACGCAAATTTTGCCGTCCGCAAAAAAGCGCATGGATTGTATGGCGCGGGCGATCAGCTTGGTTTTTCCCACCGTGGTATTTTTATAGATATTGCTTGCTATGGAATGCACGTCTATGGAATACTCGGCCAACTTTGCCGCCGTGTATAGCACTTTGGCGTTTGTATTGTTGTGCATAAAATGCCCCGTATCGGTAGACAGCCCCACAAACAAACAGTAAGCAATTTCGTCGGTCAGTTCGTTTTCCGCCGCCAACAAGTCAAACAGCACTTCGCACGTACTGCTCGCGTCGGGCACTACAATGTTCACTTGCGCAAATCGATTGTTGGTGCGGTGATGGTCGATATTCACCGACGTGGCGGCATTTTTCACATAGCCGTAATACTTGCCCGTGCGCAAATGGTCGGCGCAATCCACGCAAACCACCGTATCGAAAGAACCGTCGAGCCCTTTGTTGAGCGTATCGAAACGCGGCATAAACGAAAAATGCGCGGGTACGGGCGAATCGAACACGAACGCACATGTTTTACCGTATTTGGCGCACACACGCGCAAGCGAAAGCCCGGCGCCGATACAATCGCCGTCGGGCCTTTGATGACCGATTATCAACATGTTTTGCGCTTTTTTAACGATCTCCGTGAGCGTCATTCTTTTTGATATCCTCTAAAATCTTATCGATCTGTGCGCTGTATTCCAGCGAATGATCCACCGTAAAGGTAAGTTCGGGAATGGTGCGCAACTCGCGAAACTCTTGCGACAACTCTTTGCGCAAATATCCCGCACTGCGGCAAAGCGCCGCAAACGTTTCTTGCGCCTCCTCGCTGCCGCTTTCGCCGTAGATCTCCACGCGCACTTTGGCGGTTTTGAGATCTTTGGCCACTTGCACCGACGTGATACCCACCGATGCGGCCACGCGCGGGTCTTTCATTCTGGCAACGATCTGTGATAAAGCGCGCCGCATTTCGCTGTTGATCCGTTCTGCTCTGTAACTCATGCCTATATTATTTTACCGTTTCGAGAATATATGCCTCGATCTCGTCGTTTTCGCGGATATCCGAATAGGTATCTATATTGATACCGCACTCGTGTTCCACACCCACTTCTTTCACGTCTTCCTTAAAGCGCTTGAGCGTTGTGATCGTTCCTTCGCAGATCACCGCGCCGTCGCGGTATACGCGCACTTTGGCGCCGCGCACGATTTTGCCCGAAAGCACATACGAACCCGCGATCGCGCCCACGCCCGTGATCTTGAACACGTTGCGCACTTGCGCGCGACCCAAAGCGACTTCGTTGTATTTGGGCGCACCCAATCCGAGCACCGCCCGTTCGATATCGTCGATACATTCGTAGATCACGTGATACAAGCGAATATCTATGCCGTTTTGTTCGGCCAAGTTTTTGGATTCGTTGTCGGGGCGTACGTTAAAGCCGATAATGATCGCGTTGGAAACTTCGGCCAACATCAGATCGGAGTGATTGATAGCGCCCACGCCGTCGTGCACAACGGTGAGTTTTACCTCGTCGTTGGCAAGCTTTAACAGCGACCCGCGAATGGCCTCCACCGAACCTTGCACGTCCGCCTTGATGATAACGTTGAGCTCCTTTTTCTCGCTCTCGCCCATTTTGTTGAGCATATCGTCCCACGTGACTTTGGTGCCTTGGTTGGCTTGTTCGTTTTTGATCTTGGCCACGCGCTCGGCCACCACCTGCCGCGCCATTTTCTCGTCGGAAACCACAAACATGTTTTCGCCGGCGTTGGGCACCTCGGAAAAGCCCAAAATGGACACGGGCATGCTCGGCCCCGCCTCTTTCACGGCGCGCCCCTTATCGTCGGCCATGGCGCGCACTTTGCCGCTCACGCAACCCGACACCACATAGTCGCCCACATGCAACGTGCCGTTTTGCACGATCACGTTGGCGATAGGGCCTTTGCCCTTATCCAACTTCGCCTCGATGATGGCCGCTTTGGCGCTGCGGTTGGGGTTGGCGCGGTAGTTGTGATATTCGGCCAAGAACAGCACCGTTTCCAACAATTTTTCGATACCGTCGCCCGTTTTGGCCGAAATAGGCACCATCATGGTATCGCCGCCCCACTCGTCGGCCACCAAGCCGTATTCGGTAAGCGACTGCTTGATCTTTTCGGGATTGGCGCCCGGCTTATCGATCTTGTTGATCGCCACGATCACGGGCACGTTGGCCGCTTTGGCATGGTTGATAGCCTCCACGGTCTGCGGCATGATTCCGTCGTCGGCGGCCACCACCAATATAGCCATATCGGTGACGCGCGCGCCGCGGGCACGCATTTCGGTGAACGCCTCGTGTCCGGGGGTGTCGAGGAAGGTGATTTTTTCACCCTTGCACATCACGGAATACGCGCCGATATGTTGCGTGATACCGCCCGCCTCGCCCGACGCAACCGCCGTTTTGCGAATAGCGTCCAACAGCGAGGTCTTGCCGTGGTCTACGTGCCCCATAACGGTGATGATGGCGGGACGCTTAACGAGATCGCTCTCGTTATCTTGCTCGTCGTGCACCGCCTCCAGCATCTCTTCTTTTGTCTGTTCGAGCTTGAGTTCCAACTCGACGCCCAATTCGTTGGCCACCAACTCCATGGTGGCAAAGTCCACCACGCTGTTGATATTGGTCATAATACCCAATATCATAAGTTGTTTGATGATCTCTTGCGCCGTTTTTCCGATCTTTTCGGACAAGATCTTCACGGTAAGGTTTTCGGTGGTGATCACCGCTTTTTCTATCTTGGTAGGCACAAACAGCGGCTGCTCTTTCTGTTTGCGGTTTTTGAGCTTACGCGTGCCCATGCGCTCCTCATCAAAGTCCTCTTGGATAAAGCCTTTGCGAATAAGCGTGCGCTTGTTCATGCCCTTTTTATCGTCGCCCGGTTTGGTATATTCTTTTTTCTTGTCGAACGGTTTGCGCGAGGCGGCCGCGGGCGGCGGCGCCATATCGGCGCGCGGCAACAACGGACGCTTGGCGCCGCCCATGGGCGGACGAGGCGCTCCCGTGCGGTTGGCGCCGCCGGGACGGGGTCCCGCGCCCGGACGCACGATACTTTGCGGCGGACGAGGCGGCACGGGTTTCATCACGCCGCGGATATAACTGGGCGTGGTATCGAATTGCCGCGTGCGAATGGTCGGCTCGGCGGGTTTTGCCGCCGCCGGCTGTTTTTCGACCGCCGCGGTTTTTTGCTCTTCTTTCTTTTCCGCAACGCTCTCTTCCTTTCGAGCGATCGTTTCTTCTACCGCTGCGGGTTGCTCTTTGGGCGGCAACGGCAACGGTTGCTTTATAGGCGCCGCCGCTTCCGTCTTTTTCTGCAGTTCTTCCTTCTTTGCCCGCTCGGCGGCGCGTTCCTTTTCGCGGAACCCACTCAAAAGGCTATCAAGCTTGCGTCGCGCATCCTTGATATTATTCAACAGTGCCGAAAGTTCGCCTTGCGATTTCAACGCGTTCAAACGTTTGATATTTCCGAATTTGCTTTCTTCTCTTTCGGTTTCCGCACTTTTGCCTGTGGTTGTCAATTACTTTACCTCCGAACGAATTAACGTATAATTTTGCCCGCAACGCTCTATTATGGCGCTTGCCATTTGCTTATCGGTCACGGCAACTACTTTGCAGTTTTTGCGGGACACCGCGTATTGCAATTCGTTTTCCGACTGCATTAGCGGTATATTCTTTTTTTCGGCTGTTTGCCACACCTTTTTTTTGGTGTTTTCCGCCGTGGTGGAACACATAACGATGAGATATATTTTGGCCTTTGCCGTATCCAATGTATCGGCGCCGAACACGAGTTGCCCCGCTTTTACGGCAAACCCCAACAACGAATCGACTTTATCCTTTTGCACCGTGTTTTTCCCGTATCTCCTCGTAGATTTGCGGGGCGATCTCGCACCCCAAATGCTTTTTCAACAAACCTTTTTCGCACTTACGCACGCAAGCATCCGACGCGCAAACGTAGGCGCCGCGTCCGTTTTTCTTGCCCGAACCGTCTAACTCCACCGTGCCGTCGGGCAAGCGCACAATGCGCAACAATTGCCGCTTATCGAACATTTGCCGACAAGCAATACACATTCTCTGCGGCTTTTTTTTACTCTTTTCAGTCAAGTTCGCCCAGATCCTCGTCGAACAGATCGGTTTCGGCATCCGCCGCCGCAACGGGCGCGATCTCTTCCGCCTCTGCCGTTTCTTCCTCTTCCGCCGCCTCTTCTTTCATGAGCGACGAATACGGTTTTACGTCTATCTTCCAGCCCGTCAAACGTGCCGCAAGGCGAGCGTTCTGCCCGTCTTTGCCGATCGCCAAACTGAGCATATCGTCCATAACCACCGCTTTGGCCGCTTTTTCGTCGTCGTTCACTTGCACCATGACCACTTTGGCGGGACTGAGCGCGCGCGCGATAAACTCCAAGATATCGGGACACCAATGAATGATGTCTATTTTTTCGCCGCCCAACTCGGACACAATGGCGTTTACGCGCATACCGCGGTTGCCCACGCACGCGCCCACGGCGTCTATATCCTTATCTTCGCTGTACACGGCCATTTTGGTGCGGTAGCCCGCCTCGCGCACGATCGCCTTGATCTGCACAAGACCCGCCGCGATTTCCGGCACTTCGATCTCGAACAAACGTTTCACAAAACCGGCCACGGTGCGCGACACCACGATCTGCGGGCCTTTGGGACCCGTTTTTATCTTTTTCACAAACACCTTGATCTTATCGCCCACCGCAAAGCGATCGTTGGGCGCTTGGTCTTGCGGCATGAGCACCGCTTCGAGTTTGTTGATCTCCACATACACGTTTTTGCCTTCCAAACGACGCACCACGCACGTTACGAGTTCGTCCTCTTTCTGGCTGAGTTCGCTGTAAGCAAGTTCGCCCTCTACCTCGCGCAACTTTTGCATGATCACTTGCTTGGCGGTCTGCGCGGCGATACGCCCGAATTCACGCGCCGAAATTTCTTCGCTCACAACGTCGCCGATCTTGTATTTGCGGCTAATTAAACGCGCGTCCTCCAACGAGATCTGCGTGTCTTTGTCTTCCACTTGTTCCACAACCGTTTGGTACGCCACGATCTTGATGGTGTTGCGTTCGGGTACGAGTTTCACGTCGATCGCCTTGCTGGTGCCCGTATGCTTTTTGTATGCGATAACGAGCGCGGTTTCAAGCGCCTCGATGAACACGTCTTTCTTGATTCTTTTCTCTCTTTCCAGTTCGTCCAGAGCCAGGAAAAAATCTTTGCTTACCATGTATGTGTTTCCTCCACTTTATTCGAATTTGACCAACGGGCGCACCAAAGCGACGCGCGTCATTTCGATGCATTCTTCGCCCGAAGGGGTTGCTACCGTTACCGTGTTGTCCGTCTTTTGCAGTAATACGCCTTCGTAAAACTTTTTGCCGCGCAACGGCGCATACAGCTTGATCTCCACTTCTTTGCCGTAGTTACGCTCGAAATCGCGTTGCGTTTTGAACGGACGATCCAAACCGGGCGACGATATATTGAAGAAATAGGGCTGATCGCCTGTGGGATCGAGCCGATCGATCACGGAATTGACGGCGTTGTGCACCGTTTCGCAATCGTCGAGCGTGACGCCGCGCGGGATATCGATGTAAACGGTAAGGTTCATGCCGTCCGCTTTTTTGGTATACTCTACGTCTACCACCTCGAACCCGAGCTCTTCGATAACGGGCGTGAGCGCCGCTCTTGTTTTCTCGACAACCGACTGATCCAAGCCGCACCGTCCTTTTTTTTGTTGCTTATATAAAGTTGAGAGCGGGCAAACTGCCCACTCTCAATGCAACCGTATTTAAGCTACTATCAGTATACTATATGCGCGCGAAAATAGCAAGCGATTTACGCAAGTTTTTCGGCAAGTTTCATGAAAACCTCCATAGTGGCCCATGCGTCGTATACGGCACGGTGCGCTCCTTTGTTCTCCACGCCGAAATGCTTGGTAAGCGTGCCGAGTTTGTAGTTCTTCAAACCGGGATAATATGTTTTGGCCAACGAGAGCGTGTCCATTAGCATGTTGTCGAAATAGATGCACAGCGGCATGCCGTACGCCTTGATAAAGCCGTAGTCGAATTGTACGTTCTGCCCCACCAATATGGCGCCGTCGGTAAATTTGTAAAAATCGGGCATCACTTCTTCCACGCGCGGTTGTCCTTTCACGTCGGCGTCTTCTATGTGCGTCAATTTCGTGATGCGTTCGGGAATGGGCATGCACGGATCGATAAACGTGGAAAACGTTTCGGTCACCTTGCCGTCTTGCACTTTGACCGCGCCGATCTCTATAATCTTATCGAGATCGGGATTGAACCCCGTGGTTTCTATATCGAAAACAACGAACGTTTTACCCAACATAAACGGGGGCACGGCAGCGGGCTTTGCCGCCGCCTCGAACAGCGAGTATTGCTTTTCTTCCACGTATTTTTGGGGCAAAACGGTTTTGTAGGCATCGGGCACGCGCCGACGCAAGCGGTTGGGCGTAAAGTCTTGCGGCAACGTGCACAAACAAATGTCGTGGATACGAAAGGACAAGGCGCCCTCGCCGCGATAGGTGTCTTCCTCTATCTTGCCGCGCGCCACGATCTGCTTGCCGGGCAACAACAAGCCGAACATGTCCACCGTTTTTTTGGTAGGAAAATACACGCAAGAGATCTTACCGGTATAGTCTTCCAACGAAAACTTGAAAAACTTTTTGTCGGACGGCTGTTCGCCCTCTTTGGGCTTTCGCTGTTGCTCGTAGATCTTGGAGAGCGTTCCGCACAGCACCGCGTTCTCTTTGGGCGAGGCGTCCTCTATGTAGCCCGCCGGCTCGTAGATGATACGGCCGATGAATTCTTCCACGTTTTGCGGACGGATTAAACGTCCTTCGTCGGGTCGGTCGAGTTTATACTCGCTCGTTCGCGCCGTGTCGGACGACACCTCCACTTGCGTACTGCCGTGCGAGAGAAGTTCCAAGCGAATAGCTTCGCAAAAATGCGTATACAAGTAGTCGTCGATCTCGCCGCGAATGTTTTGCAACATGCAATAGTCGTACACGCTTTGCTGTAACACGAGCTGCAACAAAAACGTATCGTCTTGTTCTTTTCGGCAAGTAATGTCTTTATCGGACAGCGTACCCGCGATCATGGGAAACGCCGATAAAAACGCAAAAAAGTCGGCTTTGAAAAAGTCGAAATCGAAGTGGCTTTTTTTGAGCTTTATTTGCACGTCCACGTTTTTTTTCAAAATTTTCAAGAGCGTGCTTTCGATATATTCGCGACGGTCGGCCACCAACCGTTCTTTGTCGGCGGGATAGATAAACGTGTATTCGCAAAAGCACTTGCGCACATTCACGACAACCGAAGAAAGTCTGATAAAATCAAACTTGTTTTCGGTGATCTCGTTGAATTTGACAAGTAATTTTTCCATTTCTCTCTTCCGTGTGTCGCGTTTATTTTTGCATATATTCTGTTAGCAGTTGCCGCAAGGCGGGCACGATCTCTTCGTTTCGCACCGTTTTGATCACGGCGCCGCGCGAAAACAGCACCGACTTGCCCACGCCGCCCGCCACGCCGAAGTCGGCGTCCGACGCCTCGCCCGGCCCGTTTACCACGCACCCCATCACTGCCACTTTGAGCGGGATATCCAAATGCTCGGTGAGCGCCGCCACCTCGTCGTAAATGGCGGCCAGATCGATATGGCACCGCGAACACGTGGGGCAAGAAACGATCTCGCAGCCTTTGCGCAAGCCGAGCGCCACCAATATATGTTTGGCGGCCGTTACCTCGGCCACGGGATCGCCCGTGAGCGACACGCGGACGGTATCGCCGATCCCGTCTAATAACAGCGAGCCGATCCCGATAGAGGACTTTACGATGCCCGCCGTTTTCGCGCCGCTTTCGGTAATACCCAAATGCAACGGATAATCGCACGCATCGTGCAACAAACGGTAGGCTTGCGTACAAATGCGAACGTCCGACGCTTTTACCGACACCACCGTGTCGTAAAACCCGAACTTTTCCAAAAGCGCTACGTGTTGCAACGCGCTTTCGCACAGCGCGTTGGCCGTGCGCCCGTACCTTTGCGCAATATCTTTTTGTAACGAACCGAGGTTGACGCCCACGCGAATGGGCGTGCCGTTGTGTTTACACACGTCGGTCAGACGCCGCACGTTGTCGTCCGATCCGATATTGCCGGGATTAAAGCGCACTTTGGCAAATCCCGCGTCGCTGCACGCCGCCGCCAACTTCCAATCGAATTGAATATCCGCCACGAGCGGCACGCCCGCCGCGGGCAGTATCTTGCGACATGCCGCCAAGTCTTCGTCACTGCACACGGCCAAACGCACCAAGTCGCACCCCGCCGCTTTGAGCGCGCGGATCTGCGCGAGCGTGGCTTCCGCGTTCGCCGTGGGCGTGTTGGTCATAGATTGCACGGTCACGGGCGCGCCGTCGCCTATCGTGATACCGCCTACGCAAACTTTTCTTGTGTGCCGCATATGCCCTCCGCTCTACCGCAAAACCATGCCTATGATGTCCACCACGATCACAAACGCAAACAGCAATAACAACCCTACCGTGTGAATGGTGTTTTCCACGCGGCGATTGATAGGCTTGCCGCGGATCCACTCTATCACGGTAAATATCACTTTGGAGCCGTCTAATGCGGGGATAGGCAATAAATTGAACAGACCGAGGTTGGCGGCAATCAAGGGCAACAGCACGAAAATATTGCGCCAATCGGCCGCCGACGCGCTTGCCATCATCCCCACCGTGCCCACAGGCCCCGTTAAAGAGGTTATGGCTATCTTACCTGCGATCAGATCGACAAAACTACCCAAGATCGTCCAAGCCATTTTGCCCGTAAACGGCACGCAATAAGCAAACGCTTGCCCCACGTTGCCCGCGCGGTAATCGCGCATGGTTTGAATGCCGAATCCCGTATACGTACTGCCGTCTTCTTGCGTGATCTTTTGCACGGTCAGTTTTATTTCTCGCGGCGTTGTTTCGCCCTCGCGCAATACCGTAACGGTAAATTCTTTGCCGAGCTGCGCATTAGCCACATAGTCTTCGAACGAGTGCATCACGTTGATCTTTTTGCCGTTTACCTTGACGATCTCGTCGCCGCTTTGCAGTGCACAATACGGACTACCCGTTTCGGGCGATGTATACACCGTATCCACGCGCGGCGTAGCGTATCCCACGATCAGAATGAACAAAAAGGAAAACAGCACTGCCGACACAATGTTGAAAACGCCGCCCGCCAACAAAACGATGATGCGTTTCCACGGTTTTTCTTCCGTGAACGAACGCGCGCGTTGTGTAGGTTGCGCCGTTTGCGCCACGGCCTCCGCGTTGCCCGACGGCGCAGCCAATTCCTCGAACGGCTCGGCGGGCGGCGGCGCGCTTTCCTCTTCGCCCGTTTCGCCCTCGAACGCGCAAAAGCCGCCCAACGGGATCAAACGCAAAGAAAACACTTCGCCGTTTTTCTTTTTCTTACTGAAAAGTTTGGGGCCGAACCCCACCGAAAACTCGTTGATCTTGAATTTGAGTATCTTGCCCGCAATGTAATGCCCGAATTCGTGAATGACCACCATGACAAGCAAAATGACGATCGCAAGAAGAATGTATAAAAATGTTGTCAAAACGCGCTCCGTGTTCTTTCATTATAGTCCGTCATCAGTTTTTCGTATACGCCGTTGTGCGTGGCAAATATTTCTTCGGGCGTGGCGCAATGCGCAACGGGCGTGGCATACAGCGTTTTTTCCACCAGCTTGCCGATATCGGTGAACGATATTTTGCCGCGCAAAAAGAGCGCTACCGCCGCCTCGTTGGCCGCATTGAGAATGCAAGACGCATTGCCGCCCATAGCCAAACTTTGCTTGGCCAACGCGGGCAACGGAAACAACCTTTCTTTGGGGGGCAAAAAGGTAAGCGTTTGCCAAGAAATCGGCTTTATATCGCTCTCTACCCGTTCGGGATAGGTAAACGCCAACTGTATGGGCAACCGCATATCGGGCGAGGACAACTGCGCGATCACTGCGCCGTCTTTGTATTCCACCATGGAATGCACGATGCTTTGCGGGTGAATGATATAGTCGATAGACGTTGTGTCGAACAGCCAACGCGCCTCGATGATCTCCAATCCTTTGTTCATCATGGTGGCGCTGTCTACCGATATTTTTTGCCCCATACGCCACGTGGGGTGGTTTATCGCCTCTTTGGGCGTAACGCTATGCAAGCGTTCGGGGTCGGCGTTGTAAAACGGACCGCCGCTCGCCGTCAACAGCAAACGCCGCACGTCCTCTTTGCGGCCGCTTTGCAAACATTGCCATATGGCCGAATGTTCGCTGTCCACCGGCAAAACAGCCACGTTTTTCTTTTTGGCGCGCGCTGTTACGATCTCGCCCGCCGCTACCAACGATTCTTTGTTGGCCAGCGCCACCGTCACGCCGTTATCGATGGCCGTGAGCACGCCCGTTAAACCGACACACCCCACCACCGCCACCAGCACGACGTCGCATGCGACCGACGCCGCCTCGCGCAAACACGCCGCCCCGCATCCAACACGGCAACCGAGCGCGCTTTTCACTTGCGTATAGTGTTTTTCGTTGGCAATACCCACGTATTCGGGCGAAAACTTTTGCGCTTGCGCCACCAATAGCGACGCGTTGTCGTTGGCCGTTAACGCGACCACGCGGAATTTATCGGGGTATTTCTCTATGATCTGCAGCGCCTGCGTTCCGATAAAACCGGTACTGCCCAATATGGCTATTCGTTTCATACGACTATAACATGAGAAAACTCATGTAAATATAGCAAAGCACCGCTACGAACATCATACCGTCGATACGGTCGAGCACGCCGCCGTGCCCCGGCAAAAGATTACCGTAGTCTTTTATCTCGCACTTGCGTTTGAGCACCGACGCGATCAAGTCGCCCGCTTGATCGAACACCGCGCCCAACAATCCGAGCATAACAAAATGCACCACGGTGGCGATCTGTCCGCTCGTGAACAATTGCGCGTGCAACAGACCGTTACGCGCCAACGCATACACGATCATGGCGCCGCCCACACCGCCGAGCAAGCCGCCCACACCGCCCGACACCGTTTTTTTGGGGCTGATCTTGGGGCAAAGTTTGGGGCCTTTTAAGAGCGACCCCACCAAATAGGCAAACGTATCGGTAAGGCAAGATACAAGGAATATCAGCAGTATGGCGCACACGCGATACGCGGGCGCAAAATAATTAAGCCCCAACATATACGACAGAATGGTAACGGGATAGATCATGGCAAGCAACGTGCTTGTGGCGTTGCGCATCGTTTTACGCTTGCTGGCGCCGCAATAGATAAAGCAAATCGACGCCATGATAGCCAACACGCCGAAATAGCCGGCAACGCCCAATCCCTCTCCCGCATACTTCTCGGTAAAGAAGAAAGCGATATATCCCAAAAATACGTATAGTATCACAAATATGTCAACCGCGGGCGAGAACTTTTTGGCCACGGCGCGGCACACTTCCATACTGCCGCCCACCGCCACCAACAACACGAAGATATCGAAAAAAACGTCGTGCACGTATACGGACAACAGCACCGTGCCAACGTAAATGATCGCAATAAATATAGCCGTTATGGAGCGAGTTTTCATGATTTCACTTTCCCGAATCGTCGGTCGCGCGCGGCGTACTCGTGCAAGACTTCGTATAATTGCTTTTTTCCGAATGCCGGCCACAACGTTTTTACAAAAAACAGTTCGCTGTAAGCGCTTTGATACAGCATGAAGTTGCTCAAACGCGACTCGCCGCCCGTGCGGACGATCAAGTCGGGGTCGGGCATGTCTACCGTATACAACAATCGCGCAAACCGCTCTTCGTCAACCGCTTTCCCCTCTTGTACCGCTTTGTTTACCGCGCGCAATATCTCGTTACGCGCGCCGTAGTTGAGCGCAATATTGAGCGTGCCGCCGCTGCAAGCTTTGCTCTTTTGCTTGGCCTCCTCGATAATGGTACGCAAGCTTTGGGGAAAATATGACAAATCGCCCATGGTTACGACGCGCACGTTCTTTTGCAGCATGTCCGCCAAAAATTCGTTAAAATATTCTTCCATGAGCGCAAACAGCGCATTTACCTCTTCCGTCGGACGGTTTCTGTTTTCGGTGGAAAAAGCATACACCGTAACATACGGAATCTTAAGCGCAAAGCATTCGTCCACCGTGGCGCGCATGGTTTTCACGCCCTCGCGGTGCCCCGCCTTGCGCGGCAAAAACCGCCGTTTTGCCCAACGCCCGTTGCCGTCCATGATAAAAGCGATATGTTGCGGTAATTTTTGCGGAACGATCTCAGATCTCAAGAATTTCCGTTTCCTTGTCTTTGAGCAGTCTGTCCACCGCCTCGATATGTTTATCGAGCATCTTTTGTACGTCTTTTTCGTAGGCGGCAATATCGTCTTCGGTGATCGCATTGTCTTTTTTGAGCTTTTTCAATGCGTCCATGGTATCGCGGCGCTCGTTGCGCAACACTACCTTGGTTTCTTCTGCGATCTTTTTGATCTGCTTTATCAGATCTTTGCGGCGCTCTTCGGTGAGTTGCGGGAACACCAAACGAATGGTTTTGCCGTCGTCGGTGGGATTTATGCCGATATCCGATTCGTTAATCGCCTTTACCACCGCTTTGAGCATGCTCGTATCATACAGCGAGATCACCAACATGCGCGCCTCCGGCACCGTGATGGTAGCCATTTGGTTGAGTTGCGTGGGCGTGCCGTAATAATCCACGGTGATCCTATTGAGCACTTGCGGATTGGCGCGACCGGCGCGTATGGATAAAAACTCCGACTTCAAATGGTCGAACGCCTTAGATAATTTCAACTCGTATTTATCGAATTCTTCTTGCACTTGCGGGTTGGATACAGCCATACCGACCTCCGATTATCTTTTTTTACTTATTGCAAACAGTATACCAAATTTTACCGTGAAACACAACTGTTTAATGAATGATTGTGCCCACTTTTTCGCCCATTGCCGCCCGCACCAATCCGTTTTCGGAATGCAAGCCGAATGCGATGATGGGAATGTTGTTTTCTTTGCACATCGTGATGCTGGTAATATCCATAAGGTGCAGATCTTTGTTGATCACGTCCATATACGATATCGCATCGTATTTCTTGGCCGACGGATTTATTTTGGGATCGCTGTCGTACAGACCGTCGATATTCTTTGCCATCAGCAAAACGTCGGCTTTGATCTCGGCCGCACGCAGCGCCGCGCCCGAATCGGTGGTAAAATAGGGATTGCCCGTGCCGCACGCAAAGATCACGATGCGCCCGCACTCGAAATGCTTGAGCGCTTTGCGCAATATATACGGCTCGGCCACGGCGGGAATGCTCAGAGCGGTCTGCACGCGGCAAGCAACGCTTTCTTTTTCGATCGCGTTTTGCAAGGCAAGCGCGTTCATGATCGTGGCCAGCATGCCCATGTGGTCGGCCGTCACTCTGTCCATGTCGGCGCCTTGTCTACCGCGCCAAAAGTTGCCGCCGCCCACTACCACGGCGATCTGCATGCCTTTTTTGTGCAACGCCACCAATTGGGAAACAACGTGTTTAACCATGCCCGCATCGATCCCAACGCCTTTTTCGCCCGCCAACGCCTCGCCGCTGATCTTCAACAAAATACGTTTATACATCTTCCACCGTCCTTTCCTTATAAAAACGGGACACCAAAATACATTTGTCGGCGTCCCGCGTTTTTATTTTTCCGTTGTTACTTGTTTTGGATCTTGGCAACCTCTTCGGCCAAGTTATCCACTTTCTTTTCCAGACCTTCGCCCATTACAAAGCTTGCAAAACGCGCGATCTTCACACCGCAACCCGCTTTCTTGCCGAAGTCGGCCACGAGCTGCCCCACCGTGATATCGGGATTTTTGACAAATTCTTGCTCGACCAAACAGATCTCTTTGTAGAATTTTTTGATACGACCCGCGATGATCTTTTCGGCCACGGCCGCCGGCTTGCCTTCGTTCATGGCTTGCACGCGCAAAATTTCTTTTTCGCGCTCGGTGTCTTCGGCGGGCACTTCTTCGGGATATACGTATTTGGGCGCGCATGCCGCAATGTGCATGGCAATGTCATGGCACACGGTGGCAAACTCTTCGTTGCCTTTCAAGTCTTTGTCGGTTGCCACTTCGAGCAACACGCCGATCTTACCGCCCATATGGAGGTAAAACTCTTGCTTGCCGCACTTGGTGGCAAAGCGGATAAAACGACGCACCGAAAGCTTTTCACCGATCTTGGCGGTGGCGTTGTTAACGAGTTCGGTCACCGTTGCGCCGTCCGCCGTTTTGGACGCAAGCAACGTTTCGAGGTCGGCGGGGTCTTTTTCCGCCACTTGTTGCGCTACGGCGCGCCCCAATTCCACAAACGGATCGGATTTTGCCACAAAGTCGGATTCGCAGTTCACTTCCGCCAACGCGCCCACTTTGCCGTCGGCCGACACAAAGGCGGCCACGATCCCCTCGCTCGCAATACGCGACGCTTTTTTCGCGGCAATATTCACGCCTTGTTCGCGCAAATATTCGGCCGCTTTTTCCATATTGCCGTCGGTGGCTACGAGGGCCTTTTTGCAGTCCATCATGCCCGCGCCGGTCTGTGCTCTCAAATCCGCAACGTCTTTTGCCGTAAAAGCCATAGTTCTCTCTCCTTATTCCGCCACAGCGGGTTGTTCCGCCGACGTATTTTCTTGCGCAGCGGCCTCTTGCGCCGCTTTGGCAGCCGCCTCTTTCTCTTCCGCCATTTGCGCTTCCATCTGACGGCGCGCCGCCAAACCTTCTTCGCCCTCGCGCGCCTCGATCACGGCGTCGGCCATGGCGCCCGCAATGAGCTTTATGGCGCGAATGGCGTCGTCGTTGCCGGGGATCACATAGTCCACTTCGTCGGGGTTGCAGTTGGTGTCTACGATGCCAACGATGGGAATATGCAAGCTACGCGCCTCGGCCACCGCCAAATGTTCTTTTTGCGGGTCTACCACAAACAGCGCGCCGGGCAACGTGCGCATATCTTTGATACCGCCGAGGTTTTCTTCCAATTTGTCGCGCTCGGCGATCAGTTTGATCACTTCTTTTTTGGGAAGAACGTTGAATTCGTTCATCTTTTCCATTTGATTGAGCTTGTTGAGCCGTTCGATACGCGAACGGATGGTGGTGAAGTTGGTAAGCGTGCCGCCCAACCAACGCGACTTCATGTAGAACATGCCGCACTTGGTGGCCTCTTGCGCGATCGCTTCTTGCGCCTGCTTTTTGGTGCCTACGAACAAAATGTTCTTGCCGCTCGCCGCCACTTCTTTGATGAATGCATACGCCTCGTCGATAAGACCCACGGTTTTTTCGAGATTGATGATATAAATATCGTTTCTCGCCGTGTAGATGTACTTTTTCATCTTGGGGTTCCACTTCCGAGTGGGATGCCCGAAGTGCACGCCCGCCTCCAGAAGTTGTTTCATAGAAACAACGTTTGCCATAAGTTACCTCCTGTTTGGTCCTCCCCGCGCATCTACTCCGTTTCGAGAACAGAACATGTTGTGGATTTTGCTCTGCCCAACAGCAAAACGGATCCGCATCGGGTGTGTATTTCCGTAACCTTACAGATTATAGCACAAACGTTGCGAGAATGCAAACATTTTTTTGCGCTTTTCCGTTTTTGGTTGCGATTTTTTTACAAACAAAAAAAGAAACGTTCGCTTTGAAACGTTTCTTTTTTTGCGCGCGTTCGTGCGCTGCCGTTATTCTTTTTCGTGGTGGTGTCCGCAACCGCAGTGGCAGTCGCCCTTGCCGTGTCCTTCCCCGTGGCCGCAATTGCCTTTGCCGTGGTGCTCATGGTCGCAATCGCAGTCGCCGTCGCAATCGCAATCTCCGTCGCAGTCACAGTCGCCGTCGCAACAATCGCAATCGCTCACCGCTTTGAGATATTCGTTGAATACGCGCTCTAACAGCTTTTCGTCAAAGAGCGGCGTAAAGTTGCGTTCGTCCGAATTTTCGTCTTGCGTGTATTCGAAGATCACGGCCTCGTCCTCGCCGATACCGTCGATGGGTTCTACCGGTTGCAACAGTTCGTAAAACTTGCCGTCCAACTCAATGCTGGCGATCTCGCGGAATTGCACCGCCTGTTCTTTTTCGTCGTACAGTTCGATCACCGAATCTTCTTCGAAAATTTCCACATTCGCGTTTTGTTCTTCCATTTTCCTTGTTCTCCGTTTTTTTATATTTGCCGTTTGGCGCGTTGTTGCGCGTCCAAATAACTTTGCAGAATGATTTGTGCCGACAGCGTGTCGATCACTTGTTTGCGCTTTTCGCGCCGCACGTTGCACTCTATCAGCGTTCTTTCGGCGCTCACGGTGGTGAGCCGCTCGTCTTTATACACCACTTCCAAGCCGCTCACGCGCGCCAACACCGTGCCGAAACTTCTCGTTTTTTGCGCCCGTTCCCCTTCGGTGCCGTCCATGTTCACGGGCAGACCCAATACGATGCGCCCCGCGTTTTTCTCTTTGGCCAATGCGGCGATGTGGTCGATGTCTTTGCGCATGGATACCGACGCATAGGTGGATAGCGGACTTGCCAGCGTTTCGCTTTCGTCGCTGAGTGCCAATCCGATGCGGGCGTCGCCGTAATCTATTGCCAAAATCCGCAAAGCGATTTGCTCCTTTTGCTTTCTTCGTTATAGTATAACACATTCTCACGAAAAAAGCAAAACAAAAAGCGGACAAATTATCCGCTTTTTGCCGTCGATTTTTTTGTTACTGTTGTTCGCTTTGGGAATCGCCGCCCATGCAGTCTTGCTGTTGCGGGCAAAGCTTGTTTTTGATCTGCTCTTGCGCGCCCGTTACCGCTTGACGGGCTTTTTGGCTGTTGCTTGCCAAGCAAGCGCCGGCGATCATGCCCACCGCCAATCCCACAAACATTGCGTTTTTCATGCGTTTCACCTCCGTTAGCGGTAGTATATACGTTCTGCCGCTCGAATATACGGAAAGTGCCGCATGCGTTTACGCTTTGTGCGATGCTTTATAGTTGGTGAGATAATCGTGCACGGCCGCTTTGATCGCCTCTTCGGCCAGCACCGAACAATGCAGTTTTTGCGCCGGCAAGCCGCCCAATTCTTCCACCACTTGCGCGTTGGTGATCTTTAACGCCTCTTCCACCGTTTTGCCCTTGATCATGGAAGTGGCCACGCTGGACGTTGCGATGGCGGCGGCGCACCCGAACGTTTGAAAGCTTACGTCCTCGATCACGCCGTCGTCCGAGATCTTCATGAAGATCTTCATGATGTCGCCGCAAGTGGCGTTGCCCACTTGCCCTACGGCGTTGGCGTCTTTCAACTCGCCCGCATTTTGCGGTTGCGAAAACTCTTTGATGACACGATCGTTATACATTTTGTACTCCTTGCTTAAACTCGGCAAACAGCGGCGAAATGGCGCGCAATTTGCCCACCGTTTCTTTCAGCTTGTCTACCGTATAGTCTACGTCTTCTTGCGTATTGTCTTTGCCGAACGTGAAGCGAATGCTCCCGTGCGCCACCGCGTGTTCTATGCCCATGGCAAGCAACACGTGCGACGGCTCGAGCGACCCCGACGAGCACGCCGACCCCGACGAGCACGCAATGCCGCACAGATCGAGATTCAACAAGAGCGACTCGCCCTCTATAAATTCGAACGAAAAGTTGGCGTTTTGCGGCAAGCGATTTTCTCGGTCGCCGTTATAGCGCACAAATTCGATCTCGTTTTCCACCCGTTGCACAAATCGATCGCGCAGCGCCGCGATCTTTTGCGCGTTCTCCGTTAGGTGCGTAACGGCCTTTTCCATAGCCGCCGCCATGCCCACAACGGCCGGCACGTTGGTGGTGCCGCCGCGCATGGTGCGTTCTTGGTGACCGCCGATCATAAATTTTTCGGGTTTTACGCCGCTCTTTATATACAGCGCGCCCACCCCTTTGGGGCCGTAAAACTTATGCGCCGAAAAAGACAGCATGTCCACGCCCAACTCGGCTACGTTCACGGGGATACTGCCCACCGCTTGCACCGCGTCGGTATGGAACAGCACGCCTTTTTCGTGCGCGATACGCGCCAATTCGCGGATAGGCTGTATCGTTCCCACCTCGTTGTTTGCCAGCATCACCGACACCAAAATCGTATCGTCGCGCAAGGCGGCCGAAAGTTCGGCGGGCGACACAAGCCCCGCGGCATTCACGGGCAAATAGGTTACCGAAAACCCTTGCTTTTCCAACTGCGCGCAAGACGCCGTTAGCGCGGCGTGCTCCACACTGCTTACGATAATGTGCTTGCCTTTGTCCTTTTTGGCGTAGGCCGTGCCCTTTAACGCCCAATTGTCCGCCTCGGTGCCCCCCGACGTAAAATAGATCTCGGTGGGTTTGGCGCCCAACAGCTTAGCGATTGTTCGCCGCGCCCCGTCCACGCCCAACGCCGCCGCGCTGCCGAATGCGTGAATGGAGTTGGCGTTTCCGAACGTGTCCGAAAAATAAGGCAACATGGCTTGCAACACGTCTTTATCGAGCGGCGTGGTTGCCGCATGATCGAGATATACTCTTCTGTTTATCTTATCCATAGTTTCATGCGTCCTCTTTGCTTACAGTATACCACGCATTTTGCATTCCGTCAACAAAATTCCTACCTATTCGGTAGGAATTTGAAACACCGTCGTAAAGCGCCCTTATTTTGCCGCCTTCACGTCTTTTTTATACAGCGGGAACTTTTTGGTGAGCGCCGAAACTTGCGCGGCCACTTCGCCCACGGCCGCTTGCTTTTCTTTGATCACGCGCGCGATCAAACGGGCGATCTCGTGCATTTCGGGCTCGCGCATGCCCCGCGTGGTCACGCTGGGCGTGCCGATGCGAATGCCGCTCGTGATAAAGGGCGATTGCGGATCGTTGGGTATGGCGTTTTTGTTCACCGTGATATGGCACTCGTCCAAAAGCGCCTCGATCTCTTTGCCCGTTGTGTTGTGCTCGGCCAACTTAAGCAACATAAGGTGGTTATCGGTGCCGCCCGACACCAAAGAAATGCCTTGCGCCGTAAATTCTTGCGCCATGGCTTGCGCGTTGGCTTTTACTTGCGTTTGGTAGGCCGCGAACGCGGGGCTCATTGCCTCTTTGAGCGCCACCGCCTTGCCCGCTATCACGTGCATGAGCGGGCCGCCTTGCGTGCCGGGGAACACCGATTTGTTGATCTTTTTGGCGATCTCCTCGTCGTTGCACATGATCATGCCGCCGCGCGGACCGCGCAACGTTTTATGCGTGGTGGTGGTGACCACATGCGCATACGGGAAAGGCGACGGGTGGTTGCCCGTTACGATCAGTCCCGCAATGTGCGCCACGTCCACCATGAGATAGGCGCCCACGCTGTCGGCGATCTCGCGGAACCGTTTGAAATCGATAACGCGCGAATAGGCGCTCGCACCCGCTATGATCATTTTGGGTTTGTTTTCTTTGGCCAGCTTTTCCAACGCGTCGTAGTCGATGGTTTCGTCGGCGTCGCGCACGCCGTACGGCACGATGCGGTAGTTTTTACCCGAAAAATTGACGGGACTGCCGTGCGTGAGATGGCCGCCGTGCGCCAAATTCATGCCGAGCACCGTATCGCCCACTTCGAGCAAAGCAAAGTATACCGCCAAATTGGCATTGGCGCCGCTGTGCGGTTGCACGTTGGCATATTGGCAACCGAACAGCTTTTTGGCACGCTCGATAGCCAACGTTTCCACCTCGTCTACATAGGCGCAACCGCCGTAATAGCGCTTGCCGCTGTAGCCCTCGGCATACTTATTGGTAAGGTGCGACCCCACTGCCGCCATCACGGCGGGCGAAACAAAGTTTTCGCTGGCGATAAGCTCGATGTTCTCGCGCTGGCGGCACAGTTCGCGTTGCATGGACGCGGCGCACTCCGGGTCGGTGGCGGCAATCAGTTTCAAATCGATCATATGTGTTTCTCTCCTTTTTTCTATGCCGAAACGTTTTGCGTTTCTTCTTGGGCCGACGGCAAATCGGCCATACACAAGATTACGGGTAAATATTTTTTTCGGCGGCGGAACAAACGTTCGATACCGTACACAACGGGCAAACTGACCGCCAATCCGATCGCGGCGCCCAGCAACATGAACTTTTCGCCGTGTCCGTACGGGATCATCAAGCCCGCGAACATGCACGCAAGCGGCAACAAGTATAAATATAGATACGAGCCTTTCACGCCGCTTTCCGGCATGCGCACCGTTACGCTGTCGCCCGCTTTGCACTCTATCTCCGAAAGGGCGGGCACGGTAAGATGATTTTTGCGCCCGAATCCGCACGCTTTACACCCTTCGCACTTGGCGTTTTTGGTGAGCGTTATATAGTAAAGATCTTTTTTGCGGGCGTGCACCACGCAACGCTCTAACCGTTGCATGCGCTCTCCTCGGCTATGCACGCGGCCAATCGATCGCGCGGGCACGTTTTCGTTGTGCCGTCGGACAGCCGCTTTACGGTGTATATACCGCTCGCCCGCTCGCTCTCGCCGATCACCACCGCATACGCGGCGTTTTGTTTATCGGCGTATTTGAACTGTGCTTTCAAACTGCGCCCCGTGTTGTCGCAATCGGCGCGCACGCCGCTGCGGCGCAACTGCAAGGTGAGCGCTATCGCATCGTCGGCAAAGGCGGGCGATTGGCTGATAACCATAGCTTGCACGCGATCGGGCGGCGCAAACGGCGTGCCCGCCGCCTCTTTGAGCAACAGCAAACGCTCAAAGCCCATGCCGAACCCTACGCACGGCGTGGCTTTGCCGCCCACCGATTCCACCAAATGATCGTAGCGGCCGCCGCCGCACACCGTGCCTTGCGCGCTCGGCGTATCGGTAACGAATTCGAACACCGTTTTGGTGTAATAATCTAACCCGCGCACAATGGTGGGGTCTACGTCGAACGGAATATTCGCCGCTTGCAACAACGTTTTGAGCCGCTCCATATGCGCGCGGCAGTCGTCGCAGATATAATCGAGAATGTGCGGCGCGTTCGCCACGATCTCTTTGCAGTGCGGCACTTTGCAATCGATGATACGCAACGGATTGGTATCCAACCGCGTGTGACACGTTTGGCACAATTCGGCTCTGTGCTGTTCGCCGAACGCACGCAACGCTTGGTTATACGCTTTGCGGCACGTAGGGCAACCGATACTGTTGATATGCAGCGACAGCTGCGAAATGCCGAATTTGCGCAAAAAATCATAGGCCAACGAAATGACCTCGAAATCATATTCCGCACCCGCGCCGCCGTAAAACTCCACGCCGAATTGGTGGTGTTCGCGCAACCGCCCCGCCGCCGGCCGCTCGTAGCGAAACACGGGCGAGAAATAAAACATTTTGAGCGGCAATGTTTCGCTTTCCAGCGCGTTTTCCACATAACTGCGCGCCACGGGCGCGGTGCCCTCCGGCTTTAGCGTGATACTGCGTCCGCCTTTGTCGGCAAACGTATACATCTCTTTGCCCACCACGTCGGTGTCGCTGCCTATGGAGCGCAAAAACAATTCGGTGTGTTCGAAAGCGGGCGTGCGGATCTCGCGCGCGTTATATAAAGCGCAAACTTCTCTCGCCAGCGCCTCCGCTTGTTGCCACTTGTAACTTTCTTGCGGCAAAACGTCTTTTGTTCCTCTCGGAATATTTATCATACTGCCCCGCTTTTACAAAATGTATTTTTTCAGATCGTGACTGCGCACGCGATCGCCGAGGTGATCGGAAACGTATTTTTGATCGATGTGTACGTCCACTTCGGGATGATCGCCCGACGCGTTAAAGCTCAGATCTTCCAAAAGGCTTTCCATAATGGTGTGCAAGCGGCGCGCGCCGATATCTTCTTTTACGGTGTTGTCGTCCACCGCGATCTCGGCGATCTTGCGAATGGCGTCGTCCGCAAACGTGAGGCGGATATTATCCACGCCCAACATGGCCGCATATTGCCGCGTGATGGCGTTTTGCGTGCTCGTAAGGATCTGCACGAAATCATCGGCCGTTAGGCTGTGCAGTTCCACGCACACGGGGAAACGCCCTTGCAGTTCGGGGATAAGGTCGCTCACCGAACTCACGTGGAATGCGCCCGACGCAATAAACAGAATATAGTCGGTTTTGAGCGCGCCGTATTTGGTCATAACGGTGCTGCCTTCCACGATGGGCAAAATGTCGCGTTGCACGCCCTCGCGCGAAACGTCCGGACCGCCCGATGCGCCTTTGCCCGCGATCTTGTCGATCTCGTCGATAAAGATAACGCCTTGCTCTTCGGCGCGCTTTAACCCCTCGGCGTTGATGGCGTCGGTGTCTATGTGCTTTTCGGCCTCTTCCAACGTGAGAAGTTTCATGGCCTCTTTCACCGTCAGTTTGCGTTTCTTGCGTTTTTTGGGCAAGAAATCGCCGAAAATACTGCCGATGTTGATCTCCGCGCCGCTGCCGGGCATGATCTCCATGGGCTTGGGAGAATCGTTCACCTCGATCTCCAACAAGTGTTCGTCGAGCTTGCCCGCTTTCAGCTCTTCCGCGATCTGCGCGCGCAACGCGCTTTCGGGCATGTCGGTGTTTTGCTTTTTGCGGCTTTGCACCAACGCGTCCGTGATCTTCTTTTCGGCCGACGCTTTGCTTTTCACTTCCACTTCGGCCAGCTTTTCTTCTTTGACAAGGCGCACGGCCACTTCGGCCAGATCGCGTATCATGGATTCCACGTCGCGCCCCACATACCCCACCTCGGTGAACTTGGTGGCCTCCACCTTAATAAAAGGCGCTTTGACAAGGCGCGCCAAGCGGCGGGCTATTTCCGTTTTGCCCACGCCCGTAGGGCCTTTCATGATGATGTTTTTGGGCGTGATCTCCCGACGGATGTCGTCGGGCAATTTACTTCTGCGGTAACGGTTGCGCAACGCCACCGCCACCGCTTTTTTGGCCTCGTGCTGACCGATGATGTATTTGTCCAATTCGTTTACGATCTGCTTGGGAGAAAATTCCATGTTACACCTCCTCCACCGTAAGATTGCCGTTGGTGAATATACAAATGGACGATGCGATCTTCATTGCCTCCACCGCGATCTCCTTGGCGTCCATTTGGGTGTGGAACGCCAACGCGCGCGCCGCCGCCAACGCATAGTTGCCGCCGCTGCCTATGGCGCATATGCCGTTTTCGGGTTCGATCACGTCGCCCACGCCCGAAACGACCAACAAATCGCGCTCGTCCGCCACGATCATCATGGCCTCCAATTGGCGCAAAATTTTATCGCCCCGCCAAAGTTGCGCCAACTCCACCGCACTGCGCATGAGATTGCCGCTGTATTTGTGCAACATACCCTCGAAACGTTCGCTCAGCGTGAAAGCGTCCGCCACCGATCCGGCAAAGCCTATCACCACTTTATCGTCGTATAACCGCCGCACTTTCACGGCGTTGGATTTCATAACAACGCTTTGTCCCGCGGTGACTTGCCCGTCGCCCGCTATAACCGTTTTACCGTTCTTTTTCACGGCAACGATGGTCGTTCCTCTCAGTTCCATATATCCACTCCCGTTCATTGTATTTCTTTTTGCCCTTAGTATAGCACACGCAAACGAGGAAATCAATTCAAATGATTGACTTTTTGAAATTCGCGCATACGCGCCAACGCGCGCGTCGCATATGCCTCTTTGCGTTTTTGCTTGTCGCGCACTATTTCCGCCAGCGGCGGCAAAATGCCGAAATTGGCATTCATGGGTTGAAAATCGGCATTGGGCGCCGTGAGGTAGCGATACAGCGCGCCTATGATCGTTTCCTCCGGAAAGACGAGCGGCTCTTGCCCGCGGCACAGCCGCACGGCGTTGATACCGCACACCAACCCCGACGCGATACTTTCCACATACCCCTCCACGCCGCTGAGTTGCCCCGCGATAAAGGTGTTGGGGGAACGCCGCAACCGCCCCGACGCGTCTAACTCGCGCGGCGCGTTGATATAAGTGTTGCGGTGCATAACACCGTAACGCAAAAATGTGGCGTTTCGCAACGCGGGAATAAGCGAAAACACCCGCTTTTGCTCGCCGAATTTCAGATTGGTTTGAAACCCCACCAGATTGTACATGGTTTTTTGCGCGTTTTCGGCGCGCAACTGCACCACGGCATACGGACGTTTGCCCGTTTGCGGATCGGTAAATCCCACGGGGCGCAAAGGCCCGAATCGAATGGTGTCGGCGCCACGCTCCGCCATGATCTCGATGGGCATGCACCCCTCGAAAATTTCGCGTTTGTCGAAATCGTGCAACTGCGCCCGCTCGGCCGCCACCAATTCCGCCACGAACTTTTCATATGTTTCTTTATCGAGCGGGCAATTGATATAGTCGCCCTCGCCTTTGCCGTAGCGGCTGGCTGTGAAAGCGCGCGACATATCGATGCTTGCCGCGTCCACCACGGGCGCCGCCGCGTCGTAAAATCCCAACGACTGCCCCACCAAACGCCGCAACGCGTCGTTCATGCCGCCTTGCGTAAGAGGCCCCGTGGCGATCACCGTGATCTCGTCTTGCGAGAAATCGGCCGCCGTTTGCGTCTGCACAAAAATACGGGGATGTTCCCGCACCGCCGCCGTAACGCGCGCCGAAAACATATCGCGATCTACCGCCAGCGCGCCGCCCGCCGGCACGCGCACCTCTTGCGCCACGCTAAGCAACAAACAATCCAACAATCGCAACTCGGCTTTGAGCAAGCCGCCCGCCGTATCAGGTTGCTCCGACTTCAACGAATTGGAGCAAACGAGCTCGGCAAAATCGGCATTGCGGTGCGCCGGCGAATAAGACAGCGGCTTGCTCTCGATCAAACGCACGCGAAAACCGCTTTGCGCGATGCGATAAGCCGCCTCGCACCCCGCCAGCCCCGCGCCGATCACCGTAACGTCCGCTTTGTCCGTTTTGCCCACCGTTATTCCGCCTTTGCCTTATACTTGCATGTTTTGGACGCACACACGCAGTAAGCGCCGTCTTTATACGTGCGCGCCAACAAATGACTGCCGCATTCGGGGCACACGCCTTTGGCCACGGGCGCATTGGCCGTAAAGCGGCATTCGGGATAGCCCGTGCAACCGTAAAACGTGGACCCGCGCATGGTTATCTTTTTCATGGGTTTGCCGCACTTGGGGCACGGCTCGCTATGCACTTCTTCCGTTTCGGTCTTTTTCTCGATGTTCACAATGTTTTTGCATGCGGGATATCCGGGGCATGCCAAAAACGGCCCGAACTTGCCTTGCTTTAACACCATAGTGCGCCCGCACTTGGAACATTTCACGTCCGACGTTTCTTCGCTCTGTTTGGGCGGCGCGGCCGGCTTGCCCGTTTCTTCGTCGAGGGGCAAGGTGGTGCGGCACTTGGGATAATTGGGGCAAGCCAAAAACTTGCCGAACCGCCCCGACTTAATCACCATAAGCGTGCCGCAAGAAGGACACGGCACGTCCGTTTTCTGATCGGGCGTTTTCAAGCTGAAACTGTCCCCTAACGCCTCGGATATTTTCTCTTCGAAACCGTCGTAAAACTCGCCCACCACGCGTTGCCAGATCACGCCGCCGTCCTCGATATCGTCCAGCCGCTTTTCCATTTCGGCCGTGAACGTTACGTCCATGACTTCGGGGAAATACTTAATGAGCATATCGGTAACGTCCATACCGAGTTGCGTGGGCTTGATATATTTGCCCTCTTTTTCGGTATAACTGCGCGCCGCCAACAGCGTGACGGTGGGCGTGTAGGTGGCGGGACGCCCGATCCCTTTTTCTTCCATGGTTTTCACCAAACTCGCCTCGGTGAACCGCGCGGGCGGCTTGGTGAACTTTTGCTCGTATTTATACTGCAAAAAGTGCAGAATTTCTCCCTCGTGCAGATCGGGCAGTTTTCCCGACTCTTCCTCTTCTTCTTTGTTCTCGTCGGTATACATATTGTAAACGGCGGTGTAGCCGGCAAACAGCGGCGACTTGCCCGTTACTTTGAACCCGTAATCGCCCGCCGCGATATCCACCGACAGCGAGTTATACGTGGCCTCGCTCATCTGGCTGGCCATAAAGCGGTCGTAAATGAGCTTATATAATTTATAGTAATATTTGTTTACTGCGTCTTTGATACTTTCGGGCGTGCGGGCAAGCGAAATGGGGCGAATGGCCTCGTGCGCGTCTTGCGCGCCCTTTTTGGTGGCGTATACGTTGGGTTTGGCGGGAATGTATTTTTCGCCGAACTTTTGCGCAACGAACGCGCGCGCCTCGCGCATGGCGTCGTCCGATACGCGCGTGGAATCGGTACGGATATAGGTGATCAAAGCCACCTTGCCTTCCCCCGGCAACTCCACGCCCTCATACAGCGCTTGCGCCGCCGAAGAAGTCTGTTTCAGCGACATGCCCAACTTGTTGAGCGCGTCTTGTTGCATGGAACTCGTGATAAACGGCGCGGGCGGCTTGGACTTGGTGACCGACTTTTTCACATGGGTCACTTTGTATTCTTTGCCGTCGAGATCGGCGATCACTTCTTTGAGCGTTTGCTCATCGGGGATCTTGAACTTTTGTTTGCCGCGAGACGCGAGCGCCGCTTTGATGCGCGCGCCTTGCTCGTTGCGGAGCACCGAGAAAAACGGCCAGTATTCCTCCGGCTTAAAATTTAAGATCTCGCGTTCGCGTTCCACCACAAGGCGCAACGTTACCGACTGCACGCGCCCCGCCGACAGTTTGTTCTGTATCTTCTTGCACAGCACGGGGCTGAGTTTGTAACCCACCAAGCGGTCGAGCACGCGGCGCGCTTGTTGCGCGTCCACCAAATTGATATCGATGGCGCGCGGGTGTTGCAATGCGCTTTGCACCGCTTTTTTGCTGATCTCGTTAAATTCGATACGCACGGGGCTGTCTTGCGGTATGCCCAGAATGTGCGCCACATGCCAAGAAATGGCCTCGCCTTCGCGGTCCGGGTCGGTGGCGAGCAACACTTCGTCCGCTTTGGAAACGGCGCTCTTTAGCTGTTCCACCACGTCTTTTTTGTCGTCCATGATCACGTATTTGGGTTCGAAATCCTTTTTAACGTTCACGGCCAGCGTTTTGGCGGGCAAGTCGCGCACGTGCCCTTTGGTGGCAAACACCTTATAGCCGGGTCCCAAATATTTTTCCACCGTTTCCTTTTTGCCGATACCTTCGATGACCACTAATTTCAAGTGTCTGTTTCTCCTTTCACGGTTTTGTGCCACCGCCCGTTAAACGGGCGCATACACGTTGGGCGCTTTTTTCTCGATCACGCGTTTTATCTCCATGCCCGACAACAGCGCCGACAGTTTGGCGGGCGTAATTTGCGCGCTTTCCACCAACGCGTCGAAGTTCGTAACGCCCGACTGCAATAAGTTATAAATCTTTTGTTCGAAAATGTCAAGCGCAACAACGCGTGGTTTTTTCTCGATTTTTGTATACGATATGCCCAATGTATCGCAAATATCCGTTGCACATAGGGCGGGCACGGCGCCGTCGTACAACAAACGGTTGCTGCCTACGGCGGTTTTACTCAAAATACTGCCCGGTACGGCGAACACCGTGCGCCCTTGTTCGGCGGCATAGTCGGCCGTGATGAGCGCGCCGCTCCCTTTGCCCGCCTCCACCACCACCGTGCCCATGGAAAGTCCGCTTATGATACGGTTGCGGGCGGGAAACGTGTAGCGCGTGGCATCGCACCGCGGCGCGTATTCGGACACGATCAAACCGCCCGACGCCACGATCTCGTCGTGCAACCCTTGGTTAAAGGGCGGCGTAACGCACTGCAGACCGCTGCCGAGCACCGCCACCGTTTTGCCGTTTGCCCGCAAGGCAGCGCGATGCGCATAGCTGTCTATGCCCAACGCCAAGCCGCTCGCCACCGTAACGTTGTGTTCGCACAACTCGGTTGCCAACCGATAGGCGGCCTCTTTGCCGTACGCGCTGCATTGCCGCGTTCCCACCACGGCCACCGTAGGGGTATGCAGCAAAGACACGTTGCCGCGGCAATACAAAAAGGGCGGCGCAACCACCTCTTTTTGCCGCAAAGGCAACGGGTAGCGATTAAATGACACGACGAGCATACCGCCGTCGCGCAACTTTTCCGTTTCGTGCGATAAAAAATCCACATTGCGAAAACGCACCAGCGCGTCGTACGTTTTTTCGCCGAAAAGCGTTTTATCGGTGATCGTGTTGCCTACGCCGCTCCACAGCTCCCACGGCGTGTAACGTTCGGACAGCTTATGAAAACGGCGGGCGGACAATCCCGAAAAACCCAACCAAAAATATAAAATGTCTTCGGTGATCTCCATTGCGTCACTTCCAATAGCGGCGGTCTAAACTGCGATACTGCACCGCCTCGGCAATGTGCTCTGCCGTTACCGCCTCGCTGTGCGCCAGATCGGCCACGGTGCGCGCCACTTTCAATATGCGCGTGTAAGCGCGCGCCGACAGCCCCAAACCGTCGAACGCCGATTTGAGCATGGCTTGCGCCTCTGTATCCAAGGCGCAATATGTATGCAACATTTGCGACGTCATGGCGGCGTTGCAGTGCACGTCGGTGCCGCGGTAGCGCTCCGTTTGCAAGCGGCGCGCCTCGTCTACCCGCGCTTTTACCGCCGCCGAACTCTCGGCCGTCGTCGTGCTTGCCAGATCGTCGTAAGTCACGTTGTCCACCTCGATGTGCAGATCGATCCTATCCATGAGCGGGCCGGAAAGCCGCGCGTGGTATTTCTCGATCATGGCGGGCGTGCACGAGCATTCCCCGTGCGACGATCCGTAGTTGCCGCACGGGCAAGGATTCATGCTGGCCACCAACATAAAGTGCGCGGGATAGGAAACGGAACGTTGCGCGCGCGACACCGCAATCTTGCCGTCTTCGAGCGGTTGCCTAAGTATCTCCAACACCGAACGCGGATATTCGGGCAGTTCGTCCATAAACAAAACGCCGTTGTGCGCCAAGCTGATCTCGCCCGGTCGCGCGGCGGAACCGCCGCCCGTGAGCGCAATGCGGCTGGCCGTGTGGTGCGGCGTGCGAAAAGGCCGTCGCATCACAAGGCCCGTATCGTCCAAACAACCGGCCACCGAATGGATCTTGGTGGTTTCCAGCGCCTCGTCTAACGTCATTTCGGGCAAAATAGACGGCAAGCAACGCGCCAACATGGTCTTGCCGCCGCCCGGCGGGCCGATCATCAGCATGTTGTGGCCTCCCGCCGCCGCAATTTCCAACGCGCGTTTGGCCGCGTATTGCCCTTTCACATATTGCAGATCTTCGCCGTATATCACGCTCGCCGCTTGCCGTGCGGCGTCCGCTTTGGGAACGGGCGCAACGATCTGCTCGCCGCGCACGTGCGCCACCGCCTCGCCGAGCGTGCGAAAAGCGTACACGTCCACCCCGTCTACAAACACCGTTTCGTTGCGGTTTTCCCACGGGATCATCAAATTTTTGTACCCCGCGCGCTTGGCTGCCAAGATCACGGGCAACACGCCGCGCACACGGCGCAGACCGCCGTCCAACGAAAGCTCGCCCACCAACACGGTGTCGGCAAGCCGCGTTACTTGTATTTGTCCCGTGGCCGCCAATAAAGCCATGGCGATGGGAAAATCATATAGCGGCCCCTCTTTTTTCACGTCGGCGGGCGCCAAATTTACGGTGATCCGTTGCGGCGTGAACAAAAAGCCGCTGTTTTTAATGGCGCTGCGCACGCGCTCTTTGCTCTCTTTGATGGACGCGTCGGGCAACCCCACCGTTTCCATACCGGGCAAGCCGGCGTGCATGTCCGCCTCCACGTCCACTTCGTAGCCGTTCAGCCCCGCCAACCCGAAACTTTTCACTTTTGCAAGCATTCCGTACTTTCTCCGCAACGCTTTCGACGCACCGCCGAAAGCGCTAAATCAAAGGGCGGATCGCTCCGCCCGTAGTGTATGGTTATTTAACGCGCGCAACAAAAGCTTTCATTGCTTGCGCAAACGTGGCGTTTTCCGCATACGGCAACACCTTGCGTTTATTGCTCATGGAAATATCCAGCAAGACCACCGTGGCAAACAAGTGCACCAAAACGGCTATTGCGGAGCACACCACGGTGACCGCCGCGGCGCCGCCGCGCAAAAGTTCGCTGCCCGTATACTCCGCCGCCTCGGTAAAACGGTAGGCTATATCGTTATTGTAATAATCGGCGCTCGCCATGACCGCCGACGCATTGACGATCACGGGCAACGTCAACAGTGCGAGAACGGCCAAAATGCGCTTGTCGCGAATGAGCACGAAAGAGAGCAAAAACAGCACGATGGCCGATAGCAGACTGAACTCGTCGAACCCAACGAAATAGGTGGCCAACGTCAGCAAAACATACGCGCACAAAAACACGAGATTGGCGCGATTCTTCTTGCTCAAATACACCAACAGAACGATCGCCGTAACGATCACGGCAAACAGCACGGTGAACACCACCGACGGAAAACGCGCGTTCAGTTCTTTGCCGTTGCGCATAAACAAGTTGAAAATGCCCAACGAATTGTGCCCGAACGACGTAAACGACGCCAACGGGCGCAAATACAAACGGTAAAAGAAAGTGAAATATCCCGCGCCGAACGAACCGATCATCAGCGGCAAAGATACTAGATACGAAAGGAGCGCAAACACCGCGATACTTGCGGGAACGGTGATCACGGGGCGCATGGCGGGATCGCGCCATACAGCGCCGCCCGACACGTTTTCGGCCGCGTGCACCGCCATACAAGCCTTTACAAAGTTATATAGCACGAATATCGCAATGGCGGGAAACAAATATACGGCGCTTTGGTGCACCAAAAGCGCGGCGGCATAACACCCCACGGTGGCAATAAAATTCTTGTCCGCCAAGAAATACAACGTGAGCGCCAAGAACATGGCAAGCAACGAATACACCGTGCCCCACACGCCGGACGCAAACACGAACAGCGGGCAAACGCATATAAAACCGGCCACCACCGTCGCCGCCGCCGACCCCATGTATTTTTTGGCCGTTTTGTACAACAAGAACGCCGTGACAAGGTCGGCCGCTATAAGCGGCAATTTTACGAACAGCGCCGCGGCCGCCGAATCGGCGGTAAGGCCGAACAGATTGAAAAAGGCGCCCATAGCCGCATATATATAATAGGTGAGCGGAAACACCGCAAGCCCTTGCGCTTTGTAATAATCTTTTCCGAACCCTTTGGCTTCGAGGTGCTCGAACAGCGTTGTGAACGTTTGCGTTTGCGTGCGGTTGCCTTTCACGGCAAACACAAAGATCAGCCGTAAGATCAACCCGATCACCAACAATACCGCCAAAAGCGCGGCGGGATCGATTTTTTTGCCGGCGTCCGTTTCCCCCTCCGCCCGTACGGCGTCCGTTTTGCCCACCGTGCGCACCAGTAGCCAAATCAAAAGCAACACCGATGCCGCCGTGGCAATCGTGAACAACAGCGGATACAACACATTGGCCGCTTTCACCGATAACAAAGCCATATTCATCTGCAAATTCTCTCCGATCCTTAGAATTCCTTTTGCCGCAAAACCGTTGCCGCGCGGCAATACAGTTTTTACCTATTCTTTATAATAATATACTTTGCCGAAATAAGCAAGCTATTTTTTGCCGCCGCACGAATTTTTATAAACAAAAAACGGGACTTTTTCAAAAATCCCGTTTTGTTTGTTCTTTTGCCGAGCACTCGCTTATTTGATCTCTTTGATCTTAGCCGCTTTGCCCGAAAGCTTACGCAAATAATACAGTTTTGCTCTGCGCACTTTGCCTTTGCGCACCACCGTGATGCTTTCGATACGGGGCGAATGCAAAGGGAAGGTTCTCTCGATGCCCACGCCGAACGATACGCGACGCACGGTAAAGGTTTCGCGAACGCCGCCGTTGCGCTTGGCAATGACCGTGCCTTCGAACGCCTGCGTTCTCTCGCGGTTGCCCTCCACAACTTTCACGCCCACCTTCACAACGTCGCCCACGTTAAACGCGGGGACTTCCGCTTTCAGGTACTCTTTTTCGATCGCGTCGATAATACTGTTTCCCATGACAAGACCTCCTTTTGGGTTCATTCCGCACATTCATGCCCTACGAATTTTTAGATAGAACAGCGGACTGTGCGCGTCACACCGTAACAGTATAGCAAATTTTTTAGCCGAATGCAAGCGATTTCGAGCACGTTGCCCGCATTTTACGCACGTTTTTCAACAATATTCGGGCGAAGAACGGAACGCCTCCGCAAAATCGCCGAACGAATCGGCCATGATGGCATCGCGCATGCGTTCGGTCAAACGCGTGAGATATCGTATATTGTGCATGCTGAGCAGTTCCGCGCCCAAAATCTCGTCGGTATTGATCAAATGGCGCAAATACGCTTTGGTAAAGTTTCGGCAACAATAACAATCGCAATCGGGATCGAGCGTGGTAAAGTCCTCTTTATAGGCGGCGTTGCGCACCGAGATCTTGCCGCGACTCGTCATGGCCGTGCCGTAGCGCGCCGTGCGCGTGGGCAACACGCAGTCGAACATATCGATACCGCGCAACACCCCTTCCACCAAACAATCGGCCGACCCAACGCCCATCAAATAGCGCGGCATGTTTTGCGGATAATGGGGGCGCATCACGTCCATGATCTTATACATCAAGTCTTTGGGTTCGCCCACGCTCAGCCCGCCGATGGCAATGCCGCACCTAGCATACGGTATGGTTTCTTGCAACGACCGAAGTCGCAGATCTTCGAACATATTGCCTTGCACGATGGGAAAAAGCATTTGCGTAGGCGTTGTATGCGTGGCATAACACCGTTTTAGCCATGCGATCGTCCGCTGTAGTGCCTTTTGCGCATAGTCGTGATCGGCGCCGTACGTACTGCATTCGTCAAACGCCATGATGATATCGGCGCCCAAACTGTTTTCGATTTCCATGGCCAATTCGGGCGTGAAAAAATGTTTGCTCCCGTCGAGATGAGAATGGAACAGAACGCCCTCGTCGGTTATGTTGTTGAGCTTGGCCAAAGAAAACACCTGAAAGCCGCCGCTGTCCGTTAAAATAGGCTTATCCCACCCCATGAACTTATGCAAACCACCCGCCCGTTCCACGAGCTTGTGGCCGGGGCGCATATACAAATGATAGGTGTTGGACAGCAAGATCTGCGCGCCCGTTTCCGCCACCGCCCGCGGTGTAAGCGCCTTTACGGTGGCTTGGGTGCCCACGGGCATGAACACGGGCGTAATAATCTTGCCGTGCGGCGTGGTAAACTCCCCTACGCGCGCACCGCTCTGTTTACATACATGCAATACTTTATACTCGAAATGTTCCATACGTTCCCTTTTTGTCTATTGTGTGTTTAAGCGCTTACATGCGCCGCTGTTATATAAAAAAGCACGCGTCGCCGAAACTGAAAAAACGGTACTTTTCTTGCACGGCCGTTTGGTATAGCGACAACGTTTTTTCACGCCCGCACAAAGCCGACACCAACATCAGCAGCGTGGATTCGGGCAAATGAAAATTGGTGATCAGCGCGTCCACGATCTTAAACGTGTAGGGCGGGTAAATAAATATATCCGTTTCCCCGCTTGTCGGGCGCACTTCTCCTTGGTTTTTGGCGGCACTTTCCAGAACTCTGACAGACGTAGTACCCACCGCGATCACCCGTCGCCCCTCTTTTTTGGCGCGATTTACGATTTTGCACGTTTCTTCGGATATTTCGTAATATTCGCTGTGCATGACGTGCTCGGCAACGTCGTTTACTTTCACGGGACGAAACGTACCTAACCCCACATGCAATAAAACTTCCGCGATCTGCACGCCCATGTCGCGCAGTTTCTGCAATAGATCGGGGGTGAAATGCAACCCCGCGGTGGGCGCGGCGCTGCTGCCCTCTTGCTTGGCATACACCGTTTGGTATCGTTCGGGGTCGTTCGGTTTTTGTTTGATGTAGGGCGGCAAGGGCATTTCGCCGATCTGCGCCAACGCCGTTTCAAAAACGCCCTCGAAAGAGAAGCGCACGTTCAGCAACCCCTCTTCGCCCGTCTGCAAAACTTGCGCCGCAAGAGCGGGCGAAAAGCGCACAACGCTTCCCTCTTTCAGCCGTTTGGCGGGTCGCGCCAACACTTCCCAATCGGTCAGCGATAACCTTTTGTGCAGTAAAAATTGCACGCGCGCGCCCGTTTCGGTCTTATTTCCGTAAATACGGGCGGGCAACACGCGCGTATTGTTGATCACCAAAACGTCGCCGCTACGCAAATATCGGGGCAGATCGTAAAAATGCCGATGCTCTATGCCGTCGGTCGCGCGGTCATACACCAATAGGCGCGCGCTGTCGCGCGGCTCGGCGGGACTTTGGGCAATGCGCTCTTCGGGCAGATCGTAGTAAAAATCGCTTGTTTTCATTTATCGCCCGCCTACTCGTCCAAAAGATCCAATTGTTGGGCGGCCGCACCGCTCGGACGCAGTCCCAAATGTTTATATGCCGCCGGCAAACACACCCGACCGCGCGGCGTGCGCGCGATAAAACCGAGTTGCAACAAATACGGTTCCACCACGTCTTCTATGGTAACCGATTCTTCGTTGATGGCAGACGCCACGGTATCCAGCCCCACCGGCCCGCCCTCGAATTTTTGAATGACGGCCGCCAAATACTTGCGGTCGTTATAATCCAACCCCAGCTTGTCCACTTCCAACAAATCGAGCGCCTTGCGGCACAATGCCGTGCTCACTTCGCCGTTTTGCTCCACTTCGGCAAAATCGCGCACGCGCTTTAATAAGCGGTTGGCGATACGCGGCGTACCGCGACTGCGGCTTGCTATTTCCACCGCAGCCTCGTCCGACAGCTTTATTTTGAGAATGCTCGCACTGCGACGCACGATCACGGCAAGCTCTTTGGGCTCGTACATTTCCAGCCGACAGATCACGCCGAAACGGTCGCGCAACGGCCCCGTGAGCATGCCCGCCCGCGTGGTGGCGCCGATCAGCGTAAAATGGGGCAAGTTCAAACGCATACTGCGCGCCGACGGCCCCTTGCCGATCACGATGTCGAGGGCGTAATCTTCCATGGCGGGATACAACACCTCTTCCACCGCACGGTTCAAGCGGTGTATCTCATCCACAAACAACACGTCGTTTTCGCTCAAGTTGGTCAAAATGGCCGCCAAATCGCCCGCCCGTTCGATAGACGGTCCGCTCGTTATACGGATCTGCACACCTAGCTCCGCCGCTATGATATGCGAAAGCGTGGTCTTGCCCAATCCCGGCGGCCCGTACAGCAAAACGTGGTCGAGCGCCTCGCGCCGTTTTTTGCTCGCCTCGATAAACACCTTTAAGTTGTTTTTTATCTTGTCTTGCCCCACGTATTCTTCGAGCGTTTTGGGGCGCAACGTCACGTCCAACGCGCCGTCGGTTTCCAATTTGGTGCTGGTGATAAAACGTTCTTCGTCCATTTGTTACCCTCTCACGCGTTGCCCTTGAGCGCCGCCAAAACAATATCTTCGCACCGCATGCCCGCTTTTTCCACACGCGCCACCGCCGCCGTAGCCTCTTGCCGCGAAAATCCCAACGAAAGCAATGCCTCTACCGCCTCGCTGTTTTCTCCGCCCGCCGCCATCGCGGGCACAATAAACGTTTGCGCGCCGGGCGCCAATTTGTCGCGCAACTCCACCACCAAACGCTCGGCCGTTTTTTTGCCGATCCCCTTTATTTTGCTCAATTTTGCCACATCGGCCGCCGTTATAGCGGCTATTATGTCTGACATAGATGCAAAACTCAATATAGAAACGGCCATTTTACAGCCGATGCCCGCCACCTCGATCAATTTGCAAAAAAATTCTTTTTCAGCTTTGTCGGCAAAACCGTACAAACTCATTTCGTCTTCTTTCACGTTGAGATAGCAGTATATCTTGCAAGCGTCGCCGATGCGACCCAATCGTTGCACCGTGGCCGACGATACGCAAAGTTCGTAGCCTATGCCGCCCGCCTCGATAACGGCCGTGTTCTCTTCCGCATAGGCCAATATGCCTTTTATGTAGTTATACAATGGGTGACCTCCTTTTCAGTTGAGCACGCGGTGGGCGTAATCGCCGAAACTCGCATGACATACGGCGGCCGCCAACGCGTCGGCCACATCGTCCGGTTTGGGCACCGCGCGCAGTTGCAATAAGGCTTTTACCATGAATTGCACTTGCTGTTTTTCCGCGCGACCGTTGCCCGTTAACGCTTGTTTGATTTGCAGCGGCGTGTATTCGTACAGCTTGCCGCAATGCTTTATGGCGCAAAGCAAAATAACGCCGCGCGCTTGCGCCACTTTGATGCCCGTGGTGATATTGGTGTTAAAAAACAGTTCTTCCACCGACACCGCGTCGGGCTTGTGCTTTTGTATCACGGCGGTGAGCGCTTCGTCTAGCATTGCCAGCCGCACGGGGATACTCTCTTCTTTGGGCGTTTGTATCACGCCGTAGTCCACGGCAGACAGCGCCGCGCCCTCTTTTTTGATCACGCCGTATCCTATGGTGGCGTAGCCGGGATCGATCCCCAAAATTATCAAAATAACACTCCCGTTTCTCTTGCTAAATCCACAAAAATGGTTTATTATAATATAGTATTATTTTTTAATTTCGTCAAGTGATTGACGCACCAAGGAGCAAAGAATGAAAAAAATGAAAATCGTGTTGGCATATTCGGGCGGACTTGACACCACCATCATCATTCCGTGGCTGAAAGAAAATTACAACTGCGAAGTGATTGCCGTGGCCGCCGACGTAGGGCAAGGCGAAGAACTTGCGCCTTTGCGCGAAAAGGCCGTTAAGAGCGGCGCGTCGTCCATTTATATCGAAGATCTTACCGAAGAGTTCGTGCGCGACTACGTGTTCCCCACCTTGCAAGCGGGCGCCGTGTACGAAGGCAAATATTTGTTGGGCACCAGCTTTGCCCGTCCCGTGATCGCCAAACGTTTGGTGGAGATCGCCGAGCGCGAAGGCGCCGAGGCCATTTGCCACGGTTGCACCGGCAAAGGCAACGACCAAGTGCGGTTCGAGCTTTCCATCAAGGCGCTCAGCCCCGACATGAAGATCATTGCGCCGTGGCGCATATGGGATATCAAATCGCGCGAAGAAGAGATCGCATACGCGGAGGCGCGCGGCTTAGACGTTCCCGTCACCAAAAAGCACCCCTATTCCATGGATCGCAACATTTGGCACCTTTCGCACGAAGGGAGCGACCTCGAAGACCCGTGGAACGAACCGCAAGACGAAATGTTGCTTATTTCGCACCCCCTTTCCAAGGCGCCCGACACCCCCGAATATGTGGAGATCGAATTTGTTAAAGGTATCCCCGTGGCGGTGAACGGCAAAAAACTCGGCCCCGTGGCGTTACTTACCCTTCTCAACGAGATCGGCGCCAAGCACGGCGTGGGCGTGTGCGACATGGTGGAAAACCGCCTTGTGGGCATGAAATCGCGCGGCGTTTACGAAAACCCCGCCGGCTCCATTTTGTATGCCGCGCACCGCAATTTAGAAGAGATCACGCTTGATCGCGCTACCTCGCATTACAAAGAGCAAGTGGCCATCCGTTTTGCCGAATTGGTATATGACGGCAACTGGTTTACGCCGTTGCGCGAAGCGCTTACTGCCTTTGTGGACAGCACGCAATCCACGGTGACCGGCACGGTAAAACTCAAACTCTATAAGGGAAATATTTTGGGCGCCGGCGTCAAATCGCCCTACTCGCTGTACGACGAGGATATAGCCACCTTCGGCGCCGACGAAGTATACGATCAAAAGGATTCGGAAGGTTTTATCAATCTGTTCGGCTTGCCGCTTAAAGTGCGCGCCAAAATGTTGCGCCGCAACAACGGAAAATAACCGCAAAAAGGAAATTACATCATGAAAATGTGGTCGGGTCGTTTTCAATCCGCACTCAACGAGCAAGCGGACGCTTTTCAGCGTTCGCTTCCCGTCGATAAACGCTTATATAAACACGATATCATGGGCAGTATCGCGCACGCCACCATGCTGGGCGAATGCGGTATTATCGAGCCGAGCGAGGCGGAGGCCATTTGCGCCGCGCTTTCGGATATTTTTTACGATATCAAAAACGGCAAACTGCGCATTGCCGACGCCGAAGACATACATATGTTTATCGAGGAGGCCCTCACCGACCGCCTCGGCCAAGTGGGCAAAAAATTGCACACGGGGCGTTCGCGCAACGACCAAGTGGCGCTCGATATCCGCTTATATATGCGCGACGCCGTTTCGGAGATCATAGCACGTATCAAAACGCTGTGCGAAACGTTGTGCGACATAGCGGCACAGCACACCGAAACGTTTATGCCGGCCTACACGCACATGCAAAAAGCGCAGCCCACCACCCTTGCCCATCACCTCACCGCCTATTGCGAAATGCTTTTGCGCGACGCCGAACGTTTTGCCGACTGTCGCAAACGCATCAATGTGATGCCGCTCGGCAGCGGCGCGTGCACGTCTACGAGTTATCCCATCAACCGCAACCGCGTGGCGCAACTGTTGGATTTTCCCCGTATCACGCAAAATTCGTTAGACGGCGTATCCGACCGCGACTTTGCCGTGGAGTTTGCCGCCGCGTGCTCTTTACTGATGATGCACCTTTCCCGTTGCAACGAAGAGATCATATATTGGGCCACCGACGAATTCGGGTTCATTACGCTGAGCGACGCTTTCAGCACGGGTTCGAGCATTATGCCCCAAAAGAAAAATCCCGATATGAACGAATTGATCCGCGGCAAAACGGGTCGGGTTTACGGCGATCTGGTGGCACTGCTTACCCTAATGAAAGGACTGCCGCTTGCCTATAACAAGGACATGCAAGAGGACAAAGAGGCGATCTTCGATTGCGAGGACACCGTAAAACAATGCTTGGAGGTGTTTACCGATCTTCTCCCCTCGCTCACCTTTCACGCCGACGTCATGGCCAAAGGCGCGGCGGGCGGCTATACGGCGGCCACCGATTGCGCCGACTATCTCGTAAAAAAGGGCATGCCCTTTCGCGACGCACACCGCGTAGTGGGTCAACTCGTGCACTACTGCGTGGAAAGCGGCAAATCGCTCGAAGAACTTTCGGTGGAAGAATACCAAAGCTTTTCCGATCTGTTTGCAAGCGACATATTAAAAACGGTGCCTATCGACCGATTGGTAGCAGCCCGTTCGGCCACGGGCGGCCCCGCCAAAAAAACAGTGGAACGCCATTTGCAAAAACTCCGCAAAGCGACGGCCGCTTTATAAAAAAACGAAATGTATGACAGACATAACAAGAAAACGGCTTGTATATCGGTAAGCCGTTTTTTATTTTTCCCGCCAAACGTCTAAAAAGAATCGTTAAAATATGTTTGTTTATTGCTCCGAGTTGCTTTTTTCGTCGGCAATATCGCGCACCCATTCCCTTTCTATCTCTTGGCGCGTTTCGGTATCGAGTAGCAGCAATTGGCGATAGGTTTGCAATGCTTGCAATTTTTGCCTATTGGCATCTTCGGTGTCGTTCTGCTCGCGCAAATGCATGCGCAAACTGTGCCGCGATTTTTCCGCAGCGACCGATTCGGTCAATTTGGCGCAATATTTATCGCAGATCGCCAACACTTTGTCGAGCGACGTATCGCCGAACATGCTGATATACCGATTACCCACTAATATCTGATGATCGACGAACACAACGCCCACCAGCGTGCACGCCGTGATCACGCGGGCGGTGGTTTCTATGTCGGCATCCGAAAAGTTCAACGTGCCGCCGGGATGATTGTGCGCCAATATGATCTTTTTGGCGCCGTTTCGTTCCACGGCGCAGACGATCTTGGCAATATCCACTTGCATGGAATCCACCGAACCGTACGCTATCTCGTCGGTATGGACCACTTCGTCGTTCACGTTGAGCGAAACCATCAGCAACTTTTCTTTGTTCTCGCCCAGAAAGCGCGCATACAAAAATCGAGCGGTGGCGGCCGCCGTGGTAAGTCGCGTGGCGTGCTCGAACCGTCCGTATTCGGCGCGGATCACAATGGGCAATACGTGTGCCAACAAATGCGCGCTTTTACTGCCCAATCCGGGCACGCGCAACAGCTCGCAATAATCGGCGTGCAATACCGCCGAAAGCGAACCGAAAGTGCGTATCAGATCTTTGGCAATGGGCTTGGTATCGCCGCGCGGAATGGTGGCAAACAGCAAGTATTCGAGCATTTCGTAATCGGCCATAGCCGTCATATCGGGGTCGCGATCCACCGACGCATACACGCGTTGGCGATGGCCTTGCGGTCCGTTATCCCTTTCCGCTTTGGCATTTTGCATCAGTTCGTCGAATTCGTCCATACCTTTTTCTTCCGAATGTTTGCGTACTTACGGACGGGTCTGTCCGTTGCCGCGTATCACGTATTTTTCACCCGTCAGTTGTTTCAAACCCAGCGGACCGCGCGCGTGCAATTTTTGCGTGGATATGCCCATCTCGGCGCCGAATCCGAATTGAAAGCCGTCCGTAAAACAAGTGGACGCATTCACGTACACCGCCGCGCTGTCTATATGCGCAGTGAAATAGTCGGCGGCCTCTTTGCTTTCGGTGATGATGACTTCGCTGTGGTGCGTGGAATACAAATTGATATGCTCGCACGCCTCTTGCACGTTTTGCACCACTTTTACCGATATGCAGAGCGCCAAAAATTCGGCGGCATAGTCCTCTTGCGTGGCCGGAAAAACATACGGACAAATGCGCCGCGTTTTTTCGCAACCCACGATACGCACGCCCGCGTCTTTCAGCGCGCCCAACACGATAGGCAAATACTTTGCCGCAACTTCCTCGTCCACCAACAAGCTTTCCAAGGCGTTGCACACGCCGGGACGGCGCAATTTTCCGTTGCAAACAATGTCCGTCGCCTTTTTCGAATCGGCCGTTTTTTCTATGTAGGCATGGCAGTTGCCCGCGCCCGTTTCGATAACGGGCACCGTGGCTTTTTCCACCACGGCGCGAATAAGCGCCGCACTGCCGCGCGGAATGAGCACGTCCACGCTCTCGCGGCACCGCATGAGCTCTTCCGCCCCTTGACGGGTGGTGTCGTCTATGAACTGAATAAATTCGGGATCATAGCCCCCCAAGCGCAATTTAGCCTTTACGGCCGCCACCAGCGCCTTATTGGAGCGATACGCCTCTTTGCTGCCGCGCAATACGATCGCGTTGCCCGTTTTGATACACAACCCTATGGCGTCGACCGTCACGTTGGGACGCGCCTCGTAGATAATGGCCAAAACACCCAACGGCACGCGCACTTTGCGCAAGTGCAAGCCGTTCGGCACCGTCCATTCTTCCACCGTTTCGCCCACGGGGTCTTGCAACTCTATCAGTTTTTTCAACCCTTCGGCCATGTCGGCAATGCGCGATTCGTTGAGTAGCAGCCGATCGATAAATTGCGCGGGTTTGTCGCACTGCGCCACGTCTTGGGCGTTGGCACGCAAAACCTCGTCTTGCGCCTCTGTCACCGCCTCGGCCGCCAACCGCAACATGGCGTTTTTGGTTGCCGTGTCCGCCAAAGCCACGCTGTTTCTGCTCTCTTTCGCTTTGCGGCAACTCTCGGCCACCGTCATTATTCTTCTTCCTCTTCTTCGGGCAGTTCGGCGTTGTGATACACGTTTTGCACGTCGTCGTTTTCGTCGAACATGTCGAGCATGCGTTGCAGTTTGGGCAACGTGGCGGCGTCTACGTCGATATAATTGGCGGGGATCTTATCTATCTCGCTCTTGGCAAACACCACGCCTTGCGCCTCCAACTTCTCGCGCACCGCCGAAAAATCGTTGGGTGCGGTAAGTATCTCATACATGCCGTCTTCTATATTGAAATCGTCCGCCCCGCAATCAAGCGCCAACATCATCATTTCGTCGTCGTCGTCCGTCGGCTTTTTTTCCACCAACAATACGCCGCGTGTTTCGAAAAGGTAAGACACGCAACCGGTGGTGCCCATAGAACCGCCGCATTTATCGAAAATGTGGCGCACGTCGCCCGCCGTGCGGTTTTTGTTATCGGTGAGCGTTTCCACGATGACCGCCACGCCGCCCGCGCCGTAGCCTTCGTAGGTGATGGCGTCGTAATTGATACTGCCCAATTCGCCGCTCGCTTTTTTGATACTGCGCGTGATATTATCGTTGGGCATATTGGCCGCTTTGGCTTTGGAGATCACGTCGCGCAATTTTGCGTTGTTGTTGGGATCGGGGCCGCCCGCTTTCACCGCCACCGCCAATTCGCGGCCGATCTTGGTGAATACGTTGGCGCGCGCCGCGTCCGTCTTACCCTTTGCCCGTTTGATCGTTGCCCATTTACTATGTCCCGACATATTTCTTTACTCTCCTTACTGTTTGCGTAAAACTATTTTGCGTATTTTAACGTATACATCAGTATGCCCGCGCTGACGGCCGCGTTGAGCGATTCCATGCTGCTCTCCATGGGAATGGTAATACGACGATCGCATTGCCGTGCAATCGAGTCGCGTATGCCTTCCGCCTCGTTGCCGATCACCAAACAGATCTTTTGGCGCGGCAAGCGAGCGCAAAATGCGTCTTCACCACCCAAAACGGCGGCCACAAGCGTGTATCCCTTTTCGTGCAAAACGGACGGCGGCGTGTCGTAATGAAAACGAACGCCCAAAATGCCCGTCATACAACTGCGCACCACCTTGGGGTTGAACACATCCACACAATCGTGCAAAACGATATCGGTATACCCCGCGGCGCAAGCCGTGCGCAAAACGGTGCCCATATTGCCTGGATCGCGCACTCTGTCCAAAAACAAGCAGTGATCGCTTGCAAAACGATCGGCGGGCGCGGGCATGCGCATGACCGCCAACACGCCTTGGCTGTTCTTTGTGTCCGAAAGCGAATCGAACAGCGTTCTATCGATCACCGCGTCGGCAAAATCGCAAGATGCGTCATCCGAACAGACCACGGCCGCCACGTTTTCGGGACAAAGGCGTTTCGCATCGTCCACCCAACGTTTGCCCTCGGCCACATATTCGCCGTAGGCATACCGCCACTTGCGTTCGGACAACTTGCGTATTTTTTTAACCAAGTCGTTATGTTTGGACGTTATCGGCATACCGCTCCCATAAAAAAGGGGCGCCGTATACACGGCACCCCGAAAAAACTATTGCGCCACCGCATTTTGCGCGGTTTGCGCCAATGCTTTGAAACCGGCCGCGTCGTTCACCGCAATGTCGGCAAGCACTTTGCGGTTCAGTTGGATCCCCGACACCTTCAAGCCGTGCATAAACGTGCTGTAGGACATGCCGTTCATGCGAGCGGCGGCATTGATACGCGCGATCCACAGTTTGCGGAAGTCGCGTTTTTTCAAACGACGCCCGATAAACGCGTACATTTGCGACTTCATGACCGCTTCGCGAGCGATACGGTACGAGCGCGATTTGGAGCCGAAGTAACCCTTCGACAGTTTCATGATCTTTCTGCGCTTTTTTACGGCGTTGACAGCTCTTTTGATTCTCATAATGCTACCCCTCCTACTTCTGGATCATCGAGCGGATGGTGCTCGCCTCTTTGTTGGACGCCATATAAGCGCCTTGACGCAACGAATCCTTGCGCTTGCGCGACTTCTTGGTCAAAATATGATTTTTCCCTTGTTGGGCGCGCTTAACGCGACCCGAAGCGGTCACGCGAAAACGTTTTTTCGCACCGCTGTGACTTTTCATTTTTGGCATAGCTGTATTCCTCCGATAAAGTTATTTTTTGGGTGATAAGATCATGAGGATATTCCTACCCTCGGTTGTGGGCTGTTTGTCGATGTTGGCATCGTTTTCCACGATTTTGTAGAAATCGTGCATCACCTCCACGCCCAAGGCGGCATGCGCCTGCTGACGGCCGCGCATACGAATGGAAACGCGCACCTTGTCGCCGTTGCGCAAAAACTTTTGCGCGGCTTTCGCTTTGGTTTCGAGGTCGTGCGTGTCGATCGTCATAGAAAGCCAAACCTCTTTCAGTTCGGTCACTTTCTGATTTTTGCGCGCGTCTTTTTCGCGTTTCTGCATTTCGAACTTGAATTTGCCGAAATCCATGATTTTGCATACCGGCGGCGTTGCGGTAGGACTGATCTTTACCAAATCGAGATTTTTGGAATCGGCTATCCTATTTGCTTCCGCCGCCGACATGATGCCGAGCTGTGTGTTGTCTTCGTCGATAACGCGCACTTCGCGGTCGCAAATTCTGTCGTTCAACTCAACGTCTCTGAGATTGATAATCGTATTCCTCCACAAAATAAATAAGAGCGGAAAGCAAACTTCCGCTCAAAAACAATTACATCGCCATACGCGCATAGGTGTTTTATGAACGCGGCAAGACATGTGTCTGCCGGTGAAACGGAACCCCGTTTGCTTTCTATGCATTCAGTATACACGATTATATCAGCCGTGTCAACTCTTTTGCCGTTCGTGCGGCAAAATTTTTTACCCGATCATATAATCGTCGCAACGGTAAAACGAGTCGAAATATTCCACGATATACATGATGAAATCGGATAACATGGGCACTTCGTTTATGATGCGCGCCTTATACAGATTGTTGATACCGTCCAACCGATTGACATTGTAGGCGCGCCCCACGGCAAACCGCATGCACCGCTCTACCGATGCGGCCGACACACGGAACTCCCGCGCCACGCGCGCATACAGTTCTTTCATGCGCATTTCCGCATTGCGACATTCGAGCCGAAGGGTGATCGCCGTGGCGAGATACCCGTAACCGTTCGTCTTGGGTGCAATGCCCAAATGAATAAGCAGTCTTTGCACGGTTTTTTTGTCTACAAGTTTTTGCTTCTGGTTTTCCATATAAATCCTCCTTATTATTGAAAACTTGATACATTTATTATACCAAATTACAAAGCCGAGGCAAAGCGGAATGCCGACGCATAAATTATGCTTTTTTCTGCAATATCCTCCTTCGCTCGTCTTGTTTTTTATAGTTTCGACAAATTTTGCTCGGTTTACGCACTTTTTTATTCCGTTCTATGCCACGCATACTATCAAAAATTTACAAAAAACGACAAAAAAGCGAGCCGCCACCCGCTTTCTTCGCCTTATACTTTTATGTTTTTTATTATCAATAGTTGCGTTTTCGCTCGTTTTCGCCGCGCGTTTGCAATACGGATAACACGTCTTGCCACGAAACGCCCCGCTCGTTCATGAGCACGAACATATGATACAACAGATCGCTCAATTCGCACGCAAGCTCGCTGTTATCGCCTTTCATGGCGGCGATCACGGTTTCGGCGGCCTCCTCGCCTATCTTTTTGCAGATCTTTTCCGCGCCCTTTTCCAAAAGATAGTTTGTATACGATCCTTGCACGGGATGCGCGCGCCGATCGGCGATCACGTCGATATCGCGCTGTAAAACGCCCACGTTCGGCACCTTTTCAAACGTTTTTACCGTTTGAAAAAAGCAACTCCGCTCTCCCGTATGGCAAGCGGGACCGGTCTGTTTTACGCGCAGCAACACGCAGTCGGCGTCACAATCCAACCGCACTTCGGTCACTTTTTGCGTATGCCCGCTGCTTTCCCCTTTGCGCCACAAGGTTTGCCTACTACGACTGTAATAGTATGCGTTTCCCGTTTGCAGCGTTTTTTCCCACGCCTCTTTGTTCATATACGCTTGCATCAAAACTTCGTTCGTGTAAGCGTCTACCGTTACGACGGGCACCAAGCCGTCGGCGTTAAATTTTACGTCCATTTTCTTTCTCCTCCGCCAAGCCGAGCGCATCGGATAGCGAAAAACTGTTTGCATACAATGCTTTGCCCAAGATCGCGCCGTACATTTGCACCGCGCGCAACGCGGCGATATCGTGCAAAGATCCCACGCCGCCGCTGGCGATCACCTTGAGCCCCGTGGCTTGCGCCATCTCGCAACACGCTTGCACGTTCACGCCGCCCAGCGTGCCGTCTTTGCCGATATCGGTATACACCGCATAGCGAACGCCGCACGCATACATTTCTTTACCGAGCGACAACGGCGATACGTCGGACTGCGCGAGCCACCCGCGCGTGGCCACCGCGCCGTTTTTTGCATCGATCCCGCACACGATGCGCTCCGCGCCCCATTCTTTTACCGCCGCGCGCAACGTTTCGGGATCTTCGCAACACGCCGTGCCCAAGATAACGCGGGCAACGCCCACCGACAGTCTTGTTTGCACGTCTTGCAACGTGCGTACGCCGCCGCCCGTTTGCACGGGAATACGAACGCGGCGGGCGATTTCGCCTATAAGTTCGGTATTCTCGCCGCGACCGCTCTTGGCCGCATCCAGATCCACGATATGCAGATAGGCAGCGCCCTCTCGCTCCCACCGCAGCGCCGCTTGCAACGGATCGCCGTAATCGGTGACTTTATGATAATCGCCGTGTAATAAGCGCACGCACCTACCTTGCAAAATATCGATAGCGGGAAATAAGATCATTCCAATATCCCCTTACTGCTCGGTACGGCGTTGCCCGTAACGGCAACGGCATCGTGCAACGCATGGGCAAACGACTTGAATACAGCTTCGGCCATATGGTGCAAATTGCCGCCGTACAATACTTCCACATGCGCGGTGAGCATGCCGTAAGAACACACCGCCCGCAAAAATTCTTCGGTCAGTTCGGCGTCGAATTCGCCGATCTTGCCGCGAAGGCCTTTTACCCGATACACAAGGCACGGCCTACCGCTCACGTCGAGCACCGTGCGCGCCAGCGTTTCGTCCATGGGAATATAGGCGGTAGCATAGCGCGCAATGCCCTTTTTATCGCCTAACAGCTCGTGTAAAAGTTTTCCCATCACGATGCCAACGTCTTCCACCGAGTGGTGCGCGTCCACTTGCAGATCGCCCTTTACCGATACGGTGAGATCGATGCCCGAATGGCAAGCCAACAATTCCAACATATGGTCGAAAAATCCGATACCCGTATGCACGGCATGCTTGCCGCACCCATCGAGATCCATGGACACGGATATATCCGTTTCTTTGGTCTTACGTTGCTGTTTGCCCGCTCGCATCACTGTGCACCTCCCTTTCGCACGCGCACGGAATTGGCATGTCCGTGCAATCCTTCCGCCTCGGCTAAAGCAATGATATCGTCGGCTGCCGCCATAAGCGCTTGTTCGCCGTATTGAATCAAACTGATTTTTTTCACGTAATTATCCACGCCTAAAGCCGAACAAAAGCGCGCCGTGCCCGACGTGGGCAACACGTGATTGGTGCCCGCGTAATAGTCGCCCAACGGTTCGGGCGACCAGTGTCCTAAAAATACCGCGCCCGCATTCACGATAAGCGGCAAATAAGCCGCGGGGTCTTTCACGCACAACTCCAAATGTTCGGGCGCCACTTTGTTGGCTATGCTCGCCGCTTGCGCCGCATTTTTCACCAACACGACGGCGCCGTAGTTCTGTAACGAACGAGTGGCAATGTCGGCTTTGGGCAACGCTTGCAACTGCCGCGCAAGCTCGGCTTGCACCTTTTCGGCCAACGTCTTGCTGTCGGTTATCAACAAACTCATGGCGAGTTCGTCGTGCTCGGCTTGGCTGAGCATATCGGCGGCCACAAACACGGGATCGGCCGAATCGTCGGCGATCACGGCAATCTCGCTCGGCCCCGCGATCATATCGATCCCCGCCGCGCCGAAAATTTCGCGCTTGGCAAGCGCCACATAGATATTGCCGGGGCCGCTTATCACACTCACTTTGGGCACCGATTGCGTGCCGTAGGCCATGGCGGCTATGGCTTGCGCGCCGCCTATCTTAAAGATCTTGCGCACGCCGCATTCGGCGGCGGCCACCAACGTGAGCGGGTTCAACCCGTTGCCCGCGGGCGTTGTCATAACGATCTCCGGCACGCCGGCCACCGCGGCGGGCAATGCGCACATGAGCACCGAACTCGGATACGATGCCTTGCCGCCCGGCACGTATAGCCCCGCGCGTTCCACGGGTCGGTATAATATGCCCGTTGTTTTACCGTTTTCGGTCACAATGCTGTCTTGCCGCTTTTGCCGCTTGTGAAAGGCCTCTATATTGTCTTTGGCGCGGCGCAAAGCCGCCAGCGTGGCGCTATCTACCGCCGCATACGCGTTTTCGATCTCCCGTTCGGTGACCGCAACGGAATCCTCGTCTACGTGCAATTTATCGAACTTTTTGGTATAGGCAAACAACGCTTTATCGCCGTTTTGCCGCACGTCTTGCAATATGGCTTTCACCGTTTCGCGCGCGCTCTCCATATCCAACTGACTGCGCCCGAACACCCGCGACAGATCGCCGTCGCCGCGTAAGATGGGGATCATAAACACCTGCCTTCGGTTATTTGCCGCATTTTTTCGATTAGCGGCATTATCTCGTCTTTGCGCGTTTTGAGCGACACTTTATTCACCGCCACCCGCGCGGAAAGTTTGCATATCTCCTCAAGCACCGCCAAGCCGTTTGCTTCCAACGTTTTGCCGCTCTCCACGATATCCACGATCACGTCGGCCAATCCGATGATCGGCCCCAATTCCACCGAGCCGGTCAGCTTTACGATGTCTACATCCACGCCCTTGGCGGCATAGTAATCGCGCGCAATGCGCACGTATTTGCTGGCAACCCGCAACTTGTTATGCGTAACGCGCGCCCGCTGTTCGCGAAATCCCGCCACGCACATGCGGCATGCGCCGAATTTGAGATCGAGCATTTCGTAAATGTCTTTACTCTCTTCGAGCAACGTGTCTTTGCCCACCACGCCCAAATCGGCCGCGCCGCGTTCTATATATGTGGGCACGTCGGCGGGTTTTACGAAAATAAACCGATACTTGTTGTCGGCGTCGCCGAGCACGAGTTTGCGCGTGTTTTCGCGCAAGGGCGCGCAACGCACGCCGCACTGCTCCAAAAGGTTTACGGCCTCGTCGGCCAATCTTCCTTTGGCTAACGCCACGGTCAACTGTTGCATGTTTTTTCCTCCGTGGCCGCGCGCGCCGCGCCGCCTTCTATCACCAATGCTTTGGCTATGCCGCGCGCTTTACAATAGGCGAACAATTCGCTTTCGGTGGCGTCAAACCGCTTTTCCACCGTTTGCCCGTCCGCCCGCAAGCGGTTTACATACGCATATTCGAACGCAACGTCTTTGCCGTCGGCGATATACGCATAGTCGGCCGCGGGGTCGCGCACCAACTTATCTTCGTTTTCAAGCGCCATCAACAGCCGCTTGATACCCACGGAAAACCCCACGGCGGGCATGGCGTGGCCGAACGAGGCGCAAAGCGCGTCGTATCGTCCGCCGTCTAATAGCGGCATGCCCAAATTACCCGAAATGCCCTTTAACACCGTGCCCGTGTAGTATTCGCCGCGCAACAACCCAAGATCTACGGTGACGCGGTTTTCCCACCCCATGGCTTTGAGCGCAGACAGAATTTGTTGCAAGTTATCGAGCGCGCGCAAACTTCTCTCGTTGGCCACACCCGCTCGCGCGCGGGCAAGCACCTCGGCGTCGCCGAATAGCGTGGGCAACAACAAAAATTGCGCCGCAAACGTATCGCGCACTTTTTTTTCGCGCAAAAACATCTCGGCGCCCAACATATCTTTGCGGTTGAGAAAGGCTCGCAACGCGTTGGCATCGGCATCGTTCAGTCCCGCTTCGCCCGCTATCCCGTTAAAATATTCTACTTGGCCGATCTCCACCAAAAAATCTTGCAAGCCCGTGGCCGATAGGCATTCCACGGCCATTGCCACCGCCTCGATATCGCCCGCCACGTCCGACGACCCCAACAGTTCCACGCCCGCTTGCAAAAATTCTCGGCTACGCGCCGTGCTCGGGTCGGATATATACTCGTAGCTGTTTTCTATATAATATACTTTATCCGCCCGTTCGGCCGAGAGTTTCGTGGCCGCCATGCGGCAAATCTGCAACGTGGGATCGAATCGGAGCATCAAAAGACTGCCGTCGCTGTCCGTCATTTTGAACGTTTTGTTCACAGCGGCGCGCGACAAAATGTCGTCGTATACGTCGTAAAACTCGATAGCGGGCATGCTCACGCGCCGAAAACCGTGCTTAACAAACACCGAGGCCAGCTGTTCTTGCGTTCTGTTTATGTTATAACACTCTTGCGGCATGTAATCTTGCACGCCGAACGGCAACCTTAACTTTTTCACGCGCGTTCTCCCGTTTCCCGTTTAGGTATATTGGTTCAGTATACCTCATTTTGCCTTGGCGTGTCAAGTATATGGTCCCACTAATTCATAGTGATGGAAAGCACATACCGTTCGGCGCCGTCCGTCATGCCGTCGCGCAGTTTTCGGACGGCCTCGGCGTCGCGCAAGGTGTCTTCGGCCATGGCTTTGGCGGTATAAATGAGCGCGGCGTCTATCGTAACGGGCAAAGCGTCGCCCGCGCCGTGCTGTCGCGTGCCGATAAAATCGCCCGCGCCGCGTTGCGCAAAATCGTATTCGGACAGCGCAAAACCGTCGCGGCACTCGCAAAACCGCCGCAACCGTTCGGGGATGTCCTCTTGCACGGGCAAAAAGCAATAACTTTTGGCGGTGCCGCGCCCCACCCGTCCGCGCAGTTGGTGCAATTGGCTCAACCCGTACCGTTCGGGGTGATAAATAACGATATTGGCCGCGGCGGGCACGTCTACGCCCACCTCGATCACCGTGGTGGTCACCAGCACGCGCACGTCGCCCCGCAAAAATGCCGCCATGACTTCCGCTTTTTCGCTCTCTTTCATGCGCCCGTGCAACACGCCCGCATGTTCGCCCGCGTTCCTCTCTTGCAACAAGCGGTAGGCTTGCGCCACCGACACCAAATTTTCTTCTTCGTCATCGTCGATCCGCGGGCACACCACATACGATTGTTCGCCCATCGCGGCGCGTTGTAACACATAATCGAGCATTGCTTCTTGCTTGGCGGGCGGCACCAACGAGGTGATTATTTCGGGACGCCCCGACGGCAACGCCGCAATGGACGACTGCTCCAACTCGCCGTATAAACAAAGCGCCAACGTGCGCGGAATAGGCGTGGCCGTCATGCTGAGCGAATCCGCGCCCGCCGCCTTGTTTTCCAAGGCGCCGCGCTGGTTCACGCCGAAACGCTGTTGTTCGTCGGTGATGATGAGCGACGCATTGCAAAAAGCAACGTCGGCACCTAGCAGCGCATGCGTGCCGATCACGATGTCCGCGCTTTGGGTGCGCACGGCAAACAACGCCTCGTCGCGCTCCGCTTTGGTCAAACTGCCCGTTACAAGCACCGCCCGCGCGCCCAACGGTTCCAAAAAGCGAATGGCGGCGCGATAGTGTTGCAACGCCAATATCTCGGTGGGCGCCATCAAAACGCTTTGAAACCCGCTCAAATGCGCGTAATACATGGAAAGCAGCGCCACCACCGTCTTGCCGCACCCCACGTCGCCTTGCAACAATCTGTTCATGGGCATTTCGCCGTGCAGTCCCGCCACGATCTCTTGCAGTGCCGTTTGCTGTCCGTCGGTGAGCGCAAAAGGCAACGACGCTACGGCTTGCCGCAACTTTTCGCCGTTTTGCACATACGCGAACCGCTTGCCGCCCGTGTGCGCCGATTTTACCAAGGCGAACATGCTGAGCGTGTATCCCAACTTTTCGAGCGACAGCGCGCGCGCCGCCCCCTCGGCCTCGACGATCGATCGCGGACGGTGCACCGCGCGGAACGCATCGCCGAGCGACGGCAACGCATATTTTTGCCGCACCGTGTCGGGCAGATACCCTTGCACGCGCGTGCAAGACAGCAACATATCGATCGCCTCGTCCGTTACGCGCTGCGGCACGCCCGCAATGGGGCGATACAGCGGCACCACCCGTCGGCCGTTGGGTTGCAACAGCACGGGCGCCACAATGGAAACGGTGCGACGAAATTTTTTCACCTTACCCGTTACGCACACCGTTTTGCCGTGCGGGATAGCCGCCGCAATGTATTTTTGATTGAACCAAACCGCCTCTATATTGCCGTTCGCCGTGGCCAAGACCGCCTTGGTCATGCGCAAGCCTTTGCGCAAAAATTGCACTTTGGGTTCGTTCTGCACCGTGCCGCACACCGTGATGCGGTCGCCCTCTTGCAAGCGCGCTGTGTCTACGGGCGCATCGAGATCCACGTAATCGTACGGAAAATGCAACAAAAGATCGAGCGGCCGATCGAAACCCGCCGCCCGCAACTTCGAAATCCGACTTTTGCCCATGCCTTTAACGTCTTCGAACCGCAACGCGCACCCCAATAAATAAGGGCGGCAACGGCCGCCCCGTATGATGTATTATTCCAAAGAAACGATGTAGTAGTAAAGCGGTTGTCCGCCGTAGTGTATGTCCACGTCGCACCGATTGTATTTTTCGGACAATTCGCGCGCGATCTCGCCCGCCTCTTCCTCTTTTACTTCGTTGCCGAAATACAGCGTTATATTGCTTACCGAACTATCCATCATTTTATCCACCAACTGGGCGGTAACGCTTTGCACTTTTTCGCCCTTGGCCACGATAGACTTGGAATCGATACCGATGATGTCGCCCTCGTGCAAATCGAAGTTATCCACTTGCGTACTGCGCACGGCATAGGTCACCATACCCGTTTTCACGTTGCCGATCGCCTCGGTCATGGCTTGCAAGTTATTGTCGAGCGTGTCTTCGGGATTGAACGCCAGCACCGCCGAAAGCCCTTGGGGCACGTCTTTGGTGGGTATGATATGCAAATTGTGTTTTGTGAGCACTTTGGCTTGCTCTGCCGCCAAAATGATATTCTTATTGTTGGGGAACACAAACACGTCTTTGGCGGGCACCGCGTCACACGCCTTGGCGATGTCTTCGGCGCTGGGGTTCATGGTCTGCCCCCCCTCGATCACGTTATCCACCAACAAATCTTTGAAAATGTTGGTAAGGCCTTCGCCGGCGCATACCGCCACCAAGCCGTACGGCTTTAATTCCTCTTTTTTCTGCCCGATCAACGCGCGGTTTTGCTCCAACATATTTTCGATCTTGAGCCGATCCAGCTCGCCGAGCTCCAACGCATAAGTGAGCACCGTGCCCGGTTCGTTGGAATGCACGTGCACTTTTACCATGTTCAAATCGCCGATCACCAACACGCAATCGCCGATAGTCATCAAATGTTCGCGGAAACGGTCGATATCCGCCTCGGTCGTCTTTTTCTTGAGATGTACGATAAAAAATTCGGTGCAATATGCGTATTCGATCTCGGCCAGATCGTTGTAATCGAAATGCGCTTGCTCGTCATACTGACTGCCGCTTGTTTGCAACGAATCGTCGAACGCGATATTGGTATCTTCCTGCCCGATCAACGCATGATAGAATCCTTGGAAAATAATCAAAAGGCCGCGGCCGCCCGCGTCTACCACGCCCGCCTTTTTCAAAACGGGCAACAGTTCGGGCGTTTGCTTGAGCATTTCCTCGCCCGCCGCCAAAATGCTTTCGAAGAACGCGGGCACTTCCACGCTCTTTTTGGTAACGGTTTTGGCATGCTCGCTCATGGCGCGCACCACCGTGAGTATGGTTCCCTCTTTGGGTTTTGTGACTGCTTTATAGGCAATATCAGTGCCGGCGTTCAACGCTTTGGCAAGCGTTTTGGCCGTGATCTCTTGGCACTGCGAGAGAACGGTTGCCATGCCTTTCAATATTTGACTGAGAATAACGCCGCTGTTGCCGCGCGCGCCGCGCAGAGCGCCCTTGCTGAGCGCATCGCTGAGCGCATCTAAGCCGTTCGACGGACAGTTTGACACTTCTTTGGCCGCCGACATCATGGTAAGCGACATATTCGTGCCCGTGTCGCCGTCCGGCACGGGAAAGACGTTGAGCGAATCGACATGTTCTTTATTGGAATCGAGCAATTTCGCGCCGTTCAATATCATTTTACGCAAAATCGCACCGTTGATTGACTTTTGCATTCTTCCTCCATTATTGTCGGTCAAGCCGGCTATGGAACCATTTATATAAGCCCGTACAGTATTTACTATACGGCTAAACTATCGAATTATACTCGGATCCCCACTACGTTTACGTTTATGGTATCCACTATCATGCCGGTAAACCGTTCTATATCGTATTTTACGGATTTTTTTAAGGATTGCGCCACCGCTTCGATGGATACGCCGTACTTGATGATCACGTACAGATCGATAAATATGCGGTCGCCGCTCGTCATGACGCGCACACCGCGAGAAAGGCGTTTGCGCTTGAAGAGATCCGCCAAGCTGTCGGAAAACCGTTTGGAAACCAAATCGACGATCCCGTAGCATTCGAGCGCGGTGTTGCCCGCCACTTGCGCGATCGCTTCTTCGGTGATGGTTATCCTACCGTATGCATTGGCAGTATTTACACTCAACGGCATACCTCCGATTATCTATATGTACCCACAACTATTATTTTAACCTATTCAAACGGTTTTTGCAAGGATTTTTGCGAGATTTTTGAAAAATGTGCGGAATTTATGAAAAATAGAGGGCAATTCGTTTGCTTTCTCGCGAAAATTGTGCTATTATTTTAAGGTAGCAAAAAATATCGCGCCCGGGAGGTGTTAAATACTATGAGCAGAGTTTGCGTTATTTGCGGAAAAGGCAAAGTGAGCGGCAACAACGTCAGCCACTCCAACCGCCACACGAAGCGTACGTTCAGCGCCAACGTGCATAAGGTCCGCATCGAGATCGACGGCAAGGAATCCAACGAATACGTTTGCACCCGTTGCCTTCGTACCAATAAAAATTCGGTGCGCTGAAGAACCGAACAATACCCGTAAAAGAAAAAGAACCGTTGCCCATAGTGGCGAACGGTTCTTTTTATGTACGAATTTGCATGGCTTTTCACTTTTTACGACAAAACAGCAACCGCAAAAATCCCGACAAGAACTTAGGCGCTTTTACGCAAACGATCCGCATACCTACCTCCTATTGTTGTACAAAGAGCAAAGCCAATCCTTTATCGATCCGCACTTCCGCCTCCGTACCGCACCCCTCGTTGGATACGCCCATGATATAATCGGGCGCATCCAAGTCGGCATACGCGCGCATAGTGTGATCGTGCAAGGCATACTTTAATCCCTTTGTATATACTATATGCACCGTGTCGGTAAAGGGTACCAACGATACGGTGGCGCCGCGGCGCACGGGCAATGTAAACGTTTCGCCTATAAGATAGGTTTGCATGTCGCCGCAAAAGCGGGCGCGTATGCCGTGGGCGCGCGCCAGCGCCAATAATGCGAAATTGCTTTGCGCCATATCGGGGCGACCGCCGTACGCGCCGTAAATATCGATATGATCGTATCCGCGCGAAAGCATGACCTTAACGGCCAAAAAACCGTCGGTATAGTCTTTATCGGCGGGATACACCGCTTTTTCGCACGACGGATGCACAGCCGAAAGCGGCAAGGAATCGAAATCGCCCAACACCGTGTCGGGCAAAAGATAAGGCGAAACATAGCGATACGCGCCGTCGGTGCAATAAATGCCCAACGCCGCAACGGCTTGTTTGGCCTTTTGCACGGCTTGCAAGTGCATAGCCGCGGGCGGTTCGCCGTTTAGAAAGAGTATGCCCTTTTTCATAACGAATGCAACCTACGTATGATCTCGCGCGGATCGGCCGCCGAAAACAGCGTATTGCCCGCCACCAACACGTCGGCGCCCGCCGCCACAATGGCTTGGGCGTTTTGCTCGTTTACGCCGCCGTCTATCTCCAATAAGGCGCTGCTTTGGCAAGCTTGCCGCATGGCGTGCAGCTCTTGCATGCGCTGTAGCGACTTTTCGATAAACTTTTGCCCGCCGAACCCCGGATATACGCTCATTAAAAGCACCACGTCGCACAAGGGAAAACATTGCGCGAGCGCTTGCGTGGGGGTGTCGGGACTGATCACCGCGCCGCACTTGATACCCGCCGCCTTGATCTTTTCCAACGTGGGGATCAGTTCGTTCGTTGCCTCGCAATGCACGGTGAGCCAATCGGCGCCCGCGTCTATAAAGCGTTGCACATACCGCTCGGGGCGGTCGATCATAAGGTGCACGTCGAGCGGCAAAGACGTGTGCTTTTTCAGGTCGGCGATCATTTTGAATCCGAACGTGATATTGGGCACGAATAGGCCGTCCATCACGTCGCAGTGTATCACGTCGGCGCCGCATGATTCCATGCGCGCCACTTCCTCGCCCATTTTGCCGAAATCGGCGCTTAACACGGAGGGCGCCACCCAAACTTTATTTGTTTTCATATGTTTTTCTCCCGAATTTTCTGTGAGCGTTTTGTTGTTGCAGTTGTGCAAACAGCAGTTTATACCGTTCGTAGCGACTATTGTCGAGCGCGCCGCTTGCCGCGGCCTTTCGCACCGCGCAATCGGGTTCGCCGATATGCGTGCACATACGGTATTGGCATTGCGGCGCAAGTTGCACATACTCGTCGTAATACAGCGCCAATTCTTCGGCGCGGATATCTTGCAGATCGAGAGCGCCGAACCCCGGCGTATCGGCAATGAACGTGTCGGGGGCAAGTTTTATGAGTTCCACGCCCGTGGTGGTATTTTTGCCGCGCATCGTTTTTTCGCTCAAGTCGCCCACTTGCCTATGTCCGCCCGCAATGGCGTTGACAAGCGACGTTTTACCCACCGCCGACTGCCCCGCAAAACAAGAAAACCGTCCGCGTAGCAATCTTTGCAAGTCCGCCGTATCGCCTTGCGCCGCGCAAGCGCACACGATTTCGTCCGCCACGCCCGTATATTGCGCATGCACCCGCGCCAAAAATCCGTCGGGCAACATGTCCGTTTTATTCACGCACAGCACCGTGCGCACGCCCTCTTTGTGCGCGCCCAGCAACATTTTATCCACCGTGAAAAAGTCGGGATCGGGCAACGGCGCCAACGTAACGATCATTTGATCCACATTGGCCACGGGCGGCCGTATCAGCCTATGTTTGCGCGGCTCGATACCCGCCAAAACATATTCGCCGTCTTGCGTTAAATACACCAGATCGCCCGCCAGCGGATTATCGGCGCGCTTTATCTTTTTGCGCGATTTGACAAACACGACTCGATCGCCGATGTCCACGGCAAAACGGTCGGACAGCACGCGCACCACTCTACCGATCATGCAAAAACTTCCTCCGCAACTGCCCGCACGCGCCGCCCACGTCGTTGCCGAACGAGCGGCGAAGGGTGGCCGACACGCCGAGATCGGTCAGTCTTTGCAAAAAGCGTTGCGCCTCCGCCTCGGTACAACCTTGCAAACCTTTTTCTTTTACGTAGTTGAGCCGTATAAGATTGACGTGCGCGGGATAGCCGCGCGTCAGTTCGCGCAAACGCTTGGCGTCGAACATGCTCATGTTCCTATCTTTGACCATGGCGTATTCGAATATCACGCGGCGCCCCGTTTTTTCGAAATAGTATTTTACGGCGTCCGTCACTTCTTTGAGCGTGTAGCGCTTGGCAATGGGCATGAGTTGGGCGCGCGCCTCGTCGGTGGTGGCATGCAACGAAAGCGACAGCGTAACGCCGTAGTTTTCATCGGCCAAACGGCGGATATTTTCCGCAAGGCCGCACGTAGACAGCGAAACGGAGCGCAAGCCGATACACAACCCGTTTTTGTGGGAAATGAGGCGCAAAAATTTGGTCACGTTGTCGTAGTTGTCGAGCGGTTCGCCGCTGCCCATCAGCACGATGTTGGAGATCTTGCGATCGCTCGCATTGCCGCCCAAATAGGCGTTTACCGCCACCGCTTGCGCTACGATCTCGCCCGCCGACAAGTTCCGCACCAATCCGCCGATGCCCGACGCGCAAAACGCGCACCCCATGCGGCACCCCACTTGCGTGGACACGCACAGCGTGTTGCCGTAATCGTGCGGCATGAACACGCCCTCTATAAGGTTACCGTCGGCATAACGATATAAAAATTTGATCGAGCCGTCTTTGGAAACAAATTTCTCATGTATGACAAGCGGTTGCGCCGTGTACTTTTTGGCAAGTTCGGCGCGAAAAGACAGCGGCAGATCGGACATCGCCGCCAAATCGACGCCGTTATATAGCCACTTGAAGATCTGTTTGCCGCGAAAAGCGGGTTGCCCCATCGCCACGGCGATCTTAGAAAGCTCCTCTTCCGTTTTATCGAGCAGTATTTCCAAACTCACGCTTTCTCCTCTTTTTTGGTAAAAACCGCCACATAAAAACCGTCGGTTTCGTGCACGTGCGGGAACAAGCAAATTTCCGCTTGCTTTTCGGGGGTGAGCGGCGTGGCCACGGGACAACGTACAAACGCGGGGTGCGTTTGCAAAAAACGTTGCGCAACGTCGGCATTTTCTTTTACAAGCACCGTGCACGTGGAATAGCAAAGCCGACCGCCCCGTTTGACATACCGCGCCGCCGTATCGAGTATGGCATATTGCAACGCCGCCAATTCGTCTATGTCTTTTTCCGATCGATTGTATAAAATATCGGGTTTGGCGCCCGCCACGCCTAAGCCGCTGCACGGCGCGTCGCACACCGCCAGATCGAATTTTTCTTCCCATTCGGGACGGAACACCGTGGCGTCGTTTTGCATGGCCGTAACGCGCGCGTTGCACCGCCGCGCATATTTTTCGATCATTTCCACGCGGTGCGGGTGAATATCGCACGCCGTGACGTGCGCGCCCGTGCGTAGCGCGGTGAGCACCGCTTTGCCGCCCGGTGCGGCGCATAGATCGAGCGCCTCTTCTATAGGCGGCAGACCGTCGGTATAGGCGTAAACAGCGGCAATCGAGGCCGCCGACTGCACCGTGAAATGGCTGTCGGGGATAGATTCCAACTGTTTGCGAGGCATATAATAGCCGAACGGCGATCTTTCCACCGCCTCCGCTTGCGGCACGCCGTCTTGGATAAAGCGTCCGCGGCAATATTTTTCTTCGAACGCCGCCGCGCTTATATGCGCCGTGTTCACGCGCACGTGCGTTTTGTGCGTGGGCGTGTAAGCCAGCATATCTTTTGTAAACGCATAGCCGTAATCGTCCGCAAGGCGACGGCACAGCCACAGCGGATAGCTGTAGCGCACCGACAAATATTCCGCCGTGCCGCTCGGCGGCAGAACGGGCGGCGCAAAATGGCGCAAAGCGGCGTTCACAAATCCCGACGCGCCCGCTTTCCCCACTTGTTTGCACAGCGCCACTATGTTGTGCACGGCGGCATACGGCGGCACGCGCATGTTTTCCAACAGATAGTAGCCCATTTTCACGAGCACCGCCACCGCATTTTGGGGTTTCTCTTTGGCAAACTGTGCCAAAACGGCATTGTAATACACGTTGCGTTCGAGCACGCCGTAAAACAGCTTGGTAACGTACGGCCTGTCCGCCTCCTCGCAAGAGGGCAACGCATCGTTGAGCGCAATGGACGCGTAGGCGTTATCGCGGAACACCTTATTGAGCAATTCGTAGCAAATGCGGTCGCGGTCTTTACGCATTTTCCAACACCGTTCCCGACGGCACTTTGTTGCCGCGCAAAAATTCGGCCGCCGACATGGCTTTTTTGCCCGCCGACTGCACGCACAGCAACCGCACGCCGCCCGCGCCGCATGCCACCGTAAGCGTGTCGTTTTCCACCGTTACGCTGCCCGCCGCACCGAAATCGCCATCCACCGCCGCGGCCGCCAAGATCTTGAGCGGCACGCCCTTATATACGGTGAAAGCCGCGGGCCAAGGATTATACGCGCGCACACGGCAAACGATGTCCCGCGCGGGCAAGCGCCAATCTATGCGCCCGTCCGCTTTTACGATCTTTTTGCAATACGTGGCTTTCGTATCGTCTTGCGGCACGGGCTTGATCTCGCCCGCCGCCAACTTATATAATATTTGCACCAACAGTCGGGCGCCTTCCGCCGCCAACTTTTGCGAAAGCGTTTGCGCCGTGTCGGTTACGTCGATGGGTACCGCCGTTACGCCCAACATGTCGCCCGTGTCCATGCCGAGCGCGGTTTGCATTACAGTCACGCCCGTTTTCGTTTCCCCCGCCAACAGCGCCGACTGCACGGGCGACGCGCCGCGATACAGCGGCAACAGCGAGGCGTGCACGTTCAAAACGCCGTACGGCGCCACAGTAAGCACTTCGGCGCGCAACAACTGCCCGTAAGCCGCCGTGATCATCACGTCGGGCGCCAATGATCGCAACTCGCCCACGTGATCGGACACGCGCTCGAATTGCAAAACGGACAAGCCGCGTTGCAACGCGAACGCTTTAACGGGCGTGGGCAAAAGGTTGCCTTTGCGGTCCTTTTCTCTGTCCGGTTGCGACACAACCGCCGCGATCTCGTGCCCCGCCGCTATAAGCGCGTCTAACACGGGAACGGCAAAATCGGGCGTGCCCATAAACACAATGCGCATTTATTCCACCTCTGTTTCCACTTTGTCGATGAACAACACGCCGTCGAGGTGATCCATCTCGTGCGAAAAGGCCACCGCCTCGTAGCCGTCCACCTTATATAGCTTGGTTTCGCCGTGGCGGTCTTTGGCTTGCACGGTCAATTTTTTGGGACGCGCCACCATGCCGCTCCGTCCGGGACAACTGAGGCACCCCTCCATGCCGCGTTGCGTGCCGCTCGATTTGAGCACCACGGGATTGACCAATTCGTATTTGGTGCGCCCGCCGTCTACCGACACCACGCATATCCTGCGCACGATCCCGATCTGCGGCGCCGCCAACCCCACGCCGTCGGCACGGAACATGGTGTCGAACATATCGTCTATCAGCGTGCCGAGGCGCTCGTCAAACTCCGTTACCTCTTTGGCGCGCATGCGCAAGACTTCGTCGCCCACTTTTACAATTTCACGTATCGCCATATCTTACACCTCGTTAACTCATATTGCTCGGATCGATCTCCACGAAACACGTGGCTTTTCCGCTTGCGTGCGCGTCGCAGATCGCATAAATTTTAGGGAGCAACGCGTCGAAATCTTTTACGATGCGCGCAATGATCTGCACGCGGTATTTGTCTTGTATGCGCTTTAGCGGCGACTTCATGGCCGACAGATAGGCAAAACAATCGTTGTTTTCGCGCGCCAACGCGTTCATGTCGTCGAAATCCGCTTTCAGCACCCTAAACGCCTCTTCTTCTTGCTCGGATGTTACGAGCACGCGCACGATACGCGCAAAAGGCGGATACTTTGTCACCTCGCGCAAATTGCATTCTTTGCGGAAGAAACCGCGGTAGTCGTAGTGCGCCGCCAACCGATACACATAATGGTTAGATGAATAAGACTGCAAGATCACCCGTCCCTTTTTGGTATCGCGTCCCGCCCGACCGGCCACTTGCGTGATAAGCTGAAAAGTGCGTTCGGCGGCGCGAAAGTCGGCAAAGTGCAAGCTCATATCGGCGTCTACAATGCCAACGAGCGTCACGTCGGGGAAATCGTGCCCCTTGGCGATCATTTGCGTGCCCACCAAAATATCCGCCTCGCGCGCACCGAACCGTCGCAAGATCTCCAAATGCGCGTCTTTGCCTTGGGTGGTGTCGTTATCCATGCGCAACACCGTTTTGTGCGGAAACATTTTTTTTAGCTCTTCGGCCACGCGCTGGGTGCCCATATACCCTTGCCGCAAGTGCGAATGGCCGCACTGCGGGCATGCGGCGGGCGGCGCATAGCGGTTGTTGCAATAGTGGCACTTGAGCGCGTGTTCGTCGCGGTGATACACGAGCGACACGTCGCAACGCTCGCACTTTGCCACATATCCGCACGACGGGCACATCAAAAAGGAGGCATACCCGCGGCGATTGATAAACACGATAGCTTGGTTGTTTTCCCGCATGCAATCTTCGAGCGCGCTTTGTAACCGCCGCGAAAAAAAGCCGTTGTTTCCGTTTCGCAACTCCTCGCACATGTTCACGATCTCGATGTCGGGCATGGGGCGGCCGGCAATGCGTTCGCCCAATTCGAGCAACTTGTATTCGCCCGTTTCGGCCTTGTGGTATGATTCCACCGAAGGCGTGGCGCTCCCCATCAACAGATTGCAACCGTTGCTCCGCGCACGAAACGCCGCCACTTCCACGGTGGCATAGCGCGGGTTGCTGTCCGATACATAGCTTGCGTCGTGCTCTTCGTCTATCACGATAAGGCCGAGATCGGTAAGCGGCGCGAAGATAGCCGAACGCGCCCCCACCGCCACGCGCGCCTCGCCGCACAACAGCCGTCGCCATTCGTCGAACCGTTCGCCCGCCGACAGTCCGCTATGTAAGATAGCCACCCGATCGCCGAACCGCGCGCGAAAATTCTTGAGCACTTGGGGCGTGAGCGAAATTTCCGGCTCTAACATGATGGCCGTTTTGCCGCGCGCAAGCGTATCGGCGATACACCGCATATACACCTCGGTTTTGCCGCTGCCCGTCACGCCGTGCAACAAAAACGTTTGCCCCGCCGCGCCGCACACCGCTTGCACGATATTTTGCTGATCCGGCGTGAGCGTTACCTCGGCGGCCTTGCCTTGGGCGGCGGCATACGGCGTGCGCCGTTGCGCCTTTTCGAATACCGCCAACACGCCGCGATCGATAAGGTTGCGCACGGCTGCGGCCGAAAATTCTCTGCCCAAATAGGCCGTATCTGCCTCGCCGTTGTTTTTAACGAACGCAAACACTTCGCGTTGCGCCGCCGCGCCCGCGCGGATAAACGTGTTTTCGTCTTTGGCCACGTATTCGTCGGCCACGCGCACAAAACGCTTTTTGAGTTCTTTGATACGCCCGCCGCGCATTTGCGCGGGAATAAACAGTCGCAATGCGTCCACCACGCGCAAGTGGTAGCGCTCGCACATAAAGCGCATGAGAGCCAACATCTCTTGCCCGATCACGGGGCGATCGTCTAACACCTCGGCCACGCTTTTGAGCTTGACGGCGGGCACATCCGACCTTTCTTTTATGCCGATCACATATCCTTCTATGCGGCGGTTGCCGAACGGCACGAGCACGCGACACCCCGCCCGCACGCTCTCGTCGTCGAACGCATAGTCGAATATGCGGTCGACTTCCGCCGTGGAAATGTCAACAATGACTTCGGCTATCATCTATAGTTTTGCGATCTCGTCCAATATCCGTTCGGCCAATTGCGCCTTGGTCGTTTGCGGCACGTCCACCGTTTTCTTTTTGGTGATAAGCGTGGCGACGTTGGTGTCGCAATCGAAACCCGCCCCGCTTATAAGCACGTTGTTGGCCACCACCATGTCGGCGTTTTTGGCCGCCAGCTTGGCGCGGGCGTTTTCTTCCAAGTTTTCCGTTTCGGCGGCAAACACCACCAATTTGCGCTTGCCTTTCATTTGCCCCACCGCCGCCGCAATGTCGGGGTTTTTGCATAAATGCAACGTTACATCTTTTTCTTTGATCTTTTGTTCGGCCGGCCGATCGGGCGCGTAATCGGCGGGCGCCGCCGCTTTTATGATAATATCGGCGCTTTGGGCGTGTTCGAGCACCGCCTTTAGCATTTGCGCGGTGGTTTCCACCCGCACGACTTGCGCGGGCGTAGCGGGCAATACGGCGCTTTCGGCGGCCACATAGATAACGCGCGCGCCGCGGCGATAGGCCGCTTGGGCGATGGCCGCCCCCATCTTGCCGCTCGAACGGTTACCTATATAGCGCACGGGATCGATGGGTTCGCGCGTGCCGCCCGACGTGACAAGCACCGTTTTATGGGCGTAATCTTGGGGCGCCGTTAAAACAGACACGATCTTTTCGAATATCTCTTTGGGTTCGGCCATACGGCCTTTGCCGTCGTCGCCGCACGCAAGCCGCCCCGTACCCGCTGCCACAAACAAGTAGCCGCGGTCTTTGAGCGTTTGCTCGTTGGCTCGATACGCCGCGCTCGTGAGCATGCCCGTGTTCATGGCGGGCGCTAAGAGGACGGGCGCGCGGGTGGCCATGAGCGTGGTGGAAAGAAAATCGTCGGCAATGCCGCAAGCCAGCTTGCCCACGATATTGGCCGTGGCGGGCGCCACGACAAACATGTCGGAGCGTTTGGCCAACGAAATGTGCCCGATCTCCCACTCGTTAACGGGATCGAACATATCGGTCACCGCGCGGTTGCCGCTCAGCGTTTCCAGCGTGAGCGGCGTGACAAAATGCGCGGCGTGCGCCGTGAGGACCACGTGCACGTCCGCGCCCGCTTTTTTGAGCAAGCTGACAAGCTCGCATGCCTTATAGGCGGCAATGCCGCCGGTAACGCCTACCGTTACGGTCTTTCCCGAAAGCAATGGTTTCGTCCTCTTTTAATCGTCTTCGTAGCGCGCTTCCACCTTGCCGTCGAACACTTCGTGCGCGGCAAAAGATACGGCGCGCTCGTTCTCGGCCTCCAACATTTCCGCCTTTTTATCGAGCAGATAACGGGAACGTTTGGTGATAAGACACACAAGCGCGTACTTGCAGTCCACTTTGTCTACCAATTTGTCAATGGGGGGATCGATCATCATAAACGTTTATATCTCCTACTTTTCTAACATTTTCAATATCGTTTGCTCATTGCGCGAAATTTTGCATCGTTCCGCCGCAATGATCTCGATAACTTGCTTAGTGGCCGCTTGCGCATCGTCGTTGAATACGATGTAATCGAAACACGCGTATTGCGCCAACTCGCTGCGAGCGCTACCGATACGCGTTGCCAAGCTTTCTTCGTCCTCGGTGCCCCGTCCGCGCAAACGCTGTTCGAGCACCGCAAACGACGGCGGCATCAAAAACACGGAAACGCATTCGGGGTATTTTTGCTTGATTTGCTTGGCGCCCGCAATGTCTATTTCGAAAAACACGTCGTTGCCCTCTTCGAGCATGCGGAAAACGGGCGCTTGCGGCGTGCCGTAAAAGTTTTTATACACTTCGGCCGTTTCCAAAAACTCGCCGTTCGCTTTCATCTTTCGGTATTCTTCCACCGTGCGGAAGTAGTAATGCACGCCCTCTTGCTCGCCGTTGCGCGGCTTACGCGTGGTTACCGATATAGACTTTTTCAGCATGGGGCAACACGCCGTTACGGCGTTATACACCGTGCCTTTTCCCGCGCCGCTCGGCCCCGACAATACGATCAACAATCCTTTTTTCATAACGCTCTTTTGCTCTCTTTCCGCCTTACTCCACGTTGCGGATCTGTTCTTTGATCTTTTCCAAACGGTCTTTCATCTCCACCACCAAGCGGGTAAGCTCGATATCGTTGGATTTACTGCCCATGGTGTTGATCTCGCGGTTCATCTCTTGCGATAAAAAATCCAATTTTCTGCCTTGCGGTTCGTTGCTCTCCAAACAAGACAAGAACTGATCGACATGCGACGACAGCCGCGATATTTCCTCGTTGATGTCCGCCTTATCGGCAAAAAACGCCACTTCGTTGAGAAGTCTTGCCTCGTCTATCGCCACGCCGCCCAAAATCTCGGTCATGCGCGCGCGTAGCTTGGCGCGGTAATCTTCCACCACCTCGGGCGCGCGTTTGATCGCCTTTTCGAGCGCGGCCACGATCTCCGAAACAAGCCGCGTAAGATCACTTTTCACACTCGCCCCTTCGGTTTCCCGCATGCCGTCCAATGCGTGCACCGCCTCGCTCACCGCCGAACGCGTAAGTTCTTGCAACAACGCGGGATCGTCTTTCACCGACTGCAACGAGCATACTTCGGGCGAACGCAACAACGCGGTGGCGCCGAAATCGTCGCTGAGCATAAATTGATCGCGCAACTTTTTGGCCACCGTCACGTACTGCGACGCCAACGCGAGATCGCACGAAAGTTCGGCGTGCGCGCCCGTCGCGTTTTCCAACGAAAAGTAAACGTCTACCGTGCCGCGCTTGATGCGTTTTGCTATCTCTTTGCGGATGATATCGTCGCACACGGCATACGACTTGCCCAAGCGGGAGTTGATCTCCAAATAGCGGTTGTTCACGGCTTTGAGCTCTACGGTAACGGTTTTGCCCTCTTTGGCGGCAACGCCTTTGCCGTACCCCGTCATGCTTTTCATATGCGCGCGGCTCCTTTCTTATGACTCGGAGAATAGTATACCATTTTTTTTCCTATTTTTCAAGCGTTTATCAGCTGTGTGAACTCGATATCTCCGATTATTTTTTTGCCCAGCTTTTGCGCTTTTATAAGTTTACTGCCCGCATCTTCGCCCGCGATCACAATGTCGGTGTCTTTGCTCACCGTGTCCGCTACGATCGCGCCCTTTTGCCGCAACAGTTCGGCCGCCTTGTTGCGCGGCATAGAGATCTTACCGGTAAGCACCACCTTTTTGCCCGCAAAGTAGCCGTCGGCCTCCGTTTTTTGCCACACCGGACAAATGCCGACCGAACGCAACTTTTCTATGAGCGGCGCGTTTTCCGCAAAATACGCCCGTATGCTGTTGGCCACGATCTCGCCCACTTCGGGCACGGCAAGCAACTCTTCTTGCGTGGCGGCGGCAAGGCCGTCTAAACTGCCGAACCGTTCGGCCAGATCGCGCGCCGCCACTTTGCCCACGTTGGGAATACCCAACGCATGCAACACGTGCGGCAGATCGGCGCTTTTGCTCTTTTGCACCGACGCCAAAAAGTTGTCTGTCTTTTTGGCCTTGAACCCTTCGAGCGACGCCAACTGTTCGGCCGTTACGTAGTAAAGATCGACGGGCGACGACACGCCCAACTTTTCATGCAATTGCCGCACCGTTTTTTCGCTCACGCCGTCTATATCCATGCAATCTTTAGACGCGAAATGCTCCAACTTGCCGCAGATCTGCGGCATGCACCCGTTTTGGTTGGGGCAAAACAAATGCGCGCCGGTCTGCACGAGCGTTGCGCCGCACGCGGGACAAACCGCAGGGGGCGCGATCGGCTCGCCGCCGCGGTCTTCGGCAATGCCCAAAATTTCGGGGATCACGTCGTTACTTCGCCGCACGAACACCGTGCTGCCTATCTTCACTTTTTTGCGCGTGATGTCGCCGTAATTGTTGAGCGTGGCCTTTTGCACGGTGGCGCCGCACAATTGCACGGGCTCCAATAGACCCAACGGCGTCAGCTTGCCCGTGCGCCCCACTTGCCAAACAACGTCTTTGAGCACGGTAGACGTTTCTTCGGCCTCGAACTTATAAGCGATCGCCCAGCGCGGGAATTTGTCGGTGTATCCCAATTGCTCGCGTAAAGCGAAATCGTCCACCTTGATCACCATGCCGTCGATCAAAAAGTCGAGCGACGATCTGTCTACGTCTTGAATGATACGCACGATCTCCTCAATATCGTCCGTTTTCCAAAGCTTGCCCGTTTTAAAACGTTGCGATTGCAAAAACTCGATAGACGCCGATTGCGACGCAATCTCGCCGTCCTCTTTATAATTGACATTGTAAAACAAAATGTCTAAATTGCGTTTGGCCGTGACTTTGGGGTCGAGGTTGCGAATGGCGCCCGCCACCCCGTTGCGCGGGTTTTTGAGCGGTTCTTGCGCCGTGCGGTTGTAGGCATGGAACGCGCTCCAACGCATGATGCCCTCGCCTTGCGCCTCCAACGTGCCCTTATACGCAATGGAAACGGGCACCGAACGCACGGTGCGCACTTGCGCGGTCACGTCTTCGCCCACGCTCCCGTTGCCCCGCGTGGCCGCCTTTTTCAGTAGGCCGTTTTCATACGTTAAGCACAGCGTTAGGCCGTCCAATTTATATTCGAGCGTGTAGGCAACGGCGCCGCCCGCCGCCTTTTTGATCTTTTCGTCAAACGCGCGAAGTTCGTCGAAACTGTTGCACTTATCCAAACTATACAGTTTATGGAGATGCTCGTGCGGCTCGAACGCCTTGATCGGCTCGCCGCCTATCTTTCGCGTGGGAGAATCGGGCAACACCGTGTTAAGCGCCTTTTCGAGCGCGACCAACTCGTCATACAGCGCGTCATACTGCGCGTCGGCCACAATGGGTTCGTCCAGCACATAGTAATGAAAGGCATAGTCGTTCAACGTTTGCACCAATTCTTTCATTCTGTCCACGGCCGTATCGCTCCTTGTTTTACAATAATTTTAAGGGCGCGTAATCGAGCGCCAACGTGATCTTGCCCACTTTTTCAAACGCGACTTGCGCATACATGCCGCCGCGTTCCTCGTTCACCGACACCACGGTGCCCTCGCCGAACTTGGGGTGCGCTACCCGCGCGCCCGCCGTAAAGCCGGAATGATCGCCCGACTGCTTTTGCGGCGCTTGCACGCCCTTTTGCCGCAACGGCGGCGCCGACGGCGCGCTTGTCGTGGCGGCGGTATACCGTTTTGTTTCGCCGCCGTACGAGGCATACGGTTGCGTGTAGCGCGGCGTTTCGGGGGCGATGCCCGCCTCTTTGAGAAAGCGCGACGCAAACATCTGTTTGCGCTGGCCGTATAAAAAGCGGGAGGCCGCATAGGTAACGAACAGCCGCTCCCTTGCCCGCGTGATCGCCACGTAAAACAAGCGGCGTTCCTCTTGCTCGTCCTCTTTGGCGTCCATGCGGATGATGGGGAAAATGCTTTCCTCCATGCCCACTATGTAAACCACCTTGAACTCCAACCCCTTGGCGCTGTGCACGGTGGCCAAACTCACATAGTTGCCGTCGTCCATTTCGTCGGTGTCGGCATATAAGCTCACCATTTGCAAATAGTCGCTAAGCTCCGCCCCTTCGTTGCCTTCTTCGAACTGCTTGACGGAGGCGACGAGTTCTTCCACATGCAACAGTCTGTTGCGGCTCTCCTCGGTGTCGCCGCCGAACAATACGTTCAGTTCGAGCGCCGACACAAGAAATAGCATGAGATCGGTCAAACTGCCGTTGTTTTTCTTTTCGTATAAGCTTTTGAGAAGTTGGGAAAAGCCGCGCAATTTTTTGACCACCGCCAAAGGCAATTCTTCGTTCTGTTCGATAGTCAAAACGATCTCCGTGAGGCTCTTGCCCGTTACCGCGCCGTACGCGCGTAACTGCGCCACCGTGCCGTCGCCTATGCCCCGCTTGGGAAAATTCACGATTCTCGCAAACGCCTCGTCGTCGTCGGGGTTGCCGAGCAGTTTCAGATAGGCCAATAAATCTTTTACTTCTTTGCGTTCGAAGAATTTGAACCCGCCGAACACTTTGTGCGGGATACCGTATTGCATGAGTTTTTCTTCGAACGAACGCGACAGTGCGTTCAGACGCATCAAAATAGCAATATCCGAAAACTTGTATTGCCCGCTCCGCACCAACCCGATCATACTGCCCACCACGCCCGCGGCCTCTTCTTGTTCGCTGTTCGCCTTCAAAAACTGTATGGGCTCGCCCTCGCCGTTGCCCGTCCACAGCGTTTTATCCAACCGCGAAGAATTGTGTTTGATGAGCTTGTTGGCCGCCGCCAAAATGTTTTGCGTGGAACGGTAGTTTTGTTCCAGCTTGTACACGCGGCACGACGGAAAGTCGTTGGTAAAGTTAAAGATATTGCGAAAATCGGCGCCCCGCCAACCGTAAATACTTTGGTCCTCGTCGCCCACCGCAAAGATATTGCCGTGCTTTTGCGCCATGAGCCGCACCAGATCGTATTGAATGGTGTTGGTGTCTTGGAACTCGTCTACATGGATATAGCGAAATTTGTCTTGGCAATATTCGCGCGCCTCGGCGTTATCGTTCAAAAGCTTGTACGTTACAAGCAATAGATCGTCGTAATCAAGCGCGTTGTTCTTTTGCAGTTCTTTTTGGTATTCTTCGTAGAGCACGCAGATCTCGTCGATATAGTCGTAGTAATCGTTTTGTTTTTTGTAGTCTTGCGGCGACAGCCCCGCGTTTTTGGCGTCCGAGATTGCCCACATCGCCTTTTTATATAGCTCGTCCGCTTCATATTCGTGCGCTTTGATAGAGCTTTTTACGATCTTTTCTTTCTCGTCCTCGCCGTAAATGGAAAAATTGCGCGCGTAGCCGATCCGATCGATAAACTGCCGCAAAATGCGCACGCACATGGAATGGAACGTGGCGATCAGCATGCCGTCCACCGCGTCGGGCAACATTTTGCTTAAGCGTTCGCGCATTTCGTTGGCCGCCTTGTTTGTGAACGTGATGGCCAAAATATGATAGGGGCGCACGCCCTTTTCTTGCACCAAATACGCAATGCGGTGCGTTAAAAGGCGGGTCTTGCCGCTACCGGCGCCCGCCGTGACCAAAACCGCGCCTTCGGTATCGAGCACCGGTTTTATCTGTTCGTCATTCAATTCGTTCAGCAATAAACCCATGCTCAAATTGTACCATATCGGCACCCAACTGTCAAACGCTTTTCCCCGCGCGTTCGCGGTAAAACCGTTCGCGCATCTCGCGGAATTTTTGGGACAGTTGCAAAATATACCGTTGCCGATTATCGGTATCGAGCGTTTCGAACTGCGTGCGGTCTATCAGTTGCCCGATGGGGTTGAGCGTGTTTTCGTCTTGTTCCAAAATGGCGCACACCTTGCCGTAAAACGCCTCGTCTTGCGCCGCCGCGTCGTAGCCTAATGCTTTGTGCTCGTCGCGCCGCACTTTTTCTTGTTGCAGATCGTGCACCAGCCGCACGTTTTCCTCGCCGCCGCCCATGTGTTCGAGCGCCTTTTCCCGCTCGTCGCACATCTTTTGCCAATACCCCATTTTTAACCGTTGCTTTGCCAACAATGCACGCTTTTTCAGTTCGCTGTATTGTTTTGCCCGCTGTGCCATGTTTCCTCCTCCCGTAACGCTAAAGTATCTTCAGTATACCATACCGCACGGCGCATGCGCCCTTATCGACAAAACATGTCAAGATACGTCACTTTATATCACGGTTCGCCGCATAAAAAAACGCGACCGTATACAGCCGCGTCTTTTACGCTTGTTTAACCTTTGGAGCCGCGCTTGCGAGCCGCTTCCGATTTCTTCTTTCTGCGAACGGAAGGTTTTTCGTAATGCTCTTTTCTGCGCATATCGCCCATGATGTTATCTTTTTGGCACTTGCGCTTGAAACGCTTGAGCGCGCTGTCCAGCGATTCGTTTTCACCCACTTTGATAACGGACACTTCTTACACCACCTTTGCTCCGAGAACGTTTAATACCTAACAAGTATACTTGTTTTGGGCGGCAATGTCAAACGATTTTATGCGGTTTCCTTAAAGTTCGGGGAAATCCATGGCATGCCCGCCCAGTATATGGATATGCAAATGGAAAACGGTTTGTCCCGCGTCGTCGCCTTGGTTTACGATCAAGCGGTAGCCGTTTTGCAAACCCAGCCTATCGGCCACGGCGGGAATGGTTGCAAATATCTTGCCGAGGTCGTCGCGGTCGGCGTCGGTCATGTCGCGCAACAGCTTATAATGCCGCTTGGGAATGGCCAAATAGTGCACGGGCGCTTTGGGTTCGATGTCTTTGATCACGAACATGCGCTCGTCCTCATACACTTTTTGCGAAGGGATCTCGCCCGCCTCTATGGCGCAAAACACACAGTCATTCTTCATACTTTACTCCTTTCACTCCGTCTTTATACGGTTTTTCAAACGTTACTTTGCCGAGTTGCCCCACGGGCACCGACGAATACACTTTGATATAGTTGGCGGTGTACCCCGCCGTCAGCCCGTCTTCTTCCGTTTCGGCATACACTTCGTGCACGCGGCCGAATTGGTTTTGTATAAATCGGTCGCGTAACCTTTCGCCCAAAGCGATCAAACGGTTGGCTCGCTCGCAACGGATATGTTTGTCTACTTGCGGCATGCTTGCCGCTTTGGTGCCCGCCCGCTCGCTATACGGGAACACGTGCAACTCACTAAAGCGCGCCGCTTGCACGAACGCCTCCGTTTGGGAAAATTCCTCTTCCGTTTCGCCGCAAAATCCCGTGATCACGTCGGTGGTGATGCCCGCGTGCGGAAACACCTTGCGAATGGCTTGCACGCGCGAAAGAAAAAAGTTGGGCGTATAGTGGCGGTTCATGCGCCGCAAAACGCTTTCGCTCCCGCTTTGCAACGAGAGATGAAAGTGGTCGCAAAACCCGCTTTGCGCCATGGCTTGCAACAATTCGTCGGTAACGGCGGTGCACTCTAAAGAGCCGAACCGCTTGCGCACGGGGATATCGCCCAACGCGCGCACCAGATCCACCGCGCTAAGGCCGATGTCCGACCCGTACGCCGAGGCGTTGATGCCCGTAAGCACGATCTCGCGAGTGGTGCGAGCGGCCGCGCGCGCCTCATCCGCTATGCCGGACAACGAACGGCTGCGGCTACGCCCCCGCAAGTACGGAATGATACAGTACGAGCAAAAGTTGTTGCAACCGTCTTGTATCTTTATGTAGCTGCGCGTTTTGGTGTGCTGCGGCAAGGGTGCGTTTTCGAACACTTGCGGCAAAGGGCGAACGTCCGTAACCGCCGCGCCACACGTATCCGCGCCGCGCAAGATATGCGCCACGATATCTTGCTTTTGCGCCGTGCCCGACACATAGCATACGCCCGCTTTTTCAGCAAACGCTTGCGGCGCGTTCTGACTGCTGCAACCGCACACATAGATGCGCGCTTGCGGCGAAAGTTTTAACGCTCTCGCCACCGCTTGGCGCGACTTTCTGTCCGCCTCGGCCGTGACCGAACAAGTGTTGAGCACGTACACATCCGCTTGTTCGAGCTTGTCGGTGGCCGCAACGCCGTTTTGTTGCAACGCGGCAATCATGGACTGCCCCTCGCACTGGTTGACTTTGCAACCCAAAGAAAAAACCACCGCTTTCATGCCCACTGCCCCCACTCGTACATTAGAGCGGACAGCACGGCCAGATTGGCCGTTTCGGCGCGCAAAATACGCTTGCCCAAGGTGACGGGCGTCACGCCGCTTTGTTGCAACGCGGCCGCCTCTTCGTCGGCAAAACCGCCCTCCGACCCTATGATGACCGCCGCGGTAGCGGGCACGTTTTCCGCTCTGCCGCGCAAAAAATCGCGCAACGAAAGCTTCGTTGCCTTTTCGTACGGGAACACCACCGCTTGAAAATCGGCCAATCGCTCGCGCATGGCGGCAAACGAGACAGCGTCTTGCACTTTGGGCAGTCGGCCGCGGCCGCACTGTTGCGCCGCCTCGCACGCAATCTTGCGCAGTCGATCGATCTTGCAATCGCGGCTGTGCGCTTGCACGAATCGCGTAAACACGGGCACGATCTCCTCCACGCCCAGCTCGGTGGCCTTTTGCACCACGAACTCGTTTTTATCGCCTTTGAGCACCGACATAAACAGCGTGACGCGCACGCTCGGCTCGCCCGCGCTCGCCCGCTTATCTATTAAAGACAGCACCGTTTGGTCGGCGTGCACGCTCTCTATGCGGCACACATAGTCGAATCCGTCGCCGCAACAAAGCGTTACCTCTTCGCCAACGCGCGCGCGCAAAACCACCGCCAAATGTTTGTGACTTTCGCCGCGCAACACAAACGGATCTTGCGCCTTTTCCACAAAAAACCGCCTCATTGCGCCGCCGCCTTTTTGCGAAACAGCATGCCTTGCCACTCGCCGTCCGTTTGCCGTTGCACCAAGCAAAAATCTTTTTCGTAAGCAGCAAGCACCTCGTCGGCGCGCGAATGGATAATGCCGCTGACGATAAGCGTTCCGTCCTCTTGCAATACCGAGGCAATAGCATGCTCCAATAGGATCAAAACGTCGGCCGTGATGTTGGCCACCGCCACCGCAAACGTTTGGCCGTTTTGCGGCACGCTGCCCACGCAAACGTCGGCTTTATCGAGCACGCCGTTGGCCGCCAGATTGCGTTTGGCCGCGTCGACGGCTTGCGGGTCTATGTCCGACATATAGCAAGACGATGCGCCCAATTTGAGCGCGGCGGCGCCCAAAATGCCGCTGCCGCACCCTATATCCGCGCATGCTTTGCCCGCCACGTCCGCTTGCTCCAAAAACCGCAAGCACAGTTTGGTGGTTTCGTGACTGCCCGTGCCGAACGCCATGCCGGGGTCGATATATACGGGGATCTTATCGCCCGCATATTTTTGCCAAGCGGGCACCACAACCACGCGCGACAACTCGATGGGCGCATAGTATTTTTTCCACTCGTTCTCGTAGTCGGCCGAGTCTATTTTTTCGAGGTGCAGTTCGAGCGACCCGACGGGCAGATCGCGCATGCCGCGCAACTCGTTGAGCCGCTCGTGGAGCGCGGCAAAGTCGTGATCTTGCGCGTAAAATCCGCTCACGTAGGCCACGCCGTCGCTCTCGCGGTACAGCGAGCCGTCGGCGTAATCCCAACTGTGCGTATCGAGTACGCGCTTTACTTCCTCGTAGTCGGCCACTTCCACGCCCTCGCTGCCTTGCTCGATCAAAAGCACCGAAAGCGTATCGGCAAATTCGCTTGTGGTGGCCACCGTTGCTCGATAGTATTGCATTCTTGTGTTTCCTTTTTTGCCGGGCGGCCCGTGCCGCCGCAGTATAGAAAAGTTCCTAAGAACGTTTTAGGAACTTTTCGCCGTTTTACTTGCTTTTGAAGAATTCGCGCGATTTATCGTATTGCTCTTGCTTGAACGATTCGTGCAGATCCTTTATTTTGTTCTTTTGGTCTTTTGTCAAATTTTTGGGCAGTTCGATGTCGATCGTTACCAAAAGATCGCCCGAAACGTTCTTTTTGGTGTTTTCTATGCCGTGCCCTTTGAGTTTGAACGTGGTGCCGCTTTGCGTGCCTTCGGGCAACGGAAACGCCACTTTCGAGCCGCTCAGCGTGGGCACGAAGATCTTGTCGCCCAACAGCGCTTGCGTGAACGTGATGGGCACTTCGATGGCAAGATCCAATCCCTTGCGCTTAAAGTACTTGTGCGGCATCACGCTGACCATCAACACGAGGTTGCCCGACTTGGTGCCGTTACGGCTGCGCTCGCCCTCGCCCGGCACCGTCATGATCTGGTTTGGCTCAATACCCGCGGGGAACGTGATGCGCAAGGTGGTGTTTTTACGCAACAAACCTCTGCCGCCGCACGACGGGCACGCCTCTTTGACGATACGCCCCGTGCCGCCGCAAACATTACACGCTTTCATGCTCACCACGCGGCCGAACGGTGTTTCTTGCGCAAAACGCACTTTGCCCGTACCGCCGCAATTGTTACATTTTACATACTGCGTGCCGCCTTTGGCGCCCGTACCGCGACATGCCGAACAAGGTTCGAAACGGTTTACCGCGATGTCTTTGGCAACGCCGAACGCCGCCTCCTCGAACGTGAGCGTCACGTTCATGGAAATATCGCCGCCGCTCGACGCGCCTCCCGACTCTTTGGACTGTCCGTTGAACATGTTGACAAAGTCGTCGAAGAAGGAACCGCCCGCGCCGCCGAAATCCGCGCCGCCGCCGCTACCGCCGCCCGACGAAGGGCGGTCGTAAGCCGCACGCTTTTGCGGGTCGCCCAAAATCTCGTAAGCCTCGCTGATCTCCTTGAACTTATCGGCCGCCACTTTGTCGCCGGGGTGCAGATCGGGGTGATACTGCTTGGCGAGTTTGCGGTAGGCCGATTTTATTTCGTCGTCGGAGGCCGATTTGGTGACGCCCAGAATCTCATAATACGATTTAGCCATTACAATTCGTTACCTTTCCGAGCGCCGCAAAGTGTTGCGCGCCCGCTTGCCGTGTGGTTATCAGTTATTGCCGTCGTCAACGACTTCCGCGTCTTCCACCACGACGTTGTCCTCCGGACCCGCCGCGCCGGCATCGGCCGCGCCGCTTTCATACAGCTTGGTGAAGATACCGTTGGAAAGCTTTTGCAAGCTGTCCACCGCGTCTTGTATAGCCTCGAGCTCGTCGGTTTTCACCACTTCGCGCACGTTGGCCATTTCTCTTTCCAACTCGTCTTTGTCGGACGGCGTTACGGAAGAGCCGTTTTCTTTCAAGAATTTCTCGATGGAGAAGATGAGCGCGTCGGCATGGTTTTTGGCCTCTACCACTTCTTTGCGCTTGTTGTCTTCGTCGGCGAATTTTTCGGCGTCTTTGATCGCTTGTTGGATCTGCGCCTCGGTAAGGTTTGTAGACGCGGTGATGGTAACGCGTTGTTCCTTGCCCGTGCCTTTATCGCGCGCCGAAACGTGCACGATACCGTTGGCGTCGATATCGAACGTTACTTCGATCTGCGGAACGCCGCGCGGTGCGGGCGGAATGCCGCCCAATTCGAAACGGGCCAACGTTTTGTTGTGCGCCGCGATCTCGCGTTCGCCTTGCAACACGTGAATGTCAACGGACGGTTGGCCGTCGGTGGCCGTGGAGAACACTTGCGATTTCTTGGTGGGAATGGTGGTGTTGCGCGGGATCAGTTTGGTGAAGATACCGCCCACCGTTTCGATACCCAAACTAAGCGGCGTTACGTCCAGCAAAAGAACGTCTTTCACTTCGCCCGCCAACACGCCGCCTTGGATAGCCGCGCCGATCGCCACGCATTCGTCGGGGTTGATGCCCTTGAACGGCTCTTTGCCGCTCAACTTGCGCACCGCTTCCACAACGGCGGGGATACGGGTGGAGCCGCCCACCAAAATAACTTTGTCGATATCGGACTCGTTGAAACCGGCGTCTGCCATGGCTTGCTTGGTGAGTTTCATGGTTTTTTCCACGAGCACTTGGGTAAGCGCCTCGAACTTACTGCGGGTAAGCTCGTATTCCATGTGCAACGGACCGGCCGCGCCCGACGTGATGAACGGCAAGCTTATCGTGGTTTTCTGCAACGTGGACAACTCGATCTTGGCCTTTTCGGCGGCTTCTTTGAGCCGTTGCATGGCCATGCGGTCTTTACTGAGATCGATACCGTTTTCGTTCTTGAACTGCTCTACGAGATAGTCCATGATCTTTTGGTCGAAGTCGTCGCCGCCCAAGCGGTTGTCGCCCGCCGTGGCGATAACTTCGAACACGCCGTCGCCGATCTCCAAAATGGAAATATCAAACGTGCCGCCGCCCAAGTCGAAAATGAAGATCTTGTGGTTGTTGTCTTGCCCTTTGTCAAGACCGTACGCAAGCGCGGCCGACGTGGGCTCGTTGATGATACGCAATACGTCCAATCCGGCGATACGCCCCGCGTCTTTGGTGGCTTGGCGTTGCGCGTCGGTAAAGTAAGCCGGCACGGTGATGACCGCTTGCGTTACCTTCTCGCCCAAGTACGCCTCGGCGTCTTGCTTGAGCTTGGTAAGGATCATTGCCGAAAGTTCTTGGGGCGAAAAATCCTTGCGATCGATACGCACTTTGCGATCGGTGCCCATATCTCTCTTTATAGAGATGATCGTGCGGTCGGGGTTGGCAACGGCTTGCCGTTTTGCCACCTGCCCCACAAGACGTTCGCCGTCTTTGGCAAAGCCGATGACCGACGGAGTGGTTCTGGAACCCTCCGCGTTGGGAATAACCACCGGTTCGCCGCCTTCGAGTACCGCAACGCACGAGTTGGTGGTACCGAGGTCGATGCCTATAATCTTACCCATATTCTTTATCCTCCAAAAAATTCTTTTTTACGTGATTTGTTTTTTATTTTGCCACCTTCACCACACTGTGGCGAATGATGCGGTCGCCCATACGGTATCCCTTTTGGAATACTTCCACTACCATGTTCACCTTGTCGGCGTCTTTCACCTTCACTTGCATGATCGCATTGTGTAGGTTGGGATCGAACTGTTCGCCCAAAGCGGGGATCTCGGTAACGCCGAACGACGCGAGCATTTCGTTGATCTGACGGTAGATCATTTTGACGCCCTCAGCCACCTTCTCGTCGGTGATCATGGAGATGGCTTGTTTCATAACGTCCAAAACGGGCACCACCTTTTCGATCACCGCCACCATGCCGTCCTCTTTTTGCTTTTTATTGAGCTCGGCGTTGCGTTTGCGGTAGTTGTCAAAATCGGCTTGCATGCGGTTTACCAGATTGGAAAGTTCTTCGCTGCGGTTCTTTTCTTTCACCGCCACCGCTTGCGCCACCGTCAGTTGTTGGGCAAATGCCGCCAATTGTGCGTCTTGCCGCGCTTTCGCGTCTTCGGGACGTTCTTGCGCTACGGGCGTTTCTTTCTTTTCGTCTGCCATGTTCACTCCTTATTTTCGTTCATTTCTTCGGCCGCGCGTTCCTCTTCCGCGCCGTCCGCGTCGGGATACTCTCCCGCGTGTTCGGGCAACAGATTGATCGTTTTGCCGATATAGTCGAGAACGGATATAACTTTGGGATAATCCATGCGAATGGGACCGATAACGCCCGCTTGCCCGATGTTCACGCCGTTCACCGAATAGCTCGCCGTTACGATCGCGCACTCCGGCATGCCCTCGCGGATCTCGTTGTCCCGCCCTATCTTTATGGATAGGTTCATGTCGTCGTTGTTTTTAAGCACGGGCACCAACTCTTCTTTGGCGTCTAACAATTCGAGCATGGCTTTGGCTTTTTGCAAATTGGCGTATTCGGGTTGCTCGAGTATTTTGGCACTGCCTTCGAGCACGATGTCGCTGATCATCTCTTCGTGGCTGTAACTGCGCAAGATCTTGAGAACGGTCTTAAAGACTTGTTCGTATTCCTTGCGCACCTTTTTGATCATGGCGTTGGGCTTTAATACGTCGCTGATAGTATGCCCCGAAAACACGCCGGTCATGAACTGCGCCGCGGTGGCGAAGTAGTCTTCGCTCACCCCCGCGTCCACGCTGACCGTGGCGTCTTTGAGAATGCCCAAACTTGTCACGATGATCACGAGCGCCGTGGTTTCGGTCACTTTTACGATCTTAACGTTTTGAATGGTGGCGTCCGATATATCTTGCGCGTAGGCAACGCTTGTAAGGTTTGTGATCTCGGAAATCACTTTGGCGGTGCTTTTCAAGATATCGTCCAACTCGGTGATCTTGCGGTTGAAATACCGTTTCACCGTTTTCAGTTCCGCCCTCGTAAGCTTGCGCTTGGGCATCAGCCGTTCCACATACAGCCGATAGGCCTCGGCCGTGGGGATACGCCCCGCCGACGTATGCGGTTGCACCAAATATCCCATTTCTTCGAGCGCCGCCAACTCGTTGCGTATGGTGGCCGAAGAAAGCGCCGGCAAGTGGTGCTCTTTGATCTCCGACGAAGATATGGGTTCGCACGAATTGATGTAGCTGTCCACTACCGCTTGCAATATTTTTTCTTTTCTGCCCGACAGACCCAAACGCGCAATGCACCTCCCGCCGAATTAGCACTGCTTTTTGCCGACCGTTAGCAGTCCGCCCTATAGAGTGCTAAATATACTATAGCACATACCCTCTCTTCGTGTCAATTCTTTACAGGCTGTTTTTTGCAAATTTTTGTACGCTCTTACAGCAGTCGAACGATGACTTCGTTCATGGTGTAAAACGCTTTTTCCCCTAGCCGAATGCCGCCGGCGGTGTATTCGAGCAAGCCCGCAGCCAGCAACGGACGCAACGCGTCGCGCTTTTGCGCCGCCCAATCGCCGCCGCATAATCGGTCGAGCGCCGCAAACGATATGCCGTCCGCCGTGCGCAGACCGAGCAATATATATTCTTCCAACGTGTCGGCCGCCGTTACCGTTTGCACCGTTTCGTTGCGCTCGCCGCGTATGTATGCGGCTATGTCCGACGTGTTGTAACTTCGGCAATGCCCGTTGTAAGAATGCGCGGCCGCGCCCACGCCCACATAGGGCGACAGCGTCCAATACTTGTAGTTGTGTCGGCAACGCTTGCGCGGACGGCAAAAGTTGCTCACCTCGTAGCGCTCGAAACCGAGCGCGCGCAAACGCCCCCATGCCACGTCGTACAGCTCGGCGGCATAGTCGCCGTTTACGGTAAACCCCGCGCGGTGCAAGGGCGTTCCCTCTTCCACCGTGAGCGCATACGCCGAAACGTGCGTAACGCCGCACGCCGCCAACGCGTTCACCGCGTGCGCTACGTCGGGCGCCGATTGGTGCGGCAGACCCAACATGAGATCGCAGTTGATATTCTGTATGCCGTGCGCTTTGGCGCGCGCCACCGCCGCCAAAGCTTGTTGCGCCGTGTGCCGCCGCCCCACGCTTGCCAATATCTCGTCGCAAAGCGACTGCACGCCCAAGCTCAAACGGTTGACGCCGCTTTGGACGGCCTCGCGCAAAAACGCGTCCGAACAGCTTTCGGGGTTGGCCTCGCACGTGATCTCGCAGTCGGCCGAAAAACACGCGCGCGACCGCAACGTTTGCAATATCTCGGTTAGCGCGCCGCGCGGCAAAACGGAGGGCGTGCCGCCGCCGATAAACACCGTGTCAACATACGCGGGCGCCCGCTCGGTTATTTCGCGGCAAAGCGCCGCCACGTATGCGCGCGCATCGAACTGCCCCACGCTCGAAACAAAATCGCAATAGGCGCACCTACCGTTGCAAAAGGGAATGTGCACGTACACGCCCGTATCCCGCTCGTTGTCCGCATGCCGTGGCACGGCTTTACTTGTCGTCCAGCTTGAGCACCGACATAAACGCCTCGCTGGGCACCTCCACCGATCCGACTTGCCGCATACGTTTTTTGCCCTCTTTCTGCTTTTCGAGCAATTTCTTTTTGCGCGTGATATCGCCGCCGTAACATTTGGCCAACACGTCTTTGCGCATGGCTTTTACCGTTTCGCGCGCGATCACCTTGTTGCCGATAGAGGCTTGAATGGGGATCTCGAACAGTTGGCGCGGGATGACCTCTTTGAGCTTTTCGGCAATGGAACGGCCGCGCGCATACGCCTTTTCGCGGTGCACGATGATACTGAGCGCGTCGCATATCTCGTTGTTGAGCAAGATATCCAATTTGACGAGGTCTTCGGCTTTATATCCCTTCACCTCGTAGTCCAAGCTGGCGTAACCGCGCGTGCGCGATTTCAAACTGTCGAAAAAGTCATACACGATCTCGTTAAGCGGGATCTCGTATTCCAACTGCACGCGCGCTTTGTCTAGATACACCATGTTGATATAGGTGCCGCGCTTGTCTTGGCACAGTTCCATGATAGACCCGATATATTCGGGCGGCGTGTAAATAAGCGCCTTTACGAAAGGCTCTTCTATGCGGTCGGTTTCGCCCGCGTTGGGCAGATTGCTCGGATTGGTAACGGTGAGCATTTCGCCGTCCGTTTTATACACGCGGTAGTTCACGCCCGGCGCGGTGGTGATCAGATCGAGGTTGAATTCGCGCTCCAACCGCTCTTGGATGATCTCCATATGCAACAGCCCCAAAAAGCCGCAACGAAAACCGAATCCCAACGCCACCGACACTTCGGGCTCGAAAAAGAGCGCCGCGTCGTTGAGCTTGAGTTTTTCGAGCGCGTCTTTCAGATCGTTGTATTTACTGCCGTCGGTGGAAAAGATGCCGCAATACACAACGGGTTGCACTTGCTTATAGCCGGGGCACGGCAACGCCGCGGGACGCGCCGCGTCGGTCACGGTTTCGCCGGGGGCGGTGTCCGACACGTTTTTGATGCTGGCGCAGATATACCCAACGTCGCCCGCGCGCAAGCTTTCGCACGCGATCGGCTTTGGATTGAATATACCCACCTCGGTCACGTCGAATTCCTTGCCGCTGTGCATCATGCGTATTTTCACGCCCTCTCGCACACAGCCGTCTATAATGCGCACCAAGCACACGGCGCCCTTGTAATTGTCGTAGTAGGAATCGAAAATGAGCGCTTTCAACGGCGCGCTCTCGTCGCCCGACGGCGGCGGCACGGCGGTAATAATCTTATCGAGCACCGCCTCTATGTTGCGCCCCTCTTTGGCCGAAACGAGCGGCGCGTCGTCGGCGGGCAGTCCGATCACGTCTTCTATTTCTTGCTTGGCCTCGTCGGGACGGGCGCTCGGCAGATCGATCTTGTTGATAACGGGTATGATCTCCAAATCGTTGTCTACCGCCAAATACACGTTGGCCAACGTTTGCGCCTCCACCCCTTGGGTGGCGTCCACAATGAGCACCGCGCCTTCGCACGCCGCCAAAGAACGCGACACTTCGTAGGTAAAGTCCACGTGCCCCGGCGTGTCAATGAGGTTTAATTCATACGTTTCCCCGCCGTATACGTACGTCATGCGCACGGGCGTAAGCTTTATGGTGATGCCGCGCTCGCGCTCTATATCCATGCTGTCCAACATTTGATCGGTCAGTTCGCGCGAAGAAACGGTGCCCGTTCGCTCGATCAAACGGTCGGCCAACGTGGATTTGCCGTGGTCGATATGCGCAATGATACAAAAATTGCGAATGTGTTTTTGCCTATCGTGTGCCATGTTTTGCCCTACTTACCGTTATTTTCTTTTGTATTATAAGCGAAAACAGTGAAAATAGCAAATAAAAACGGCCTTTTTATCATATTTGATTGCGTACCATGAAAAAATATGGTATACTATGGCTTAGGTTTTATTTCCAAACAAACGGAGAACGGAATGAATATAAAACAAACTCGTCTCTTCACCCGTCCGATCGCACACCGCGGTCTGCACACCGAAGAAGCGCCCGAAAATTCGCTCCTTGCCTTTCAAAAAGCCATGGAGAAAGATTTTCCCATAGAAATAGATATTCGCTGTATAGACGACGGCACCGTGATCGTTTTTCACGACGATACGCTGGGAAGGCTGACGGGCGCCGACGGCTACGCCTCCAATTTGCGCGCGCAAGATCTGCCGCGGTTGCATTTATTAGGCACCGAGCAAACCGTGCCCACGCTCGAACAAGTGCTCGCATTGGTGAACGGACGCGTGCCGCTGCTTATCGAAACCAAAGTAACGGGCAAAGTGGGCCCGCTCGAAAGCAAGGCGATCGAACTATTGAAAGGATACAACGGCGAATTCGCCATGCAATCGTTCGATCCCTATTCCATGGAATATTTCCGCAAGCACGAACCCGACTTTTTGCGCGGTCAGCTATCTTCTTTGGCACCCGGCAACGGCTTGTCGCTATTTAAGCGCAACGCCCTCGCCCACTTGAAAGTAACGCGCATATCCGATCCGCACTTTATCTCTTACCGCTTTAACGACCTACCCAACAAATACGTTACCAAAAAAGAACTGCCCACGCTTGCGTGGACGGTGCGTAGCAACGCCGATCACCAAAAGGTAAAGGCGCACTGCGACAACATAATATTCGAGAGGTTTCTTCCCGAAAACGAATGAAAGAGTTTTTCCAAGCGCTCAAAAGTAAACGCGTGCGGCGAGAGTACGCAAAGTCGATCGTAGTGGGCATGGCGTCCACCGTGCTCGACTTTCTCATCACCGCGCTTATTCTGTACATGGCGGGTCACGAATACTACGCCGGTTTTTTTGGTGTGTTCACGGGCAAACTGAAAGCGGGCGTTACCTACTCCACCCCTATGTCTATTTACGTGACCGCCACGGTGCTCAGCTTTATCGTTTCCATACTGTTTAATTATATCATGAGCATCTTTTTCGTGTACGAATACGGCAACGTGGGCAAAAACGCCAAAGGTTTTACAAAGTTTGCCGTGTTCGCGCTCATCGGCCTTACCATTACCACCGTGGGCAGTGTGATATGTTCGCAAGTATTCGGCCTTTCGGGCAGCAACGTGTGGTGGATTAAAATAACCATTGCCGTGGTGGTATTCATTTTCAACTTCTTTACGCGCAAATACTTTGTGTTCAACATTGCGCTGATACGCGACGACGAGCACACCATAAAACTGTAGTTCTCTTTTTTAGGATACGAAAAAAGCGACGCGGCCACACGGCAACGTCGCTTTTTGTTTATGCCGTTATATGCGCACGGCGTCTAACATGCGGTCGCAATTTTTATACACGAGCGCATAACTGCCCGCCGCCGCGCCCAGCCCCAGCGCCAAAAGCACCGCCCACATGGCCGCCATGGCAGCCGTCGCGCCCGCCGCACGGAATACGCCGATATACGTTGCCGCGCCCGCTACCGCCAACAAGAGCGAAACAAGCAATGCCGCCAACACGGCGAGCAACACGTTTTTGTTGTGTTTCATCACTTCGTTGGGCGTCACCCACTGCAGTTTGGGGTGCGCCATATCGAGATATATGCCGAAATGCACAAACGCGAACACCACCAAAGGCAAGAACACAAGCGAGCACAGAAAGAACGAAACATCGAAATCCACAATGGCCATGACTACCGCGCCCAATAGCGACGAAACCATACCTATCGCCAAATACACATACGATTTGGCGCGTACTTGCGTTTTATAGTCTACGGGCATCAAGCGGCAATAATAGAACTTTTCGCCCTCGCGGGAAAAGGCCGTGCTCGGCGCGCTGTTGGTGCCCACGCTCATGAATATAAGCATCCAAAGCATGAGCATGCGCAACACAACGGATAAGATCTGCGTGGCCTCGGCCGAGAGCGCCTCGCCCGCTTGCGCCGCATCGCCGGCCACGGAAGAAACGTTTACCGAATATCCCACAAAGGCCACCAAGATAGGACACATCACAATGCCCAACAAACAGTTGAGCGCAAAGCTGGGCGTGCGCGATATCTCCCGCCATTCCTTTTTCATGAGCGCCTTGAGAACGCCCGAACCGCGGTACTGCCCCGCCGCTATCTTGCGCTTAGAAGAACCTTCGAGTTGCCCCGCCGCGCCTCTGCGATACACGGTCGCGCTGACTAAAAGCGCAATACCGCCCACAGCCACGATACTGCCGATACAGATAAAGAAATTGACGGCAAACGACGTCGCGCTACCCAAACCGAACACAACGTCGCCCGTCATGGCGCGCGCCAACGCGTACAGCGGATACACCGAATTGGCAATCGCCACGAAAATGTGCTGTATGGCCGCAAGATCCACCGTTTCGGGGTCTATGTTCTGCATTTTGGAAACGCCCATGTAATACACCGTGAAAAAGGCGCCGAACAATAACAGCACGAATATCGACCCAAGCGCGCCGCGATTGCGGAAAAAGGAAACGATATACATGATGGGCACGGAAACCACCGCCGCCACAAACAAAGGAATGGCGGGCGTGCACAGCACGGCAACGGGCAACAGCACGTAAAATTGCGCGGGTGCATGCATGACAACGCCGGCCGCAATCAAGCAAGGCACCAACAAAAGCGCGGCAACGCACAGCTCGGTAACATACACCACCATGAGTTTGGCCGCAAACACGGCCGACGGCTTCACGGGCAACGTCAGAAAAAATTCAGTGTCGCGCGAAAAGTATAAACTTGTGAGCACGGTAACGATACCGAACACCAACACCACCATAAGTCCGCACAGCAAGATAAGCGCCACAAATTCGCTTTGCAACGAAAAATCGGCAAACGCGCCGCCCATCAAAACAATGGTAAAAATAAACGCGGCCGCGATCACGGCATACGAAACCGCCAAACCCGCTATCCAGGCAATGCGCCTTTTATTGCCTTTAGCGGGGTCTTTGCGCAACATATTTTTCAGTTGCAACCGAAAAACGAGCCAAAAATTACGCATGCTCGCCTCCCGCCACCGAAAGGAAAATATCCTCCAGCGTTTTATCCCCTTGCGCGGCTTTCAGTTCGTCCAGATCGCCCACCATGATGAGCTCGCCTTTTACGATAATGCCCACACGATCGCACAACTTTTCGGCCACTTCCAATACGTGCGTGGAAAAGAACACCGTTTTGCCCGCATTGCAATGTTCGCGCATGAGTTCTTTGAGTTCATATGCCGATTGCGGATCCAAACCCGTCATCGGCTCGTCGAGCACCCACAGATCGGGATCGTGAATGAGCGCCCCGATAATATTGATTTTTTGTTTCATGCCGTGCGAATAGGTGCGTATCTGCGTGTCGAACGCGTCGCGTAAAGCAAACCGATCCAACAAACGGTCGGCGCGCTCTTTGCGGGCCGCCACGTCTACCCCGTAAATATCCGCCAAAAAATCCACATACTCGCGCCCCGTGAGTTTATCGAACAGTATGTGACTATCCGACACATAGCCTATGTGGCGCTTGGCCGCCATGGCTTGCGATTTTACGTCGCACCCGCACACGGAGATCTTGCCCGTGTCATACGGCAATATGCCCGTAAGCAATTTGATGGTGGTGGTTTTGCCCGCGCCGTTGGGACCCAAAAATCCGAAGATCTCGCCCGGACGCAACTCCAACTGCAGATCGCTTACCGCTTTTACGTTGCTTTTTCCGTACGACTTGCTCAAGTGTTCTATTTTCAACATAAGCCCGTCCTCCTTTTTCGCTCCTTACGAAAAAAGTATACGCTTATCGCGAATTTATTGTCAAGCATAAATGCGGGTATAACAGGAACGACATGAAAAAATGCGCCTCGCGTTTTGTCGAAGCGCATTTTTATATGCCTATTTTTTATGCCTTGGCTTGGGCGGCAGACAGTGTAAGCCCCTTATCTTTTTTACTCAGCAAAGAGCGCCACACCGATGCGATAACAAACCCGACAACGCCGAGCGCCGCCGCCACGATGAGCAAAACGTTCCAACCGAACCGCGCGCCCAGCACGAGGTCTTCGGCTATGGAATTGCCCATCACCGCAAAGGGCACGGACGCGCCGAACACCGCCGCGATCCCTAAAGCGACAAGTCCCGTATACAGCATGCTTTTGTCTTTCTCCGCAAGATCGGCAATGCTTTGCATGATGCGGCAAAGCGCCGCCACCACGGCTGCGGCAAACAGCACATTGGCCGCAAACAGCAACCACGACGCCGCTTTCATAGGCGCGGCATAATCGGCGTTGGCCTCTTCGGCATAGCACAGCACCATGGGCGAAAGCATATAGCGCAACAAAAATTGCTTAAATTTCCTATCTTCGGGGCTGTCTTGCGATCCGTCCGTCGTCAAATATTCGCGCAACACAGTGTCTATATCCGCGGCAAGAAGTTTATTGCCCTCGGCGTCAATAAGCCATTTGTTGACATCCCCGTTTCCGTTCTCGAATACGTCGGCCATGCCGCCGTACAGTTCTTCGATGGGAATACCCGTTTTTACGTCGCTGTCTTTATACGATACCGTTAACACGTCGGTCGCGGCAAATACGGCCGTTAAAATCACCAGCACGCCGCACACCGCTCTGCGCAATTGCACGCCGAGCGCGGGACGCGGTTGTTTTTCGATCGTGTATTTGCACACGGCGATCCCCGCCAAAGACACGCCGCCCAATATAAGGAGCGCAATCGAACCGATGGCCAACGTGCCGCCCGTCAATAGGAAGGAAAACGCCAAGGCGGCAAGCAAGGCAAAGGCCAACGATTCGTGCTTGTATGTTCCCGTGCGTTTGTTACGCGCCACTAAAATGGCATGCACGAGCGACAATACAAAGAAAGTAAGCGCCGTTGCCATAACGGCCAACGAGGACACGCCCCACAAAACCACTTGCCCCACAAGATCGGGCGTACGGTTTTCTTTGGTGATAGATACGCGCAGCACGCCGAAATCTTGTATTGCCTTTTGCAGATCGTCGTAGTCGCCCTCTTGCACAAACGCGGCAAGATCCTTTTGCATTTCCGCTTCGGTGGGCGTGTCGATCAGATAATATAAGCCGCGCACGGCCTCAAAGCCCGTTACCGAACAGTCGATGCTCGACAGCTCCACTTCCGCTTTGAATAGGCCGAAGAAACTCGTAACGAACATTGCCAATAGCACCACGGGAACGGCAATCGCGCGCCACAACCAATACGTGCGGCTCGCCTCTTTGGGTTTTTCCGCGGGTTTTTCTTGTAGCGCCGCTTTAGGTTGCTCGGCGGGTTTTTCATCCGCCACGGCAACTTTGATTTCTTCCGTAGGCTTTTCGTCCGCTACCGCGGGTTTGGTTTCTTCCGCGGGTTTTTCTTCCACCGCTACGGCTTTGGGTTGCTCCGCAGGTTTTTCCTCTACGGTTGCAACTTTGACTTCTTCCGCGGGTTTTTCCTCTGCTACTACGGGTTTGATCTCTTCTGCGGGCTTTTCATCCGCCGCGGCTTTTTGCTCTTGCGCGGCTTTGGGCGCGGGTTTCTTTCTTGTTGTCGGTTTCTTGGCGGGCGCTTGTTCTTGCGGCGCTACCGACGCCGTTTCCGCTACGGTAGACGCGCTTTCCGCTTTGGCCGCGTCCGTTTTTGCCGCAACAGTCCGCTTGCGCGCGGTCGTGCCGCTCTTGGCCGTTGTGCCGCCGCTTTTAGTCGTTGCCCCGCCGCTTTTGGCTGTGGTCGTGCTCTTTTTGGTTGCCGTACCGCTTTTGGCCGACGCGGCGCTCTTTTCCGAAACGTCCGCCTTTGCGCCGCCCGCGCTCTTGGCCGTAGCGGCGCGCTTGCGCGGCGGTTTTTCGTCGGCAAACGAATAGCCGCAGTCCGCGCAAAAACTCGCTTCGTCGGGCACTACTTTGCCGCATTTCGGGCAAGGTTTGCCGCTTGTGGGGTATCCGCACTTATTGCAAAAACGTTCGTTCTTTCCCAAGATCGTGCCGCATTGTCTGCATTGCTTGGTTTCCAGCCGCGCGCCGCATTGCGCGCAATGCAGTGCGTCGTTTTTATTTTTGGCGCCGCATAAGTTGCATAAAACCATCTCTTCTTTTTCCTTCCTCCGTTATGAAATTGTAGCACAAGTTCTTACAAACTATTTAGTTATATAAGTATACACTTTTTTGTCTGTATTGTCAATACTCCCACAAAAAATAGTAAAAAAATCGGCCAAAAAAATGCGCTCCCGTTTTTTCGGTAAGCGCATTTTTTACGTAATGCAGCGTTAAGATCAATGCGGCAAGCGCACCACGGCGATCTCCTTGCCTACCAATCCTTTGGTGAGTTTGAGCGCCGACGTGTTGTATACCACCTCGCCGATTCGCACGCGCCATTCGCCGCGGCCGCTGCCGTTTACGATCTTTATGCGGATAATATCGCCCTCAAACCGCACGCGCACGTTCAATTCTTTGGTGTCGGCCGGCAAATGCGGCGAAAAGCGCAACACGTCGCCACGCACGGAAATACCCGCGTATTGCTCGATCAGGCATTGATACAGCCAAGACGCCGAACCCGTGTACCACGTCCAGCCGCCCTTACCCGCCAGATCGCCGGCGTACACGTCGGCCGCCGAAACGTACGGCTCCACGCTGTAGGCGATCGCCTCTTGCTCGGTGCGCGTTCGGTGCGCGGGCGAAAGCCAACGCAACAGTTTGCACGCGCGCTCGGTCTGCCCCGCGCAAAACAGCGCATATACATACCAAACCGCGGCTTGCGTGTATTGCCCGCCGTTTTCGCGCACGCCTTGGGGATAGTTGCCGATATACCCCACGCCGTCGGGCGACGAAAAAGGCGGATCGAACAGTTTTATGATCTTGTGTTCGCCGTCGCACAAAAGCTCGAACGCACTGTCGAGCGCGGCGTTTTTTTGCTCGGCATTGCCGATACCCGCCAACACGCTCCAACTTTGCGTGAGCAGATCTATGCGGCACGCGTCCGCTTGCGGCGCGCCCAAAATGCGGCCGTCGTCGGTATATGCGCGATAAAACCGACCGTCGCCGAACGCCGCGCACACCGCCGCATATAAATCTTTGGCCCTTTCTCGCAAGCGCGCGCACGTTTCCACGTCTTTCACATACGGCAAAAACATGTCGATGGCTTTATACAAAAACATGGTGCACCACACGCTTTCGCCCACGCCCGCGGCGCCCACTTTGTCCATGGCGTCGTTCCAATCGCCGCCCCGCATGCGCACCAATCCGTGCGCGCCGAAATCGCAAGACACCGCGATCGCCCGCAAGCAGTGCTCTCGCAGCGACGCGTGCTCCACCGAATATTCCGCCGCCGTATACACCGACGCGTCTTGCGGCGCAATGGGCACGTCGCGCAAAAAGGGCACGCTCTCGTCGAACACGGCCGTATCGCCGGTGTGCGCGGCATAGGCGCAAGCCGTGTATACCAGCCACAGTCTATCGTCGCAAACGTGGGTGCGCACCCCCACGGCGGGCGGGTGCCACCAATGCTGCACGTCGCCCTCCTTGAATTGGTGGCGGGCGCATTCGAGAATGTGCGACCTTGTCAGCGCGGGGTCGCAATACAGTAGCGCCAACGCGTCTTGCAATTGATCGCGGAAACCGTAGGCGCCGCTCACTTGGTAAAAGCCCGTGCGCGCCGCAAACCGACTGTTATATACTTGATAGGGCAACCATTCGGTGAGATAGCCGTATTCGCCGTCGAATGTGATTCGCGGCAACCGTTTATAGAACAACGCGGCTTGCGTTGCTTGCTCTTCTATGTCCGCAAAGTCCTCGACCGCCGCGGCCGACAGCGAAAAGCGCAACGTTACGCTTTCGCCCGCCGCCAATCGCACGGGCGCGGCAACGCCCCAAAAATGACGGCAACGCGAAAGATCGCGATATAGCCGCACTTCCCCGTCGGCTATGTCGGCGCCTACGGGCAACGCCAAACCGTCGCAACATAGGTGCGCCTCGCAACCGCTTGCCGCGCTTACAATGCGCACGCCGTTTTGCACGTTTTCGGCACGCAGCGACGCCGCCGTATTGCGCCGAAAATCGCCCAACACCGCTTTTACGGCGCACACCGCCGTAAACTCTACGGCCGCGGCGTTGCCGTTGCGCACCGTGAGTTCGTAGATCTTGCGGCTTTGTTGCCTTGCTATAAACACTTTGCAGTGCGCTTGCACGCCGCGATACACCGAATAAAAGTCGGTGTGCCCCAAAGCGTGCACCGTGCCGTACACGCCTTTACTGAGCGGACGGGCGGTCACGCTTCGGCTTTCCGTGTCGGACACGATGGCCAACAATTCCGAAACGGCGTCGCCCACGGGATCATTGCTCCACTCGGTGAATTTATACTGTCGGGCGTTTTCGCCGAACGTGAAACCGCCGCCGCTTTCGGACACCACCGTGCCCACCTCGCCGTTACCCATGATATTGCACCACGGCGCGGGCGTATCCGTGCGCGGCAACACATAGGCGCCGTCGGCGGCAAATCCGCCGTAGCCCAACGCTTTTTTGATAGGCGGCAACAGCGCGCATAGCGTCGCCTCGTCCTTTTCCCGTCGGGCGGCGGTATACGTTGTTTGTTTGGGTTTTTCTTTATCGGCAACATACGGCACGAGTTTGCCGCCCGCCACTTTCACTCTGCTTTGCTCGATGGGCAAAGGCGCGTGCTTTTTAAGCGCCGCATACTGTTCGGCAGAACACTGCAACACGCAAATGCGGCACCCCTCGGCATCGCCGCGAATGCCCGAACGCTCCACGGCATGCTCGGCATCGAAAAACAACGTGGGATATTCGCCTTTATACTTGCGGCAAAACAACACCGTATGAAAACGAAATCCCGCCGCATACAGTAGTCGCAGATCGGACAGCGTGCGCGACAGCGCGCACAGCGTTCGTTCGGTGATCTCTATGGCAACCGTTTGTTTGTCGGGCGGCACGTCACCGTGCATGCACGCGCCCCACTCGCCGCGCGCCAACTGCCCCGCCGTTTTGCGGGCGTAGGAAGACACTGCGCGCGACAAAGACAGCGCCGCCCCTTTATACCGCGCCACGCAATCGGCGGCCGCCAAGCGCACGGCATACTCCGCTTGTTCGGTGTTTTCCGCCACCGCAAACACGCAAGTATACGAAACCTCTTCGCCCGCGCCCAATTCGGCTTGCCACACGGCCGACAGAACGGGATTGCCGCTTTGCCGCGCGTCCGTAGGCCGTCCTCGCCCCGTCAAGGCGCATTTATCGCCGATATACCGCACGCCGCTTTGTTCGGGCACGGTGAGAAGAAGCGCCAAACTTTCGCCCTTGCGGCGCGCCGCAATCGACCGTTGTTGCTCGTCTTGCTTTGTTTGGATAAACAGCCGCGCGTACGCGGGGTGCGATTCATAGTCTTCTATGCGCGACAGTACGGGATCGCCCCACACGGCAAAACGCATGCGGCGTTTACCGCCCGACACATTGCGGTACGACACCGTGACCGTAGCGCCCAGCGGCGCGGGCAACACGTGCATTTCGCACGTCCACATGGCATTTTTGTCACGCCCTTGCCACACCGCGCCGTCGCGGGCGGTGAACGCACCGCGCAACAATTCGGCATGCTTGCCGTCGGTAACCGATACGTGCAAATTTTGCAAAAGGCGTTGCCCGCCGTATTGCAAATACACTTCTTCTTGCGTTGCCACGGCGCTCAACCGCGCGCATTTTCCGATATACACGCCCTCGTCGGCAAGCGGTTGCGGCTCGCCCGACGTTTTGAACGATTTTTTGCGTTTGGCGCGCGTTAACATACTTTCGCCGCACAACAGTTGCGCCGCCCGCCACTGCGGCAACGACAGCAACCGCGCGGGCAACGCGTCGTTTTTTACGGCATTGGCGCACGCCGCAATCGTCATGCCTTGATGGTGCGTCATGTAACTGCGCACGGCAACGCCGTCGCGGTACGATTCGCAGTAGCCGAACGCGCCCGACGCGCCCCGTTCGGCATAGGCGTTCAGCGTGCGGATAAACGCTTTTTCGCCGCAATACGGCAACGCCAAAAAGGCCGCATACGGCGCAAACGGAGGCTTTTCGGGCACTTGGGAATGGGCGATATCGGGCACGCCGAACGCGCGGTATAGATTGCCGCCCGCATCGTCGAACGCTGCGTAGCGACATTCGGACACACCCCACACCTCGCTCTTTTCGCGGCGGGCATAGCGCATATGCGCGCGCACCGCGCCCCGCATGGCTTGGGCGTACAGCGTATCGGAGGGCGGCGCCGTAAACAGCCGCGCCATCAAATATTCGAACATGCCGCCCGTCCAACTGTACACGGTGATCGCCCGCCCCGCGCGCACGCCGTGACGGTCGAGACGGTAAAACGCCTCTTTGGGGATCTTGCCGTATCCGCACGCCAACAAATACGTGAGCGCGCTTTCGCTCCCCAGTAGATCGTAGTGGTTGGGCGTGGTCGTTTTCTGTTCGTCGTCGTAGCCGATATACAACAGCTTGCGCTTATTGTCCAACAACGGCCGAAAATCGGCGGCGGCAATAAGCGCCTCCATGCGGTCGCGCAACGTCCCGTCGGCATAGGTGGTAAGCAGACTGAGCGACGCCAAAAAATTGCCGCTGTCTACCGTGGACACAAACCGCGCGGGCAGTACGGCAAGGGTGTGGCAATCGTACCAATTATACAAATGCCCGTGCCACTTCTCGCACCGTTCCACCGCCGATACGATGCGCTCGGCAAAGGCGAGCAAACGCGCTTTATCTATTAACCCCAACTCGAACGCCGCGGCATACGCCACCAACGCCATGCCGATATTGGTGGGCGAAGTGCGCGCGCACCACCCCATGCGGTTATCCTCTTGGTAGCAATCGCACGGCAATAAAAATTTTTCTTCTTGCGCGGCAAAGTAGGCAAACGTGTGTTTGGCCGCGTCGGTCAAGCGCGCCAACAGCGCGTCGGAAGGTGCGGCCGCGGGCGCCGCTGATAAAGACAATAACCAAGCGGCGGCGATCCCCGCCAAAAAGAGCGCGGATACGCCGTAATAAAAAGGCGAAAGACCGAACACGGCGGCCGACGCGGTAAACACGATGGCGGCCACGGCGTTAGGCAACAGCGACACCTTGCCTTGCGCATGGGCGAACACGCGCCATTCGAGCAATTTTTTGCCCACGCACAACCTATACAGCGTGACGGCCACGGCGCAAACTTTATACGCCGCCACCGTGGGCAACAACGCCAGATCGATCAAACAGCGCAACCACTCATAAAGCGTTTGCCGCGCGCAATACGGCAAACTGCCGAGGGCGCAAACGGCGCGCAACAGCATGGGCAACGCCGCCAATACCCACACCGCGGCGGGCACGCCCGTAAACAGCGACAACAGCAAAACGAGCATTTGCGCCACGGGCACGAGCGACAAGACGAGATTGGACAAAATGCTCCAACGCGCGGCCACGGGTAACGGCGACGCCACCCGTTCCCCCGCTTTGTTTGTAACGCGCGGCAACACATAGGGCAACAATTGCCAATCGCCCCGCAACCACCGAAGATCGCGCGTGAAACTTTCGGCAAACGTTTGGGGCACGTCTTCGGCCGCGCACACCGAAGAATCCAAACACCCCGCCGCCGCGCCCTCCGCGTAGTCGTGGCTCAAGATCCGATTGTCGGGAAACAATCCTTCCAACCGCTTATTGAAAAGCGCGATATCGTATATCCCCTTGCCCGTAAAATTGCCGATACCGAATAGATCGTTAAAAAGATTAAAGGCTTGTTCGCGGTATCGTCCCGGCCCCGTTTCGCCGCCGTACAGCTTGGAAAAAGGCGATCGGCGCACCCGCGCCTTGCAAGTAAGCGAGAGCACCGCCGTGTCGGCACAATAGGGGTGCGCCTTGGCGCACACCAAAGACACCGCGTCGCAAAGCACGGTGTCGGCGTCTAACGTAACGGCATATTTCGCCGCGGGACGGGCGCCGAACGTAAGCATAAAATCGCCTTCGCCCGTGAGCACATAGCGGTTAAAGTCCAGTACGGCGCCCCGTTTCTTTTCATACCCTTGCCAACTTTCTTCGCCGCGGATACGCGCGCGGGCGCGCACCAATACGCACACGCGATCGCGCAGATCGCCCAATTTTTCGTAGGCCGCGCGCACGGCCTCGTTTAGCGCCGCGTCGTTTTCGGCCGCTATGTTTCCGCTTTTGGGATAATCAAGCAAAACGGCATACGAAAATATGGGCTCGGCATTGGCGGCCGCCACTGTTTGCAATTGCTCGAACAAAGCGTTTATATCGTCCGTATCCGCCGCGTAGCAAGGAAAGAACAACACGGTGGCATGCTTTTTCGCAGACAGCGTTTCGGGCGCGTAAGAGGGCAAATAACGCCGTTTAGAGAAACGTTTGCCCGCTCGTTGCATAACAAAGTGCACGACAAAGGCAAAAATAGGCAACGCAAGCAACGCGTACAGCCACCCGAGCGCGGGCATAGAAAAAGCCGCTATTACGGCAAGCGCCGCCACGGCCGCCGCACTGCCCGCCGCCCAAAGCCGCTGCGCCCCTTTGCGCTTAACGGATGGCAACACGTAAAACGAAAGGTCTTTGCCGTCCCGCGCGGCGCGAAACAAAATTTCTTGCGCCACGCTCTTTTCGGGCGCGCGTTGCTTTTTGGCGCGCGCGGCAATCTCGTGCAAATACATGGCTTGCGTGGCCGTGCCAAGCAATGAAAACGTGGCGTCGCCCTCTTGCAATTGCGCATACACGGGCGAAAGCGAACACACGAACGCGTCGGTCAAAAAGGCGTCGAGCGCATGCAACGAACGCACCGCCGCCCCCACGCGCGCGTTATATCCGGCCGCGCCGGCATAAAAACTTTCGCGCCGTCGGTATGCGTCCGAAAGCGCGGCGCCGTCTTCGTTCGCGCAACTTGTTTTGGTAAAACCGTATACATAACTGTTGTAGCGTATAAAAGCGGGATCTGCCCGTCCCGCACGCGCGTCGTGTTCGCCGCGCTCTATGAGCGCCGTCATGTTTTCTATCTTTTGCGCGTACATAGCGATATACTCGCACAAGCACAGCCGCAACATGTTGCCGAGCGCGCAGATCTCCGCGTAAGAAAGCGGCGTTTCGGCGCAATAACCGTGCACCGCGTGCCGCACCGCATCGGCGTGCAATACGCCGCCGTTCGATTTTACCAACAGTTCGCAAAGACCGTACAGACGCGGGCGGCCGTGCGCATGCGGCAACCTACGGAACGCCCGCCGCGCCGCCGCGGCCGATGCCGTGGCCTCGTCTATTTTATAGAACGAATCGAAAAAAGTACGCTCGCACGCTTCGAGCGTTTTGCCGCTTGCCAATCGTTTGCCCACCGCGCGACGGGCGGCATACAGCTTGCGTTTTATTTCCCGCATGCCGATACCGTTTCCTTTATAGGTGCGCTTTGCCCCGTAGGCCAGCGCCGACAGCATGTATCCCAACTTTTCGCCCGTTAAAACGCCGCGCGCGGCAAAAGCGGGCGCGGCCGCGCGACGGGCGGACAAAATCAAATATACGATACAAGCAACGGCAATCAGAACGCATATACACAACATCATAATATCCGATTATGTCCGCAAAAGCATAAAAATAAACGCGGAAAACGCAAAGCTTTCCGCGCCGATTGGCGAGCATGACCTGTAAGCCGAATTCTGTCGAGAACGGTTATCTGTCTAGTTCTTTCGTTGCCGAAAGAATCGAGCGATTCGGGAGCGGCCGGAACAAGCCATAGCTCCGCATCTTGCACCGAATGGGGTTTACATAGCCTCCCGCGTCGCCGCGGGAGCGGTGGGCTCTTACCCCGCCTTTCCATCCTTACCCGAAAATCGGGCGGTTTATTTCTGTTGCACTGTCCTTGAAGTCGCCTTCACCGGTAGTTAGCCGGCATTCTGTTCCTACGGTGTTCGGACTTTCCTCGTGCCTTGCGGCACGCAACCGTTCGGTCATCTCGTTACACAGTATACCACACCCCGCCCGTTTAGGCAATCTTTTTGGGGCGCTAAATAAAATTTCGCCTATTCCTCGCCCACGCGCATCTGTTTGGAGATCTTGCCGATGGCCTTTTTCTCGATACGCGACACGTAACTGCGCGAAATATCCAATTTGTCGGCGATTTCCAATTGCGTGTATGAACGCGGTTCGCCGATACCGTAGCGCATACAGATGATCTTGTGTTCGCGTCCCGACAGCGTGGAATCGATCACTTTGCGCACTTTTTCGAGCAGCATGCCCGTTTCCACTTGCTTGAAAACGCTTTCCTCTTTCATGGGCAGAATATCCATGAGCGTGATTTCGTTGCCCTCTTTGTCTACCCCCACCGACTCGCCCAAGCTGATGTTGCCGCGGTGCTTTTTGTTGGCGCGTATGTACATGAGTATCTCGTTTTCTATACATTTGGCGGCATAGGTGGCCAACTGACTGCCCTTGCCGTAGGCAAACGTTTCGATGCCTTTGATAAGACCGATACTGCCCACCGAGATGAGATCGTCCGCCTCGCCTGCGTTGGAATATTTTTTTACGATGTGCGCCACCAACCGCAGATTGTGGCGAATGAGCTTTTCGCGCGCCGCGCCGTCGCCCGCGTGTGCGCGCTCTATGCAATCTTTTTCTTCTTCGGGCGAAAGCGGTTGCGGAAACGAGCCCTTGTTGTTCACATACGAGGTAAAACAAAAAACCTTGCTTAAAAAGGTGAGAAAACTTTCGAAGATCATGCGCATACACCCCTTGTCGCTACAATTCGCGACCTTACAGTATATGCCGTTATTTGTCGAAATTTGCCGCTTTTTTGCTTTTTCCGCTAAAAAAGCCCGACGTACTTTTAGATACGCGGGCTGATATACAAGGGGTTTTCTTTGATCGTAAGCGTGCGGCGCGCTCTACTTTTTCGTTTTCTTGCGCAAAATGTCCCCCGCCGATAAGCAAAAAGGAACGGGCATTTGCAACAACTGTTGCACGTTTTTGGCGTCTTTTACTTCGTTGCCGTCGGCGTCGCGCATGGCGGGCACCGCAAACGTTTTGCCGAACGCGTCGCTCGGCGAAAGCACTTCTACCGTGTCGCCCGCGCAAAAACGGTTACGCTGTTCCACCGTGGCCACGCCGTGCGCGTATCCGCGCACCAATGCGCACATTTCATGCGTTTGTTCGGGTTTGGCCGATATCGTATACTGTTGCGCCGCCCCGAAATAAAAACCCGTGTGAAAAGCGCGGTGGCCGGTTTTATACGGTTCGTCTTGTAAGGCGTCGGGCAAAACAAAATGCGCGGGATCGCGGCGGTACGCGTCTATGGCGCGGCGGTATGCGTTCACCACCGTGGCCGCATAGTAGGCCGTTTTGGCGCGCCCCTCTATTTTGAAACTCGTCACGCCCGCGTCGATCAGCTTGTCGAGATAGGGCAACATGTTAAGATCTTTGCTGTTGAGAATATAGGTGCCTCTTTCGTCTTGCGAAATAGGAAAATACTGCCCTTCCCGCGTCTTTTCGGCCAGTGCGTATTCCCAACGGCAACTTTGCGCGCAAGCCCCGCGGTTGCCGCTCCGCTCCGTGGTTACCGCGCTCAGCAAACAACGCCCCGAATAGGCCACGCACATCGCCCCATGCACGAACGCCTCGATCTCCACATGAGGCGGCAATGCGTCGCGCATGCGCCGTATATCGTCGAGCGGCACTTCGCGCGCCAGCACGATACGTTGCACGCCTTGCTCCGCCCAAAAACGCGCCGCCGCGCTGTTGGTGGCGTTGGCTTGCGTGGAAAGGTGCACGGCCAAAGCGGGCGCGCACGCGCGCACGGTGGCCAACACGCCCGGATCGGACACGATCACGCCGTCCGCCCCCGCTCCTTCTAAAAAGCGCGCGTACTCGGCTATGGGCGCCAAGTCGCTATCGAACGCGTAAATATTGAGCGTGACGTACGCTTTTTTGCCGCGCGCATGACAAAACCGCACGGCATCCGCCAATTGGTCGTTATCGAAGTTATCGCAATACGCGCGCAAGCCGAACGCTTTGCCGGCCATATATACCGCGTCCGCGCCGAAATACAAAGCCGTTTCCAATTTTTCTCGGTTGCCCGCCGGCGCCAATAATTCTAATTGCATGCCGTTTTTTCCTCGCTGTCGTGTTTTGCGCCCCTTTTGATACTCAAACTCACGCCGTCGCCCACCGGCAATATGCTGGACAGTAGCGTATTGTCTGCCATCAGCTTATGTAAAAACAGATCGAGTTTGCCCACCAAGCCGCCTTTGTGGTTTTTTATCTCTTTTTCGCCCGACACCATGCCGTCATACAAAACGTTATCGCAAAACAAAATGCCGTTGGGTTGCAACAGTCGGCTGAGAAAGGGCAAATATTCGACATATTGCGCTTTGGGGCCGTCTAACAAAATAAAATCGAATGCGCCCGACAAATTGGGCACGACCACCGACGCGTCGCCGCAATAAAACACGACGCGGGACAAAAGCTTTTCGTCGGCAAAAAAGTGCTTGGCCGTGCTTATCCGTTCTTCGTCCAACTCCACCGAATACAGTTGCGATTGCGGCGCCGCTTTCAACATAAGCATGCCGCTGTACCCTATGGCGGTGCCGATCTCCAAAATGCGTTGCGGGCGCTGTAAGAGCACGGTCTGCCGCAAAAACGCGGCCGTTTCGGGCAACAGCACGGCGATCATGTGCTCGTCGGCAAAGCGCAAAATGCGCTCCTCCCAAGGCTCGGCGGGGCGCATTTGCAACAGTCGGCGTATATATTCGCTGGTAATACCGGGTGTTTTGAAGGGCATTGTCTTACGCTCAGTTTTCCAAAATAAGCGAAAGGATCATGGGGTTGCGGCGCGTTTTGCGGAACAACAAACTTTTCAGTTCTTTGCGAATGGCGTTTTTCAATCCGTTGTAGTCGCCCGCTATCTCTTTCACGTCGGTTTGCGACACCACTTTGCGCACGATGTCTTTTGCCTCGTCGAACAGGTCGTCCTCTTTCTGATAGGCAAAACCGCGCGAGGTTATCTCGACGGCCGTCACTTCGCCCGAAACCGTGTTTACGCCCACCACGACCACAAACAATCCGTCTTCGGACAAATGCTTGCGATCGCGTAGCACCACGCTGCCCACGTCGCCCACGCCCAATCCGTCTACGAGCAAATACCCCGCGGACACATTGTCGCCGAACTTGATGGTCTTTTTGGTGACGTGCACGCAGTTGCCGATATCGGTCAAGATAATGTTAGACGACGGCATGCCCATGCGCATAGCCAATTCGGCGTGCTTTTTCAAATGGCGATACTCGCCGTGCACGGGGATAAAATACTTGGGTTTGATCAACGAGTGGATGAGTTGCAATTCGTCTTGGCATGCGTGCCCCGAAACGTGCACCTCGGCCAAACGCTCGTAGATCACGCGCACGCCGTGGCGATACAAATTGTTGATCACGTTATACACCATGCGTTCGTTGCCGGGAATGGGCGACGCGGAAATCACCACCGTATCGTTATACCCCAAATGCACTTTGCTGAATTCGTCGCTCGCCATGCGGGTGAGCGCGCTCATCGGCTCGCCTTGGCTGCCCGTGGTGATGATCACAAGGTCTTTATCTTCCACCTTGTTGATCTTCTCGATATCCACCACCCAATCTTTGTTGTATTTGAGTTCGCCGATCTTGGCCGCGCAATCGGCCACGTTGATCATACTGCGCCCCGAAAACGCGATCTTGCGTTTGTATTTCACCGCCAGATCGATGATCTGTTGCAAGCGGTGTATGTTGGAGGCGAACGTGGCGATAAATATGCGGCGGTCGGCATTCTCGGCAAATATGTTGTTGAGAGAATTGCCCACCGTGGCCTCGCTCATCGAAGACCCTTTGCGTTCTACGTTGGTGCTTTCGGCCAACAACAGCAAAACGCCTTTCTGCCCCAGCTCGGCAATGCGTTGCAAGTCGATCATATTGCCGTCTATGGGCGTGTAATCCACCTTAAAGTCGCCCGTGTGGAACACAACACCCACCGGCGTGGTGATGGCAAGCGCGCACGATCCCGCCACCGAGTGGCTCACGCGCACAAATTCCACCTTGAAATTTTTGCCGAGGTTTATAACGCTCTGCGGTTTCACCGAATTAAGGCTGATGTTTTCCATGCGGTGTTCGCGAAATTTGGATTCGAGCAACGCCAAAGTGAGCCGCGTGCCGTATACGGGCACATTGAGCTCTTTCAAGATATACGGCAAACCGCCGATGTGGTCTTCGTGACCGTGCGTGAGCACGATGCCGCGCACTTTGTCGCGATTGGCGGTGAGATACGAAATATCGGGGATCACCAAATCTACGCCCGGCATGTCGCCGTTGTTGGGAAACGCGCTTCCGCAATCCACGATCACGATATCCTCGCCGAATTCGAGCGCGGTCATATTTTTACCGATTTCACCCACACCCCCAAGGAACACGACCTTGAGCGTGGGTTCTTTTCCGTTATTGGGTCTTTGCAAATTATCCTCCCGCAATAATACAAATGCTATTTTTTTGAAATTCCATTTCTATTATATAAGATAAGAGAATTTTTTGCAAGGTAAATTGCTTGCTTTTAGGAAAAATTTTTATAAATTTGTGTAGAATCGTGCAAGATGGCGGGCAACTCGCCTACGGGCAAACAATATCCCTCGCCCACGATCTCGCCGTAATGTCGGCCGTGCACCGTAACGTTTGGTAAGACCACGCACGATTGCACGGCGGCGTCGGACGGTATGGCGGCGTTTTCGCCCACGATACTGCCCGCGCAACGCCCCGTTATGATAGACGAATAGGCCGCCAACGTAGGATCGGCACATCCCGTTTTGTGCGAAACGGTGCGAAAGCGGTTGAATGCTTTCGGGAAAAAGCCCCCGTCGCGCGCAACAAAGTTGGCCTCGTAATAGGCGCGCGGCGTGCCCAAATCGCTCCAAAATCCGTGGTGAAAATAGGCGCCGAGTTGGCCGTCGCGCACCAAGGCGGGAAAAAGGTCGCGCGAAAAATCGAACTTTAAGCCGCGCGGGATACGCGAAAGCGTTTTGCGATCTATGATATACACGCCGCAATTGACCACCCCGCTCTCGGCGGCATCGGCGGGTTTTTCGGTAAACGCGGTAACGCGGCCGTCGGGCGCGCACTCCACCAAACCGAACGCCCGCGGATCGTCCACATTGGTTACCGCCATGGTAACAAGTCGGCCGCTATGCACGTGGCTTTGCAACATAGCCGCGTAATCGATGTTCTCGAGCGCGTCGCCGCTTATCACGATAAATGTGTCGTCTAGGTAGTCGCACGCCGCACGCACCCCGCCGGCCGTTCCAAGCGGCACGTTTTCCACAAGGTAGCGCGCGCGCACGCCCGAATAACCGTCTACCCATGCCGTGATCTGTTCGGGATAATACCCGAGCGTGAATACCGTATCGGTAATGCCGCAAGCGTGCAGATGCGACACCGCATAATCGAGCATGGGCGCGTTGGCTATGGGCAACATGGGTTTGGGCACTGTATCGGTCAACGGTTTCAGCCTACTGCCGAACCCTCCCGCCAAAATCACGGCGTTCACAAAAATACCTCTCTTACCGTTTTGCGTTAGTATTGGTGTATGCCCGCCCTTTTATTCCCCTATGGATACGAAAAAAGAGACCCCAAAGGATCTCTTTTTCTGTTTGGTTGCAAATTTTCTCTTACAGGTCGTCGTCGCTGAAGTCGTCGGGCGAAGGCAATTGCGTGTTGCCGTTTTGCATGGGCGTGCCTTGGTTGGGCATGCCGGGGTTCAGCCCGATGGCCGCATTGGGATTGGGTGCGCCTTGGCCGCTGCCGAGCATCATGTTGGGATTGGTCTGCGCACCGGGATTGGGCGGCAAATATCCGTATGCTTGGTAGAACGTGGGCGACGGTCCGGCCGCCAACTTGAGCATTTGCTCTTCGAGTTCCATTTCGGAAACGAGCAGCGCCTCGATCTCTTCGCGCATCTTCTTCTTTTTGCGCGCGGCCGCCAATATGGCGATCAAGATAATGAGCAGTAAGAGCACGGCGCAAGCGATCACGATAAAGATGAGCGGATTGCCTTGCACGCGCGAGATGATGCCAATAAAGAAGTTGGGATCGGAACGTTCGTTTGTGCCCACCTTGAATTCATAGGCGTAAATGGCCACGGCGTCTTTCACGCGCACTTTAATGGTGGAAGTGCCGTTAGCCTTGAACTTGAATTGCAAACGGTTGTTTTGCGTGTCGGCGGTCACCCCGATGAGCGTGCTCTTTTTGCTGGACGCCGAGATGAGTTCGATTTTGTCGCCCTCGTTATCGGTGAAGATGTCGTCGATAAACACATACGCAATGCCGTCGTCGTCGAACATGCCCTTGGTAAAGAGCGTGGTACCCTCGCCATACGGGCTCTTGAACACGGGTCTGCCGTTTTCGGCCACGATGATCTTGAACGGGATCTCATACGTTTGCATGCCTTCCACGATCTCGCTGCCCACCACAACGCTGGCCACGGCTTGCACGCCGTCGGGATTGATGGCAAGGCCTTTCACTTGCCAAATACCCGTTTCCGTATTTTTGGAAACTTCCACCGAGCTGGATTTATCGGGCAAACTCACCGATTGGATCAAGAACCCTTCGCCTTCGTTCTTGGGCGTAGACGGATTATCGAACAGATCGCGCGCGGTGATGTCTTTGGTGCGATACCAATACACCGAAATGTCGTTCACGTCGTCGATCATGTCGCTGGGGTTCTTGGTGATCTGAATGAGAATGTCTATCTCGATGCGCTCGCCGTCGTTGTTGCCGGTGTTGCCGTTGTCCGAGATGATCAGCGTGTAGATCTGCTTGCCGTAACGGCCCGCAATGGGCGCCACGGTAAAGGTTTGGTTGGAATTTACGAAGAAGTTCACAAGCGGTAAATATCCGCCCTCGCCTCCAGCTGAACTATTACCATCTCCGCCGTCGTTGCCGGCGTCGTCTTTGAACTCGCCGTCGGGGTCTATATCGCCCTCGATCCAATCGGCAATGGTCAAATAGGTAGACGGTTCCACGGGCGCCACAAGCGCAACGGTGTCGTTATCCACGGGGTTGTTGTCGCGCACAAACTGCGAAATATTGAACGTGGTGCGTTCGAATTCGCCCGTAGCCTTGCCGGCCATAACGATGTTGCCCGAAGTTTCTCCCGCGGCGATCTTGCTGATCGGCGCCGAGTTGCCCACCACAAGCGTAACGGTAAGCACGCCCGTGCGAGCGCCCGAAGAGTCTTCGGCCATCAACACGAATTGCTCGCGCGCACCGCGATCGTACGACTGCACGCGCACGATGAGCGCGGTGTTGTTGTCGTCCGATACGCGCACGGTAAAGCGCTTTTTGGCCAATTCTTGCGCGTTCATAGAAACGTCGAACTTGCCGTTATCCAACCACAGCGTTTGCGCCGAGTTGTTGGAGATCACGCTTGCGTCCGCGCGACCCGTTGCCAAGTTGCCGGGACTTACAAACTTGAATTTTTCCAGATTATTGGAAGAACCCACTTCGAAGTCGGCGTCCGCAATCAGATCGGAAAGCGGAATGCGGAGCGCGCCGTCCGACGAAAGGAACTTCTCGCTGTTGTCCTTGTTGAGATACAACGTGAGTTCGGCGTTGCCGGTAGCGTCGTCTCTGCGGTACGAATCGTAGTTGGTCTTATACTTGGTCACGGCGGCGTCGTCGGTGGCGCGGAACGCGGGCGCGCTGTTGCGAATGCCCAACGTTACCGTGGAATAAGCGCTCTCCTTGCCGTCGGTGCCCTTGATACGCAAATCGATATACGCCGTTTTGCCTTTGGATTCGGCGGGCAGATCCACTTTGTGCAGAATGGTTATGCGCAAGCTGTGCAGATCGGTGCCCTTATACGGATACATAAGATCTTGCAAGCTGTACGCACCGTTCACAGAGGCCATCACTTCGGCATTGCCCGTGTAGTCTTTGTCCGGATTGCCTTCGTCATCCAGCGTATACACTTTCACGATGTCGGCGCCCGCATACGTGATGTCGTCGTTATCGGGATCGTAGAACAGCGCCTCGTCCTTTTGCGAGATCTGGTTGTGCAGATAATACGTCCAAGCGTCGCCTTTCACGCCCTCGATCCAACGATACTTGCGGTTGGGCACCGTTTCGCCCTTCATGTTTTCCAAAAGGCCGACGTTGTTGGGCGTGTCGCCCACTTCGGTAGGCGCCGAGTTGGAAATGGTAACGTCTACGCGACGCGATGCGGTGTAGCCGGGATTTTGCGCGCTGCCGGGGCCGTAGTTGTCGCCGCCGCGTTCCACAAACTTCTCGATCTCCACATACAAGCTGATACCCGTGGCAATATCGCTGCCCGAAATATACTTCACCTTGTTGGTGGCTTTTACGGGCACCACAAACATGGTGGAGCCGTCGGCCGAGAACGTGATAGCGCCGAAGTAGTCGTTTAGTATCTTGGAATTGTCGGTGGTATACGTGCTGGTCGTGTTGGAACCTTTGCTCTGCACGGTGTATTGCGCCACAAGCTGATCGGCAACGCCGAGCGGCGAATCCTTTAAGATCTCCACTTCGCCCTTATCGTTGCGCGCCGTGTAGGTATACACTTTCACCGAATACTGCGTAAGCGTGGAACCCGCGTCAACGTCCTCGAAGATGCCGCCCTCGCCAGGCTTACTCACAAGCTGTACGGGGAACGGTCCGTTGCCCGGCTGTTGCGCCTCGGTAACGCCGTACATCTTCACGTTGCCCACCGTTTTATCGTCGCCCACGGGCTTGTTGGGATACACGTAAATATTGAGCACTATTTTCACGGCCGACTTATTGCCATCCACGTTGGTGCCGTTGAGCGTTGCCGACGGATCGCAAATATAGAACGTGACCGTATCGAACATGTGGTTCTCGCTCGTGCTGTAGTTGTGGAAGTTGAGCGCGTCCACCGTAAACCGCGTGTAGCGCGACCCGCTGCCCACCGTGCTCGGCGTGAGCGAAATATAGTTGCTTATGTTCTGATACTGCGCCGCTTGCCCCTTGTCGTAACTCGTAATGGCAAACGGAATATCGCCCGTAAGCGGCACAAGATACATGTTGTCGTCGTCGCCGCGGTCGATATCGGACGCAAAGTCTTTGGTCTTGAGCGTTACTTGCTCGCCTTCATACATCTCGAGCGTGTAAACGTTGTCGGTGGTTTGCGTGCCGTGTTGCAAACGGTTTTCTTTCACAAACACCGAATCGGGTTGCTCTTCTTTGAGCGCGCGGCCGAGCGTAACGTTGCCGCTTTCCGTATCGCGCGTGATCGCCGTAGGCGGCGACGAAATGACCGTGATGTTGAACGTGTAGGTCAACGTGTTCACGTTGTTCAGTCCGTCTACCGAGCTGTGGCCGTCGTAAAGCGTGATGCTCACGGTGGCGTTTTGCACGGCGCCCAAAGCCTCGAACAATACCGCGGTGCTGCCGCTCACGGTGCTGCTGCCCTCATAAAGCATTTCGTTCATCAGCGTGGCTTGCACCATGTCCGACGATACTTTCACGGGATCGTTGGTCTTAAAGCGAAGCGTCCAAGGCGCGTCGTCGTTGGCGATAGACATATACCCGATGTTGCGGCGCGTGCCCTTGTTTTCGTTGGCGCCGTTGTTCGCCGATCTCGTTTGCAGATCGAAATCGGGCAAAATGGTGGTAACGTTGTCTTGGCTATACGCGGGATAACTGCTCGCCGGCGTGAAACCGTTCGAAGAGTCTGCGCGCACGCCTTCGTGATACGACCACTGCTCCACACCGCCCGTAAGGTTCTTACTCGAAACCGACGGTTCGTTGGTAAAGTAGGTGCCGTTGTAATTGTTCACGCCCGTGCCGTTGCCAACGGTGGTAGAGATGTTGGCGCCCGTCACAAAGCTTTCAAACGGCGTGGCATACAGCGTGAAATAGTCGCCCGTATACATGGTGATGTTGGTGGTTCTTTGCGCGTTGGCGCTCAGCGTGGGCGCCTTGTTGGCAATTTCCACCTTGATAAGGCAGTAAGCATACGAGCCGTAACGGTCGGTAAACACCAACACGATGTTGGCCGCCGTCTCGCTCGGCTTAAATCCGTAAGCGCGGTTTTTCACCGTAACGGTAAGACCCGTGTCGGTGGTTTCGCACGCAACGGCGCCCGTGGGGTTTTTGATCGCATCCCATTGGTTGGTGCCCGTGATCGGTTTGCCCGTGGCCGTGCCCGTCGCGCTGAGGAACTGCACTTGCACGCGCTTGCCCTCTATTTGGGCGGGATAGTCGCCCGTGTCTTTGTCGATACCGTCCGCCAAGGTGTCTTCCAAGAGGTAATACCCTCTTTCTTGCACCATGTCGGCGTCCGAGAACAAGTCGGCAAACGAGAATTGTTGCGACTCGTCTTTGGCAAGCGACAACGAGCGGTTGGCCATTTGATACGTGCCTTTCACGCCGTTGATGGTGGCCTCCACACTCTGGATCTTTCCCGGCAAGTTGCGCGATACCACCGTAGGCGCGGAGTTGCGCACACGCACGTCTAAAGTGATCACGTCGAAACTCGATTCCGTGAACGTAGTGGTGTTGGCCGAATAGCCCACCGTAAGGCGGTCATACACAATGACCTTGAGCGGATAATAGCAGTAGTCCACCTTGCCTTGCGCGTTATACGCCACTTTCAAGCCGCGTTTGGCGGCCTCGGCGTTTATCTCGTCTTGACTCTTGCCCGCATCTTCGAGCGCTTTATAATCGAACGTGGTGATACGGCGCGCTTGAATGTTGATAGACTTGGCGTCGTAGTCCACGGGCGATACAAAGAAGTACGCGTTGAAATACGGGTTGATGGATAGAGGCGTGCCGTCTTTGGTAACGCACGAAATCGTCTGCCCGCCTTCCGTCACGTCGGCAATGGCAAGCTTTGCCATGTCCGCCGCCACAGCGCCCGCGTCGCGCTTGGCGCCGCTATTGTCATACAGCAAGCCGAAGTAGTCGGCAATGCGCTCTTTGCGCGTCGCGTCTATTTCTTCTTTATACTGCGTAACGATATGCGCAAGCTGTTCGCTCGTAAGCGACGTAGACGTAAACGGCTCGGTATCGTTCACCCCCGCATACACGGGATTGCGCCGCGACTCTTTGCCCATAAACGACGCCGACAAGAAATACATGTCTTCGCGGTAAGCCGTGTTGGCCGCCCACTGATCGGTCACCGTGTCGTAGCTGCGAATATAGTCGGTGTGCACCGCCGAAGGGATCTTATCGAGCTCGTAATTGGTGGTAAGCACAATGGTGTTGCCGCCCGACGTATCCTTAGAGGTGTTCACGGCATAGTGATTGGTTGCGGTGGCGTTATCGTCTTGATCCACCCGCAAAGCCGAGTTGGAAACATGCACGGGCACCGAAACTTCGATAGGATCATACATCTTATTGGGATTCTTGGCATAGCCCGAAATGCTCACCGAACTTTCCACTTTCTCCCACAGCGCCATGCGAATGGTAAGCGTGAGATTGCCCACCGAACGCAAGCTGTTTTTGCTAAAGAGCAAACCTACGGTATCCTCATAGAACTTGCCCGCGCCCGCCGTGTTGGAAACAACGGGGATCTCGCTGTCCTTGCGGCCGAAGAAACGTTGTTGCCCGTACAGATAGTTGGTTTTGTAGTTGGGGAAATCGCTGCCCTTGTTAGAGAGGTTTGCACCCGCGTCGCCGAAATCGCTTTCCTTGGCAAACTCGATGTTGATATACGGGTTGCCGTTGTTGCGCAGTTGATCGCCCGTCCAAGTGTTCACACCGTCCGAAAGCGTCATCACGCTCAAAATAGTGCCGATATTGGTGGTTTTGAGCGGCGAATTGGCGCTCGTTGTATTATCGGGGATATCATACCACGCAAACTTTTCTTGCGCGGTGCCGCGTTTGGTAGATACGTCGTTGGCCACCGCCCAAGCAAAATAGCTCACGGGCACGGCAACGGTACTGCCTTTTTCGGCGGGCACGGCAATGCCGTCGTAACGGAACAAGCCGATCTGCTCCCAGTTGCTGTTCACGGTGCGGTAGTCATACGTGCCTTGCGCGTCCGTTTGCGACCACAAGCCGTCCGTCTCGGGATCGCCCGTTTTCCACCGCGCGAAGTTGTTATAAAGACCCAACGTTTTGTGCGCCACGCTAAAGCCGAACACACCCGTGCCGTTTTGCGCGCCCGCGCCGTTGGCCAAAGCCGATTCGTTGTAGTTGGGTTCGGGATACGTGCCGTCAAACAAGCCTTGCGAGAAGCCGCGATCGCCCTTCCACAACAGCTTGGTGCCCTCGTCAAACGCCGAGAACCCGCCCGTGGTGATGGTAAACGAGCCGTCGGCGCCGTTCACTACGGGGTTGTTCACGTCGCGCAAACGAATGCGCACGTCAAACGTGGCGGGCGTATCGGTAAAGTTGAACGCAATGACCCAGTTGGTGGCATTGTTGGCCGCGTTGCCCGTAACGCGCTCGCCGTCTTCGTTAAAGAACAAGATTTGTATAACATTGTTTTCGGTGTAGTATTCGAGTTTGCTGTCTTCGCTCGTGTTATCGGGGAACGAAGTGTACATTCTCGTAACGGCAACGGCGTTGTTCACCGTGGTGCCGAATAGCGATACCGCGTTTTCGTCGTCGGCGCCGAATTCCGGCTTATTGTGCACCACCACTTGCGGTTCGCCCGTGGTCGTGTCATTATTGCCCTTATACGTGGCGCCGTATAACGCCAAGCCTTGGCTGCCGTCGGCGTCTTGCGCGATCACGCGCACTTGATCGGCCGTGTAGTTAAAGCTAAGCCCCGTACCCGTGAGCGCGGTGGTCATCGCATCGCGATAATACACCATCGATTGCGCGTTAGACGCAATAAACCGCGGCTTTTCGATACGCTTAATGGGCGTTGCGTTGTTCTCCAACCCGTGTTGCTCGGGAGCATACACGTTGCGGTTGGGGTTGTCGGTAAGCTGCATGGCGTAATACACGCTGCCGCCGGCGGTGTTCGTGGGAACGTCCGTTTTTTCCGAATCCACGCCCCACGCATAATCAGGTTTGGCATTGGGCGAAGTTTCCTTGTTGTCCATGGCGTTCTCGCCCGTCATGTCGGCATACTTGGGCGTGGAGTTCACCACTTCCACTTGGAACATATACTCGGCCGCCTCCGAACTGCCGCCGTAGTTATCGGTAACGCTAAACTTGATCCACAAGCCGCCGGGAATGCCGAGCGTAGACGACTTGCCTTCCAAGATAATGCGCCCCGACCCCGCGCGAACGCCCGAGCCGTAGCCCACGCGCGCGGTGATATAGTTGTTGTTGCCGTATTCGTCGCCGAATTGCACAAAGTTGCCGTTTTTGTCCAGCGTGCCCACGTAAATGGTTTGCAAGTTGTCGGCAAATTGAATGCTGTCGCCGTCCACGTCGTCGAAAAGATCGTCGAGCGTAAATTCGCGCACGTTATAGCTTTCGTCGTTGATCACGTAATACGTGTTGGTGTTCGAGGCCGTGCCCTTGTCCGTTTCGAACGTAGAGCTGTTGCCGAGCGCGGTGTCAGCCGTAAGATAAAACACCTTGTTTTCGGCCACGCGCTTGGTGGGCAACGAGTTATCCACGCGGATCTGCACCGTAACGTTGATGATCGCGCCCGTAGACGAAGTCATGGAATACGTAAAGTATACCGGCGAGAATTCGGGCGAACGGTATTTGGCGTTGATCTTAAAGTATTCGGCGCTGTAGCCGGGATCGGTGCCCTTCTTGTTGTCGGGCGTGTCGTCCACGTATTCCACCGACGCATAAATGCCGCCGTTGGTTACGCGCGGGTTGGTGTCCGCAATGCGGAACCGCTCGAAGTGGAAATCGTTTACTTGCGTGGGCGCGCCCTCGGGCGTATCCGACGCCATAACGGCAATGTTTTTGTTAAGGCCTTGCACAAGCTCAGAATACCCTTCGCCGTTGGGCACGGTGTTGTATTTGGCATTCTGCCCCTCTTTGCCGTAGTTCACCGAATAGGTGCTTTGGTTATACAGCAGATCGTACGGGCTGATATACAAATACTCGCTGGGCGTCATCTTGTGCGTGCGGAAAGTGAACATCACCGAGCCGTCGTTCATGTTCTCGCGATACGCACTGCCGCCCCACGTGTTATTCAAAGGATACGCGGCATTGGGGCGCGTGTTAAAGTTATACGGCGAACCGATATTGGTGCGCGCCGACGTTTCGGTGTTGTTTACCTTCACCGCAATGCGCAAACGCGTGGCCGCGGGGCTGGTATCGCCCGAGAACGAATCGAATACGTCCACGTAAAAGCTCAGATACTTGCCCATGGTGTATTTGTTGAGCGTCACTTTCATGCCCGCATACTTCACAAACGTGCCGTTTGCGTCCGAGTATACGTCGATCATGCCGCTGTCATACAAATAGTTGATCTGCGCGTCCGTAAGTAGCGCCAATATGCGCACGTCGGCATACAGATCCACTTTTTCTACCGTGTAAAATTCCTTAAAGCCGTCGGCAACGTTCGTGATATCGTTGTGCGTTTGGCTAAAAGCCGCAAACGTGTTGTTGTTATACGTATTGTTGGCAATAAACACGGGATCGCGCAAAGCGCCATACGCCTCGTTGCTCGCGTTGGCCGACGCAAACGTGATCGTTTTGCCGCCAAGCGTTATGGTGCGGTTGGGGTTGGTCGCGGCATAGTCCACGCTCATGTTGTCGCGGTCGAATGCAAACGCCGAAACCGACTTGCCGTCTTGCATTTTGGCGTTCCACTTGCTGGCGTTGCCGCCCGCATAGTTATCGGTGCCCACCGTAGCATACGAGCCGTTTAATAGCATGGAAATGGGCGAGAAATAGTAAACGTCGCCCGCGTTGCCCGAAATGCTCGGACTGTTGGCCTCGGTAGGCGCGGCGCTCGTCACCGTGATAGCCACGGGGAACCATATGCCCGTATCCGACGTGTCGCCCTCGTCTTGCAAGCGGAGCATGATATAGAAATGCCCCACGTTGGCCGACGCGCCGCGATCGGCGCGGTAAAGGTTGCGCGTGGCCTTGTTGCCAAGCACCGTGATAGACGTGCGGTTTTTATTTACATAATAGCCCGCATACGAAATATTGGAGTTGCCCTCGCCCGCTTGACTGCCGAACGTGTTGTCGGCGTCGGCATGCGCGTCGCGATACAGCCAGTTGGCCTTAAAGTCGGTTACCCGCGCCGTTTGCGCCGTGGTGGTAACCGCGGGGTCGGTTTCGGCATATTTATCGCTCGGCTTGCCCACGTTGTAGTTGCGATCGTAGGCCGCGCTGTAATAGTCGCCGCCGTCCGATTCCTTTTTCACGTTGCCGTATTGATCCAATGCCACAAACTCGTGATCGGGCACGATCACTTGTTGAATGGTGAGCGCGTTGCCGTCGGGATCGCGGCAAATATCGCTGAGGTTGAGCGTTACGCTCTCGCCCGACTTGACCACCGCGTGCGGCGCGGGATCGAGCATGGTAGGCCGCGTGTTATCCACGCGATACACAATATCAAACGTGGTGGTGCCGAAGTTCTCGCCGCTGTTTTTGCAACGCAAGCGCACCGTCACCGTAATGCGGTAATAGTTGGGGCCGGCGGGCACGTTGGCCACGCCGCGCAACGCAATGCGCCCATACGCCGCATTCACGTCGTTCACCGTGCTCGTGGCATTGTTGGCATACGAAGTATACGTTATGGCATTTTGTTTGGTGTAATCGGTAAAATAGCTGCTGTCTTGCCCGCCCGCGTTGGTGATAGGCTCCGCCGCATTGTTGGCTTTGGCATAGCGGTTTCTATCATAAGAAATGTCGGCAAAGTGCACCACCTCTTCATTGGCATGATTGTTGGTGGTGGTGAAAAGGTTGCCGATATCCAAAACCGTGTCTTTATTGGTGGAAAGCGGCTTTTTCAAAAACAGCGTTTTGCGCGCGCCCGATCCGTGCACGGGGTTGTAGATAACCGTGCCCGCGCCCGTTTCCGCGCTGGCCGCGTTCGTGGTGGTGCTATCCCCGAATTTATATTCGTTGGTTTCCTTGTTGGGCATGGATAATGCGCCGTAGCGACATGTAGCCGTGAATGTAAAGAATACTTTTACGCCCACGTCCGTGCCACCGGCGCTATTAACAGCGCCGTTTTTCACGTCTTTTACTTGCACATAAAATCTTTTGGTGCCCGACCAATACCGCCGCGCGCGGATCTGGAACGTGTAGCCCCCCACCGCCGCGTTGCGTATCTCTAAATAATAGTTGCCCGAACCCACCGCCGTGGCCGAAGAACTTGTGTTGGCCGCCGTAAACACGTCGGCGGTAGCCAAACGTACGTATTCCACGCCGTTGGTTGTGTCCTTATCGGTGCCGTTCAATTTGAGCTGCGCACTCGCTTGCGCCGTATCGCGACTGTCGATTTGCACGTTGAACCAATCCGTTTTATTGAGATCGGCATGCGCCGCCGCCGTTTGCTCGGGCGGCTGATCCAACAAGGTAATGCGCGCAAAACCATTACCTTGATGACCCGTTTCTGTGCTTGTTGAGTTTATCGTCGTCACGGGCAATGCAGCATTACCAGCAATCAAATTTACCTCTGTTAAATAATTTGCTGTGGTTAAAAGCGACGATTTTCCCGTAGGATAATAAGAAGCATACTGCGAACACCAAGCGTAACCCGAACCGCCGCTACCATTCGGCCAAGTAGAAGCACCGCCATACCAACCGCCACCAGCACCACCAGTTGCCCAACCGTCACAACCATTTGACCCCCCATTCCATCCACCAAATGAATATTTATTGCTCTGTGGTGAAGTAACGCCTTTACCAAAAACACCCGTCTGCGGACTGGTCGAATATGTGGTCGAACCCGGCGCAGATATAGTTGCACTTCTCCAAGTTCCACTACCATTAGTGCCACTTAAAACTGACGTAGTTGCCGCAGAACGCGATGCAACGCTTGCTTTATCATAGTTATTTTGAGAATTTCCGTGTAATCCACCGCCGCCACCGGCCACAATAATGCGACTATTAAAGTGTGTACTACTATCCCATGTAGTATTACCATTTGCCGCGCCTGCTAACGATATATCCGTACCACCGCCACCGCCAGTGCTACCCCAAGAACTTCCCGTAGGATTAGTGTTACCACCCTGTCCGCCTACATGCACATAAAGAGTTGTACTTGCAGTTAAAGCAAGCACACCGGTTGAATATCCTCCGCGACCCGCAATTTTAGAAGAATAACGTGAATCCTCACCACCACCGGCACCCCACACTTGCAAACGATATCTTCCTTGCGGCAAAATTATGGTCTGCACATTGCCCGTATAGGCGAAATCATAATATTTGTTATGATTGTTATCCGTACCCGTAGTATAACTAACATCAGCGTCCTCGTCCATGCCGTCCGAAGTCGCCGATTTCTGTGCGGCCGCCGCTTGCGCCCGTTCCACACCAAGTATGCTCACGCCCGAAACAGCCAAAAGCGCCGCCAACACAACCGTTAGCAGCCACGGCAACACCCGTCTTTTCGCTCTCTCCACCATACTTACTCTCTATCCTCTCTTGTCTTAATTTTTTACTGTTTTGTTTGTATTGTTGCGTTCAAGACCTCTCCACTGCGAGTAGATTTCTCCACTCGCTACGCTCGGTCGAAATGACATTGCCGTGGCACTGTCACCCCGAGCACGCGTCACCGCCACACCCGTGTCACCCCGAGCGTAGCCGAGGGGTCTACTCGTTTCTTTTAAGACCTCTCCACTGCGGTCGAGGTGACAGCTTAGTAGCAATTACATTTGCCCCTTTCTGTCATTTCGACCGGAGCGCACCGGCGCGTAGCGGAGAAATCTACCCCGCACGTGCATACACTCTGCACCAATACACATACCATTCTACACCACAATACGGCGCTTGTCAATGCTTTGTTCACAAATTTATGAACAAATTGTAAACAAATTGTGAACAAAGTTCATAATTTCGGCATTTTCACCATTTTTTCGACCCATTTACACACTATATTATGAACAAATTGTAAACAAAAAATGAACACAGCCCCAACTGTGTTCATAATTTGTTTATATTTTTTAAGACCTCTCCACTTCGGTCGAGGTGACAATGTAGTTGCAATTACATTTGCCCCTTTCTGTCATTTCGACCGGAGCGCGCAAGCGCGTAGCGGAGAAATCTTTTTCTCGTTTCTTTCAAGACCTCTCCACTTCGAATAGATTTCTCCACTCGCTCCGCTCGGTCGAAATGACATTGCCGTGGCACTGTCACCCCGCTTGACAATATGCCAATATTATGGTATTATTATGACATAATAAAAAGGAGAACAATAACCATGCCGCACATTATTCCTATCACCGATCTTCGGGACACCAACAAAATCACCGAACTTTGCGCCACCAACGAACCCGTTTTTGTTACCAAAAACGGCTACGGCTCTTTGGTTTTGATGAGCATGCAAGCCTACGAGGAATCGCTAGACGCTCCTTATGTTTTCGAGGGTTTACGCCAAGTGCAAGAAGGCAAAACCACAGACGGCGAAAAATTCTTAAAGGAACGGCTTGCCAAATATGAATAAATATTCTTATAACTTTACCGAGCAAGCCAAAAACGACGTTGATAATATTGCCGACTATTTGGAACACACCCTATCCAGTCCGCAAGCCGCCAAAAACTTTTTGCTTATTATTAAAGAAAAAATAGAAACGCTATGTATCGAGCCGAATATTAGCCCGCTATGCCAATACACGCCCTTTGCGCAACAAGGCATACGGTGTGCATTGGTTAAAAATTACAAGCTTTACTACACTGTGAACAAGTACGCACGGCAATTGGATTTTTTGTTTATCAAGCATTGTTTGCAAGATGAACGCGCACTGCATTAACCCACGCACGTGTCACCCCGAGCGCGCGTCACCGCCACACCCGTGTCACCCCGAGCGTAGCCGAGGGGTCTACTTGTTTCTTTTAAGACCTCTCCACTTCGAATAGATTTCTCCACTCGCTCCGCTCGGTCGAAATGACAGAAACGGGCGAATGTTCGGTCGAAATGACATTGCCGTGGCACTGTCACCCCGAGCGCGCGTCACCGCCACACCCGTGTCACCCCGAGCGTAGCCGAGGGGTCTACTTGTTACATTCGGAAAAACTCAGTCTATATCGTCGTTAAAGTAATCGTCGAATAAGTCGTCGTCTTCGCTGTGGGCGGGTAGTTCGGTTTTGTTAAGGGCGTTATCTTGCCCCGCCTCGAACCCCACGGCAACGGGCGCTTGCGCGGGCATGCTCACACCGGCGCGGCGGGACACGGCGCGGTGCACAAGTTGGGCGATCTCGCACGTTAAGCCGCCCGCCACCGCGGCCAACACCACGGTATCGAATAGGCCGTTCTGCCCCAACTGCAACATATACGTTGCCCCCGTAACGAACCGAAAAAGCATGGCGGCAATAAAATCGCCCAACACGCAACCCGTTAAAAGACTTGCAAGCACCGCCAAGCGACCGCGCGCGATCACAAAAGCGGCCACGCCGCCCGCAAGCCCCGCCGTGATAAAAGCGGGCACGGCGGCGCGATAGCTTGCCACGGGCACCATGGCCACGCGGGCGGCCAACACAATGCCCGCCACCGCCAAGCACCCCACCACCGCGCGCAACAACGAACTTGTGGCGCCCAAAGAGAACATGGCCACAACGCCCAACAGTAGCGGCAGAAAAAATCCCGCATAGGAAAACGAAACACCCGATGCAAGCACAAGCGGCGGAAACATGGCGGCCACGGCAAAGGCCAACACGAGCAAAAAGGCCACCCAATTGGCCACGCCCATCTTACCGAAAAATCGGTCGGTTATGCCAAAGAATATCAAAGCGGCCACCACCGCCAACAAAATCATTCCGAACATGAAAAAAACTGCCTCCCGCACAAGGGTAGACAGTTTTTTGTGTTTTTATACGCATTCCCCCACAACTATGCGTTGCGCCAGCCGCTTATGGCCGATTTGCCGTCTAATGCGGTGAGCATATAGCTGATAAATTCAAAATTTTTCCACTTTTTCTTAGATAGGTTGCGAAAAGTTATGCGCTTTATGCGGATCTTGGGATAGGTGCCCACCGCTTGCGAAAGCCCCGAATTTTCTTCTTTGGGCAAGGCGAAGATCTCGTCGAGCACCTTTTGCGACGCCTCGTCTTCGAACTGTCCGAACGCCACCAACGCATTTTTCAACGGGTTGCCGCTTTTGTCTATAAAATTACTGCTGTTGCCCTCTTGCATATTGATCACAAAGTCGCCCGCCTCGTTATTGTTGAACGAAATAACGTATTTTTCGCGGTAGCGGTCTTTTTCGGTGCCGTTATCCTTATATAAGCGGTAGCCGAATTTGTAATTCTCGGTGCGGTTATCTTCGTATGAAAGGCCTTCGTGCACCACGTTCATCATACTGCGCGGTATGCCGTTTAGAAAGTCGGTTTGCTTTTGCCGCATGGCGTTTGTGCTATAGTCGTAGTAGGCGCCGAACCGCATAAAACTGTGCGCCTCTTCCACGTCGTAAAACAGCGAGCCTTTGCTGTCGCCTTGGCTATAAGTAAAAAACCCTATCTTGGCCAAAAAAATGAAGTTGCTGGCCGCTATGGGGCACTCCTCTTCCCAAATGGTGAGCGTGAGCTTGCGGCCGTCTTCCAACTCGATGACGGCGCGGGGATATTTGCTTTGCGACGAATACAGCGGCACCAACACCAACAACAATACCGCCGTTAAAATGATAACGAGCGCCAAAATTATGCCCGTTATGGGGATCCACAGCCGCTTTTTGGCCGCCGCGGGCGCGTTTTCGCCTTGCGCCGCGCCGTTTTCCGCCGCGGACATATTGGAAACGGGGGCGTTTTTTTGCGCCGCGCGCATACGCTGTTGTTTGCGTTCTTTTGCCGTTAAAGAATACGTTTGCTTTTTCTTTCTCATTTATGCGTCTTCCTCGCCGATCTCCACGCCGCTGTTTGGCGCATGTTGCTCTTTGGCCGCTCGCTCGGCGCGCAACCGCAAAAGCCGTTCTTGCACCGTTTCGGCGCCCTTGTTTTCGCCGTTTTCGCCTATTTCCACGGGCGGTTTGCCGTCCGCCTCGGGCAATGCCGCGCCCGTAAGCGGTCGGCGGCGCTCCATTACGCGGTTGCCGCGCACGTCTTGCACCACGCGGCCGCCCGGCAACGGCTTATATTCTTTTTGGCGCAGCAGCGCGTCTTGCACGCGTTGCGACGCGCGCGAGGGCAACTCTTGCGGCTGCTCATGCGGCGGCAAAGCCGACCGTCGGCCGCTCGGCGCTTGCTGTTGTGCTTGCTGTTGCGGTACGGTTTGTTGCGGTTGCAACTGTTTAGACGCGGCCGCGTTTTGAGCGCGCTCGGCTCGTTCGGAGCGTTCGCGCGGCGGCGCGGGGCGCTCGACATGCTCCGCCGCCTTTTGTTCGGGCGCGGGCGCGCCGTCGGCGGGCGGCAACGGCGGCTCGTTGCTTGTTTCCGCCTTATTTAATTCCACCGTAGCGGGTTCATAGGTCATTTTTTCTATCGCGCTCCAATTTTGCGCGTCGTTCCAATCGGCAAACGAAATTTGATTGTCGGCCACCGCCACCATGGGCACGTCGTCGGGTGGCTCGGGCGTTTTGGGTTCGGCTTGCATTTGCGCGCGCGCTTCCAAGCTGACCAACTCGGCCAACAGTTTGCGGCGGAGCGCCTCTTCTTCGGTTTGCGCCGCGCTCTTTTGCATATGGGGCGCGTCGTCGAGCGGGTTGCGATACACCGTTTTATCGCCTTGCAGTTCGCGCTTGTAAAACACGATCTTGGCGGTGTTGAAATAGGGCGCCACCCAGATATATCCCAAGCCGCACGTTAAAAGCCCCATAAACCACCAACCCACAAACGACACGGCCAAATGAAAATATTTGCCGCTGTGCCCTTTCATGATCCGATTGCTTGCTTTGAGCGCGTCTTTGGGTTTGAGTTTGGGATTGGCGCGCAACAGATAGGTTGCCATGCTCGTGCGTATGGAAAAAATAACGCCCGGCACAATGAGCAACAAAGTAAACGCCAACCACAGCGCGGTTTTGAGCAGTTTGAGCACCACCACGCGTTCGAGGTTGTATTTATTGAACCCGTCGAAGATATGGAAAGCATCCATTTTTTCGAAACGGTATAATTTGAGATAAAAGCCCGTCATGCCGAACCCGAACGGCGCCAGCATGAGCAAGAACAGAAAAATAAGGATAATGCCGTACCAGATCGCCCAAATGTTGAGCAAACTCAAAACGGTGGTAAGCACCGCGATATTGAGCGCAAGCGTAAACACCACGCCGTAAACCAACATTGCGTGGTATCTGTTGAGCGCAAAACGCTCTTTCGCCTCCGTTTTTATCTCTCGTACTTGCATGACTTCTTTCTATTATAATCTATTCGGGCGCGTAAGTCAATTTAATTTCGGCACCTTGCAACAGTTCTTCGCCCGTCGGCACGGCAAACGTTTGGCCGCTCAAATGCTTTACAACGCCCGTGAGCGTGCCGAAACGGAGCGCCACGGCACGCAAAAGTTGCCGTTTTGCGCCCGCCGCGCGGTTTTTGGCGCGGTTGCCGTATTTATCGTCGCCCACGATGGGAATGCCCGCATGCGCCGTTTGCGCGCGCAACTGGTGCGTTCGACCCGTTACGGGGTGCAACCACAACAGCGACTGCTCCCCTTTTGCGGCCACTTCGTAACGCGTGACGATCTCCCGACTGCCTTTTTGCGGCGTGTCGGTAACCGTGCAATAGGCCGTTCGGGCATTTTTGGCAAGGTAAGCCCGCCACTCGCCGCGCGGCTTAGGCGGACAGCCGAACACGCGCGCCGCATACGTTTTGTGCACTTGTCCCGCCGCAAACGCCGCGATCAGCGCGTCGCGCGCCGCCGTGGTTTTGGCCAAGATCAGTAGTCCCGTGGTGTTTACGTCCAACCGATGCACGGCATAGGTTTGCAGTCCGCGCGTTTTGCGTAAAACGGCGGGCAACTGCGTTTCGCTTTCCATGTGCGGCGGCTTGTCCGCTATAAGTATAGTATCGTCTTCGAACACCGTTTTTATGGGCGGCAAGGCGGCGTTTTGCGGTAAAAATATTTCCACCGTATCGCCCGCCGCCAACGGCGCGTTTTGTTTGGTTTTGGCGCCGTTTACGCGCGTTTCGCCCTTTTTGCACTGCGCTTTAATAAATGAAAGCGTTGTTTGCGGCAACGCGTTTTGCAAAAAGGCATACAGCGTATCGGGTTTTTGCACCGTGAAAGTATGTTTCATTTTTTCTTACGGCACGAGCCGCACCCGCCCGTGCAATAGGGGCAAGATCTTTTGCCGCGGATATGCGAAACGAGCACGGCCACGCAGATCGCCGCCACAACGGCCACGGCGAGCACGCCCACCGTGATGCCCGTATGCAAAAGCACCAAGCGCCCTATCCCGTAAAACACAAGGCTGACGATATAGGCAATGCCCATTTGCAACGCAAAGCTTAATAGCATCCATTTTACGCCCGCCTCTTTGCGAATGGCTACAAGCGTGGCCACGCACGGCACGTATAACAATGTGAACACCATAAACGTGAGCGCCGACAACGACGGGTGCGCGCCCGTAAAGATCGCGCCCACCCCGCCCAAACTCTCTATGCTCGATATGACCACTTCTTTGGCCACCAAGCCCGACAGCAGCGACGTTACGGCTTTCCAATTGCCGAACCCGAACGGACGGAACACGGGTGCGATCCAGCCGCTGAACAGTTCGAGAATGCTTTTTGCGTTTTTGTCCGCGGTGTATCCCGCCGTAAACGAGAAGTTAGAAAGCACCCACACGATCACGTTGAGCGCAAAGACCGTGGTGCCCACGCGCACCAAAAACACTTTGGTGTTGTGCCAAATAAGTTGCAACACCCGCTCGGCGGTGGGAAAACGGTACGGCGGCATTTCCATGATAAACGAAAGCTTGCCGCTTTTGAGCGGTTTGATCGCTTTTTCGAACAGCGCCGCCAACAGTAGCGCCACCGCCGCGCCCAACACATACATGCCGAAGATGATAAAGGGCGAACCGGCCGCGAAAAAGGCGCCCGCAATGGTGGAATACACGGGCAAACGCGCGCTGCAAGACATAAAGGGCGTTAACAGCACCGTTTTTTTGCGCATTTTGGGGTCTTCCAATCCGCGCGCCGTAAGCACGGCCGTGGCCGAACAGCCAAAACCCATCAGCATGGTAAACGCACTGCGCCCGCTTAAACCTATCTTGCGGAATATGCCGTCGGTCATAAAGGCCACGCGGCTGATATAGCCGCTGTCTTCCAAAAGCGCCAAAAAGAAAAACAACAAAACGATCTGCGGCAAAAACACCAAGATGCCGCCCACGCCGTGTATGATACCGTCGCCCAATAGACCTACGATCCAATCGGGGCAATCCACTTTGATAAGCCAACGCGTGAGCGGATCGTACAGCAATTTATCGATGCCCAATTCGAGCAGCCACGTGAAAAACCGCCCCACCAATCCGAACGTGACAACGAACACCACCGCCATGATCAGCAAGAATATGGGCAACGCCAAATATTTGTTGAGCACAATTCGGTCGATCCCCGACAGCCCCATGGCTTGCATTTCTTCGCTTTTTTTGTGGCGGTCGTGGTGTTTTACGTGTTTTTTGAGCTGCGCGGTGGGCGCCACGTTTTGCGGCGCGTCGGTGTTTTCCGTTTCGATTGGCACGTTGTGCTCGGCATGCTCGTGCATTTCGTGGTGCTCGTCGGCCACGCTGCGGCTGATGGCGCCCTCGGTGATCTTGTCGATAAACTCGTAGCGTGCTTGCGCCACGCGCGCTTGCCAATCGCCCATGGCCGCTATCGTTTGTTGTTGCGCGTCGTTCAACTGCAACTTTTGCAACACAAACGCGTCGTTTTCAAGCACCTTTATGGCCGCCCAACGCGGCGAAAAGCCCGCCGTGGCGGCTTGCGCGCCGATCACGGCGATCACGTCGTCGAGCGGCAACTTGTCCAAATACGAAAGCTGTACCGTGTTGCCCGCATGCGCCGCGATATGATCCAAACTTACGTTCATAAGCAAGTGCACGTCGCTGTGGTATTTGGCGCTCATGGGCACAATGGGGATCTTGAGCACCTTTTCGATACGGCGGTAGTTGAGCACTTTGCCTTGCTTTTGCAACTCGTCCATCATGTTCACAACGAGCACGGTGGGCACGTCTAACTCCAATAACTGCAACGTTAAGTAAAGGTTGCGCGCCAAGTTGTTCACTTCGCATATGTTGATGATCAGGTCGCTGTTGCGCTCTAATATGCGGTCGCGCGAGATGCTCTCTTCATAGCTATACACGCTGAGAGAATATAACCCCGGCAGATCCACCATGTTTACGGTGTGGTGGTCGTATAAAATCTTTTTGCTTATCTCGGACACGGTAACGCCGTGCCAATTGCCCACATGTTCGAGCGAGTGCGTGATACGGTTGTATAGGCTGGTCTTGCCCACGTTGGGGTTGCCCACCAAAGAGATCGTGTATTCCATTTACCGCACCGCCTCTATATCGATAAGCGACGCCGCGTCTTCCCGCAAGGCCACCATAAACCCTCGCAAGCCTACCAAAACGGTGCCGCCCATGGGCGCAACGCCCGCCACGTACAGCGTGCATTCGGGCGTAAATCCCATATCGAGCAAACGGCGGCGGGCATTCCCCTCGCCCGACACGCCGCACACTTTGTATTTTGTATGAACTTGTGCATCCAAAAGCGTCATAACGCCGCAACTTACCTCTTGTTTTTGGTGTTCATTTTTTCGTCTTTGATAAAGTCGGTGAGCGCCGACACGTCGCGGAATTGGCGATACACCGATGCAAACCGTATGTAGGCGATCTCGTCGAGATCTTTTAGACCTTTCATCACCATTTCGCCGATCTGGCGCGACGAGATCTCTTGCACCAACGAATTGCTGATCTGTTTTTCCACGCTCATCACAAGCGCGTCTATATCGTGCATGGCCACGGGGCGCTTTTCGCACGACCGCACTATGCCGTTTTTCAGTTTGGACGCGTCGAACTGTTGGCGCGTGCCGTCGTTCTTCACCACCAATATGGGGGTGGTTTCTATCATCTCATAGGTGGTAAAGCGGCGGCCGCATTGCAAACATTCTCTGCGGCGGCGGATGGCCGTGCCGTCGTCGGCCGGACGGGAGTCGAGCACCTTGCTCTCGGTGTGTCCGCAAAACATGCACTTCATAACGCACCTCACGGTTTTTCTGATTGTTTCTATTATATACCAATTCTCGAAAAAGCGCAATCGATTTCGTGCAATTCGTTTCAATGCAACTGCGACCAACGGTAGGCGCAATCGAACAACATGCATTTTTCGCAGCGGTTGTCGCACCGCGGGTGGTCGGGCGGCGGCGGTGGCGGCGCACACCCCGCGTTATGCCCCGCATTGTGCCCTTCGCAGTGATCGTGTCCGCCGTGGCAGTCTTTGGGCGGCGGTGGCGTATGCTTGCACGTGACATGCCCGTCCGGCTCCACCGTGAGGTGCACGAGGATGACGTCCTCGCCTATTTTTTGCACACAATGCCACGGAATAAACACGTCTTGGTTTTTGGCGAACACGCCGCGACGCGTGAGCGGCACCACGATGCCGCAGATCGCGCCGTTTTCGCGCGAAAAGAGCATATCCACTATGCGCCCCATACGCTTGCCGTCGGCCGCGTTCACCACTTCTTTTGCCCGCAATTCGCAATAAGAAAGTTCGTTCTCGCCCATTGTATACCTCGCACTATATATATGCGCTTTTTCGACAAATGTTGCAACGAATTTTTGCGGCGGCGGTATAAAACTTAGGGCGGAGTATCAAAATAGCCGTACGGAATAAGGAGGCGTTATGGCTACCAGAGTGGAAATTTGCGGCATCAATACTTCGCTTCTGCCCACGCTCACGCACAAAGAGACCATGGAACTGATCGACAAGGCGCAAGCGGGCGACGAAAAAGCCAAAGACCGCTTTTTGCTGTGCAATATGCGGTTGGTGCTCAGCATCGTGCAACGGTTCGGCTCCAAACGCGAGTGCGCCGACGACATCTTTCAAGTGGGTTGCATAGGTCTGATCAAAGCCATGGACAACTTTAATACCTCGCTCAATCTTCGGTTTTCCACCTATGCGGTGCCCATGATCATCGGCGAGATCCGACGCTTTCTGCGCGACAGCTCCAGCATTCGCGTGAGCAGATCCATTCGCGACACCGCGTATCGCGTGTTGCAAAAGCGGCAAGAGTTGGAGGCGGAGACCAACACGGAGGCCGGCTTGGAAGAGGTGGCGGCGGCCATGAACATGCCCGTTTCCGAAGTGGTGTATGCCATGGACGCAATCTCCAACCCCGTGTCGCTTTTCGACCCCGTTTACCACGACAGCGGCGAAACGGTGATGATTATGGACCAGATCTCCGACAAAAAGAACTGCGACGAAAACTGGCTCACCGGCGTTTCCATCAGCGAGGCCATGCAACGCCTTTCTCCCCGCGAACGCCAGATCTTAACGCTACGCTTTTACGAGGGCAAAACGCAAGTAGAGGTTTCTTCCGAAATCGGCATATCGCAAGCGCAAGTGTCGCGTTTGGAAAAAAACGCCATTGCCACCCTCAAAAAGAACATCGACTGAAAAAAGCAGAGCGGCTACAACGTTTTCACAATCTCTTTTTTAAGCCGCGATATGATCTTCTTTTCCAACCGCGAAATATACGATTGCGAGATGCCCAAAAGGTCGGCTACTTCCTTTTGGGTCTTTTCTTGCCGCCCGCTCAAGCCGAAACGCATTTGCATAATCTCTTTTTCGCGGTTGCCGAGCTTGGCCATCGCGTTGTATAACAGCTGTTTTTCCACCGAGTTTTCTATGCTTCGGCTCACGAGGTCGGGTTCGGTACCCAAAATATCGCTCATTAAAAGCTCGTTGCCCTCCCAATCCACGTTGAGCGGCTCATCGAGCGACACTTCGCACCGAAGGCGCACCATGCGGCGCAAATACATAAGGATCTCGTTTTCGATGCAACGGGACGCATAGGTGGCCAACTTGATGTTTTTGTCGGGGTCGAACGAATTGACCGCCTTGATAAGCCCGATGGTGCCCACCGATATAAGGTCCTCAAGGTCCACGCCGGTGTTATCGAACTTGCGCGCGATATACACCACCAAACGCAAATTGCGCTCTATCAGCGTGCTTTTGGCCGATCCTTCGCCCGCGCGCAATTGCGCCATCACAACCGCCTCTTCTTCGGGCGACAGCGGATTGGGCAACGCCTCGTTGGCCGTGATATACAAGAGCACGTTTTCGTCGGGCACTTCGCCCAGATGCAACAATTTTTTGATAAATGCGAGAATTTTCATTTAAGCGCTTTCTCCCATGGCCGGATGCAGTATCGCATCGTATGTATCGTTGCCGCCCAAAGCGGTATAGGACAATCCGACCATTACGTTTATTACTATATTCTTGTCCGCGGAAGTATAGACCTCGAATTTTTCGGGCGCGATCACCCACATACTGCTTTTGCCGCCCACACTGCCGCACGCAATGCGCCGCGCGCCCGCGAACACGCGCTCCACGTGCCCCGTGATCAGTTGCGCCGCTTGCTCGTCGGACAGCATGGGCAACACGCTTTTAAGGCCGAGCACCACCACGGGCAACCCCGTGCGCGTATCGTACAAACGGTTACCCGTGTCTAAAAATCCGTTGCCGCATACTTCCCGCCCGCTTAGCACGCATCGGTAACGGTACACGAGGCGGCTTGTGTCGGCGCGGCGGTGATACGCCACAACGGCGGCGCGCACGGCGTGATACAATATAAGCGCCGCAGCCACGCACGCCCACCAAGAAACGCGCAACGGCGTGGTGGCCGCTTGCAACACACTGCGAAAGCGCAAACACCCCACCGCAAAAACAGCGCCGCCGAACATAAGCGCGGCCGCGAGAAAGGCGCCCATGCCCCGCCAATAGCGGCACTTCCCGACAAACAGTTCGGCGCCCAACAAAAGCCCCAGCGCCAGCTTTACGGCTATCACCGCCGCCACCGGCCAAGATAAGAGCGGATAGAAAAGCGAGGCCGCGCACCCCGTCATGGCGGCCAATGCCAAACGCGCAACGTCTTTTTGCAAACGCAACAGTCTGTAAGCCGTGGCGCTTATAAGGTATGTAAGCACCAAATTTTGCACGATCAACGGCTCTATGTAAACGCTCATAACGGCATTGTAACATGCCGCGCGGCACAAAAAAAAGGCAATGCTGTCGAAATCCCCCTAAATAGCAAAAAAGCGCAAAACCGCGTTTATAATCTTGTCTTGCGCAAAAAAAGCACCGCCGCGGCGTGCGGCGATGCTTGCAGTTTGTTTTTTTATTTATTGTCTGCGATTTTTGTCGTTTAAGCGTTTGAGAAATTCGGGAAAGCCCGAATCGTCGAAATCCACGTGCGACGAAGGGATGCTCTGCCCCGACGGCGCGGGACGCTGCGTTTGCTGCGGCGCGGGTTGCGGACGGTTTTGGGGGTTGAACCCGAACGGCGAGGGGCGTTGCCCTTGTTGCGGCGCGGGTTGCGGACGCGGTTGCACGGGGAACACGTTGAGATCGGCGCCGCCGCGCTGTTCGCCCGTTAAACGCGAATAAAAATCGTCTTTGTTTTGCACTTGCGGTTGCGGCGCAGGCGCTTGTTGCACGCGCGTATCGCCCGCCGGCTGTTCGAAACCGGTGGCAATGATCGTTACCAAGATCTCGTCGTTGAGCGTGTCGCGGATATCCGCGCCGAAGATAATATTGGCGGCGGGATGAACCACTTGGCGCACAAGGTCGGCCGCCTCGTTGATCTCCATAAGCGTGAGATCGTTGCCGCCCATGATATTGAGTATCACGCTCGTTGCGCCTTCTATAGACGTTTCCAACAGCGGACTGAACACGGCTTGCTTTACGGCCTCCACCGTGCGGCGTTCGCCGCTGCCCCGTCCGATACCCATATGCGCAATGCCTTTATCGCGCATAACGGTGCAAACGTCGGCAAAGTCGAGGTTGATGAGCGCGGGCGTTACGATAAGATCGCTGATGCCTTGAATGCCTTGGCGCAACACGTCGTCGGCATATTTAAACGCATCGAGCACTTGCAGTTTAGACGCCACTTGCATGAGCTTTTCGTTGGGGATCACCACCAAGGTGTCCACCACTTTTTTGAGGTTGGCAATGCCGATCTCGGCGTTGTTCATGCGGGTGATGCCCTCGAACGCAAACGGCTTTGTTACCACCGCCACGGTGAGTTTACCCATCTCTTTGGCGATAGATGCCACCACGGGCGCGGCGCCCGTGCCCGTGCCGCCGCCCATGCCCGCCGTGATAAACACCAAGTTGGCGTCTTTGATGGCATCGGCAATGGCCAAACGGCTTTCTTCGGCCGCCTTTTGCCCGATCTCCGGATCGGCGCCCGCGCCCATACCGTGCGTCAATTTGTCGCCGATCTGGATGCGGTGCTGTGCTTTAGACATATTGAGCGCTTGCAGATCGGTGTTGAGCGAAATAAATTGCGCGCTTTTGATGTTCACGGCGATCATGCGGTTAACGGCGTTGTTGCCGCCGCCGCCCACGCCCACCACTTTGATGACCGCCGGCATATTCGTTATATCCTTGGAATTGATTTGCATAGCAAGACCTCCCTGTGTTTGGTAAGTTAAAGCGCCGTTCGGATCCTATTTGCCGAACAGACGGGAGAAAAATCCTTTTTTCTTCACCGCGGGTTGTTGGTTGAGCGCCAACTCCATAAGCCCTATGCCCGTGGACATATGCGGCCGCGAAAAAGGCGGGTGCGCGGGGCTGACGATCTCCACCGGCTTATTGAGCCGCTTAGACAGATAGTCGCGCGCGCCCTTGAGATAACTCAAACCGCCGCCCGTAAGGTGAAACGGAATATAGTCGGGATATTCGTAATCGCATTTGTGCAAGCATTTTTCCACGGTGGCCGCGATCAGTTTGATACGCTCCATCACGATCTCGTTAACCGTTTTGGCGGGAAAAGGTATGCGCGTGTCGCGATCGGTGATTTCGTATACGTCGGCCTCCGACGCATTGAGCGAGAGCACCACTTTGCGCTTTAAGCTTTCGGCTTGCGCAAACGGTATCTGAAAGGCCATGGCAAGATCGCCCGTGATATGCCCGCCGCCCAACGAAAAATTATACAGCCCCAAAAGGCCGTCGCCGCGCCCCACAGCCACCGAGGTGGTGATGTGCCCCACGTCGATGAGCACAACGTATTGGTCGCGCGTTACGTCGTCGAACAGCAACAGTTCTTCGGCCAAAACGGAAGAAACGTATTCCACCGATTCGATGCCCAACTGTTCCAAGATCCGTCCGATAAAATGGATAAAGCGGTTTTCCGCCAACACATACGATATATGCCCGCTCAACCGAACGCCCGTCATGCCTACCGGCTGAATGAGCCGGCGCTCGTCGTCTAACGTGTAGTAAACGGGACCAACGTTGATCAGCGTGTAATCGGGGTTGTTTTCGAACACGTCGCCTTGCTCATGCAAGAGCGCCACGTCCTCTTCGGTCACTTTGCGCTTTTTGGTGAGAGAAATGGCGACATCGCGGCATACAACGGTGGTAAACTCGCCCGGCACGCCCACATACAGCTGTTTGATCTTGGTGCGCGAATTGGTTTCGGCATTGTTTACGGCATGTCCTATCGCATACCCCAACTGTTCGGGTTGCAACCATTCGCCGTCTACAAAACCGGCATAATCGCATTCGCCCATGCCATTGATACAAATCGTATTGTTAACCCCGCGTTCGCCGATAAGAACGTCTATCTTACCCGATCCGAAGTCGAGAACCGCCACGTCTTGCGCCACTGAAAACCTACCTCTTTATCTCTATACCGTTTTATTATATAATGTGTCGCGTGAGAAGTCAAGCAACATTTGCCTTGCGCGCAAAAAAGCCTGCCGCGCGTCCGTTCCCGTAACGCCGCCGCTGACGCCCGAATAAGTCGCTTTATCCGCCGTTATATACATTTTTCCGCGCTTTTTCTGCTCGTCGGTAAGCGCCATATACGCCGACACGGCCAACCTAAGTTTGTCCGCCATGTTGTCGGGCGACAAAACTTCCCACACCATGCCCGCCGTTTTGCCTGTGGCGGTTTTATTGGAAAGCGTGATAAACACCGAACGCCCCGTCACGTCTATCGAATATAACAGATCCACGGTGGTGTCGTCGTATCCCAACAAGGAAAAACCGTTGAATATATCGCGCACGATATCCTCGCCCGCGCCGTTGGGCGTTTGGAACGATAAACGGCTGCCCACTTCGAGCGCCGAAAGATCGCTCTCGCACGCCAAGTGAATGGCGTCGCCGCCCGCCGCGCCGTCGGCTATGCGCATGACGCGCAAGTCTTTGCCGAGGTAATACGTTTTGGTGCCTTGCGACACTTGCAAATACTCCGTTTCTTCCACATAGTTGATCCAAATGCGGTTGGGGAACTTTTTTTCCACATTGACCACGCGCACTTGCGGCACGGCCGAATGCACGTTATCGATCACTTTTTTCTTGTTCACCAAAAATATGCTTTTGCCGCGTTTGATCTTATGCGCTTTGAGCACTTGTTCTTGATACACGGATTGCTCTTGATTATAGCAATAGGCGTTCACATGTTGTACGGAAAAAAGCACGCTGTTGAAAACCACCAATAGCGTTATGCCCAAAAGCACCGAAAAAAGGATAATGAGCTTTTTGTTCCGCATGCCATAATTATAGCATTTGTCGACAAATAAAGCAAGTTTTTTTTGATGGCCGTCGATTTTTTTACACGCGCGTCACGTCCGCCCCCAACGCGCCCAACACGTTTTCGATCGCGTCGTAGCCGCGGTCTATATGTCGCACACCGTCTATCACCGTTTCGCCGTCGGCGCACAGCGCCGCCACGCAAAGCGCCGCCCCGCCCCGAAGATCCTCGGCCGTAACGTGGGCGCCCGACAGCTTTTTCACGCCTTTTACCACCGCCACACGGTCTTTAACGAGTATTTTGGCGCCCATTTTGCACAGTTGCGCCGTGTATTTGAAACGACTTTCAAACATATTTTCCACCACGCACCCCGTGCCGTCGGCACAAGAAAGTACGGCGGTGATCTGCGGTTGCATATCGGTGGGAAAACCGGGGAACGGCTGGGTCTCTATTTTATGTACGGCGCGCGGTCGGCCTTCCGCCGTGATGAACACGCCCCGCTCGAACTCGGAGATCTCGCACCCCATGCGGCGCAATTTTTCCAACACGGCATGCATGTGTTTGGGTTCCGCGCCGCGAATGTACGCCGCGCCGCCCGCGCACGCCACCGCCGCCATATACGTGCCCGCCGCAATGCGGTCGCCCATGGGTTTGTAAACGCCGCCACCAAGCCGTTGCACGCCTTGCACGGTGATCACGTCGGTGCCCGCGCCCGACACTTTACCGCCCAAAAAATTGATAAAGTTTTGCAGATCCACGATCTCCGGCTCGCGCGCGGCGTTGCGGATCACCGTGGTACCGCTGCCCAAAGCGCCCGCCATCATGATATTTTCGGTGGCGCCCACGCTGGGAAAATCGAGGTTGACAAAGCCCCCTTTTCTGTTTTTGCCGTCGCACAGTATGCGGCCGTTGGCCTCGGTCACTTTCACGCCCAAGCATTTAAGCCCGTAAATATGCAGATCTATGGGGCGTAACCCTATTTCGCACCCGCCCGGATAGCTGATGTCGGCATACTGAAAGCGCGCCAAAATAGGCCCCAACACAAACACCGACGAGCGGATCGTGCCCGTGAGATCGGCGGAAACCAACTGCGGATTGGCATGTTTGCAATTTACGGTGAGCGTGCCGTTTTGCAATTGCGCGTCGCCGCCTATCGAGCGGATTATATCGATCATGCTGAAAATATCGGCAATGGCCGGACAATTTTCTATATGTATTTCTTGCTCGGACAGTATGCAGCACGCGATGAGCGGCAACACCGAATTTTTTGCCGCCGCCACGGTGATTTCGCCGCGCAAGCGCCTGCCCCCGCGTATCACAAGTTGATTTTTCATATCTACCTTCCCTTTTGTTGGATACTATAGTGTATGAAAATTAACAAGCGGGTGCTACTTTTATATGCGGCGGAACGGCAAAAAGAAACGGTGCAAACAACGTTTACACCGTTTCTCTCTTTTGTGTTTCCGACGTATTTCTATAATGGATCTTCGGTATCTTATTTTTTCAGACGCGCGCGCAGTTTGTCGAGCACCAACGAATTGGCCAAACGGCGCACTTTGTCCGACTGTTCATCCACTTGAATGGTGGTGAACTCTTGCGGCAATATATCTTTCACGATCTCTTCCACTTCGCTGTGCGGCACGTTGCCGTCGCCGAGCTGTTGCACCAACTGTTCCATAATGAGTTTGTTGGCCACTTGCTTGGCTATACGCGCGGCTATATCCATTTCTTCGCTCGTGGCGGGAATGGGCTGCTGTTCGGCCGCAAAGTCGGGATTGAGCGCAAAGCCGTTCTCGTCGTCCGCCTCGTTTGCTATGGCTATGCTGGTCGCGTCGATCTTAGACAGCAAGCTGTCGCCCGACAAGCCGTTTTCCTCGTTCTTGGGCGCGGCTTTGGGCGCCGATTTACGACGGTTGCCCGTGCCTTTGCCGCCCGACTTGGCGCGCGAAGGCGACTTTTTGGGCGCGGCTTGCGGCGCGGACGCTACGGCCTCGTCGTCTACAAAGCCAGCCAATTGGTTGAGTTCGGCCTTCAGATCGTTGATCGAACGCGACAAGGCGCCGCCGTCTTCGGGTTCGCGCTCCGCTATGGCGCCGATCTCCTCTTTGAGTTTGGATATCTCGCGCAAGATCTGTTTGTTGCCGTCGGCCGCGTTTTGTTTGCGCATATCCGCGCGCAACGCCGCCAATTCTTCCAACACGGCGCGGTTATCCACCGTTACGGCGCCGCCCGCGTTGCGTCCCAATTGAGCGCGCAGTTCTTCGAGTTCGTTGCGAATCTCTTCGCCGCCGACGGGCACGGAAAGCGCCGCCGCCAATTCGGCTTTGAGGTTTTCCATTTCTTCGCTGAAACGTTCGCCCGACGTTTGGCCGATATAGGCGTTTTGCCGTTCCAACAGTTGCGCCATTTCGGACATGAAGTTGACGGTGGTGGCGTCGGCCGCGCGACGGTTGGCGATCTCTTCTTTCAGCGCCTCGATCTCGCGCAGTACGGCGTTGTCGTCCGCCTCGTTTTTGCTTTGTTTCCAAGCCGCGATCTCGCCGCGGATCTGCTCCAATTGCGCTTCGGTCTTTTCGCTGTCGTCGATAGCCATATTGGTCAGCTTATCTTTGAGTTGCGAAAGTTCTTCGCTGAGCGCCTTGGTGTCTTCGGCTTGCTTGAGCACGGCCACTTCGTCGCGCAGTGCGGTGATCTCGTCGAGTATGATATTGTTATAGCTCTCATACACCACATCGCTGTTGGTGCCGTCGTTCACGTTGGCCATGCTGATGGCAAACAACTGATCGCGCAACGATTGCACTTGCGCCACCAATTCCTCTTTGGTCTTGTCTTCTTGGGGCGCGGTGCGCGTTTTGTTGAGTTCGTCCTTAAAGGCTTGGAATTCGTCGCGCAAAGCAAGCACTTCGTTGATGATGCTGAGGTCGGGCTCTTCCTTGATGGCGCGCACGTCTTCGCGGATCACGCCCACCGTTTGCAACAGTTCGGCCGTTTCTTCGCTTTCCGTGCCCGCACGCAGTGCCGCCAACTCCTCGCGCAAGGCAAGGATCTCGTTGAGCACCGTTTCGTCTGTTTGCGGTTCGCTCGCCTCGGGCGCCGCCGCGGCATCCATTTGCGCGCGCAATTGCGCCAATTCTTCGCGCAAACCGAGCACTTCGCCGAGCAACGTTTCGTCCGTTTCGCTCTCCAGCACCGTAGGCGCAGCCAACTGTTCGCGAATGGCGGCCAACTCGGCGCGGATATCGGCCAATTCGTCGCTTTGCGCCGCGGGTTGCGTTTCCGCTTGCCGCATAGAAAGATCTTGCCGCAAAGCAAGCACTTCGCTATACAACTCGTCTACCGATACGGCATTGGGTTGCGCGGGCGCGGTGCGCAACATCTCTTTGATGTCGTGCAATTCGCCGAGCAAGGCGTTGCCCGCCTCGGTATCGCCGCCCGTGGCCACATTGCTCACCGCCATCAACTGCAGATCGGCCAATTGGTCTTTCACGCTCTGCAATTCTTCGCTCACGGCGGGATCGATCACCGAAAGTTCTTCGAACTTTTCACTGACCATGGCGTATAGCTCGCTCTTGAATTTTTGCAATTCGTCGGCAAGCGCCGCTTTTTCGGCTTGCGCATCGCTTTCGCGCGCGTCGGCGGCCGACTCGGTCGCCACGGTAAAGTCGTTTTTGAGCGCGGCTACTTCGTCTTTTACGTTGACGATCTCGTCAAGCACCACGTTCAACTCGTTGGAAACCGCCGAATCGCGCGCCGCGCCGTCGTCGGCCAAAGTGGTGCGACGGGAGATCATGTCTTTGAGCTCGGAGAGCGCCGACTTGATCTCGTTGATCTCGCCCGCTTGCTCGGCAAAACTCTCTTCTTTCAAGCCGTCCAGCTCGTTGTGCAAGCCGTTCAGCTCGTCCAAGATCACGGCAATGTTTTCGTCCGCTACCGCCGTGACCGGCTCGATGGTCTGCTCGCTCTTGGCCGTGGTCACGATATCGGTAACGTCGTCTTTATAGGCTTGTATCTCGTCGCGCAACGAAACGATCTCGTTGAGCAACATGTTTACTTCGTCGCTCGTGGGCGTGCCGCCGATGATGGTGGCGTCGGCGTCGTCGCGCAATGTTTTGATGTCCGAAATATCCGCTTTCAGTTCGGTGAGGTCGCCTTTGAGAGCCTCCAATTCGGCGGCCAAGTCGTTGTTGTCCATAAGGCGCGTGTTCTTCACGTCCTCACGTAGCGAAAGAATCTCGGCCACCGTGTCGTACTCGTCCATAGAGGTGAGCTTTTCTTTAATGGTGGCTATGTCGTCCATAATGAGCGACATTCCCTCGCTTTCGAGCGACGCCGTGATGGGGTCCTCTTCGGGCACGCTTTCTATATTGGCCTCGATCTGGTTGCGGATAAAGGTGATGTCGTCTTGCATTTTCACGATGTCGGACGACGACTCCATGCCGAGATTGAGCCGCTCTTTCATGTCGGCGACATCGGCCATCAATATCTGCATATTGAGCGCATTGTCGTCGCTGGCGCCGCGGAAGAGTTTTTCTTTGATCTCCGATACGTCGGCGAGCACCGCTTTTACGTCGGCCGCCACCGCCTCGGCAACGCTGTTGCCGGCGCTGTTTTCCAACTGTGTCTTGATTTCGGTAACGTCGGCAAGCACCGCTTGAATGTCGGCCACCGTTTGTTCGGGCAAATCGTGCGCGCCGTCGTCGGCAAGCAACGCCTTGATGTCGGTAACGTCGGTAAGCAATTGCATAACGTTAGCCGACGTGATATCGTTGCCCGTAGCGTATTCGCTTAAGCGGGCGTCAATGCTTTCCACCGAGGCGCGCAAAGCTTTGTTATCCTCGGCCGCCAACGACTCGCCGAGCGCGGAGATCTGATCGATGATCAGTCCGAGCTGCGTAGCCGTTGCGTCCGCTTGTTCTTTTTGTTCGCTTTCCAGCGTGTTCAAACGCTCGCGCAAACCGCCGATTTCGGTTAGTAGCGCCTTTTGCTCTTCTTCGCTCGAAGCAGCCGAAGCAATGCTCTGCTCCAACTCCTTCATGTGCACTTGCTCTTTGATCTCGGCAAGCGCGGCGGCCGTTGCTTGGTTGGCCTCTTCGTGGGCGGCGCGGATCTCGTCCAGCCGACCCGAAATGGATACGATCTCGTCGTATACGTTGGCCGCTTGCTCGCTGTCGGCGGGCGGCGTGAGCTGTTCCAAAATGCGGCTGAGGTCGTCGGTCACGGCCGTTTGCGAATCGGCGGCCAACAACCCGTTGGTGTTCAAGATATTTTCCAGCGCTTCGCTCTTTTGCTTGATCTCTTCGAGCGCCGCGCCGATCGTATCCAACTTATCGGAAAGGTCTTGCGCCGATTGCGCGCGGCTGTCCGCATCGGCGGCGCCGCTTTGCTCCATGGCGGCCAATCTGTTTTCGAGCGCTTGCACGCTGTCGGCAATATCCGCTTGCAGGCCGGACAACTGCGCCGAAATATCTTCGTTGCGCAATCCCTCTTCACCCAGCGTTTGCGCATACTTTTCGGCTTGCTCGCGCACAAACGCCATATCGTCCAGCAATTTTTGCCGATCGGCGGCGCTGTTCGACGCGCTCTCTTCGTACGCGGCGCGGAAATCGATGATGCCGTCGAGCACGGCGGAGGAGAGATCGGACGACGCGATACCGTCGATCGCCGTCTTTATGTCGGCCAATTGCACGTTGATCTTTTCGGCCGCCTCGCCGTCGATCGCCGCAATATCGTCGTATAATTTATCGAACTGCGATACAATGTCTTCGTACAGTTTATCGAACTGCGCCGTCGACTGCAAGCTTTCGGGCAAGGAGAGCAGATCGGCGCGCAAATCGCCTATCTGCGTTATAAACATTTCTTGCTCCGCCAATTTCTCTTTCACGGCGGCCAGATCTTCGAGCGCCGCGGCTTGGGTGTCGGCGTTCGCCAACCCCGCGATCTGCTCGCCGAGCTTAGACAATATCTCGTTGGCTTGCGCCGCTACGTTGTCCGAAATATCGGCGCTCGCGTTTTGCACCGTGGCCACGATATTGTCGGCAATGGGCGCGGGCACGTCTTCGTAGGCGGGCGTTCCCTCCTCCGAATCGGCCGCCACACCGCTTGCCAAGCGATTTTCGATACTCGACAACCGCGCGGTGACCCCCGCGATATTGCGTTGCACGTCCGCCGAAAGCGCATCCAAATTGACTTTGGCGTCTAACGTGACGAGCATGGCTTTCAATTCTTCGATGGTATCGTTGACCCCGTTTACCGCCGCGGGCCCGTCGGCCGTAACGGTAGCGGTGGCGGCAACGCCGTCGGCCGCCTCTACGGGCGCCGCCGACGCAAGTTCGGCCACCGAAATGCTCAGATCGGTAATGGCTTGCATGAGCGCGTTGATACGGTCGGAAACCGAATCGCCCTCGGTGAAATGGAGCGCGTCCGAAGTGGGTAAAGGCATTACGGGCGCATACGAGATCACGTCGCCCACGCGAAGGTCGGCCAACTCGGCAATAAGCGCCTTGAGTTCGGTTTCGGCCTCGCGTTTTTCGGCCTCGCCTTCCATGGCGTTGCGCTCGCTTTGCAGTTTTAAGATATCGTCATACTGATCGGCAACGGCGGTAACGTTTTTGGCGCCTTGCGCATCGTTGATGGCGGTGATCATATCGGGCAGATATTCGATCACTTGGTCTACCTCTTCGCGCTTGGCGCGTTCGGCAAACGAAATATATTTGTTTACGGCCTCTTTTTTGGCGCCGGACACCGTGATCTTGCCGGTGGCGGTGGCAAACGAGCACAACGAATCGAACACGGCGCGCTCAAGCGGCGTATCCAACAAATTCTTAAGCACGATCTCATAGGCCGACAGCGCGTCGGACGTGATGAAATCTTGCACGTTGACCGACGTAACGAAGTTTTCGAGCGCCTCCAACTTCATGCGGAAGTCGTGGCTGTTGGCAATGGTCACATGCAAAAGATCGAGGTCGGTATATGCTTTGAGCGCCATATTGACAAGCGCTTGCTGGTTGGGATCGTTGCTGCCCAGCATACCTTTTAACTCGTAAACCGAACGGATCACTTCGGTGAGATCCACGGTAGCGTTTTCGGCCTTGGCATGCGCCAATTTTTTAAGCAATTTGGGATCGATGGCAGCCGTATTGTTGCTCGCGTTGGCGGCGTTTTCATTCACAGCCGCTTTGAGAGCGGTCACGGCGGCGTTTAAGTTCTCCAAAGCCTCGGAGTGGTCCACGCACTGCGGGCGCTCTTTCAACTCGCTTACAGCCGCGTTCAGCTCTTCCATGGCTTGCTTTTCGGCGGGTTGCGCCTCTAAAACGGCTTGCACCGCGGTCTGCAATTCGCTTAACGCTTTTTTCACGTCCTCGTTGGCGGCAACCGATTCCAAACGCGTTTTTACTTCGGCGATGTCCGCCAAAATGCGCGCGTCGTTATCGCGCGTGGCGCGCAATACCGTTTCGTTGATTCCCACCAACTTGCCGAGTTCTTTGCTCGTTACGGCGTTTTGCGGTTGCCCCTCCGGCAACAGCCCCGCCGTGCGGTTGGCTTCGGAAAGCGCGGGCGCGTTACGGGTTTTATCCGCGTCCTGCAATTCCTCGATCCGCTCGTTGAGCCGTTTGATCTCCGCCAAAAACTGCGATTCGTTTTGCCGATTTTCGCGCTCCAATTCCTCTTTGAGCCGCGACATTTCCACGTGCATAGACTGCGAGTTCTGCGTTTTGGACAACTCGTCGCGCAAGCGGGAGATCTCGTTGTACATCACCACTTCGTTGCCGTTGTTTTGCGGCACCGAAAACAAAAGGTGTGGCTGTATAGACGGATACACGGGCTGCTGCATCGGCTGTTGCACCGCCGGCGGCGCCGTCATGTTGCGCTTTAAGTCGGCGAGTTCGTCAAGCACTTGGTTGAGCCGATCGTCGTAGTACTGATCGTCGTAGCCGTCGTCGTATTCCTCTTCCGGCTCCTCGTCTTCATAGTCTTCGTCGTCGTACTCCTCGTCATCGTACTCTTCGTCGTACTCTTCCTCGTCGTCTTCGTCGTCGTACTCTTCGTCGCGCTCGATTACTTCTTCTTCATACTCGTCGTAATCGTCGGAATCGTCCGCCATGGCAAGCTTATCCAATTCATCAAACATATTTATCATCCTCTCTCTCGCGCCTTTCTTCCTTTATTATTTTCTCGTAGGGCCCTTTCCCGTAGGGCGTGTGGGCCGCGTACCGGGACGGGGCGCGGGTCTTGCCCCCGGTCTTGCCCCCGGCCGTGCCGCGGGACGGGCGCCGGGTCGCGCCGCGGGTCTTGCCCCCGGCCGCGCTGCGGGACGGGCGCCGGGACGTGCCGACGCGGGTCTTGCCCCCGGCCGCGCGCCCGCTTTTTTGCGGGGCACGCGATTTACGCGTTCCGTTACTTTTTTCACGATACGACGCGGCTTTTGGTTGGCCAATTTCTTATAGCGCGACAGCTCGGCCGCGTGGCTCGCATCGTCCATGGATTTGGTCAACAAATCGTTCAGCTCGGTAGACGTTTTTTCGTCTTCGTCCAAAGCCAACTGTATGGCGTAGAATTTTTCGCGCAACGCATTGCCTTGCTCTTCTTCGGTCACGTTTTTGAGTTCGGCGCGAAGGTTGGCGATCTCGGCTTTACGCTTGGCCACCTTTTCCTCGATACGCGCTTTGCGCTTGGCCTCTTCTTCGCTCAGTTTGGCGGCCTCTTCGGCTTGCCGCTTGGCTTCTTCTTCGGCCTCTTTGCGCGCTTTTTCGGCCTCCTCTTCGGCCAAACGCTTGCTTTCCTCGTTCTCTAACCGCAAACGTTCCGCCTCTTCCTCGGCTTCTTTACGCGCGCGCTCCGCTTCCTCTTCGGCCTCTTTGCGGGCGCGTTCCGCCTCTTCTTGTGCCTCCAAACGAGCACGCTCGGCCTCTTCTTGCGCCTCTAAGCGAGCTTTTTCGGCCTCCTCTTCGGCTAAGCGACGCGCTTCTTCGGCCTCTTGACGGGCGCGTTCCGCCTCTTCTTGCGCCTCCAAACGAGCGCGCTCGGCCTCTTCCTCGGCCAAACGGCGCGCCTCTTCCGCCTCTTGACGGACGCGCTCGATCTCCTCTTGCGCCTCTTGCCGCAAACGTTCGGCCTCTTCGCGCATCTTGTCGGCCTCTTCTTGCGTTTTGCGCTCGGCCTCTTTACGCGCCTCTTCGGCTTTTTCCAACGCCTCTTGCGCCAAACGTTCGGCCTCGGCGCGGCTTTCTTCGGACGCGCGCTGGGCGTCGGCTACCGCACGGTCGGCCTCTTCTTGCGCCAATTGCGCTTGCAGTCTGGCCTCTTCGGTGGCTTTTTTCTGTTGTTCCAAGATCTTTTTGAGGTTTTCGGACTCTATCTTCTTTCTGTCTTGCGAGATCACGCCGCTACCCGATTGGATAAGGTCGAGCGGATCGATAGAAGTGCTCACCTCGTGGAACCGTTCGGTGACGCGGTTGAACGCATCGGTGGCCGCGGCCAACTCGGCGCGGGCGTTTTCGATCTCCGCCTCGCCTTTGGTGCGGCATTCCAAATTGGCTTTGATACCCTCGGCGCGCACCATTTCCAACTCTTCTTCCAAGCGCTTGACTTCTTCTTGTTGCGTCATTTGCTCCATGGTAAGATTGAGTTTGGCGTCGTCGTCTTCGGTGGTTTGGATGGCGGCGTCCGTTTCGGCCAACTTGGCTTGCGCCGCCGCGAGCGCCTCTTCGGCCGTTTGCACGCGGTTGGCAACGTCGGCCACCGCCTCCATCACCATCACGTCCAAATTGTTCACGAGCGAATCGCACATGCCTTGCCAGTGCGCCACTTGCTCTTCGGCCGTCGCCTTTTCGTCCTCGGTGGCTTTCATGAGCTTTTCGTGCGCGATCTTTCCGATGATCTTGTCTTCGGCAGCGATCACGTCTTCGAGTTCGATTTGCTCTTTATCGATAAACTCGTTGGCTTTGCGCCGCACCGAACTCATCTCGATACCCTTGTTGGTTTTGAGCGTGGTGTTGGCGGTCACGCCGCGGTCGAGATCGGAGATCTCTTTGTTGATGTCTTTGATCACGCCGCTCAGTTCGGTGATCTTGGAAGAATCGGTGGTGGAAAGCAACTCGTTTTGCAACATGGCAACGCGCGTTTTGGCCGAGTCTTTGTCGCGCGCGGCCTCTTCTATGGCCGCAACGAGCTCTTTGATCTCGCCGTCTAACGTGTTCACCTTGAGCATCATGGGATCGAGCGTTTCCAACTGCTCGTTAAGCATAGCTTGCTTTCTGGCTTTTTCGGCCAGATCGGCGGCGCGTTGCGCATCGGCGCGCGCGGCCTCGAGTTCGAGATCGCTGGTGGCCACAAGCGCTTCGGTTGCCTCTTTCTTGTCTGCGTATTCTTCCGATACCTCTTTGATACGCACCAAGAGGCCGTTGCCCGCCTCCGCCTCCGAGCGTTTGCCCGAAACGGCGTCTTTATCCGACTGTATCTTTTCTTCCAATTCGGCGATCTCTTTACCGATCGCCTCTTTGGCCGACTTGCGGCGTTCCACCGCCATATCGGTGTTCTTGTCGTCCAGCTTTTGCTCGGACTCTTTAATGCCTTGCGCAAGCTCCTCTATCAAAGCGTTGGCGTCGGCAATTTCCGTTTCGGTCTTGCCGGTGGCCGCCGTGATGGCCTCTATACGCGAGTCTATAATGGCGAGTTCGGCGCGCAAACGCTGATTGTTGTATTCGGCCTCTTTGAGCTTTTTGATCTCGTCCGTCCAATCGTCTTGCGGCTCTTCGCGTTTCACGTCGGCGATCACGGGATCGCTCGGATCGAAACCGAGAACGGCAATAAGAGGATCGATCTGCGGCGCGGGCTGGCTATTGAGAGGCCCCGTGCTGGGCACGATACCGGCGGCCTCCGCCTCGCGCTGTTTGAGCGACTTGCAAGCCTCTTCTATGCTCATGCCGTTGCGCACGTCTTCGCGGATACGCTCTTTCTCGCGCTCCAATTCGCGCTGTTGCAAATCTTTGCTCTTATCGAACGTGCGTTTAAGCATGCCGCGCGGCTCGAATTTCTCTTCGTAGATGCGCAACAACAGCTCTTCGTCGGACAACGGAATATATATCTCCTCGTTGTTCACAAACACGTTGGTGGTTTGGTTTTGCGGCGGAGGCGGCGCCATGGTGGTGGTGTAGCCGTAGCTCATCGTGGGCGCGCCCGCCGAATACATGGGCGCTTGCGTTTGCGGCGTTACGCCCAAAGCCAAGGTGTTGGGATCGGGCGCGGGCGTAGACGCGGGGCCTGCCCCCAACTGCAACATTTGCGACGGTTGCGGGCCGGCATAGCCTTGCGTGGCCAACCGTTGCTGCGCTTGCGCCGCCGCAATGGTGGAATTGAGCTTGATGATATAGGCGCTCGTGGGCGCGGTGGTTTCCAGCTCGTCGATCTTGTTTTTGTGCACCGAGCGGATAAACAACCACACGATGAGCAAAATGAGCAAGGCCGCCGCCAAGCCGATGCCTACCCAAAACAGAATGATCTGCCAAGTGCGCCAAGTAGCGAAAAAGTCGCCCGCTTTCATGTCTATCACGATAGGACAATCAAGCACGATCTTGCGCCCTTGCATGTTCACCATGGTAACGCGCGCCGCCACCGTGCCGCTGCTTGCATTGTGCACGGGACGAAGCGAGAACGTACCGTCGCCGTTATAGGTGGGCGCCACGTAATCGGCCGCATTCACGCCTTCGCCGCCCGTCACTTCCATGTCGGTAATCTGGTAGCCGTCGTCATACAACGTTTGGAATGCCTTGGAATCGATAGAGAACTTGTGCGTTTTGGTGCCTTTGAGCGTTAACGTAACGCTGTAGTTGCCATACACGCTAAACGTAACGGCCACCGAAACGGGCGACTGCCGTTCAACCACCACGTCCCGCTCCCGCACAAGATTGGGATTGCGCAATTGCGTGTTCAAATAGTAATACACTTGAAAAGTGACGACCGCCGTTCCGTTGTTAACGCCCGTTACTTCATAGTATACTTTTTCGCTCTCTGTGCCGTCGGCATCGGTCACCGTTTCGCTCCCGCGGCGCACTTCCACCACGCTTGTGCTATCCACTTCAGGCAGATCGTCTACAAACAGCATGGTTTCTTTATCATAGGCGGGAAAATCGCACAGATATTCGGGATAGATGCGCACCGTTTTATAGCCGGCCAAAGAGGTGCCGCCCTCTATGCTCGTTTCCGAACTGCCCGCATTCAAGTAGCGATCCATTTTGTATTCGGAACGCATTTGCGGCATTTTGGACGGACGGAACACAACGGGGATCTTCACGGTGAACGTTTTGTCGGCGCTTTCGGCCATATTGCGCCGATGCTCCACCAAAACCGTCAACTCGAAATACACGCCCTCGTTTTCCCAGAACTTGCCTTGGGTGGCGTCTAAATACAGTTTATCTTTGAGCGCGCTGCTGATCTCCACCGTGAAAATGAACGCGGTGTTGCGTTGCCCCGCCCCCGTATAGTACATCTCCGACGTGTTGATCTGATCGTTTACATACGGCTTGCCCGTAATATTCAGTTCGCTGATATCGTTGAATGTAACGTATTCGCCGGTCGTTGTTTTTTGTACCTTAAATTCATTTTCTTTATCGGGCTCCACTTTGTGGTCGCTCGTTTTGGGATCGGCAAGAAAGATCTTGCGCCCCGACAAATACTTGCCAAGATCCACCTCTACTTTGCTGTAGTTGGTGAGCGCCAACGGTAACGGCGCATATTTAGACTCATCTTGCACGTCTATGTTTAATTGCTCGCCCACGTAAATGGTGGAATTGTTGGAAATATTGCCGATAGACGCCGTGACCGAAACTTCCACGATAGCGGTGTAAGTTGTTTGATCGTCCGACAAGATCATGGCAAAACGGGGGCGATTGTTTACCCCGCCCACGTATCCGTTGGTAGAGGCCTTTGCCGTGATCTCGATATTCTCCCACGTATTGTTGGTAGATTGCGTGGGCGTTATGGTGAAATATTCGTCAGAGTAATTATAGACGAGCGCGTCTTGGGGGTTATCGCTCTCTTTTTTCAACACAAACGCGCTTTTGTCTTGCGAAATCAAGTTTTTTATGGCGATCGTACGCGTTTTTTGCACGGCGTTGGGATCGCTGTTTGTGTTGGACGGCTCAGTCAGATCCAACGATTCGCTAAGGGAAACGCCGCCGTTCACGTCCAAACGGATATAGCTGTCGGGCGTTACGTTATAATCGATGATCGATCCGTTATCGGCGGCTTGCGCCCGAGAAAGCGCGCCGCCGCCCAACACGGCGAGCGCCAGCGCGGCGAGGCACAAGAAAAGCAACGCCGCCAAAGATATCTTTTTTGTTATCCTTTTCGTCTGCATACTTTCCTTTACCCCTGGTTGTCGTTATTGTTTTCGTCGATGGGATCGAACACGATCTCGTCGCCCATGGCGGCGCGGAACTGTTCGTCCAACTGCTCGGCCGTAAGCCCCTCGAATCCCGCGTCGGGATCGAACACGGGTTGCGGCGGCTCGTCTTCGAGCGGCACGCTCTGCACGGGGATACTCTCGGCCACGCCGGCGTTTTCGGGTTGCATTTCGGGCATACCGCTAAAGTCGCCCATTTGCATGCGCGCCACCGCCTCGCGTTTGGCCAAGAGTTCGGCTTGCAATTCTTCGATAGACTTTTTGCCGCCCTTGCGCTTTTTGGATGCCTTGGCCGCTTTCGACTTGCGTTCGGCCTTATCGGCCACCACCGAGTTTTCCAAAGATATGCCCGTTTCGGCCTCTTTCTCTTTGCGCATTTCGGTGAACATCTTGGCGTATTTGGGATCTTCCATTTTCAGCTTGGTGCGCACAAGATCCTCTTTTTTGACCGCCTCGGTCTTATTGTGCATTTTATCGCGCATTTTAATGAGCATTTGGTTCTTTTTGATAATGCGGCGTTGGTCGGCCTTTTTGCGCCAATAGATGCCCAAGCGGATAAAGAAGATGATGAGCAACAGCACCAACACGCTGAAGAACACCGCTAGTAAGATCGTGCGATACTGCGAGGCGCTCAGCACCGTTTTTATGCCGTTCACGCGCACCGCAAAGTTGACCACGGTAACCGTGTCTTCGGTCACGTCTTGCACGGAAACTTGCACGTTGCAACGGTCGAGATCCAACTTGGCCGTGGGATACTTGGGAATGAGTATAACGTTGTCGCCTTCCACGATCGCATCGAGATACTTTCCGTAGTTTTCGGTGCCGTCGAACGAACGGGTGTTTACCACCAAGATCTTATAAAGGTTGCCTTTGTGGTTGTTGGGCATCAAATCGCGCAAGAAGTCTAACGGCACGGAATATCTGTCGTTGCCGACAGACAACACCTTTTTGCCGCTGTCGCCGTAGTCGCCTTCGTTCACGATATTTATGCTTTTGGCGCCCTTGTTGATCTCCAACACGAGTTCGCCGCTGTCTTTTCCTTTGAGCGTTTGCGCGGCGGGCGCTACGCGAATGGAAAGTTCGTAGTTGTTGTTGCCGCCCGTAAACATCACCACGATACGGGAAGTGTTGGCCACTTGCGCCGCATCGAAAGAGGCGATCTGCATGCCGAGCGTGGATCCGCTCGTGTCGAATTCCACGTTGCGCAAAAAGGGCAACGAATCCAAGCGTTCCGACCAGTTGGTTTCGGCGTCCGATTTGCCCGTTTCGTCGGACGTTTGGAAATAGAAAGGCTTGCCGTTCTCCTCGCGCAAATTCAGCTTGGTGGGGAAATTGGCAACGTTGCTGTTGGCTTTCACGATCTCGCCGATCATGTCGCTTTTTGTGATACGCGTGATAGAAGATACATAGAGCGTGGACGGATAGGAAACCATGGCGCTCACACGCACTTCGAAACTGTCGGTAAAGGTGTAATAGTCGCCCGCGGCGCCGTTTACCCGCACCGTGTAGCGGATCCAAGCGGTGCCGTTGGAAAGCGGCGTGATCTCTATGTTTTGGTTGTCGGCGCTAACGGCCGCCGTGGCCACCGCGGGCGCGCTCGAAACAACGTTAACGGTGCAATAGTCGGCCAAAAATGCCGGCGTGGTGGTCATGCGTTTGGTGATATCCACCGGACACACCTTCGAATCGGCCGATTGCGAAACGGGATAGGTGGACGGCGGCGTTTCGCTCGGCGCGCCCAACAATTGCGATTTATTAAACGAAACCGTTACGGTAAAGTGCAATTGGATCACTTCCGTTTCGGGCAACAGCGAACGGCCGTCGGGTTGCAAACGGCGCAACTGCACGTAAAACTCGTATTTATCCACGGCGCTGCGCACGTTGAGCGTGAACGAATGCGCCACGGTATCCGAAATATTGTGCACGGTAATGCCGAGCGGCGCTGCGCTGCCGCCGAACGAGGCGGCAAATTCGTTCCATGCCGTTTCCCCCACGGGCGAATAGTTTTTCACGTCTTCCCCTTTGGGCAGATAAGAAACGGTGATATTTTGGTTATCGTTAAAATACCCCGACAACTGAATGGTGTTGCTCTTGTTTGTGCCCATCTTTAACTCGATGGGGTCAACGTCGAACACTTTGGGGGTGCCGTCGTTTGTTGCGCCCGCCACCGAAGGATCGTTTTTCAGCGTGAGCGAAGATTGCGTGAACACTTCTACGCAACGGTTGACATCCGAGCGCAAATTTTGCAAAGTGCTCGTATCCGATTTACCGTCGGTAAACGTTACCGAAATGAGCGCGGAGCGCAAGCCGGTAGCAGACGCGGGACGCGTTTCCGATTGCGGCACGGTCATCTCAAAAATAGGCTTGGAAATATCCACGCTCTCGTCGGGTTGCACATATTTCACAACTTCGGGCATAGACTTGGTGGCCTCTATGCGCAACACTTCATACGAAACGGTGCAACCCGTAACGGATGCAAAGTAGCCGTTTTCGTCCTTATTCTCGCCTTGCAACGTTACGGTAAGCCCGTAACGGTTGTTAAACTGCGGCACCTTCGAATTGCCCGTGGTGGCGCCGAACAGATCGCACAGTTTTTTAATCACGTCGGCATCGGAGATATCGAGCGCAAGCTCCAGCGTTACCCGATCCACGGTGTAATTGTAATAGTCGGTTTTATAAGCTATATAGCTATCGGCGTTTTTAACGTTGCCCGCGCCGAATCGCGAAAACTCGATCGCGTCGCCGTCGTGATCGTCCACGAAATAGCGGTATACGTTATCGTAATAGGCGCTTTGTCCGTAATAGTCTAAGTGCCCTTCCGTCACTTTTTTCTCAGACGGGAACCCGATGTCTTCATTGGCCATCAAATCGATGAGCGCGTTCTCTTGGTAGCTTTTCACGTTTGCCGATAAAAGCGCCGCGGCAAGATCGCGCATGCCTTGCGACACGTTCATGGCCGCCACCGAATAATAACGGTTTTGCGGGTTGTTGGGGTCGAGCAACGGCAACGTAGGCGCGTTATCGGTAGCCGACGTGAAGTGCGGCGTAAAATAGGTGTTGCCGATGGATACTTTCACTTCTACCGGCTTGAAATCATAAAACCCGTTGCCGTTCGCGCCGAGACCGAACGCCGCGGTGGTATCGTAGCGACCCACCCAATAGCGGATCACGATATTGCGGCCGCCCGTAGACATTTTAGGAATGACCATGAACGACACGTCGTGCGTGTCTTGGTCTACCGTAAATTGCAACTTAAAATAACGGAAAGCCACTTCGGCGGGCATTGCCGTGTTCTCGGAATCGTTCCAATAAAACTCGATAAGGCCTACGCCCTCGGGCGTAGCGGACGCTTGCGAGATATTTTGCAGTTTGCTCTCATCCTCGGCAGCGTCTGCAACAAAGTTTTCATTATTCTTAAACGCCGCGTCCTTATTTACGGGCACGATCAAACGGTATACGTCGGCCGCGCGGTTGGAAGAGATCACCTTGTCGGACGTGGCGGTTACAAACGAGTCTTTGTCTTCTTCTTCGCGGGGCACATACGAAACGGTTCCGTCATCGCCTATCACGCGCTTGTTTTCCACAACGCCGTTTAACGACACCGTGGCCGTGGCGCGCACTTCTTGCCCTTGTTCGGCGGACGTATCGAAGTAGCCCGCGGAAACGGAAGAAGAGCCGATAAACGAGATCGTGTTGGCGCTGTTTACCGTCCAGTTGGCGATCGTTTTGCCCGCCGCGTCTTGGAACGTGTCGTAGGCAATGCATTGCAAGGTTGTATCGCTTTCGCTCGGCGTGGTTATGCGATAGATCTTGCCCAACTCGCTGAGCAAAAACAGATTGTTGCCGTAGCCGCTTGCCATGGCAACGATCTTGTTGGTATTGCTCACGCCGTGCTTATTCAACAGCGTTTGGGTGATGTTTTGCGACGAAAGCGCTTGCGCGCCGATATGCCCAAACACCGTTACGGCGCCCGCATCATTGAGCGCGGCGCTGATATACGTGGTGCCGTCGGCATACGCATTATCTAACGTGTAGGTGTTGTCTGCCTTCGTCCACTTATCGGGATTGCCTTTGGCGTGCGTATCTCTGGTAGGCAAACGTTCCAAAATGGTTTTGCCCACCGTGATCTTGCCGGCCACCGCTTGCACGTAGTTGCCGCCCGTTACGGCGTTTTGGCCAAGCGTTGTATCGCCGAGCACGCTGAGCGCACCGTTGTTGCCCAACATATATACATACCCTTCGCCCGCCGTTACTGCCGGCAAAGCCAAAGCGTTCACATCGGCATTATCATAGTCGCTGTTCTTAAACGTAGGCGTATAATCGCTTTTCAAACTTTCGGGCGCGCTCGATAATTCCGCGCCACTGTTGGGGATCACGGCGTTATCAAAATCGTAATAGTTGTCGGTTTTGTTTTCTACATGTTCCGACGTAACATACGTGCCGCCGCTCCAAAGATTGAGCGTGCCCGAAGACTCGGTGGTTGTGGCAAACACGCCCGTTGTAATTTTTTGAGCCGTCCATGTAGTGTTACCTTCCGTAGTTTCGGACGTTACATTGGCGCCTTGTTGCACGGTGTAGTTTTTACCGCGCACCTTAAACTTATCGTCGCTATCTTTATAAAACAGCGTGCCGGCGCCCGCATACATTTGCGACGCGTTCGCATAGCCTTGCACGGTGATCTGTTTGTCAAACGCATAACTACCCGTGTTCAACAGTTCATAAACGCTTTCGCCCCAAATATAGTTGTGATTGTCAGCGTTGGGATAGTATAACGCATAGTTGGTATCGCCCGCCGAAAGTTTGGGAACGGACAATACACTCGTGCCGTCGCAACCGTTGCGCGCGGGATGCATGGCAATGGCGGCGGCATAGTTTACGGGGGCGGGCAAGAAATCATGCGGCTTGGCCACCGTGCCCGCAAAATAGCTACCGCTGTTATCCGTAATGGTGATATTGCGCAACAACAACCGGCTGTCCCCCATTCCGGACGAAACGGGTTCTTGCGTGTCTTTGCCCCAAGTGTACACATACCCTTTTTGGGTAACGAAAGCCGCCGTGGTGCGCGTGGCGGCAATTTGCACGATGGTATCTTCCACCACCGCATTGTTATAGCCGATCACATACGACGTTTTGCTGTCCGATTCTACAATGGAATAAAATTTTACGTCGATCCGTTGCGGCGTGGCGGGATAATAGTCGCCGAGCGTGGAATCTTTCGTTAAACTTCCTGTGGGCGTAAGCTTGTTGCCCTCTTCGTTGTTTTCTCTGGTAAGGCTCCAACCGTAAAGATAATTGTCGTAAGACAGCGCAATGGCGAAATCTTCGCCCGCGGCCACTTGTTTGAACTTGAGCGCGTGGTCGGGCTCGGCGGCGGGCGCCGCAAACGCTTTTACGGGCAACGCCAAAACACCCACTATCGTTGTTAACACGAACAGCAGACACAGACAAACCGCCGAAATTTTGAACTTCTTGTTATTGCTATCGGTTACATTGCTCTTCATCAAAAGACCTCACAACTCCGATTAAAATTGTGTAGACTAACACATTTAATAGTATAATCTATTATATTATAAAACATTCTCCCGTCAAAGTCAATAATGGCTTGGGGTTATTTACTACTTTTTTCGTACAAAAATGCCGTTTTTTTCGATATTTCTTTTGCGTTTGCCTTAAAAAACCGCCTTTTTGCAAAAATAGTGATTTTTTCCGCGCACGAAGAAAAGAGCGAAAAGAGGACACAGACCCCTCGACTACGCTCGGGGTGACAGTGTGCGGTATAGACCCCTCGACTGTGCTCGGGGTGACAGTGTGCGGTATAGACCCCTCGGCTACGCTCGGGGTGACATGGCTGTGGCCATGTCATTTCGACCGAGCGCAAGCGAGCGGAGAAATCTTTGAACGCAGTAAGAACGTTCGCGCGCGACACAACATAGGAAAGATAGGGCGAAACGCTTGCTTTACCATGGTGAGTTATGTATAATGGTAAGAAAAGAATTTTTCGGGAGGACATACGAATGCGCGTTTACAACTTTTCGGCGGGGCCGAGCATGCTCCCCTTGCCCGTTTTGGAAAAGGTACAAAAAGGTCTTACGGACTACGAGGGCACCGGCATGTCGGTGATGGAAATGAGCCACCGTTCCAAACCGTATCAAGCCATCAACGACGAAGCGGAAGCGTTACTGCGCGAACTCATGCGCATACCCGAAAACTACGACATTCTTTTCGTGCAAGGCGGCGCAAGCATGCAATTCGAGGCGGTGCCGCTCAACCTCTGCAAATCGGGCAAAGCCGACTACGTGGTAACGGGCAACTTTTCGGGCAAGGCCTATAAAGAGGCCAAAAAGTACGGCGACATGGCAGAGGCGGCGTCGAGCGCCGACCGCAACTTTACGTATATCCCCGCTTTACGCAAAGACATGTTCCGCCCCGATGCCGACTACGTGCACATTTGCTATAACAACACCATTTTCGGCACACGGTATGCGGAAACGCCCGACACGGGCAATATTCCGTTGGTGGGCGATATTTCCTCTTGCATATTAAGCCAACAACTGCCCGTGGAAAAATTCGGCGTGCTGTATGCGGGCGCGCAAAAAAACGTGGGTCCCGCGGGCGTTACCATTGTGATCGTGCGCAAAGACTTGCAAGAGAACACGCACCCGCTGTGCCCCACCATGTTAAAGTGGAGCACGCAGAGCAAAGAAAAAAGCTTGTATAACACCCCGCCGTGCTTTTCCACGTATGTGGCCATGGAAGTGTTCCGCTGGCTCAAAGCGTTGGGCGGCGTGGCGGCCATGCAAGAGATCAACGAGAAAAAGGCGGCGCTCTTATACGATTTTATCGACGGTTCGAGCTTTTACCGCAACAACGTGGAAAAACCGTTCCGCTCGCTGATGAACGTGCCGTTCGTAACGCCCGACGAACAAACGGACAAACAATTCGTGGAAGCGGCGGCCAAAGAGGGGTTACTCTCTTTGAAAGGGCACCGATTGGTGGGCGGCATGCGCGCATCCGTTTACAACGCCATGCCCGTGGACGGCATAAAAAAACTGATCGACTTTATGGCGAAATTCGAAAAGGCGCACAGATAGCGCGCGGGCACGCAACGCAAAAGGAGAAAGAAAATGACCAAAAACGTATTAAAACTCAATGAGATCAGCGGCGTAGTGGACGAGGTGTTCGCACCGCGCGGCTTTACGGCGTCTAAAGATTGCAAAGATCCGTTGGCGATCTTGTTGCGGTCGTTCGACATGCACGGCTACACCGTGCCCGACACGGTGCTTTGCGTGGGGCGCGCGGGCGCGGGCGTAAACAACATTCCGCACGCGGAATATGCGCAAAAAGGCATTGTGGTGTTCAACACCCCCGGCGCCAACGCCAACGCGGTAAAAGAACTTGTTTTGTGCGCGCTTTTACTGTGCGCCCGCAAGATCACCCACGGCATTGCGTGGACGAACGCTTTGCAAGGAAAGGGCGCGCAAGTGCCCAAGTTGGTGGAAAGCGGCAAAAAGGCGTTTGCGGGCAACGAAATACTCGGCAAAACGCTGGGCGTTGTGGGCTTAGGCGCTATAGGCCGATTGGTGGCCAACGCGGCGGTGGAACTCGGCATGAAAGTGGTGGGCTACGACCCCTATATTTCCATAGACGCGGCGTGGAACCTAAACAGTAACGTGCAAAAGGCCAACGATCTTCAAACGTTGCTTGCTTGCAGTGATTTCGTCACATTGCACATTCCCTATCTGCCCGCCACCAAACACACCATAAACGAACAAACCGTGCAACAGATGAAAACGGGCGCTTGCCTTATCAACTGTTCGCGCGGCGAGCTTGCGGACAACGACGCCGTGATAAAAGCGTTGCGATCGGGCAAACTGCAACGCTATGTGACCGACTTCCCGTGCGAAGAACTGCTCAATGTGGAAAACGTGATCGCCATTCCCCACCTCGGCGCAAGCACCGAAGAGGCGGAGGACAACTGCGCGCGCATGGCGGCGGCGGAGGTGGCCGACTTTGTGGACAACGGCAATATCATAAACGCCGTAAACTTCCCCAACTGCCACAGCGAACGGCGCGGCAAACAGCGTATCACCGTGTTCCATAAAAACGTTAAAAACGTGATCTCGTCTATCAGCGATCTGATTGCCAAAGAGAATATCAATATTTCGGGCTTTCATTCGCAAGCGGGCGGCGATATGGCGTATGCCATACTCGACCTTGACGAGGCGGTGCATGCGGACACTTTGCGCAAAATAGAAAAGCTTGACAACATCGTGCGCGTACGCGTTCTTTGACGGGCGCACCCCAAAACCCCGCAAGCATATCGCTTGCGGGGTTTTCTGTATGCTTTTTTTACTGTTCGGGCACGGGCGGCGTGACCACGGTGGTCGCGTCGGTATAATAGCGTCGACCCGTTTTCCCGTAAAACAACGTCATGTTCAATAGGTTGATAAACAGCAAAGACGCGGGCACGGTAAGCACAAGCCCCGCGCCGAACGTGAAAAGACCTACGGGGATATTCACGGCGATGATGAGCGTCCATGCCACCAAATAGGAGCAAAACACACTGCCTTTATAACGGAACGTTCGTTTGGCAGAAAACCCGAACGCGCGGAACACGCCGTGATCGTAAAGCACGGCGGCGGGCGCCCACAGCGCGATCACGCTGTAGCGCAACGCGAGCAACACCAAATACACGACCATGAGCAAAAAGGGCGCAAAAAATTTGAGCACGCGCACGTTAAATAGATCGAAAAGCGCAAACATCAAAAACACGGTGATCGCGTCGAACGCCACGGTGTAAAGCATTTTCACCGATACGAAACGGCACGATTTGCCCAACCGCGCCACAAAACGGCCGGTAAATCCGATACGCGCGTTAGAGGACAGCGCGCCTTCGAGCACGTCCGTGAGCGGCAACTCATACAGCCCGAAGATAAAGCGACAACCGAACACAAGCACCAAAACGATGCCCGCGCCGCCCGAAAACGCCGCCCACTTGTTATCCAGCAAGCTATGCCGCATGGTTTGCACCATAGCGTATAGCTTATCGAACCAAACGTCGGCGCCCGCGCCGCTCGTTACGCTGCCGAACAGCTCGGACAGCATTTTGCCCACGCCCGCCTCACGGAAAGTGCGCACCACGGGCACGGCGAACGGTATGCTTAGGCTTGCCACCGCCAACGCGGTGACCGCGATATACAGCAAAAGCACCCATATAAGTCCGAAACGGGTTGCCAGCATTTTCAACGCATTCTTAAACGCCACCGTTCACTTCCCCCCATTTCTTTTTGCCGTCGCGGCGTTCCATGCCCGACAGATCGAACATGGACACCATGATATACGTGATGAGATAGATGATCAAAAACAAATACAATAGCACCGCTATCGCCGTGCGCAACCACGGCACGAGCAACAGCGACACAAAGCTCTGCACCACCGCCACCAAAACATAGGGCAGCAACAATCCGAACAATATGGCGCCCCGTTTTTGATCGATCAGCCGCAGAGAGGACGCGGTGGCGTCGCCGAACGCAAAACCGTAGATCACCATCATGGGCGTCCAATACATGGCCGAGCAAGACAGCGCCAACGCACCCGCGAAAAGGCCGCATCCTATCACGGCGGCCAACACGAGATTGAGCGCCGACGGATACCCTTTGCCGCTCACGATAAAATGCAACAGCGTGATCATGCCCGTTTGCACCGCGCCGTATAAAAACAGCACGAACGCCAACACACAGTAAGACAACAGCACGGGCAAAAAGTATACGTTTATCTGCTTTAAGGGCGCTTTTAACATGATCTTGCCCACGCGGAAATGTTTTTCGATCACCGACATGGCCAGCGACGTGCTGAAAACGAGCGACGCCAAGATCAAAAACAGCGGGTACACGTATTTGGTGGCGTAACGGTTGAACACCAACCAAAAGACGTCCCGAAAACTTTTTACATAGGTATGGGCGTACGCCGGCAAATAGGAAAGCGACGCCATGGGTTTGGTGAATATCCCCAACACGACGGCGGCGGGCAAACAAACGAGCGCCAACACGCCCAAGGCCCGAAACATATAGGCAAACGTCCGCTTTACGTACACCATAAAAAAATTTTATCATATTTGCGCCGTTTACGCAAGAAATTCGCTTTACTTTTTTGCGCGCATACGCTTGACAAACGCCCGCCCCGCAGTATATAGTGGTATCGTTACCGCTGGGGGCGCTGCATATCGGTGCGGCTGAGATGACAACCCGAAGTTGTCGGTCCCTTTGAACCTGTGAGTTAGCACTCGCGTAGGGAAGCTTGCCGATTGTAAATTTTTATGAATGCAATTTTATAGGCAAACGGACTGTTCGAACAAGCGGACAGCCCGTTTTTTTATACAAGCTTTGGTAACAAAGGAGGTTTCCTTTGTATAAACCGTTTCACTTTCTTTACTGCGTCGGCAAGCTGTTCGATTTTGACGACTTTCGCGACGCAAGCGTTCTTCTTAAGACAACGCTCATTTTGTGCATTTGCTTGTTTGCCGCTTTGATCGCGGGCACGCTCATTGCCTATTTTGTGCTAAAGGCCAAAGGCAAGCGCGACGTAATCCGCACAAAAGACCTGACGTACGGCGCCATTTGTTTGGCCTCGTCGTATGCGCTGTCCTTTTTGGGGATAGGTTTGCCGTACGGCGGCACGGTGACCGTGGCGTCCGTTTTGCCCGTGATGATCTACTGCTATTACTTCGGCTTTAATAAAGGCCTTGTTGTCGCAACGGCCTACACGGTGTTGCAATTTTTCCAAAGCCCGTATATCGTGCACCCCATGAGCGCGGTGCTCGACTATGTTATTCCCTATCTGTCGCTCGTCTTTTTGGGCATATTCTCCTATCGCCAAGCGCGATTTAACAAAGCGGCGGCCGAAAACAAACACCCGTTGCGCGCGCACGCGTTCTTCTTTATCGGCATTGCTTGCTATTTTACGGTGCGCTATATTAGCCACGTTTTGAGCGGCGTGATCTTTTACGGCGACTACATTGCGTGGGACGGATGGTGGCAAAACCATTTGTGGACGTATTCGTTTGCCTACAACGGCGCGTTTTTAATTCCCGACACCGTGATCACGCTTTGCGCCGCGATCGGCGTGCTTTCGAGCAAGGCGTTTAACCGTTTTATGGCTGTGTCGGCTAATGCTTTGCAAAATACCGATACTGCTGCAAAAAACAATGAGGGAACTGCTGCCGGCGCTGATGAACGGTAAAGGCAAGCCGGTGGGCGGAATGGAACCCGTGACCACCGCGATATTTACCAAAACTTGAATAGCGATGATACTGGCGATACCGCCCGCAAGATAGCACCCCAATCGGTCGGTGCTGTTTTGCGCTATGCGCACGGCACGGGCAATGAGCAAGATATAAGCAAACATAACGAGCGCGCAACCCACAAGCCCCAACTCTTCGCCGATGATACTGAAAATAAAGTCGCTTTCCGAAAAGGGCAAAAACAGATACTTTTGCCGCGAATTGAAAAGTCCCAATCCGAACAAACCGCCGCTGCCTAAGCTGTAAAACGATTGTATGAGCTGATACCCTTCTCCGAGCGGCGACGCCCACGGATCGATAAACGCGAGCATGCGCTTTAAGCGGTAGGGCTCGGCCAAGATGAGCAACGGCACCATGGCGGCCGCGGGCAACGCCAACAGCAAAAAGTGTTTTAAGCGAGCGCCGCCGATAAACAGCATGGAAAACATGAGCAGCACCACGCATATGGTGATAGACATGTTGGGTTCGAGTATGATGAGTAAGCATATAAGGCCGCCCACACTAAGCACGGGCAAAATGCCTACGAACGTGGTCATTTTACTGTGGTGCTTGGCCATATACGATGCGGTAAAGATGATAAACCCGAACTTGGCGATCTCGCTGGCTTGCATGGTGAAAAAAGGCAGATTGATCCAGCGCCGCGCGCCATAGCTTTCCACGCCCACCCCCGGCACGAACACCAACACCAATAAAAGAACGGACACGCCGAGGATCACATACCGCCACTTTTGCAAAATACGGTAGTCGAGCAAGCCGAACACGAACAGCGCGGCAAAGCCCAACACGGCGCCCACGATCTGCTTGAACATGTAAAAGTAGCGGTTATTGTAATTGACGGCGGCGTTGTAACTGCTGGCGGCATACACCATGACGATGCCGAACAGCACCAACAACACGGTAACGGCCGTTAAGATATAGTCGTATTCGCCCCGCTTTGTATGTAAAAGATCATTTTTCGGCCGCATTTCTCACCAACCGTTCAAACGTTTCGCCGCGCTCGGCATACGAAGAAAACATATCGAAACTTGCGGAGGCGGGCGAAAGCAACACGTTTTCTTCGGGGCCGTCCGCCGCCCACACAAAGGCTTTTTGAAAATCGTCGAACGTTTGCACGGCGATAAAACCGCAACGTTCGCCCGCCTCTTTCACCTTTTGCGCCGTTTGCCCCACCGCCGCCACCCGCGTTACCGCGGCGGGCAAGCGCAAGAACAATTCGTCGTAGGCATACCCTTTATCGCTTCCTCCCACGATCATGCACGTGTCGCCGCACATGGCTTGCGCGGCCGCTATAGACGCGGCGATGTTGGTGCCCTTGGAATCGTTGTAATAGCTTTTGCCGCGAATGCGCGCCACCAACTGCAAGCGGTGGGCGTCGGGCGTGAACGTTGTGAGCGTTTGCACGATGGGCGCGTTTTCCACCCCCAAAACTTTTACGGCGCACACGGCCGACAGCACGTTTTTCAGGTTGTGCTCCCCCTCGAGGCGCACTCTGTCTATATCGCAAATGCGCTCGCTGCGGTAATAAATGCCGTCGCCCAATAAATACGCGCCGCGCAATCGGCCGCGCACCGAGGTGTACAGCGTTTGGGCGCGCGGCATAAAATGCTCTAACGCGTACAGCGGGATATCGTCTTGCGACAAGATCAAAAAATCGTCTTCGGTCTGGTTTTGGGCGATCTTGCGCTTTGCGGCGCAATAGTTTTGCATGGTTCTGTGTCGATCGAGATGATCGGGCGAGATATTGGTGATCACCGCCACGTGCGGCCGAAAGGTGCGCACCGATAATAACTGAAAGCTGGAAACTTCCACCACCGCCACGTCGTAGTCGCCGCTTTGCGCCGCTTGCGCAAACGATACGCCCACGTTGCCGCACACCGCCGCGCGGCGTCCCGCATTTTGCAACATCTGCCCGATCAGTTGGGTCACGGTGGTTTTGCCGTTGGTGCCCGTTACCGCCACCACGGGTTTCGTATTAAACAATGCGCCCAGCTCCAATTCGCCTATCACGGGCACATTGTGCTCGGCGGCAAACGCGAATACGGGTTTGTCCTCGGCAATGCCCGGACTGACCACCGTCATATGCGGCGCGAACGCCTCGGCCGCTTGCGCATCGGTAAAATACGCGCACACCGCCCCCGCGTGCGTGAGCGCCTCGAACGCGCCCGTGCCGCTCACGCCTTGTCCCGCAATCAGAATGCGTTTGCCTTTCCACTCGTTTTCCATAGGTGCCGTCCTCCGACAAGTTGTCCATTTCATAGTATGCAAACGAACGGGCGAATATGAAAAACGTTTTGCCGTTAAGCGTACGATTTTTACAGCACGCACCACAGCGTGAGCGCCACGCACAAAAGCCCCGCCGCGCTCGTCACCGCGAAATACACCGTGCCGATGCGGTTTTCGTGCACGCCCTTGCGCTCGAAATGGTGGTGCAGCGGCGCCATCAAGAATATGCGTTTGCCGGTGGCCTTAAACGATATGACTTGCAAGATCACCGAAAGCGACGTGGCCACAAACACGATGCCCAAAAGCGGGATCATAAACGAAAGGCGGCTCATCACGGCAAGACACCCCAGCCCGCCGCCTAAAGCCAGCGCCCCCGTGTCGCCCATAAACACTTTGGCGGGATAGCAGTTGTAGCACAAAAAGCCGCCCAGCGCGCCGATAAGCACCACGCAATACAGTATGAGGTTGCCGTATTCCCCTTCGATCGCGCCGTCGCCGGCGGCATACGCGGCGATCACCAACAGCGCCGCAAAGAAAAAGGTGTAAGACGCGCACGTCTTGCCGGCCAGACCGTCCAATCCGTCGGTGAGGTTGACGGCGTTGGTAAACGCCAAAAACACCGCCATAAAAAGAGGTATGGCGCCCCAACCGAGGTTGATTTCGCGCAACGTAAACGGCACGTATAACACGCCGCCCACTTGCGCGTTGTTAAACGCAAACACCGAAACGATGGCCGCGATCAGCAATTGGAATATGATTTTCTGCAAAGGGCTCAAGCCTTTGTTTTGGTGAAAAAACACCTTGATGAAATCGTCGATAAACCCCACGATCCCATAGCCTAACGTCACTAACAGCGTGACAAGCATCAGCTTGTTTTCTTTGCCCGCAAATGCCAAACAGCAAACGGCCAACGGCACCATGATGCCCAACCCGCCCATAGTGGGCGTGCCGCTTTTGCTTTGGTGGTTGTCCACATACGACAGTATGGTTTGCCGCACTTTGAGTTTTTTGCCCAAAAATATCACGAGCGGCATGAGCGCCGCCGTGAGCGCAAACGCCGTGAGCATGGCCAGCAATTCTCTCATATTTTCAAACCCAACCTCCCGAAAATACCGCCGCGCGCTTACGCCTTGCCGCCGTTTTGCAACAGTTCGAGCACATATTGCTCGTCGTTATAGGCATACTTTACCCCGCGGATCTCTTGATAGCGCTCGGCGCCCTTGCCCGCTATAAGCACGATGTCCCCCTCTTGCGCCATCGAAAGCGCCAACTCGATCGCTTTTTTGCGGTCGGGTTGGGTGTATACGGTGTGCGCTTTATGGGCGGGCACGCCCATAAAAGCGTCTTGTATGATGGCGTCGGGGTCTTCGTCGCGCGGGTTGTCGCTGGTGAGCACGGTCACGTCGCTCGTTTCGGCCGCCGCTCTGCCCATGGCGGCGCGCTTGCTTTTGTCGCGGTTGCCGCCGCACCCGAACACCGTGAGTATGCGCGCGGGCGCAAATTCGCGCACCGATGTTATTATGTTCTTCAGTCCGTCGTCGGTATGCGCAAAATCCACAATTACGCTGAACTTTGCGGTGTTGATCACGTTAAAGCGACCGTCTACCCGTTTCACGCTTTTGATGCCTTGCAATATCTCCGGCAAATTCACCCCTACCGCCTTGGCCATGGCGGCGGCGCACAATGTGTTATACATGTTGAATCGCCCCGGCAACGCAAAACGCACTTCGCCGATATCGTCTTTAAGGTTGATGATATAGCGCAATCCTTCGGCGCTCATGCGAAGATCGATACCGAACACGTCGGCGGGGTTGTCCGTGCCGTAGCTAAGCGTGGGCAACGCGTTTAGCGCAAGCAACTTTTGCCCGAACGGATCGTCCGCATTCACGGCCGCGCACTTGGCCGCCGCGGACGAAAACAGCTTTTGTTTGGCGGCCGCATACGATTGCATGTCGCCGAAAAAGTCGAGATGATCTTGCGAAAGATTGGTAAAGCCCGCCGCATCGAACACGATGCCCGCCGTTTTATCCAAAGCGAGCGCGTGCGCCGACACTTCCATCACCGCCGCCGTCACGCCCGCGTCGCACATTCTTTTGAGCGTGCCGTGCAGTTGCATGGGGTCGGGCGTGGTAAGCGTGGCCGCCTCGCACACGTCGCCGTAACGAATGCAGTTGGTGCCGATCAGCCCCACCTTTTCGCCCGCCTCGCGCAAGATCTCCGCCAATATGTAAGACGTGGTCGTTTTGCCGTTGGTGCCCGTAATGCCGAACATTTTGAGCCGACGCGACGGATGCCCGAAAAAGGCGGCGGCGCACAGCGCAAACGCCTCGCGCGCGTTGGGCACCACGATCTGCGGGCAATCGGCTTGCACGGCATGCTCGCACACCACCGCCGCGCAACCGTTATTTGCCGCCACGGCGGCAAAGTCATGCCCGTCGTGCCGAACGCCGCGCAAGCAAAAAAACAGATTGCCTTTTTGCACCGACGCCGCGTCGTGGCACAGATCGTTTATGCTTAGCTCGCCCCAAGTTTGGGGGCAGTTTTTCAGCAGTTCTTTTAATCGCATTTTCCTATCCTCTCTCATCCTTTTTTTGCGGCGGCCGTTAGGTGCGCAACAGCACCACGTCGCCCTTTTCCACCCGCGTCTGCGGCGACGGCACGCACGAGCGCACGCTTTCGCCCTCGCCGGCCACTTCGGCCGTTAAGCCGCATTGCCGCAACATTTCCAAAGCTTCTTGCGTGGAAACGCCCACCACGTCGGGCATTTGCGTCCATTCCGTTACGGTGGCGGACGTAGACGGCGGCAGTCCCGCATAGTCGAATATTTTGGCGAACACTTCGCCCGCATACGGCGCGGCCACCAAACTGCCATAGTAGGCATAGCCGCTCGGCTCGTCTACGATCATGGCCAAAACGTAGCGCGGATCTTCCACGGGCGCAAACCCCACAAAGCTGGAAACGTATTTGCCTTGCGCGATACTGCCGTTTTCGTATTTTTGCGCCGTGCCCGTTTTCCCGCCGATACGGTATCCCGCCACGCCCGCTTTATGGCCGCCGCCCTCGCTCACCACTTTTTCCAACATGTTGCGCAAGCGTTCGCTCGTGCCGCTCGAAATCACCTGCCGCACGGCTTTCGGTTCGCGCGTGTAAATGGTCTGCCCGCCGTACGCCGTTGCCTTTTGCAAAAAGTACGGCTCATACAGCGTGCCGCCGTTAATGGCCGCCGACACCGCCGTAACGAGCTGTAGCGGCGTAACGGCCACCGCTTGCCCGAATCCTATGCGCGCCAGATCCACCGTTTTCACCTTAGACTGCGCCATCAGTAAGCCTTTGCTTTCGCCGTAAAAGTCAATGTCCGTTTTTGTTCCGAACCCGAAATTGCGAATGGTGTCGTACATCTTGTCGGTGCCCAAACGCAAAGCAAGATCCATAAACACGCAGTTGCAACTGTTTTTTACGCCGTCGGCCAAGTTCTGCGACCCGTGCCCGATACTGCGCCAACACTTTATTTTTTGTCCGTCTACCAAGCGCGAGCCGCCGCAAAAAAATCGGTCGGCGTCCGATACGGCGCCGTTTTCTATGGCCGCCGCCGTGGTGAATATCTTAAACGTGGACCCCGGCTCGTATACGTCTACGATCATCTTGTTTTTGCTGAGCGCGTTGAGCATATGCAGATCGTCGCGCGGCGGTTCGTTCAAGTCAAATCCCGGCGCGCTCGCCATGGCCAAAATGCCGCCCGTTTTGCAGTCCATCACGATCATAGACGCGTTTTTGGCGCCGTGGTCTTCTAAGGCGTTGGCCACCGCCGTTTCGGCAAACGACTGAATGTTCAGATCGAGCGACACCGTAAGATCGCACCCCGGAATGGCGGGCACGTATTCGGTCACGTTGTCCGCAAGCTCGTTGCCTTTGATATCGGCGGCGGTGTAGGCAAACCCGTCTACCCCTTTTAAGTAGGTATCGTAATACCCTTCCAAACCGTTTTGCCCCACGTTATCTATATTGGTAAATCCCAAGATCTGCGCCAAATAGTGAGAGGCGGGATAATACCGCTTGGAATCGAGCGTGAAATACACGCCCGCCAGATCGTGCGCGATGATGGCCTCCGCCACGTCTTTTTCCACCGCGCGCGCCACCGTGATCTCGCTAACGCGCGAAGACACGATCTTTTCGAGCAGTTTGTCGTAGTCGAGCGACAAATGCCCCGAAAGCACCGACGCCACCGCGGGCGCGTCTTTCACGGCGTTGGGGCGCACATACACCCCGTACACTTCGCGGTTGTCTGCCAAGACTTGTCCGTGCGTGTCCACGATCTTGCCGCGCGGCGCTTTGAGCGGCAGATCCCGATACCACTGTTGCGCCGCCTTGGCTTGCAACTCCTTGCCCGCCGCCAACTGCAAATACGCCAATCTTCCCAAAAGCGCGCAAAACAAAAAGATTATCGATACCGTCAGTATCAATAATCTCTTTCGCGTCGTTACCGTGCTGTTCGTGCTATTCAATTTACGGTCTACCCTCCGATGATCTTACTGAGCCAATCGCAAAGTTTGTCGAACCAATTGGTTCTGCTTTCGTAAGACACGGGGTTTGTGGTGGGCACCAGATCCACCGATACGGGGTGCTCGATCTTATGCATGCCGTCGTTCATCGCCGCGCCCGCAATGCGGTCGAGATCGGTGTAAACGGCAATGTCGGTGTCGATGGCGAGCAAACGCTCGTTTTGCTGTGCGATCTCTCTTTCCAACTGCGCCGAGCGGGCGTTGAGATTGCTCACCGCCAAGCCCACGGAAATGACCAACGCCGCCAACAAGAGCGTTACCGCCGCATACGCTACGAGCGCGGCCTTGGCTTTGCCCGAAAGGCGGGCGCGCGGCGCTTGCTTTTCGCTTTCTTGCTCTTGCTGTTGGGCATAGGCGCGCGTGCGAATGCTGGGCATCAGATCTTCTTTTTCGCGGCGCGCTTGCTTTTTGGCGCGGCGCGGCGCTTTGGCGGGCACCGTGTAGCCGTAAACGGGACGTTGCGAATATTCCACCACGGGCGGCGGCGCGTTGCGCGTTACCGTTTGCGTGCGCTCCGTTTCATACGCGGTGCGGTTCTCTTCCGTATAGACAGGCTCGTCCGCGGTCGTACGAAAAGCAAACCGTTCGGTGACGGGTACTTCCGTTTCGTCGGTCACCGTTTTGCCGGACGGTTGCATGGCATATCCGCCGAACCGGTCTTGCTCGCTGGCGATCCTTCTCTTATAGGTTACCATATGTGTATGCTCCTTTCGTACGTTGTATGCCCGTTTTACAGTTTTTCCGCCACGCGCAACGTAGCGCTTTGGCTACGCGGATTGCGCGCCGTTTCTTCGGCCGTGGGTCTGAATTTGCCGAGAAGTTTTACGGTGGCCGTATGGTGACAGACGCAAACGGGCAGCGACTTGTCGCATATACAGTCCATCGACAGCATTTTGAATGTTTGTTTTACGATCCGATCTTCCAGCGAGTGAAAGGATATCACCGCTATGCGGCCGCCCGATTTGAGCATGCCCGCCAGATCGCCTATCGCCTCGCCCAACCCCGACAGCTCGTTGTTCACCTCGATGCGAATGGCTTGAAAGGTTTTTTTGGCGGGGTGTCCCCCCTTTTTGCCCTCCGGCACGCACGACTTGACGATGTCGGCCAGTCGTTTGGTGGTTTCTATGGGCGAACGCTTGCGCGCCTCGACGATCGCACGGGCAATCTTGCGGGCAAACCGTTCTTCGCCGTACGTATAGATAATGCGCGACAGTTGCTCTTCGGAATATTCGTTGACCACCGTCATGGCCGATAGGTATTGGTCGCGGTCCATGCGCATGTCCAACAAGCCGTTGCCGCTGTAAGAAAAGCCGCGCAAGTTTTCGTCCACTTGGTGCGACGATATGCCGAGATCCAACAGCGCGCCGTCGATCTCGTGCACCTCGTGCGCACGCAATATCTCGGCCGCATTTTTGAAGTTATCTTTTACCAGCGTATACCGTCCGTTGTAATCGGTTTTTTGCGACAGCCTAAGACGCGCGTAATCGATCGCCTCCATGTCGCGGTCGGTGGCTATCACGCGGCCGCCTCTCTTTAAGATCTCGTCGGTGTGTCCGCCGCCGCCCAACGTGCCGTCGAAATACAGTTTGCCCGTGCCCACGTTGAGCGCTTGCATGCACTCCTCCAAAAGCACGGGAACGTGATACTCACTCATGGCTTTCGGCCTCCGGCGTTTCGCTCTCTTCCTCTTGCTGGTAGGCCTCCCAACTCTCTTCGCTCCAAATCTCCACGCGGTTGAACGATCCGATCGTCACCACGTTTTTGGTAAGACCCGCATGTTCTATAAGCCGTTGGGGCAATAAAATACGCCCCACCTTGTCCTCTTCGGCCATGAACCCGCTGGACGCCATCAAGCGCACCGAACGGCTGTCGTCCGTTAAAACGCTGAGATTGCCGAACTCGGCGTCGAAGATCTTGGTAGCGTCCGCCGCCGGCAACACGAGAAGGCATTTATGCTTGTGCAAAGCGCTGCGCGTGATGAACGGATGATCGCCCAGCTGCGCTTTGAGCTTGGCCGGTATGCGTATACGGCCTTTTTCGTCGATCTGGTGTCGGTATTCACCGTAATACATGGCGCTGCCCTCCCTCTGCCTTGCGGCGGATTTTCCGCAGATCGCATGCTATAGTAAGCACCACATACTACGGAATATAAACAGTATAGCACACATTTCGCCCACAATCAAACACTTTTGCCCATTTTTTATAAAAAAATTAGTATTTTTAGCGCATGCATGATCGTTTTTGGCAAGCCGATGCCCACACGCCCGATTTTTTATTGCGGAAAATGTCAGAAAGTTGACAAACGGAGCCCGTTTGGAGTATTATGGTAGCATATATATAATCTGCACAACGGACGGCAACGATATGGAATTACAAGACGTTTACGACGCGCAACGGCGTTTGGCGGGCACCACGCATTTGACCGAACTCGAACATTCGCAAACGTTTTCGCACATGGCGCAAGCCGACATTTGGCTCAAGTGCGAAAACCGACAAAAAACGGGTTCTTTTAAGGTGCGCGGCGCTTTCAACACCATGCAACAATTGGCAAAAGAGGGCAACGTGCGGTGCGTGGTGGCGTCGAGCGCGGGCAACCATGCCCAAGGCGTGGCGTATGCGGCGCGCGCGCTTGGGTTAAAGGCGTATATCGTGATGCCGCTTTCCACCCCCATTGCCAAAATTTCGGCCACCGAAAGTTACGGCGCGCACGTTGTTTTGCGCGGCGAATGCTACGACGACGCTTACCAAGCCGCGCAAGAATTGACAAAGCAAAAAAACGCCGCTTTCATTCACCCGTTCGACGATGAAAACGTGATCGCGGGACAAGCCACCGTGGCGCTCGAACTGTGGCAACAAATGCCCGATCTGGACGCCGTGATCGTGCCCGCGGGCGGCGGCGGACTGTTGGCGGGCGTGGCGTTTGCGGCCAAGCAACTAAACCCCGCCATCAAAGTGATCGGCGTGCAAGGCGAGCGCGCCAACGCCATCGAACAAAGCTTTGCTTGCAAATCGCGCATGTGCACCAAAGAAGTGTATACCATTGCCGACGGCATTGCGGTAAAAAATCCCGGCGCGCGCACGGTGGAACTTATCAACCGTTACGCCGACGGCGTGTATACCGTGACCGACGACGAGATCGCCGCCACCATCATTCAACTAATCGAACGCGCCAAACAAGTGGTGGAACCGGCAGGCGCCACCTCGCTTGCGCTGGCGCTCTCGCAAAAAGTGCCCTATTTGCGGGGCAAAAAAATCGCGTGCGTGCTTTCGGGCGGCAATATAGACGTGGGCTTTATCCACAAGATCATCGAAAAAGGTCTTGTCAGCCGCGGCCGACAGATGAAATTTTCGGTGGTGCTTTCCGACAAACCGGGCAGTTTGGAACAGTTTTCGCACGTGATGACGGCGCAACAAGCCAATATCATATCGGTGCAGTACGACCGCATGAGCACCGAACTGCACCTAAACGAAACCATACTGCACATTGCATGCGAAGTGAGCGGTTTCGAACACGGCCGAAAATTGATCGACGATCTCAAAAAAAGCGGCTATCACATTATTTTCTGACAAATACCAAATAAACAACACGGGAGAGTTTTGTATGAAAACCAAAAAGAACAAAAGCAAAGACCTGGTGCGCAACGTGATAAACACCCCTACCGCACCCAAAGCGATCGGACCGTACTCGCAAGGGATCGAGTTGAAAAAACTGATCTTCTTTTCGGGACAAATCCCCATCGACCCCGCCACGGGCGCCCTTGTCGGCGACGATTTTACCGCCCAAACGCGGCAAGTGCTCAAAAACATCGACGCGCTTTTAACAAGCAAAGGCTTAACGGCCGCCAACGTGGTGAAAACCACCATTTTCCTCACCGACATGACCAAGTTCGCCGAAGTAAACGCCGAATACGGCAGTTATTTCAATTTCGAGCCGCCCGCACGCTCGTGCGTGGCCGTGGCCGCTTTGCCCATGGGCGCGTTGGTGGAGATCGAAGTGATCGCCACGCTGTGATCTTTCCCCTTTTTTCAACAACAAAAAAACCTTTGCTTTCTGCAAAGGTTTTTTTATAGGCCGCACTCCACGGCAACCAATTTGTTTTTGACAAGATCGCAAGACGTTAAATAGTACGGTATGCCGTGCACGGTTTTTTGCAGACATAGGCGCCCGGGGTGCCCGTGCAAATGGCCGTATACCACGGCGTGCACGTTGTACTCTTGAAACAGCGCGGTAAACGGCGACGGTTCGATGCGGCTGTTAAAGGGCGGAAAGTGCATCATCACCGCAACGCGGTCGTCCTCTCGACGCATTTTGCGCATGGCGTTTAGCGAAAGCGTGACCCGCCCCACTTCGCGTTCGAATATCTTTTTATCTTCGGCGCTCACGCCGCCCGTGTTTTCGGGCGTTGTCCAACCGCGACTGCCGCACACCAACAAACGACCGATGCGCACGCAATCGTTTTGCACGGCGTACGCCGCGGGCGGCAGAACGGAACGCACCGCTCCTATCGCTTTCCACCAATAATCGTGGTTGCCGCGTATAAACACTTTTCGGCCGGGCAACGCGCCGATCCGCTGCAGATCGGGCGCCGCGTCCGATAGCGTCATGGCCCAACTGATGTCGCCCGCTATGAGCACAACGTCCTCGTCGGTCACCCGTTGCCGCCAATCGGCCTCTATCTCTTCCATATAATTGGCCCAAGACCCGCCGAAGATGTCCATGGGTTTGGGGTTGTTGCCCGATAAATGCAAATCGCCGATCGCGTAAACTTTCATACCGTATCAGTATAGCATAAATCGCGGCATAAAGCAAGGACAATTGCGGCTATTTCGGCTACGAACGCGGAAAGAGCGGCAACGACAAAAACTCGTTGCATGCCTCGCCGCCGCAGTCCACGCATACGGGATACACGCAATTGCCGTAGCTCGGCACCAAAATATCGGTGCGCACGATCACCTTGACCACCAAGGTGTAGCACCCCGCCACCGACACGGCGTCGTCGCCAATGAAATTGCCTATACGGCTCAAAAAGGCGGAAAAAACCCGCAACGAATAGGGCACGATGGAATCGGTGGGCACGCGCAAAACGAAATCGCGGTGCAACCGCAACGTGGATGTACCCGTATATGCGTTGCCGAACGTGTCGAGAAAGGTCACCGCAATGGGCATCACGATGTCCGCCTCCACCCGCGACTTGCCGTTACTGAGCTGTACCACGCTCACGTTTTCCACCGTGGTTTCTCCGTAGCCGGTCGCCTCGGTAAACGTAAACGGCGGGGTGGCTTGCGGCGAAATGCCCGAGAGCGTAAACACATAGTTTTGGTTGTTCACCGTTTCCCGACACCCGTCGAACACTCTGTCCACTTCTATGCAAATGCGTTCGCACAGTCCTCTTATGGGATCGCCCGTGATCCGTCCCGCCCGTATGTTGTTTGCCATATGCAAAAAACCTCCCGCATACCAAGTGTGTTCAACATTGTGTATGCGAGAGGCGTTGCGCGCGTGACGGTTACGGCGCGATTATTTTTTCCAAAACGCTTTCCACCTTTTCTTTGCCCGTGCCGTTTATGCCCGAAAACACGATCACGTCGTCCCGCCCCACGGCGAGCGACGCCGACACGGTTTGCACCGCTTTGGCCGTTTGCGCGCGGCTTAGCTTGTCCGCCTTGGTGGCCACCACCGTAAACGGCAAGCGGTAGGCATACAAATATTGCAACATGCGCTTGTCGAGTTCGCTCGGCTCGTGGCGAATATCCACCAACGCAAACACGTGCTGCAATTTTTGCGAAGAACGCAAATAGCCTTCTATGAGCGCCGCCCACCCTTCCTTTTCGCGTTTGGACGCGGCGGCATACCCATACCCCGGCAGATCGGCCAACACGAGCGACCCCTTGTTGAGATCGAACAAGTTGATAAGCCGCGTGCGCCCCGGCGTTACCGAGGCTTTGGCCAACTTCTTGCGCCCCGTCATGCAGTTGATAAAGGTGGATTTGCCCACGTTGGAGCGTCCCACCACACAAATTTCCGCGCACGAATACCGCGTTGCCGCCTGTTCGTATTGGGGCAACGCGGCCACGCTTGTGATAAATTCCGCGGATACGATTTTCATGATACTATACGAGCGCCGCCGCAAACACGTCGTCTATCGTGCGGACGCAAACGATGTGCACGTTGTTTTTCACCTCGTCGGGCAGTTCCTCGGCGTCTTTGCGGTTCTCTTCGGGGATCACGAGCGTTTTTACGCCCGCGCGGAACGCCGCCAACGATTTTTCTTTCAGTCCGCCGATAGGCAGCACTTTGCCGCGCAACGTTACTTCGCCCGTCATGGCCACGTTGCGGTTCACTTTGCGGTCGCTCAACGCGCTCAATAAAGCGGTGGCCATGGTTATGCCCGCGCTCGGTCCGTCTTTGGGCGTGGCGCCTTCGGGCACGTGCACGTGAATATCGCACTCGGTAAACTTTTTGGCGTCTATGCCGTACCGTTCGGCGCGCGAACGCACCAACGTGAGCGCCGTGCGGCACGATTCTTTCATCACGTCGCCCAAGCTGCCCGTTAAAATGATCTCGCCTTTGCCGTCGGGAATGAGCGCCACTTCCACGTTGAGCGTAACGCCGCCCACGCTCGTCCACGCCAATCCCGTGGCAAGCCCCGCTTCGTCCGCTTCGTTTTTAAGGTCGTCTTGATACTTCAAAACGCCCAAATAATCTTTTATGTCGGCGGGTTGCACATCGTAGCTTTGCACCTTGTCTTTGCCCTTTTCCACCACTTTCACGGCGATCTTGCGTATCACCGTGCCGATCTCGCGTTCTAAGTTGCGCACACCGCTTTCGCGCGTGTAGCCCGCCACGATATGCAACAGCGCGGCGTCCGAAAAGGTCACCGTTTTTTCGTTAAGGCCGTTGGCGGCCAACTGCTTGGGCACCAAATACCGCTTGGCGATCTGCAATTTTTCTTCGTAGGTATACCCCGACAGCTCGATCACTTCCATGCGATCGAGAAGGGGCGCGGGAATGGTGTCGAGCGTGTTGGCCGTGGTCACGAACATCACTTTGCTGAGATCGTACCCCACTTCCAAGTAGTGGTCCTTAAAAGCGTTGTTTTGGTTGGGATCGAGCACTTCGAGCATGGCGGAGGCGGGATCGCCGCGGAAATCGGACGACATCTTGTCGATCTCGTCGAGCAAAAACACGGGGTTGATCACTTCGGCTTGTTTCATGCCCGCTATGATACGGCCGGGCAATGCGCCGATATAGGTGCGACGATGGCCGCGGATCTCCGCCTCGTCGCGCACGCCGCCCAAACTCATGCTGACCAGCTTGCGCCCCGCCGCGCGGGCGATACTTGCCACTACCGACGTTTTGCCCACGCCGGGAGGGCCTACGAAACAAAGGATAGGCCCTTGCAGATTTTGGGTGAGTTGGTGCACCGCCAAATATTCCACGATACGCTCTTTCACCTTTTCCAAGCCGTAGTGGTCTTCGTCGAGAATTTGCCGCGCGCGTTGCAGATCGAGGTTGTCGTCCGACTTTTCTTTCCAAGGCATGTCGAGCAACCATTCGATATACGTGCGGCTCACGCCCGCCTCGGGCGACGTGGAACTCATTTTTTCCATGCGCGCCGTTTCTTTCTCTATCTTTTTCTGCACTTCTTCGGGCAGTTTGCGCGATTTGGCGCGCTTGCGGTATTCCTCCAACTCGTCGGCGTCGTCGCCCAACTCGTCGTGGATCACCTTGATCTGCTCGCGCAAATAATATTCGCGTTGGTTTTTATCGATATTCTCGCGTACTTTTACGTTGATCTTTTTTTCCACCGCCATGATCTCGCATTCGCGCATCATCACGGCGTAAATGTCTTCCAATTGGCTGTATTCGTCGGGCGTTTCCAAAAGCTTTTGCTTTTCGTTGTTCTCGCGATACAAATGCATGCCCATCAAGCCCACAAACGACTTTACGTCGTTGAGATCGATGGAACGCATCGCCTCGGCGGGAAAGCGCGTGTCTAACTTTTTGTATTTTTCGAGCTGTTCGGCCAGTCTGCGCTTTACCGCCTCCATCAACACGGGATCGCTCGGCCGCGCCGAAAACTCTTTGAGCGACACTTCGAAATAGGGCGTGCGCATAAGATAGTTGTCTATCTCCATGCGCTTTAATCCCGTTGCCAGCACCCGAAAACTGTCGGCGTTATTGAGTTTGGTGATCTGCTTGATGCGCGCCAAACACCCCACGCGGTAAATTTCCTGCGGGGCGGGATTGGTGGCGTTCTGCCGTTTTTGCGCCACCAAAAAAACTTCTTGGTTGCTTTCCACTGCTTTATTGAGCGCCACGATGGACTTGTCGCGACCCACGTCGAACATGATCGTCTGCCCCGGAAACACCACCAACCCGCGCATTACGATCATTTTGAAAGAAGAGGGCTTGGGCGGAACCATGCCCGATTTTGCCGCGTCAAACGTCGTTAATTCATCCATACATATATCTCCACGTATATAGTATACCATAAAGCAAACAAACTTACAAGCAAAACGAGGGAACAAAAAAAGAACCGCCTTGTCGCGATCCTTTTGCTTGTATATGCGTTTACGGCACAAAAACGTGCGCTTTGTTACGCTATTTTTTCTTTACGGAACACATGGTCGGGCATGATGCCGCTTTCCACGCATGCGCGATCGATCACCACTTTTTCAATGGTCTTATCGGTAGGCACGCGATACATGATATCCAACATGCAATTTTCCACAATGGAGCGCAAGCCGCGCGCGCCCGTTTTCAGTTCGATGGCTTTTTCGGCGATGGCCTCCACTGCATCGGGCATGAACACCAACTCCACGCCGTCCATTTCGAGCAATTTTTTATATTGCTTGGTAAGCGCGTCGCGCGGTTTGGTGAGAATGGACACCAGCGCGTCTTTATCCAGATCGTTGAGGCTGACCGTTACCGGCACGCGCCCCACGAATTCGGGGATCAACCCGAATTGGATGAGGTCTTGCGGTTGCACGTCTTTGAACCACTGCGCCGCGTCTTTGGCCGTTTTAGACGCAATGTCGCCGCCGAATCCGAGCGACGCCGCATTGGTGCGCTTGGAAATGATCTTGTCAAGCCCCACAAACGCGCCGCCGAAAATAAACAAGATGTTGGTGGTGTCTATCGTTAAGCACTCTTGTTGCGGGTGCTTTCTGCCGCCTTGGGGCGGCACGCTGGCAACCGTGCTCTCTATAATCTTTAACAGCGCTTGCTGTACGCCCTCGCCCGATACGTCGCGCGTGATGCTCACGTTTTCGCTCTTGCGCGAGATCTTATCGATCTCGTCCACATAGATAATGCCCCGTTGGGCGCGTTCGATGTCGTAGTCGGCGTTTTGAATGAGCTTTAACAAAACGTTTTCCACGTCTTCGCCCACATACCCCGCCTCGGTGAGCGTGGTGGCGTCGGCCACGGCAAAAGGCACGTCTAATATGCGCGAAAGCGTTTGCGCCAAAAGCGTCTTACCGCAACCGGTGGGTCCCAACATGAGAATGTTGCTCTTTTTCAACTCGATGTCGCGCTTGGCGCCCTTGCCTTTTACGGGATGCGCCGCGTTATAGTTGATACGCTTGTAGTGGTTATACACCGCCACGCTCAACACGCGCTTTGCCATGTCTTGCCCGATGATGAATTCGTCCAATTCATTTTTGATCTCTTCGGGCGAAGGCAATTTCACGGCCGACGTTTCCGCCGATTTCTTGATCCGACCGGTGAGTATCTCGTTGCAAATACCCACGCAACCGTCGCAAATGGACACGCCCGTAGGCCCCGAAACCAATTCCACCACTTGCGATTGCGGCTTGCCGCAAAACGCGCACTTTGCTTCTTCCGTCTTAAAATTCAACGGGTTCCCTCCTCTTGCCTTTTACGAACGCTTTACGAAAATTTTATCGATGAGCCCGTATTTGTGTGCCTCTTCCGCCGTCATATAATAGTCGCGATCCACGTCGCGCTCGATCTTTTCCAGCGGCTGTCCGCAATTTTCGGACAGTATGCGGTTCATTTTTTTCTTGGTTTTGAGTATGTGCTCGGCTTGAATGGCAATATCGCTCGCCTGCCCTTGCGCGCCGCCCAACGGTTGATGAATCATGATCTCGCTGTTGGGAAGAGCGAAACGCTTGCCGCGCGCGCCGCTGCTGAGCAAGAACGCGCCCATGCTGGCCGCCATGCCCACGCAAATGGTGCTCACATCGCACTTTATATAGTTCATGGTATCATAGATACCCATGCCCGCCGTTACGCTGCCGCCGGGGCTGTTGATATACAGACTGATGTCTTTGTCGGGGTCTTTCCCCTCCAAATGCAACAACTGCGCAATAATGAGATCGGCGGTGATGTCGTCGATCTCGCCCGTAAGAAACACAATGCGATCTTCGAGCAAACGAGAATAGATATCGTAAGAACGCTCGCCGCGATTGGTTTGCTCGATGACCATAGGAACAAGACTGCTTTTTATCATACTACTTATTTATATCCTCCTTGCCGTTCGTTTATTCCGCAAATCGCGTCGAATTTTGCGGCGCGGTACCGTTACGCTTTTGCGTCTTCTTTTTTGGGCGCCGCTTTCTTGGCGGGCGATTTGGCCGCCGCCGGTTTATCGGACGCGGACTTTGCCGACGCCGTTTTGGGCGCCGCTTTCTTCTCGGCAACTTTGGCGTCGAACACCGTTTCTTTGGCCAAAAGGTCGAGCGTTTTTTCCACCGTTATATCGCTCTTGAGATGACTGCGCTGCGTGTCCGAAAGCGTTTTCTCATACTCTTGCGCGCTCTTGCCCGTGTGCTTGCAAAGCTCTTCCAAACGCGCGTTCCAATCGGCGTCGGTAGGTTCGATCTTTTCGGCTTTTATCACCGCTTCGAGCGTCAAACGCGTTTTCACCGCTTTTTCGGCCTCTTCGCGGCGGTCTTTGCGGAACCCTTCGCGGCTCGATCCGGTATACTTGAAATAGTCGTCCAGCTTCATGCCGCCGTACATATACGAAAGACGGTACTCGAAATCTTGCAACATATAGTCGAGCTCGCTGTCTACCATGCAAGCGGGAATATCCACGCTCGCGTTGGCCACGATGGCATCGATCATGTTGTTTTTGTTTTCGTTATCCTCGCGGCGTGCGGCGTTTTCTTGCAATCGCTTTTGCACGTCGGCGCGGTAATCGGCCACCGTTTCGAACTGCGTGGTGTCTTTCACGAACGCGTCGTTGAGTTCGGGCACTTCTCTGTATTGGATACCGTGCAACGTTACCGCAAACACGGCGTCTTTACCCTTTAATTCTTCGGCGTGGTAATCGTCGGGGAACTTCACTTTAAGGTCTTTGCTCTCACCGATCTTCATGCCGACCACTTGCTCCTCGAAACCGGGGATAAACGAATGACTGCCGAGCGTTAAGCTTTGCTTTTGCGCCGTGCCGCCCGCAAACGCCACGCCGTCGATCGATCCGCTGTAGTCGATGTTCACGGTGTCGCCGTCTTGCGCCGCGCGGTCGGTAACGTCCACCAAACGGCTCTTCGATTGCCGGTTACGTTCGATGTCCTCGTCCACCTCTTTATCGGTAACGGGATAGCTCGCCTTTTTCACGGTAAGGCCTTTATACTGCCCGAGCGTTACTTCGGGTTTTACCGTCACTTCCACGGTAAACACAAGGCCGTTCTCGCCCAATTTTTCCACGTCTACTTTGGGCTCGTCCACGGGGAAAACGTCCTCGTTCTCGGCAAGCGCTTTGGTATACGCTTTGGATACGCACGCGTTGAACGCGTCGTCGAAAAACACGGTGGGACCGTAGGCGTTTTCGATCATTTTACGGGGCACCTTTCCCTTGCGAAAACCGGGAATGGCGTATTTGCCTTTGGTTTTTATATATGCGGCGTTTATTTCCGCTTCCCATTCGTCGGCGGGTACCGTAAACGCAAACTTTACGCTTCCCTTTTGTTTTTCCGTTTTGTAATCCATGATAACCTCCAAAAAATCATACCACACTATAATAACACTTTACGCAACGTTTGTCAAATTGTATTGACTAATTCCCGCAATATAGTTATACTAACAATAGAAAACACGGGAGGATCACGCACATGCCGGCAGACGCATTGCACATAGGCGCAGCAGCCGAGGAACTGCACGCAAAACTATCGGGCGGACGCATAGACAAGATCAACATGCCCGACCCCTACGAGATCGTGCTGAGCATACACAACCGCGAAAATTTCGCTTTGGTGCTGAGCGCCGACCCGTCGTTGCCGCGCGCGCACCTTTCGGCGCACCCGCCCAAAAACAACCCGTTGCGGGCGCCCGCTTTTTTGATGCACCTGAGAAAACACATCGGCGGCGCCCTCATCGAAAGCGTGCGCGCGCAAAAGGGCGAGCGCATACTGTTTTTTGCGTTGCGCGCCCGCGACGAACTCGGCTACGCGGTGAAACGCACGCTGATCTGCGAGGTGATGGGCAAATACGCCAACGTGATCCTCACCGACGAATCGGGCAAGATCTCCGAATGCCTTAAACACATTTCGCCCGCCGACAGCGAAAAACGCCCCGTTATGCCGGGGAGCGTCTACTCGCTCCCGCCCGTGCAAGACAAGGCCGACATATTCGACGCCGAGGCGTTGCGCGCCCTTTTAGACGGCTTTACGGGCGGCAAAGCGGACAGCTACATCTTGGCGGGCGCGGCGGGACTGTCACCCGCCACCATTGCCGCCGTTGTTACGCATACGTTGGGCGGCGTGTATTTCGATGCATTGTCGGCAACGCAAAAGGACGCGCTGGTCGCCGCCTTTTCGCGCCAAACGCTGTGCAAAAACGCCAAGCCGTGCGTGCGCCGCGCCGACGGAAAATCGGACTTTTGGATATATCCTTTTTACCCCGACGGCGACTATACCTTTTTCCCCACGCTCAACCAAGCCATGGACGCGCACTTCGACGTGCTCGACCGCGACAGACGGTTGCGGGAAAAATCGCGCGTGCCCAAAACGGCGGTAAAAAACGCCGTGGCGCGCACCGAAAAAAAACTGAAACTGTTTGCCGCCCGCCAACAAGAGGCGGCCGACGCCGCGCAAGACAAGCTGTTCGGCGAACTCATTACCGCCAATATCTATCGCATACGGCAAGGCATGCAAAGCGTTGTACTCGAAAACTACTACACAGACCCGCCCTCCCCCGTTACCGTGCCTTTGCAAGAAAACAAATCGCCGCAATACAACGCGCAAGCTTACTATAAAAAGTACGCCAAAAAGAAAAAGGCGCTGGAGATCACAATTGAACAGATCCGCCAAGCCACGGCCGATCTCGAATATTACCATTCGGTATTAGACAGCTTTTCCTACACCGACGAAGAAGGTTTGGAAGAGATCGTGAACGAACTGTATGCCGCCAATCTGTTGCACGCCCCCAAAGACGCCAAAAAGAAGAAAAAAGAACCCGCGGGCGGGCACGCGGTGATCGACGGTTGCACCGTGCGTTGGGGCAAGACCAACTACCAAAACGATCGGCTCACCAAGCAAGCGCGGCCGGACGACGTTTGGTTGCACACGCAAAAGATACACGGCAGTCATGTGATCGTATCGGGCGACAACATCACGCAACAAGTGCTGTTGCGCGCCGCCGCCGTGGCGGCCTACTATTCCAAAGCGCGGTATGCCGACAACGTGCCCGTAGACTACACGCGCAAAAAATACGTGAATAAGCCTAAGGGCGCCGCCCCCGGCAAAGTGATCTACACCGACTGTAAAACGCTGTTCGTTACGCCGCAAGACATACCATAGCGGCCGAAAGCGCAACAAAAAAGGGACGAAACACAAGAAATCGTGTTCCGCCCCTTTTTATTTGCGTAAAATAAGCTATCTTACACCAACGCGTAAATGAACCCGAAGAGCGCCACCGCAAAGATCACGCCCATGATCACGGTGTTGATGATCGCGTTTTTGTATTCGGGCGAACGGTGGTTTATCTTGCTGCACAACACGCGCACGCTGCGGAAGATCGCCAAGCCGGTGGCCACCAAATAGATAGCCAACCCCACGGTGATCACGATCTCGCTCACAAAGATGCCCACGATCAAAACGATCGCGCCGCCCAACATCAAAAAGTCGCAGATCTGCCGCAATCCGAAATCGGAAAAGTACGCTTGTATAAAATTTTGTTTCTTCGCTTTCGCCGCCATTGTTTTTTCTCCGTTTTTTTTAGTATGCCCGCTACGGGCGCGACTATTCTTTTTTACTTATTCCAAAACACTATGGGCGTTAGACCCAACACGTAAAACACAACGATGAGCACCACGGCGATCACCCACAAAGTGAACCATGTTCTGCCGTGCAAGCGCGCCTCGTAATACGAATACCAACAAAGCGCGATAAGACCGATGCCGATGGCAATATTCTTGATCCAATTGCCGATGGCCGCGCACTGTTCGATAAATCCGAGCACAACGCCGATGGCAATGCCCAACCCCATGAGCATCACCGCAACAAACGACAGTACTTTGCAGATCTTGGGCACGGTGTACACACGCGTTTGCGTGGTGGTGCGCGTCGTTTTGGTTCGTTTCGTAGCCATATTCGAAATTCCTCCCGAAAATTATTTCCGCTCTGTTATTTCAACCCGCGACTGCCCGGTTTAACGGCCGGCAGTTTGCCTTCGCGGCACAACGGACACTCGTCCGCCTCATAGCTTTTTACTTCCATAGACAGCAACGCGCGATAGGGCACGCCGAAATCCACTTGCCCGCCGCTGCGATCTACCACCGACGCCACCGCGACCACGTCGGCGCCCGCTTTGCGGCACAACTCGATCACTTCTTTTACCGAGCCGCCCGTGGTCACAACGTCTTCCACCACGATCACGCGCATGCCCTTATCCAAGGCAAAGCCGCGTCTAAGCGTCATTTCGCCGCCCTCGCGCTCGGCAAACAGATCGATAACGCCCAACTGCCGCGCCACTTCGTACCCCATGATAATGCCGCCCACCGCGGGCGAAACCACCGCGTCGGCCTTGAATTCGCGCAACTGTTCGGCCAAGGCCGCGCACAGATACGCGCTCTCTTCGGGGTGCACAAACAATTTGGCGCATTGCATATACGTATCGGAATGACGGCCGCTGGTGAGCAAAAAATGCCCTTTTAATATGCCGCCCGTTTTATTGAAAACTTCCAATATCTGTTCGTTCGTCGGTTTCATGTTCTTTTCCTTTTTGCTGCGAGCGGCTACGCGTTCAGCGTGCCCGTAAGATCCCGCAACGTATTTATGTTACACCTTTTGCAAAGATTTGTCAACTCATTCACAAGGTTTACGCCCGCCATGGGATCGAAAATGTTGGCGCTCCCCACTTGCACGGCCGTGGCGCCCGCCACCAAAAATTCCATTACGTCGTCCGCTGTCATGATGCCGCCCAAGCCCACAATGGGCAAGCGCACCGCTTTATGCACCTCATACACCATTTTGAGCGCAATGGGTTTCACGGCGGGACCGGAAAGACCGCCGCACACGTTGGCCAAAATAGGCTTTCTCGCGCGCCAATCTATGGCCATGCCGCCCACCGTGTTGATGAGCGAAACGCAGTCGGCGCCGCCTTGTTCGGCCGCGCGGGCGTTGTCCGCTATGTTGGCCACGTTGGGCGAAAGCTTTACCATCAGCGGTTTTACGCAGTGCTTTTTTACCGCGCGGGTGATGCGTTGCACGCTTTCGGGCAACACGCCGAACGCCATGCCTCCCGCTTTCACGTTGGGACAACTGATATTCAGCTCCACCATTTTCACGCAATCGAGCGCGCTAACCCGCTCGGCCGTGTAGCAATAGTCCTCTTCCGTTTTGCCGGCAATGTTGGCGATCACCGCCGTGGAAAGCGTTTGCAAAAAAGGCACGTCGTCGCGAATGAACCCGTCTACGCCGGGGTTTTGCAAGCCCACGCTGTTGAGCATGCCGCACGGCGTTTCGGCAATGCGCGGCGAGGGGTTACCCTCTCTCTTTTCCTTGGTGATGCCTTTGGTGCAAATGCCGCCCAAAACGTTTATGTCGTAAAACTGCGCGTACTCTTTGCCGTAACCGAAAGTGCCGCTGGCCGTTAAAATAGGATTTTTAAGCCGTACGCCGCACAGCTCCACCGACAGATCGGGCATATTGTTCGAATGGTTCACAGTACGATATCCTCCAAGCGGAATACGGGGCCGTCTACGCATGCGCGTTTACGCACGATCTCGCCGTTTTTTTCTTTGATGTCGCACGCGCACACAAGGCACGCGCCCACGCCGCACCCCATGCGCGTTTCGCCCGACATATACGCGGGCACTTTGGTTTCGAGCGACAGCCGCGCCGCCGCTTTGAGCATGGGCGTGGGGCCGCACGTCAAGATCACGTCGGGCGAAATCTTCGCCATATCGGCGCGCAACGCGTCGGTGATAAAGCCGCTTCGACCGCAGGTGCCGTCGTCGGTGGCTACCACCGTTTTGCCGAACGAAGAAAACTCTTTTTCAAACAGCACGTTTTCGGCGGTGGAAAAACCGAGATACGATATGTATTCGCGGTCGGGATACGTTACGGGAACGGTGGCAAGCGGCGCACAGCCGATCCCGCCGCCCAGCAACACGATCTTGCGGTGCTTTTCTTCTAAAGTAAACCCGTTGCCGATGGGCAAAACGGCTTGTAAACATGCGCCCTCCGGCTGCTCGGCCAAACAGCGCGTGCCCCCGCCTACCACCGCCGCCACCACGGTAACGGTGCGCTCGGTAAATTTATAGATACAAAACGGACGGCGCAACAGATAGTTGCCGCCCACTTTCAAATGCAAAAACTGTCCGCACCGAATGGGCGGCAACGGCTCGTCGGCGCCCAACTCCAATATGAATACGTTTGGCGCGGGCATGCTCTTTTTCAATATGCGTAGCAAAATGTCTTTCATTCGCAACCGCCCCTTTTATCCGCATTTGCCCGCGCGACGCAACGCCGCGTTGATGTCTTCGCGCATGGCGATCACGGCGTTTTCCGCCGCTTGCGCAAACGTTTGGCCTTTATACGCGTCTTTTTTATAGGCACACAAAATGCCGCGCGAGTTGTTCACGATGCCGCCCAATCCGTGTCGGTCGAAACAAACCGCCAAACCGTCGGCACTGCCGCCTTGCGCGCCGTAACCGGGAATAAGGAAAAAGAGCGACGGAAACTCGTTTCGCACCTTTTCGGCTTGCGCGGGATGCGTGGCGCCGATCACCGCGCCCACGTCCGAATAGCCGTAGCGACCGATACGGTCGGCGCCCGCCTCGGTCACGATCCGCGCCATGTGCTCGTACAGCGTTTTGCCGTCTTGCATGATCTGATCTTGCAATTGTCCGCTCGACGGGTTGGATGTTTTGACCAACGCGAATATGCCTTTATCGTATTTTTTGCAATCGGCCGTAAACGGATCCAATCCGTCGGTGCCGAGATACCCGTTCACCGTGAGAAAGTCGGCGGCAAAGGGCGCAAACGTCTGCTCGCCCACCGTCACGCCGCCGAGATAGGCCGCGCTGTAACAAGCGGCGGTAGACCCTATATCGTTGCGCTTGCAGTCGGCTATGGTAAACAACCCTTTTTGCTTGGCGTATGCCAACGTGTCGGCAAACGCTTGCATGCCCGCCACGCCGTACATTTCGTAATACGCCACTTGCACTTTCACCGCCGGCACGAGGGCGTGCAAACGGTCGATGAGCGCATAGTTGAACTGCGTGATCGCTTTGGCGGCGTCTTGTAGGGTCTTGCACGCCTTTTTGTCCGCGTCGGGCAAATAGTCGAGGCAAGTATCCAGCCCCACCGCCGTGGGGTTGTCGCATGTTTTTATCCGTTCGATGAGCATGTCAATCATAGCTTTTTATCTCCTTTTCGTGGCCGTCCACCACCACGGCGACAACCGCTCCTTTCACTTTCCAACCGTGGAACAAACTGTTTTTGCCTTTGGACACAAACTTGGCGCTGTCTACCGTATAGCTTTTTTCGGGGTCTATCACGGTAATGTCGGCGCACGCGCCCTCTTTGAGCTCGCCCGTAGGCAGTCCCAATATGCGAGCGGGATTGCCGCTCATCAGCTTGCTGAGCTTTACGATATCGATTTTATCCGTTTCCACCAAATAGGTATAAGCCAGTGAAAACGCCGTTTCGAAACCGCTCGTGCCGAACGGCGCCGCTTGAAATTCGCGGTTCTTTTCGTCGGCATGGTGCGGCGCGTGATCGGTGGCAATGGCGTCGATCGTGCCGTCTTGCAAACCTTGCACGATGGCGTCCACGTCTGCTTGGGTTCGTAGCGGCGGATTGATCTTGGCGTTGGTGTTGTAGTTCAATATCTCGTCGTCGGTGGCGGCAAAGTAGTGCGGGCACGTTTCGCACGTAACAAGCACGCCGCGCGCCTTGGCTTGCCGCACCAATTCCACACTGCCTTTGGTGCTCACGTGCGCGATGTGCACGCGCGCGCCCAGCGTTTCCGCCAACACGATGTCGCGCGCCACCATGCATTCTTCGGCCGCCCGCGTAATGCCCTTTAGACCCGAAACGGTGGCGTTCAGCCCCTCGTTGGCCACGCCGTCGCCCGCCAAATCTTTGTCTTCGCAATGGCTGATGATGAGCGCGTTGCGCCCCGCCGCGTATTCGAGCGCCAGCCGCATGATATTGGCGTTGGACACCGGTCGTCCGTCGTCCGAAAAGGCCACCGCCCCCGCCTCTTGCATAAAGCCCATTTCGGCCATTTCTTTGCCTTGCTGGCCTTTGGTGATACAGCCGATGGGAAACACCTTGGCGCGATCCACCTCGGCGGCGCGGGTGCGCACGTATTTGACGAGCGCCGCATTATCCACGGGCGGCACGGTGTTTGGCATGCACGCCACGGACGTAAACCCGCCGCGCAACGCCGCCGCGCTGCCGCTGGCGATATCCTCTTTGTATTCTTGCCCCGGATCGCGCAAATGGCAGTGCATGTCCACAAAGCCCGGCAAAACGATCTTGCCGCTTGCGTCGATCTCGCGGTCGGCGGCGCAATCGATGTTTTTGCCGATCTTCACGATCTTACTGCCCTCGATGTAAATATCAGCCGGCTCGAACGCGTCGCCTATCACCGCGTTCCCGTTTTTGATGAGTACGTTCATTCCCGTCCGTCCTTCTTATTTTCTGTCTTGTTCTTTGCCCTTAGCGCGCGTCAGTAAGAACAGCAACGCCATGCGGATAGCCAATCCGTTGGTCACTTGCCGCAAGATATACGACTGCTCGCCGTCCGCCGTTTCGCTGCTCAGTTCCAACCCGCGGTTTATAGGGCCGGGGTGCAACAAGATCGCATCGGAATCGGCGCGGTTGAGCCGCGCGGCATTGATACCGTAATAACAGTTGTATTCCGCCGCGCCGGGAAAAAGTCCCGCTTGCTGCCGTTCGAGTTGCAATCGCAATCCCATGACAACGTTGGCGCCCTCTATGCAATCGTCGAGATCGGTGCTCACCGAAACGTCCATGTCCTCTATGCCCATGGGCAACAGCGTTTTGGGCGCGCACACCGTTACGTCGGCGCCCAACTTTCTCAGTCCCCAAATGTTACTGCGCGCCACGCGCGAATGCTTTACGTCGCCCGCGATCACCGCTTTGAGGCCTTTGAGGTCGCCGAACTTTTCTTGCATGGTGAAAATATCCAACAGCGCTTGCGTGGGGTGCTCGTTCATGCCGTCGCCCGCGTTTATCACGCTTGCGCGCACGTTCTTGGCCAAAAGGTGGGGCGCGCCCGACATGCTGTGCCGTATCACGACAACGTCTGTTAACAGCGCGTCTAACGTTTTACCCGTGTCTATCAGCGTTTCGCCTTTGGTCACGCTGGAGGCCGACGCCGATATGTTTATGGCGTTGGCGCTCATGATCTTGGCCGCCGATTCAAACGACGTGCGGGTGCGCGTGCTGTTTTCGTAAAACAGATTTACGATGTTCTTGCCTTGCAGATGGGGCGTTTTTTTCACGTTTTGGTCGAGGATCTTGCGCATTTCCCGCGCCGTGGATAGTATCTCTTCCATCTCCTCCGTGGTAACGTCTTTTAACCCCAACAAATCTTTACGCTTTAACAAAACCTTTTCTCCCGTTGTTATCGGCCGCTCAATCTATGCTGTAGATGTCCACGCCGTCTTTGCCGTCCGTTTGTTTCACGTTCACCGAAACCAATTCGTTGCGCGACGTGGGCAACACTTTGCCCACATAATTGGCGCCGATGGGCAATTCGCGGCCGCCGCGATCTATCAGCACGGCCAACTGAATGGTTTTGGGTCGCCCCATGCCGCCGATGGCCTCCATGGCGGCGCGCACCGTGCGCCCCGTATACAGCACGTCGTCAACCAGCACCACGTTGGCGCCCGTTACCGAAAAAGGCAGATCGGTGCCCTTAATGTGCGGGTGATCGTCTATGAGCGAGTAATCGTCGCGGTACAGCGTGATGTCTAACGATCCGCACGGCACCTCTTTGCCCTCTACGTCGGCAATGATCTTTCTCAGCGCCGCGGCAAGCGGCACGCCCCGCCGTTGAATGCCCACCAACACGAGGTTGTCCACCCCGCGGTTGCGCTCGATCATTTCGTGTCCGATCCGAATGAGCGCGCGGCGCATTTCTTCTTCGTTCATGATAGCGGCCTTAAAACGCATTGTATATGTTCCTCCTTTACGCTTGGCGTAACGTGTTGAGTATTTTTTGAAAGTAGTCGGGCAACGGCGCCGTGAATGTGAGCAAACGCTCGCTCGAAGGATGGCGGAACGTGATAGACGCGGCATGCAGCAGTTGCCCGTCGAGCGCAAATTTCCCCGCCCCGAAACCGTACGTTTTATCGCCCGCCACGGGGTGCCCCAAATACTGCGCGTGCACGCGGATCTGGTGCGTGCGTCCCGTTTCGATCACAAACTCCGCAAGACAATATTTTGCAAACCGTTCGGTTACGCGATAATGCGTGATTGCCTCTTTGCCTTGCGGCAACACCACCATTTTTTTGCGGTCGCGCGGATTGCGTCCTATGTACGTGCGCACCTCGCCCGCATCGTTTTTGAGGTTGCCTTCGAGTAGCGCTATATACGCTTTGTGCATTTCGCGGCGGCTGAGTTGCCCCGCGAGCGAGGCGTGCGCCTTGTCGTTTTTGGCCACCACCAACACGCCCGACGTGTCTTTGTCGAGGCGGTGCACAATGCCCGGCCGCACCGCGCCGCCCATTTCGGACAGTTTGCCGAAACGGTATAAAAGCGCGTTTACCAGCGTGCCGCTGTGCACGCCCGCGCCGGGGTGCACGCTCATGCCTTGCCGCTTGTCGATCACGGCCACGTCGTCGTCTTCGTATAAAACGGTTAGGGGCAAGTCTTCGGGTTGCGCCGTCGGCTCGTACTGCTCTTGCGTTACCTCGATCTCGTCGCCCGCTTTCAAGATACAGCCGCCTTTCACCGTTTGCCCGTTCACGCGCACAAAGCCGCCGTCGTTCAGCTGTTTTACGTGCGAACGGGTGGTATCCAAAGCGGCGGATAGAAACACGTCTAACCGCTCGCCGCCTTTTTCCACCGTTATCGCGCTACTGTGCGTCATGTTCGTCCGCTTGTTCGGGCGGCTCCGCCGCCGATCGTTGCTCGCCATTTGCCGAGAGCGTTTGCTCCTTTTCCCCGTCCGCGTTTACGGTTACGTCGGGCGCTACGTCCGCCGCCGTGTTTTCTTCGGCCTCGATCGTTTGGCTATCGCCGTTTTGGGGCACATTCAATTCGCCCGCGCTGTTTTCCGCGGGCGCGGCCGACGCTTTTTTGGGCTCTTTATAGATCACGATAAAGTACACCAAAAACAGCACAACGCCCACCGTAAGCCCCACGTCGGCCATGTTGAATATGGCAAAGCTTTCGCCCAGCAACGGCACGTCGCAACCGAAAAACACGATCTCCACAAAGTCGCGCACGTAGTGCAAGCAAAGTCGGTCGATAAAATTGCCGATAGCGCCCGCAATAATGAGCGCAATAGACACGCGCATCAAAATGTGCCGCTTGCGGCAACGGTACAACAGCCAGCAAAACACGCCCACCGCCAACACCGTGATCACCAAAAACACGATGCGTATGGCGTTGTCGCTCATGATCTTTTCCAATCCGAACGCACTGCCAAACGCCGCTTTTGTGTTTTTCACATAGGTGATATACAAAAATTGCGGGAGGACTTGCAAGCTTTGCCCCTCGAACATGTTGTGCGCCACCAGCGCTTTGCTGATAAGATCGAGCGCCAACAAGGCGGCCGCCACAATGAGTTCCACGCGCGCATGTTTGATATACGCCCACGCCGCAAGTCCGAACTTTTTGAGCGGCGAAATATTGTTGTTTTGTTTATTTTCCTGCATACGGTACGGTTATTCCCACTCCTTCGGGCGAAAGCAAGAAGATATTGCCCGCTATTCTGTGCACGCTGCCGCTCAAAGCATAGGTTGCGCCGCTCACGAAATCGAGAATGCGTTGCGCCGCCATAGGCTCCACGTTATCGAGATTGACCACCGCGGGTTCGTGCTGTTTGAGAAAGTCGATAAGCGCTTGCACGTCTTCGGGCGTGCGCGGCTCGTACACGCCCACATTCTGAAAATAGGGCGTAGACATATACTTGCCCGTAAAACTTGCCGTTTTTTGCATGGTGGACGTTTGCGAGTAAGACGGCATGGAGCCGCCGAACGCATTTTTGCCGTGCGTGTCTTCGAAAAACTCCATGTTGTTTTCGTTGCCGTCGAAATTTCTGCCGTTGTTGGCAAAATCGTTGAATCGCATATGCTTTTTCTCCTACCGTTTTTCGTATCGATCGCGCGCCCCGAACAACGCGCGCCCCGGCCGTATCATGGTGGCGCCGCACCGAACGGCCGTGATATAATCGTTGCTCATGCCCACCGAAAGCGTGTCGACCGCGCTCTGCCGTTGCCGTAAGCGGACAAACAGTTCGCGCATTTGTTCGTATAGCTTTACGGGCGCTTGCACGGGCGGCACGCTCATCAGTCCGCGAAGCCGCACATGGCGCATTTCGCTCGCCGCCGCCGTCAGTTCGTCTACGGCCTCGGGCAGTACGCCGCTCTTGTTCTCTTCCCGCCCGATGTTCACTTCCACGAGAATATCGGTGACCGTTGCTTGCCGCGCCGACAGTTTGTCTATTTCTTGCAACAGCGACAGCCTATCCACCGACTGGATCATTTCCGCCTTGCCTACCACGTATTTCACCTTGTTGGTTTGCAAGGCGCCGATGATGTGCCACCGCAAAGGCGAATCGACGCGATACTTTTGCAAAAACTCTTGTACGCGGTTTTCGCCCGCCGTATCGATGCCAAGCGCCGGCAACCGTTCCGCCACGCTTTGCGGCACGCACTTGGTGGCCGCCACGATGCGCACGTCGTCCGCCGACCGCCCCACCGCCGCACATGCGTTTGCCACTTCGTCGCGCAGGCGCATAACATTGTCTTTGAGCGCGCCCGCGTTATCCATACACACGCTCCATGAGGTATGCCGCATATCTCTCGGCAAGCGGTATGCCCAGCCTTTCGGCGTTTTGCATATAGGCCGAGCTGTTCGCCTCGATAAACACGAACGTACCCTCCTCGCACATAAAATCCACCGAACCGTACGATAGGCCGATTGCCGCCGCCGCACGCTCTGCTTGCGCTTGTAATGCAAGCGGCAACGCCGCCGCAAACATCTGCCCGCCCACAGCCACGCCCGAACGGAAATCGGTGGTATTGCGCCGCTCTACCGCGCCCACCGCGCGCCCGCCCACGATATACACGCGGGTATCGGTGCCCGCCCGTTCGCCGCGCACAAAACGTTGGAATAGGTGCGGCGTATGCATCATCTTTTCATGCAATGCGCGCAATTCGTTTTCGTCTTTTGCCAAAAATACTTGTCTGCCTTGGCTGCCCACGCATGCTTTGACCACCGCGGGAAATCCCACCGTTTTCGCCACGTGTTCCAAAAACGCTTGATCGGCGCCGTCCGATACGTCGTATACAAGGGGCGCTATCACCGTTTGGGGCAACACGACCTTGCCCGTAACGGCGGCAAACGTTTTTTCTTTGTCGTCGCACGTTTCGATGGCGGCGGCGCTGTTGAACACGCGCACGCCCGCATTTTCCAACGCGCGCGCCAACGCCGTGTCTTTGTTCCAAAACAGCACAAAATCGCACGCGGGCGGCGTGAACGGAAAGGAGGCTATCGCTCCGTCCGCTCTACGCAACAAAACACCGCGTGCGTTCAGCTCTTCCCGCATGCGGGAAAACACGTATTCCATGCCCGCGTCGGTGTAATATTTGTTTGCGATAAAAGCGGCAACTTTCTCCATACACCACCTTACCGTATATTATACAACACCGTGCGGAATTTTGCAAGCTATTTCACACTTTCGTCGGGCGTTTGTTCGCCCGTATTTACACACGTCGTAGCCGCCGTTTCGCTCTCGGCCTGTTCTTTCGGCGGCAACGGTTGCTTATTTACCGCCGTACGCGACGCAAACATGCGGTCGATGAGTTTATGTAAATGCTTATACACGAAAAAGGTGATCACCGAAACCACGGTGAGCCGCAACAAATTGAACGGCAACACCGACAGCGGCAAATAGTAAAGATACACGCTTTGGCGCGTCAGTTTGGGAAAGAGCGACACAAGCATGCCCACCACCGCGTCCCAGCCGTACGCTTTGGCATAAAAAGGAATAAGCAGCGCGCCGTTGACCACTACGGCCACCGCAACTTCGCACGCCGTGCCGACGGCCAAAGCCGCCACCGCCCCTTTTTTGGTGCGGTGCTTTTTATACCACAGCGCCGCCGGCACCACATACGCAATGCCCATGATAAGATCGCCCAATTCACCCACGCACGCCGTGGTCGTAAGCGGCATTTTCAACAAGCACTTTACAACGATCACCACGCCGCCCCAAACGGGCCCCAACATAAACCCCGTTAAAACGGCGGGCAATTCGGAAAACTGCATGTCTAAAAATCCGGGAAACAGAAAGGGCAACGGAAATTTGACAAACAGATACAGCACATACGAAATGGCCGTCATAGACGCCGCTACCGTGATGTTTTTGGTGGTGAAAAACTTTTCGCGCATAAAAAAAACCGCCTCCGTTTTCTATCGGGGCGGTTGCAAAAAAGCGCATTCGTTTCTCGCAAAAAAAGCAAAACCTTATTTCATCCGGACTGTACCGTCGGTCGGGGAATCGCACCCCGTCATGCGCCCGTAAGCGCTCGCGGACTATAACCGCCGGTGGGGAATTTCGCCCCGCCCCTAAGTTTGCAAATATAGCATATACCCGTTTACGGTATTTGTCAAGCAAAATGCGTGATATTGTCGCCGTTGTCCCACAGTTTTTCCAAGCGATAAAACTCGCGCGCTTCCTCGTGCTGGATATGCACGATCACGTCGCCGTAATCGAGCACCGCCCATTTGGGCGAAATATCGCGGCGGAGCGGCTCGATGCCGTGGTCTTTGCTCATCTTTTCGTCCACGTAGTCGGCCAGCGCTTTCACCGCCGTGGTAGACCCCGCGCCCGCGATCACAAAGCAGTCGGCCACCACCGTTTTTTGCGCCACGTCCAGCACCACAACATTGCGTCCCTTTTTATCGCAAAGCCACTGCGCAATGGAGGTTGCCACCGTTTTGCCGTCTTTGCCTTTGAGATCGCCCGCGGGCGGACGGGGTTTTCCTTGGGCGCCGGCGCGCTTGCTCGTTTGTTCGGTGGCGGTCGGCGCGCCGAATACGGGCGCGGCTTTTTTGGCCACCGCGGCCGCGCGGCACACCTCGGCAAAATGCCGCGCCGCCGCCGTCGTTTCGCCGAACACGGGTTTATTTTCCGCTTTCAAACACTTGATGGTGGCGCGCAAAGCGCGGAGCATGGCGCGGTCGAGGTCTTTGGCCGCTAACTTACGCAACGATTCCACGCCCTCGTAATCGCGCCCCTCTTCCACGGCGTCGGCCAAAAACACGATCTTATCGAGCGTGCTCATGTCTGCACTGCCCGTGGTATGCGTTTGCACGGCGTGCACGATCTGTTCGTTGCAACCGAAGTAGTCGCGGGCAATGGCGGCCGACACATAGGCGTGCAACACCGCCGGCGCTTGTTGCAACAGCGCGTCGTAATTTTCGGGTACGATCTTGTGTTTTTGCAAAACGGCTTTGTCGGCGTATTTGCCTATATCGTGCAACAACAGCGCCGTGACCGTTTGTTTCACGTCTTGGCCGTGGATCTTCGCCAAACGCACGCCCGCTTTCACCGCGCGCAACGTGTGCATGATGCGTTCTTCTTTCAAGCCGAACTTTTTATAAGCGGCCGCATAGGGGGCATATTCGCCGTATAGTTGGTGCTTTTCGATATACGCCGCCGCCTCTATAGGCACGCAATCGCCCGCGCGCCCCAAAGCCGCGGCCGCACGCACGTACGCCGAGCTATCGTCGGGCACCTTGAAGTTGGCCGACTTGAGCGTAAAGCCGAGCGCTTTTACGCCGTCCGACACCTTTTTGGGCACGGCATGGCCTACGCGGCGCACCACGTAAAACGTTGCGTTGGCCGCCAAATAGTCGGCGTCTTTCCAATCGGGCAGACCGGCCACGCAATCCGAACCGATCACGAACCAGATAGCCGCGCCCTCGTATTTTTCCGCATAGTGTTTCACGGCGTCTACGCTGTAGCTGATCCCCTCGCGCTTGAGTTCCCACTTGGAAACTTTCACGTTTTCCATATCGGCCGTTACTTTGCGCAGCATTTTCACGCGGTCTTCCCCGTCGGCGCTGCACCCCTCTTGCTTAAAAGGCGAAACGCGGCACGGCAACACCACCACGCGCGAAAACTTTTTGCTCAAGTTGCGAATGATCTCTACGTGCGCGTTGGTCACGGGATCGAAACTGCCGCCAAACACGGCCACCTTTTGTAGTTTTGCTTTCATGTTTAATCCTTCTTATTCCACAAATTCGAATTCTATGTCCAATATGCGCACGGTGTCGCCCTCGCCCGCGCCCGCCTTTCGGAGCGCTTTGATCACGCCGTCGTCACGCAACCGCTTTTGAAAATAGTTGAAACTGTCGTAGCTGTCGAGCACCACGCCGCGCGCCAATTCCTCGATCATGCCGCCGCACACTTCGAACGCGCCGTCGTCGTCGCGGCGAATGGTAAAGCCCGTTGTGTCGCGGTCGGGATACACGAACGGCTCGAATTCGAGCGGCGCGGGCGGCGGCAACAAGCACAGCGTGTCCCACACGCACTTTAACAGTTCGTTCAATCCTTGCCGCGTGACGGCGCTCACGGGAAAGCAAGGCACTTTTACTTTGCGCTTAAATTCCGTTACGGCGCGGTCGTCGGGCAACAGCTCGGCTTTGTTAAGCGCCACGATCTGCGGACGTTTGCCAAGTTCGGGCGAAAACTCTTTGAGTTCGCGGTTGATGTTTTTGTAGTCCTCTACGGGGTCGCGCCCCTCGGTGCCCGCAATATCCACCACGTGCACGATAAGCCGCGTGCGCTCTACGTGGCGCAAAAAGTCGATGCCCAATCCCGCGCCTTGGCTGGCGCCGTCGATAAGCCCCGGAATATCCGCCACCACAAAGCCGTGGTCGTAATACTGCACCGCGCCCAAGTTGGGCGAAAGCGTGGTAAAGTGGTAGTTGGCGATCTTGGGTCTTGCCCCGCTCACCGACGACAAAAGCGTGCTCTTGCCCACGTTGGGGTATCCCACAAGGCCTACGTCGGCAATGGTTTTCAGCTCCAATAACACGCACTTTTCTTCGGTCTGTTCGCCCAATTGCGAAAAGTGCGGCGCTTGCCGTCGGCTGGACTTAAAGCGCGCGTTGCCTTTGCCGCCCCGCCCGCCTTTTAACACGGTGATGCGCTCGCCGTCCGAAAACAAGTCGGCCAAAATACCGCCGCTCGCCGCATCGGCGATCACGGTGCCGCGCGGCACTTTGATCACGAGGTCTTTACCCGACTTGCCGTTGCAATAGCGGCCGCTCCCTTTTTCGCCGTCGGGCGCGCGGAAATGCGACGCAAACTTGAAATCCAAAAGCGAGGTCATGCGCGCGTCCGCCTCGAACACCACGTTGCCGCCCGTGCCGCCGTCGCCGCCGTCCGGTCCGCCGTTGGCAACGTATTTCTCGGTGTAAAAGCTGGTGCAACCGTTGCCGCCGTTGCCCGCTTTTATATATATCTTTATCCTATCTACAAACATCCCGCTTTTTGTAAAAAGCTTGGCAAAAACTTTAATTGCCGTTTACCAAACTTTATTCCTTTTTTGTTTTTCTTTTCTTGTTGCGAACGAATGATTTGTCCTACACAATGCCCCACTTTTGCAGTATGGCTTTGCTGGCTTTGCGCCCTGCGCCCATGGCCAAAATGACCGTAGCGGCGCCCGTGACCGCGTCGCCGCCCGCATACACGCCGTCGAGCGAAGTCTGCATGGTTTCTTCGTTCACTACTATTGTGCCCTTTGCCGACGTAGGCAATGCGGGGAAACTGTTTTTAAGTAGCGGATTGGGGCGCGTGCCCAGCGACACGATCACCATGTCGGCAACGATATCGAACTCGCTGCCCGCCACGGGACGCGGACTGCGCCGTCCGCTTGCGTCCGCCTCGCCCAATTCCATTTTCACGCAACGAATGCTTTTTACCCAACCGTTCTCGCCCGCAAACGAAACGGGATTTGTCAAAAGGCAAAACTCTATGCCCTCTTGTTCGGCGTGGCCTATCTCTTCGGCGCGCGCCGGCATTTCTTCCCGTCCGCGGCGATATATCACTTTTACGCTCTCGGCGCCCATTCTGAGCGCCGTGCGCGCCGCGTCCATTGCCACGTTGCCCGCGCCGATCACCGCCACGTGTTTGCCGCGTTGCACGGGCGTGGCGCTTTCGGGCGCATACGCTTTCATCAAATTGACGCGCGTAAGATACTCGTTGGCCGAATACACGCCGTTAAGGTTTTCTCCCTCTATGTTCATGAACATGGGCAGCCCCGCGCCGCTGCCGATAAACACGGCGTCGTACTGTTCCACGATCTCTTCTATGGGCACGGTTTTGCCCGCCACGGTGTTTAGCTTTATGTCTACGCCGCTCGCGCACAGTTTGTCTATCTCGGCTTGCACCAACGATTTGGGCAAACGAAATTCGGGAATGCCGTATACCAACACGCCGCCCGCCTTATGGAACGCCTCAAACACCGTTACTTCCACGCCGTGGCCGGCAAGCTCGGCCGCGCACGTAAGCCCCGCGGGACCGCTACCGATCACCGCCGCACACTTACCGATCGGCGCCGCTTTGCGCGGCTTACAGCCGTTTTGCAACATGTGATCGCCGATGAACCGTTCGGTGTTGCCGATAGCCACCGCGCCGTCTATGCGGGCGCGCAAGCACATTTTTTCGCACTGCGATTCTTGGGGGCACACTCTGCCGCACACCGCGGGCAAACTCGAAGTGCGCCCGATGATCTCGCCCGCTTTATCGAAATCGCCCGCCGCGGTCGCCTCCAAAAAGGCGGGAATATCCACCGCCACGGGGCAACCTTGCCTACAAGGCGCGTTTTTGCAGTGCATGCACCGCGACGCCTCGTCTTTGGCTTGTTGCGCGGTGTAGCCGAGCGCCACTTCCCCAAAGTTGCGGGCGCGTTCTTTCGCGTCTTGTTCGGGCATTTTGTTTCTGGGTTTCTTTTCTATCGCCATGGTTGATCGCTCCTTTCCGCTTAGTCCGCGCGGCACGCCGTTACCGCAAGCGGCACATGTGCTCCGCCTCTTGCGCTTTATACGTTTTACTGCGGTTGATCGCCTCGTCCCAATCGATCTCGTGCCCGTCGAATTCGGGGCCGTCTACGCATGCGTACTTGGTTTTGCCGCCGCACGTGAGCCGACAGCCGCCGCACATGCCCGTGCCGTCTACCATGATGGAATTCATAGACACTACGGTTTTGATATGCAGCGTTTTGGTCAGTTCGCACACCGCGCGCATCATGGGCATGGGGCCTACGGCAAACACGCAATCGTAGGTGTTTTGCGCGGCAAGTTTTTGCAAAGCGTCGGTAACAAACCCTTTTACGCCGCTCGAACCGTCGTCGGTAACGAGAAACAGTTCTTTGGCCGCCGCCTTAAATTCTTTTTCGTACATAAGCAGCGAAACGTTGCGCGCGCCCACGATCACGTCGGACGGTTGCCCCTTTTCGCGCAACGCTTTGGCTTGCGGATAAATGACCGCCGCGCCGATCCCGCCGCCGATCAGCAAAATGTTTTTATATGCCGACAGATCGGTGGGATTGCCGAGCGGCCCCACGAAATCGACAATGCACCCGCCCTCCGGCACCGTGGCCAACTGTTTGGTGGAATACCCCACCTCTTGCACGAGTATGGTCACCGTGCCCGCCGCCGCATCGTAATCGCAAATGGTAAACGGTACGCGCTCGCCGTTTTGATCTACGCGCAAAATAACGAATTGGCCGGGGTGCGCGTGCCGCGCTACGTCGGGCGCGGCGATCACGTATTCGGTCACGTTCTCGGCCAGTCGCGTCTTTTTGACTATCGTGTTCATTTTCTGTCTCCTTTCCGTTCGATCGGTGCGGACAAATGCTATTTAGGCAATAACGGCGACATGGTGCAGTACGCCGCCACGGGGCACTTTTCGCAAGACGGACGTTGCGACTTGCAACAATACCGCCCGTGAAATATGAGAAGGTGATGCGCCAAGCCGTAGTCGGCGGGATCGAGCGCCGCCATCAAATCTTTTTCTACGTCGAACGGCGTTTTGCCGCCGCTCAACCCCAAACGGTGACTGACGCGGAACACGTGCGTATCCACCGCGATGTTGTTGCCGCCGAACGCCACGCTCATCACCACGTTGGCCGTTTTGCGCCCCACGCCCCGCAAAGAAAGCAGATCGTTGAAATCGGAGGGCACGTTGCCGCCGAACCGTTGCACGATGTCGCGCGAGGCGGAGATGATGCTGGCCGACTTGTTGCGATAAAACCCGCAAGAAAAAATAAGCTTTTGCAACACCTCGATGTCGGCGTTGGCAAAATCGGCGGGCGTATCGAATACCTTGAAAAGCTCTTTGGTCACTTCGTTGACACGCTTGTCGGTGCACTGCGCCGACAAGATGACCGCCACCAACAAGTGGAACGGGTTGTCGTACGCAAGTTCGCACTGCGCTTGCGGATAGGTGGCCGCAAGCGCCGCGAGCATGGAGCGCGCCCGCTCGTTTTTCGTATGTACGGTTACACTCTTTTGCATGCAATCAGTATAACACACAAGGCAATATTTGTCACGCATTTTTGCGCTTTGCGTTTTGCCCCAAAAGAAAACGGTTGCTTGTCGCAACCGCTTTTTTTCATCTGTACCGTCGGTATCCCCTGCCGTCGCCGTAAAATACGCCGATGAGCGTGTCGGGTTTGTAGTATTCGAACACGTCGAACGCGCGCTCGCCCGCCTCGTCGGGCACGCGCACGCTCAACCCGCACGAGGCGGCTATGTCCCGCGGCGTGTTCACGATCTCGCACGCAATGCCGCCGGAACGCAACAGATCGTACAGTTTCATCGATTGCGTGCGGCTGCGAAATGCAAATAAAAACATGTCGAAAAATCTCCTTTTGTACGGGGTTGATTGTTATAATGCCGATACTTCGAAAGTATACTATAGTACATTATATTGTAAATCCAATAAAAAGTGCGGACGGTTTTTTTAACATGATCTATTTTGACAATTCCGCCACCGGCGGCGTAAAGCCGGACGGCGTGATCAATGCGGCGCAAAACGCCATGCGGTTTCTTTCGGCCAATCCCGGCCGCAGCGGGCACAGCCTTTCGCTCAAAGCGGGCATGCTCGTATACGACACGCGCAAAAAGGCGGCGCAGCTTTTGGGCGCGCCCGATCCCGAACGCGTGATCTTTCCGCTCAACTGCACGCAAGCGCTCAACACCGCCATTTTGGGGTCGGTGATAAGCGGCGGCAACGTGGTGACCACGGCCAACGAACACAACAGCGTGCTTAGGCCGCTGTTCGAACTGCAACGCGCGGGGCGTATCACGGTGAGCGTGGTGTCGCCCGAACAAAACGGCGCCGTATCGGTGCAAGCCATCGAGCGCGCCGTTACGCCGCGCACCTATATGGTGGCCGTCAATCACATCAGCAACGTAACGGGCGCGGTGGCGCCCATCGACGAAATCGGCAAATTTTGCCGCAAGCGCAAACTGCTGTTTTTGGTAGACGGCGCCCAAAGCGTGGGTTACGGCGAGTTGGATATGACCGAGCAAAATATAGACATGTTGGCGGTGGCGCCGCACAAAGGTTTGCGCGCATTGCAAGGCGTGGGCATCTTGGCGCTCGGCCCCGACGTGCAACTGCGCCCCACGCTGTTCGGCGGCACGGGCACGCAATCCGAAAGCGTGTTCCAACCCGACGAACTGCCCGAAGCCCTGGAGGCGGGCACGCTGCCCACGCCCGCCATAGCCGCGCTTAACGCCGCCATAACGCACAACCAAAAAACGCGCGCCGAATCGCGACGCAAATTGCGCGAACTGAGCGCGTATCTTCTCGAAATGCTCCCCCGCATTGCGGGCATACATATTTACACCGCGCCCGAAACGTATAACGGCATGGTGAGCTTTACCATAGACGGCATAGGGTCTATGGACGCATGCAACATTTTGAGCAGTCAGTACGACATTGCCGTGCGCGGCGGGTTGCACTGCGCGCCGCTCGTGCACCGCCATTTGGGCACGTTGCAATCGGGTATCATTCGCGCGTCTTTGGGCAGTGAAAACACCTTCGGCGAAGCCGACTTTTTCTTGCGCGCCGTGCGCGAGATCGCCCACACCGAACGCAACGGCACTTTATAGCGAAAAATGCCGTTTGGCGCGGGTAGTATGTAAGACATAATAAGACGATCGCCGCGTTATTCGTCGATCATGCCGAGCACGCTTTCCAGCTTTTGCCTTTGCTGTGCGCTGAGATGGGGCGAAAGCGTGTTGACAAAGCCGAGCAGTTGCACTTCGTCGAACGTGCCGTTTTGCTTTTGGGCGCGCACCATATCGATGAGCCGCCCTACAAGCGCGTCCTCGCTCAAGTTGCCGTATTTGCGCATGGCCTCGCTATACATCTGCTGTGCTTGCGCATTGTTTTTCTTACCCTCGTATCCGCGTAATTGTTTCATATTTTTACTCCCTCGCTACTATTATAAATATGCGGGGCGCATGCCGATCGTGCACCCGAGGAGGTAAAAAAGCCAATGGATCTGAGCAATCTCCTTCCCTTGTTTTTGCAAAAAAACGGCGGCGAAGGCAACGAAAAAATGAATACCCTTCTTCGGTTTGCGCAAGGCGAAAAACCGGACATGGGCGCCGTGATGAACATGGCCATGCAAAATAAGAAGAAAAACGCGGCGGTGGGACTGCGTCCCATTGTGTCCGTCGCGTCGTATTCCATTTTGGGCAAACTGTGCAAGTGGGTGCTACTGTAACGCCCCGCTATCTGTTTTTATCGCCCGCTTGATTTTTCACCAGCTTGTTGAGCACGGTCAGCAACCGAAACGCCACCGAATCGTTAAAGTGCCGCAGATTGAGGCCGGTGGCTTTTTCGATCTTGTCCAATCGATAGATGAGCGTGTTGCGGTGCATATACATACTTCGACTGGTTTCGGAAATGTTAAGAGAGTTTTTCAAAAACTCTTCGGCCGTATTCATCAGTTCGGGATCTTCCAAAATTTCCGCGCTGTCGCGGTCTAACAGCGTATCGAGATATTTGGCCAACGATTCGGGCGGAATGTCGCTGAGCATTTTGATCATGATATATTCTTTATAGGAATATATGCGTTCGTTGGGCGTAAGCATCTTGCCGAACGAATACGCCAAGCGGCAACGGCCGAAACAGTTGGGCACGTCGGCAAAGGCATGCACCGTGCCGCCCACGTTGATCACGAAATCGATGCGCAGTTCTTCTTTGATACTGTCGTATAACGTAAACGCAAAATCGGTGGCCGAACGGTATTCGTCGTCGGCGCCGCATTTTTTGATATACGCCACCGAGCGGTTGTCGACCGGCACGAGTATGTCGCCCGTTTCCGACATGGTTTCCAAAAAGTTTTTGAGCTCGTCCAATTTTTCGGGCACGTCGGCCACCAACGTGAGCACGTAGCCGTTAAACGGGTCGCCGTATTTTTTGAGCAGATCGCGCTCGTCCTCGCTCTCCGCCTCGCCCGTAAGATACAGCCGCAACTTTTCGGCCGACGACCGCTCTTTTTTGGGTTCGAGCGAACGCCCCTCTAAAAGCGGACGAAGTAGCGCCGCATAATTTCGGTAGGTTTCGCCGTCGCCGGCCAACACCACGGTAACGCCGTTTTTGAGCGGCAACACGGTGATCCGTTCGTTTTCGGGCTGGGTTATCTCTTTTTCGTTGCGCGAAAAGGAAAAATCCACGGCGGGACACCCCGGCGTACGGCACAAAAGCGCGCCGCTTGCCGAAAAGGCCATCGCGTCTATGCCCGTGGTTTCTTTCACCGCTTTGAGTATGTCAGACAGTTCGTTCCCCATGCTTTCTCCGCGTTATATTTTTTTCAACCCGCGTTCTATGTCTTTCACGATATCCACTTTGGACTCTATGCCCACCGACAGCCGAATGGTGCCGGGGTTCACGCCCGCCGCCGCCAATTGCGCGTCGGTGAGTTGTCGGTGCGTGCTGGACGCGGGATGCAACACCGAAGTGCGCGCGTCCGCCACGTGCACCACAATGGCCGCCAATTCCAAGCTGTCCATAAAGCGCACCGCTTTTTCGCGCGAGCCGAGATCGAACGAGATAACGCCGCTGCCCATGCCCCCGCAATATTTTTGGCAGAGATCGTAGCTTTTATCGCCGTATAGCGCGGGATAGCGCACCCACTGCACCCGCTTGTCGCTCTTTAACAAGCGCGCGGCCTCCAAGGCGTTTTCGCTGTGCGCGGGCATACGCAAATGCAACGTTTCCATGCCGAGGTTGAGCAAAAACGCATTCATGGGGCTGGGCGCCGCGCCCAGATCGCGCATGAGTTGCACGCGCGCCTTCACGATAAAGGCGGCCGCGCCGAACGTTTTGGTGTAGCTCAAACCGTGATAGCTGGCGTCCGGCTCGGTAAGACCGGGAAATTTTCCGGCGGCGGCGTAATCGAATTTGCCGCCGTCCACGATCATGCCGCCCAACGCCACGGCATGCCCGTCCAAATATTTAGACGTGGAATACACCACGATGTCGGCGCCGAAATCGAGCGGACGGCACAACACGGGCGTGGCGAACGTATTGTCTACGATAAGCGGGATCTTGTGCTTGTGCGCCACGCGCGCAACGGCGGAAATATCCGCCACCGTCACGGCGGGATTGGCGATGGTTTCGGCAAACACCGCTTTGGTGTTGTCTTGTATCGCCTTGTCGAGCTGTTCGCAATCGTTTATATCCACAAACGTGGTTTCTATACCGAATTTTTTAAGCGTTACGGCAAACAAGTTCACGGTGCCGCCGTACAGTTCGGATGCGGCCACGATATGATCGCCCGCCGACGCCAAATTGGTCACCGCCAACAGCGACGCCGCTTGCCCCGAACTCGTCATCATGGCGCCCACGCCGCCGTCGAGATCATTGATCTTCGCCTCCACCGCCGCCACGGTGGGATTGGCCAAACGGGTATAGAAAAACCCGTCTTTTTTGAGATCGAATAAATCGCCCACGTCGTCGGTAGACGCATACTTAAAGGTAGTGGACATGGCGATGGGCAACACGCGAGGTTCCCCGCTTTTGGGATCATATCCGCTTTGCACGCATTTTGTTTCTTTTTCCATTTTTCTTATCCTTATGATCTTTTTTTTGGGTCTGTTTGTATTCCACCGAGGCAAACGTTAAAACGTATACTTTTTCAACGCCCGCCCGCAGTAGCATGCGGGTGCATTCGGCGGCGGTGGCGCCCGTGGTGAGCACGTCGTCTATCAAAAGCACCGTTTTGCCCTTCGCCCCGTCTGCCTCCGCCGACGGCGCGAACGTATTGCGCACCGCATTTTTCCGTTCGTCGTAGCTAAGCCCCACCATGTGTTTGCCGCGCACCGTTTTAGCGAGCAGTTCGCGGTCGGGTTTACGGATACGCGCGCCTACCTCTTTGGCCAGCAGTTGCGACTGGTTGTAGCCGCGCATGCCCTTGTCCCGTTTGTGCATGGGCACAAACGTCACCACGTCGGGGTCCCAATCGGTTTTATAGTACGTATCGGCCATAAATTCGGCCATCACGGCGGCCAAGAACCGCATTTCGCGGAATTTGAGCCGATGCACGAGCGTGGCCGCCTCGTCGCGGTACGCAAACGAAGAGCGGGCGGCCGCAAACGGAAAACGCGTTTGCTTGCACCGATCGCACACCGCGTTTTGCGCCAAAACGGGCGCGCCGCATACCGTGCAAAATACGTTATTATACGGCAACGTGCACGCACGACACAAACCGTTGTGCGCGTACCCGTCCAACTCGGTATCGCAAACGATACACTTTATGTCGCGCGGATACACGGCATTCCATAGCAGTTGTTTGTCCACCGGCGTTACGCTATGCGGACCACCCAACCGAACGGATCGGGTAATACACCCGTTTGTATGCCCGTGAGCGTATCGTAGGCCATGCGCGAGATCTCGCCCATTTTGCCGCCGTTGATCACGTAGTCTTTGCCGTTATACCCCACGCGACCCACCGGCGAGATGACCGCCGCCGTGCCCGTGCCGAAGATCTCGGTGCACGCGCCGCTCTCTATCCCCTCGATCACTTCCGCTATGGATACGAGCCGCTCTTCCGTGGGAATGTTTTTGCTGCGCAACAGTTCCAAAATACTGCGCCGCGTGATCCCCGGCAAAATGCTGCCCGCCAAAGCGGGCGTTACCGCCTTGCCTTTCAGCACGAAAAAGATATTCATAGACCCCACTTCTTCCACGTATTTGTGTTCGCGGGCGTCTAACCACATCACTTGATCGTATCCCAGCGCGTTGGCTTTTTCACCGCCCTTTAAGCTGGCGGCATAGTTGCCCGCTACCTTGTGGTGTCCCGTGCCGCCCTTGGAGGCTCGCACGTATTCTTGTTCCACATACAGCCCCACCGGCTCTAGGCCGTGCGCGTAATAGGCCCCCACGGGGCTCAATATGATAAAGAAGATATATTTTTTGGAGGCATGCACGCCCAGCGCGGCGTCGGTGGCGATCACGCTGGGGCGGATATACAGCGCCGTGCCCGGCTCCGTGGGGATCCAATCTTTTTCCATCAACACCAACTTCGTAAGGCAGTCGGTCACGAAATCCACGTCTACGGGCGGTATGCACACGCGGTCGCCCGAATCGTTGAGCCGCAAAAAGTTGTCGCGCGGGCGGAACAGTCGGATCTCGCCGTTTTGATTTTTATACGCCTTGGTCCCCTCGAAAATGGCTTGCGCGTAATGAAACACCGCCGTGCTGGGATCGAGCGAAAAGGGTGCGTACGGCGTAATGCGCGCGTTGCCCCAAGCGCCGTTTTCGTATTCCATCACAAACATTCGGTCGGTAAAATATTTGCCGAATCCCAACGCGCCCGTCGGTTTTTGCTTTTTCTCTTTTCCTTCCACGATCTTCAATTCCATGCTATGTACTCCTTTTCTATTCTCGCACGGTTTTGCTCGTCCGATATTTTTTGCCGCTTTACGTTGCGTCGCGCTCGGCGCGTCCGTTGCCGAGCGGCACGATCTCGCACTTGCCTTGGGTAAGCGCTTGCCACTCGCGCTCGAATGCGTCGCCGTCGGTGGCGGCGCAACGAACGTCTACCGTTTTATTATACTCCATCCCGATCAATTTATAAAGCGATTGCACCCGCCTTTTTTCGATTTTTTTCCACACCGCGTAATCGAGCCGCACCGAATACAGCGCGCAATCGGCCACCTCCGTTTTATGCGCGACGCATAGCGTTTCGACCGCCGTGTGCGTATACGCGCGCACCAGCCCGCCCGCGCCCAGCTTTATGCCGCCGAAGTAGCGCACCACCGCCACCAACGTGTTGCAAAGCTTTGCCGTGCGGATACACTCCATGATGGGCATGCCCGCCGTGCCCGACGGTTCGCCGTCGTCGCAACTGCGCGAACTTTCTTCGGTAAGGTATGCGTAGCATACGTGCGTGCAGTCGCCGTATCGGCGGCGAATATTCGCCACGACTTCGGCGGCTTGCTCGTCCGATTCCACCCGTCGGCACAGTCCGATAAACTTGGAGCGTTGCACCTCATACACATATTCGCCGTTGTCCGCCGTGACGAACGCGCTCATTTGCGTTCCACGCGCAAGTGCACTTTTTTACCTTTGTGCAAGATAAACGTGCTGTCGGCCGTATACATTGTCAGCGTGTCGGTGGGCGCCGCCACCTTTTGTTCGCCGATCTTAACGCCGCCGCCCTCTATGAGCCGCCGCGCCTCGCTCTTGCTGCTCGCCACGCCCACGGCCGTTAAAATATCCACTACCGCCGCATCTGCGGACGCCGAAACGGTTACGGTGGGCATTTGCGCCGCCGCGCCGCCAAACGCCGCCTGCGCCTGTTCTTGCGCCGTGAGCGCCGCCTCCTCGCCGTGTATGAGCTTTGTCACCTCGAAAGCCAACCGTTTTTTGGCCTCATTGATGCGCTCGTCCACATGCTTTGTAAGCTCCTCTATTTCTTGCAGATCCATAAAGGTCAACAGCTTTAAGCACTCGGCCACTTTCACGTCTTCCACGTTGCGGAAGTATTGGTAGAACTCGTACGGCGTGGTTTTTTCGCCGTCTAACCACAGCGCGCCTTTGGCCGTTTTGCCCATCTTTTTGCCTTCGCTCGTAAGTAGCAACTTAAAGGTCATGGCATACGCATCGGTGCGTTCGAATCGGCGGATAAGATCAGCGCCCGCCAAAATATTGCTCCACTGGTCGTTGCCGCCGATCTCCAACTTGCAGCCGTATTTTCTGTAAAGCACCAAAAAGTCGTAGGCTTGCATGGGCATATAGTTGAACTCCAAAAAGCTCAAACCCTTTTCCATACGCGTCTTAAAACAGTCGGACGTGAGCATTTTGTTCACCGAAAAATAGGCGCCCACCTCGCGCAAAAAGTCCACGTAATTCAGGTTTAACAGCCAATCGGCGTTGTTGACCATAACGGCCGCATTGTCGCCCGAAAAGGTAACGAACCGCGAAAGCTGTTTTTGAAAACACGCCACGTTGTGCGCAATGGTTTCTTTGGTCATCATCTGTCGCATATCGGTGCGCCCCGACGGATCGCCCACCATGGCGGTGCCGCCGCCGATGAGCGCGATGGGTTTGTGCCCCGCGCGTTGCATGTGCGCCATGGCCATCACGGGGATATAATGCCCTATGTGCAAACTGTCGGCCGTGGGATCGAACCCTACGTAAAAGGGAACGCTCTCGCTATCGAGCAGCTTGCGCATATCCTCCTCGAAAACCGTTTGTCCTATAAATCCGCGCTCGTACAGCGTGTCCAACACATTTTTTGCCGCCATTATTTTCTCTCCTTTGCGATCTCTTCTTTGAAAAACGTTCCCAACGCGCGCATCCCCTCGTCTATTTTTTGCTCGGATGCGTTGGAATAATTGAGCCGAACGGTGTTTGCGCCGCCGCCGTCGGCATAAAACACATTGCCTTGTATGTAGGCCACGTTGCGCGCCACCGCCTTATGCAACAGCGCTTGGGTGTCTAACCGCGTACCCTCGAACGCGCCCCACACGAATAGTCCGCCGTCGGGATCGGTGTGCGTAAACTCCGCGGGCATATACCGTTCTATGCCGCGCATCATGGCTTGTTTGCGCGCATGATACAGCGGCAAGCTTTTTTGCACCGACGGTTCCAACAGTCCGCGGCGGCAATACTCCGCCGTAACGGCTTGCGCCGGCAAACTCGTGTGCAAGTCGGTGCCTTGCTTGCCTACGGCCATTTTTCGGATCACGTCGGCGTTGCCGATCGCCGCCCCTACCCTTAGCCCCGGCGACAGAATCTTACTGAAAGACATTTGATACACCACGTTGTCCTCTTGGGCGAACGAATACAGCGCGTTCACTTTCTCGCCCGAAAAGCGCAACCGCGCGTAGGGGTCGTCTTCCAAAACGGGCAACCCGTATTTGGCCGTGATACGGGCAATTTGCACACGGTTTTCGGCCGTATACGTCTTGCCCGTAGGGTTTGAGAAAGTGGGCACCGTATACAAAAATTTGGGTTTATACGTTTGTATCTTTTGTTCCAAATCGTCCGTGTCCAATCCCTCGTTGCAAGCGTGCACCCCGATCGCTACGGCCTCGTAGGAATGAAAGATCTGCAAAGCCGCCAAATACGTGGGGTCTTCCACCAGCACCACGTCGCCCTTATTGAGAAAGCTTTTGCACATGAGGTCTATGCCTTGCTGTCCGCCGCTTAAGATCAAAACGCTCGAAGTGTCGCGCAGTTGCACGCCGAACGCTTGCGCAAGCTTTACCGCTTCGTCTTGTAGCGGCGCATACCCTTCGGTGGTGCCGTATTGCAACAATCGAAAAGCGTCGTCGCGGCCGAGAACGTCTTGCGCGATCTCTTGCACGGCTTGCGTGGGCAACGCCTCGGTAGCGGGCAATCCGCCCGCAAACGAAATGATCTCGGGGCGCGACAACAGCTTGAATATTTCGCGCGTTGCCGTGCCGTTCATATTGGCCATTCTGTCACTGAACGTAAATTGCATTGTCCTATTCTCCTATGTTGCGTATACCCGCTTGGGAAGATATTTTACCGTAAGCCATGCCGTCAACCCCACGAACAGCCCCGCCGCCAAACTTGCCGCCAACATGAGCGGCAACATGGCCGCCAAATTGGTGTGCACCGTCAGGCTTGCCACGACCACCTGCGTAACGTTGTGCACTGCCGCGCCCAATAGGCTGATGCCCGTCAAACTGACAAATCGCAATGCAAACGTATACAACAATATCTGCGCCGCCAAACTCAGCACGCCCGCCGGCACGCTATATAAAAGCGCCGCGGGATTGCCGCCGAACACCGCGCCCAGCAAACAGCGCAACAACAGCACCGCAAACGCGTCTATAGGCCCGAGCAAAACAAGCGCGGTGAGCGTGGCCAAATTGCTCAGTCCCAACTTGGCGCCCGGCGCAAACGGCATAAGCGGGGGCAACATGGACTCCACAAGGTGCAGTAAGAGCGCCACTGCCGTAAACAAAGCTATGCGCGTTATCCGTTTGGTTTGCATATCCTCTCCTTTACTTTCCTACCGTGCCGGCCAACGAACTTTTGCCCGTTACCGTGATGGCAACGCCGTTTTGCGCGCACACGATACTTTCGCCCACGCGCCCTATCTTGCCCGTTTTCTCGCATATGCGGTTTTTGCAACGGGCGTCTTGCACCCACGCTTTGCCGTCGCGCACGATCACCGTAAGGCAACCGTCCACGGAATATTGCGCGTTTTGGTCGAGCGGCAACACGATATGCTCGTTGCCGTGCACGATCTCCACGCCGTTGCCCGCCTCGCCCTCGAGCGTGCCGAGCAACACCACGGTAAGCAACACGATGGCTATAAGCACCGCCGCATCGGCAATACGAAACGGGCATTTTTGCGCGCGCAAGGCGTCTACTTTGCGCGCGTTCACCGTGCTGTCTCCAACGTGTAGCGCGTATACGCCGCATATTCGTTTTTGAGCGTGAAATACACTTCGCCCTCTTCGCTCTGCTCGTTCACGTCCACAAGGCACATAACGTTGTCGGCGGTGATCAACAATCCGCGCATGCCGTGCGCACGCAAGAACGCCGCGCCCTCGTTTTTTCCGAGCAAACACACCGCCGTGGCATAGGCGTCGGCCTTGGCCGAATCGTTGCATATCACCGTGGCCGAAATAATGTGATCGCCCGTATTGACATATTGGTCGCCCGTATACGCCACGCCCAGCGGCAAGCCCGTTTTGCCATTCACGATATGCGGCACCCACAGTTCGTTGCCGCCCGAACGCGTCACGTAAAAGCGCTCGTAATCGCCGCTCGTTACCAATGTTTTGTCGGCCGATACGCCCAACGCGCACACGTTGCCGCCCAATCCCCTTGCGGGTCGCGGCGCCGTAACGCCGATGTTCCATGGCGTGTATGCTTTCTGCGCGGGGCGGTACCACTCGCCCAACAGCGAAATATTGCCGCTCACGTCGATGATGGCCGAACGCACGCCGTGCGCCTTCGCAATGCGGACACACTCGTCGGCGGCATACCCTTTGGCCACCGCGCCGAGATCGATTTGCAACCGCGGATCGGTTTTGTATAGGTAGTACGCGCCGTCGTTTTCTTCGCAATGCAATCGGCGGATATCGCACGCATCTATGGTTTGCAACACCTCTTCGTACGCGGGCGGCGCGGGGCACTCGTGGACGGGCGCAAACGTATATCTATTCAATCCGTCGGTGTCGATATGCCACAGCCGCGAAAGCGGATACACCGCCACGTTGAATGCACCTTGCGTTTCTTCGTAAAACGCCATAGCGCGCAACACCGTTTCGTAGGTGTGCCGCGACACGCGCACGCGCTCGCTTTCATACGCATTCGAAGGCTGTTCGCCCGCGCCCAACGCATTGAACTTCGAGAGCGCGCTGTCCGCCTTTGAAAGGCTCATGTCTGCCTCGATCTCCTCGAACAGCGTTTGCATTTCTTGCAACGCCGCCCGTGTGTCGCCGCCGCGCACCGACGCCGAAAACACGATTCCGTTGCCGAACACTTGTTTGCGGCAACTCTCGTAGCCGTCGAGCAACGAATCGGAGGGCGCAGCCGTACAACCGTACAGCACGCACAGCAAAACACCGAGTATAGCCAATGTTGCCCTTTTTACCAAACTTGCCCTTTCCTTTTTCTTTGTCTGTTCGGTCTAATCTTGCTTGGATACGAAGATTAAACCGATGGTATCCGGTCCGCAATGGCACCCCACCACGGGGCCCACCAACTGTTCCCAAATTTCCGCTTGGGGGTATTGCTCGCGGATCATCTCTATGAACAACGCCGTGTCGGCGTCGCTGTCGGCATTCATGATCGAAATGGGATAGCTTGTGTCTACTTTGCCGCTTTCCATATACTCCAACAGCATGCGCAACGCTTTTTTGCGCCCCTTGGCGTTCACGATATTGACAAGTTTTCCCTCTTTGGACGTGGAAATAATGGGCTTTAGATTCAAAATGGTGCCGATAGCGGCTTTTACGGCGCTCAATCGCCCGCCCCGCTTCAAATACACCAGATCGTCTACCGTGAAATACACTTGCACTTTTTCGCGGAACGACCGCACGAAAGCGGCCACTTCTTCGTCGGAGGCGCCGTCGTTATGCATTTTGGCCGCAAAATAGGTCACCATGCCCGAACCCATGCTGATGTTGCGAGTGTCTACCGTGGTGATCTTGCGGTCGGGATACTTCTCGCGCAGCGTGTCGATCGCTTTTTCCATGCCGACAAACGTGCTCGACATCTCGCGCGAAAAATGCACGTAGAGGATGTCTTCGCCCGCGCGGAGCGTCGGCTCGAAATACTCGATATAGTCGTGTTCGTTGAGCGCTTGCGTTTTGACCGACGCTTTGTTGCGCATGTCCGCAAAAAACGCGCGATTGTCGGTGTTTCGCCCCAGATCGTAAAAACGTTCTTCGCCGTTCACCGTATACGGCATGCGAATGCATTCAATGCCCAACTCGTCCAACCGCGAAAACCAGATCTCACAGTTGGAATCGCAATAAAATTTGCTCATAAATTTTCTCCTCGAACGCGTTTGTTTATTCTTTGGTTTTGCGGTTTTATGTAAAAACACAACCTTATTTATAAGTATAGCACACTTTTTCGCATTAGGCAATTTTTTACCGCCGTTTTTTCGTTGCATTCCGCTTGCTTATTGCGCCGAAAATGGTATAATAATAGTATGGTGTATGCAGCTTTTATTTTGGCGGCGGCGATCGTCGTGTTCTTATCGGTCAAACTGTCCGAATACGTGGATCTACTAGATAAAACAACCAACGTTTCGGGCGCCTTTATCGGCGGCGTGTTGTTGGCCGCCGTTACCAGCTTGCCCGAACTGTTCACTTCCCTTTCCGCCGTGCTGTTGTTGCGCGAAAACAGTTTGGTCACGGGCAATATCTTAGGCAGTAACCTTTTCAATTTGGCCGTGCTCGGCATTTGCGTGGCGTTTATGTTCCGCGGCTTTTCGCGCGCCACAGTGGGCAAGCATTTTATTTGGCAACTGCTGACTTGCCTTTGCGTGTATGCACTGATCGCTTTGCCCGTTTTTATTCGCTTCTTTCCCAAATTGGGTTATATGAGCATCGTGTCGCCGCTCATTTTCGCGCTATATGTTCTTTCCGTATTTTGCACGCCCAAATCGGAACAAGCAGAAGAAAAGGCGCCCACCGCCCTATCCGTTAAGCAAATCGTTTTTCGCTTTGTGGCGGCGGCCGTGCTGTTGGTGGGCATGAGCATTGCCATCACCTATGTGGCGGACGCCGTGGCCGACAAGCTGGCGCTCGGCAAAACGTTTGCGGGCGCGCTGTTGCTGGGCGTTACCACCTCGCTACCCGAACTCGTTTCTTCCATAGCGCTGTGCCGTCGCGGCAACTTCAATGCCGCCGTAGGCAATATCGTGGGCAGCAACATGTTCAACTTTTGCATTCTCTTTTTGTCCGACGCGCTGGGTTTCCGCAAAGGCAGTGCGAGCGTGTATCCTTTTTTCCGCGACGGTGCGGCCGGTATGCAAACCATGCTTTTGTTGGTTTTGGGCGCCGCCGCCGCTCTGTTTGCCGTAGTGCTGGTGCTCATAAAGACCCGCGCGCCGCAAAAAAAACTGTTGGGACACGTTTCCGCTTTGTCGTCGGGCAGCGTGATGACGGCCGCCTATCTTTTATTTCTCATTCTTTCCACAACGCTTGTGTGATTCAAACGCCCTATGCCGATCATTTATAAAAATTTTTTGATTTCACCAACAATTCGTATGTTTGCTTTGTTGTATATAGTGAAAGGGCAAAAAGCTCTTGAATATACGCCGAGGAGGTAAAAAAACGGTGAAAAAGAAACTTTTATTGGTGAGTTTATGTTTAACTATGGTAGCGGCTATGGCGTTGGCGGCGTGCGGAAATCCCGACAAGGGTAAAACAAACGCTTTATCTTCGCCAAACGATGTTTACGGAATAGGCGCGGTATCCGGCGTAAGATTATTAAAAAGCAATATGCCCGCAAGTGCGGTCAAATCTTTCTCGGCGGTTAATGCCGTTGCAAACACGCGCACTTGCGAAGTTAAGTTAGCGCCCTCTGCCGCAGATGCTTCGGAAAGCGAAGTGAAAGGACAGTCGGAAAAGTTCAATGAATATTTTACCGCGCTCGACAGTTTTCTCGGCGATGACGTCGTATCCACTTCTACCGTAGCAAATACGGACAGCAACTACGACTACGAAACGAAAATGACGATAACGGGAAAAGACTTTAACGGCGAAACGGTAACGTACACAATGTATTATACCGAAACGCTTGTAGAAACAAATTCTACCGACGAAAACGAAGAAACGGAAAGCGAATATCGGCTTGTCGGCATAATGACAATCGACGGCGCGAACTATTATCTCGAAGGCGAACGATCGGAAGAAAGCGAAAAAGACGAATCGGAAACCGAATTGAAAATCCGCGCCTACGCAGACAAAGAAGATAAAACTTCCTATATTCAAATGGAACAAGAATATTCGATTGAAAACGGCGAAACCGAAACGGAATACGTTTATTCCATTTATGCGGGCGGCGAACTGTTGGAACAGACCGCCGTCGAATTTGAAACGGAAAACAAAGACGGTAAAGTCGAAACCGAATACGAGCTTGAATTCAGAAAAGGCGCATCAAAAGGCAAATATATCGTAAAGCGCGAAGTTGTAGAAAACAAAGCCGAAATCAAGGTTAAGTATGCCATCGACGGTAAATCGGGCGAATTCCGTATTCGCGAAATTACCGACGCAAACGGCGATAAACAGTATGAATACACTTTCAGCGACGGAAGCAAGCAAATATTCGATTAAGTTTTACGTTTGACGAACACTTGAGCGTTTGGCATAATTACGATACCGAAAATTCGGAGTAAAAAGTGACACTCGACAAATTCATAAAAAAATTTATAAACGGCAATGTTTCCGCGTTTGATGAGATTTACAATCGGACGCGGAAATCCGTTTACTATGTGGCACTTTCCATACTGCGCGACAATGCCCTTGCGGAAGACGTAATGCAGACAACGTATATGCGCGTATTAAAATACATACAAAGTTATGCGCTCGGCACAAACGCTTCCGCTTGGATCATTAAAATAGCAAAGAACGAAGCTATAAACACTCAAAAAGTCCGTATGCGGGAACAATCGGTTGACCAATACGAAAACGCTTCCCTTTTCGGGGTAAGCGAACCGGATACATACGGCGAGTTGACCGACTTGGCAAAACGGCTGTTATCCGACGATGAATTTTCGATTTTAATGCTTGTAACCGCTTGCGGCTATAAACGAAAAGAAATAGCTAAAATACTCGATATGCCTATACCTACCGTTACTTGGAAATACCGGAATGCACTTTCTAAAATGCGTCAAGCTTTGGAAAAAGAAGGCTGTTAAAATGAAACAAATAGACATAAAAAGAGAACTTAAAAAGGAATCCGACCGCTTTGCGCCCGATCCGATTGTTAAAATCAAAACGGCGGCACGGGCAGAAAACTTGTTGCCTTATGATGCCCAACAAAATTCGGAAGTATATACACAAGGCAACTCAGCTGTAATTGCAAAAAACAAGCGCAAAACGATTTGGTTGTTTACTGTCTTTGCGTCGGTTATAGGTTGTTTGATTTTAATATTGTCGTTAACGTTACCTTCCGAAAGAAACAAACCGTTTACTCCCACACGCTTGCATTTTTCGGCAGAAGACGTTTACGGAATAGGCGCGGTATCCGGCGTAAAATTGTTAAAAAACAATATGCCCGCAAGTGCGGTCAAATCTTTCTCGGCGGTTAATGCTATCGCTTATACAACAACCGAAAAATCAGCAGACGAAGCCAAGCGGCAAGCGGAAAAGTTCAACGAATATTTTACCGCGCTCGACAGTTTTTTCGGCGATGACGTCGTATCCACTTCTACCATAGCAAATACGGACAGCAACTACGACTACGAAACGAAAATGACGATAACGGGAAAAGACTTTAACGGCGAAACGGTAACGTACACAATGTATTATACCGAAACGCTTGTAGAAACAAATTCTACCGACGAAAACGAAGAAACGGAAAGCGAATATCGGCTTGTCGGCATAATGACAATCGACGGCGCGAACTATTATCTCGAAGGCGAACGATCGGAAGAAAGCGAAAAAGACGAATCGGAAACCGAATTGAAAATCCGCGCCTACGCAGACAAAGAAGATAAAACTTCCTATATTCAAATGGAACAAGAATATTCGATTGAAAACGGCGAAACCGAAACGGAATACGTTTATTCCATTTATGCGGGCGGCGAACTGTTGGAACAGACCGCCGTCGAATTTGAAACGGAAAACAAAGACGGTAAAGTCGAAACCGAATACGAGCTTGAATTCAGAAAAGGCGCATCAAAAGGCAAATATATCGTAAAGCGCGAAGTTGTAGAAAACAAAGCCGAAATCAAGGTTAAGTATGCCATCGACGGTAAATCGGGCGAATTCCGTATTCGCGAAATTACCGACGCAAACGGCGATAAACAGTATGAATACACTTTCAGCGACAACGAAAAAATAGTATTTTAACAAATAAGTCCAAGCGGTAATGCTTGGACTTGTCTATTGCCTAAAATATACGGAAAAAGCAAATCCGAACCACTCACTTGTAACAAGCAAACAATTCGGATTATACTCTTTTGGTGCGCCATCAGAGGCTCGAACTCTGGACACCCTGATTAAGAGTCAGGTGCTCTACCAACTGAGCTAATGGCACAAAAATTGGAGCGGAAGACGAGATTCGAACTCGCGACATTTGCCTTGGCAAGGCAACGCTCTACCACTGAGCCACTTCCGCATGAATGCTAATAAAGTATATACCATGTTGCACGGAAAGTCAAATATTTTACGGCGATTTTTGCAAAACATTTTCGCAAATTCAAACGCCTTGCCCCGTTGACAATCCAAATGAATTACGGTATACTTTCGATATGGTATACGAAGGATTCGAGCCGTTTGTGCAAGACGACAGCGTCTTGTTGATATTGGGCAGTTTTCCCAGCGTGAAATCGCGCGAAGAAGGCTTTTATTACGGCAACCGTCAAAACCGTTTTTGGAAACTTGTGGCCGCGGCAACGGATGAGCCCGTGCCGCAAACCGTCGAACAAAAGAAAGCGCTGTTGCGCGCGCACAAGATCGCGCTGTGGGACGTGGTGATCGCTTGCGAAATAAAAGGCTCTATGGACAAAGACATCAAAAATCCCGTGATCGCCGATATTCCCGCCTTGCTCGCCCGCTACCCCATTCGGCACATCGTTACCAACGGCGGCACGGCGCAAAAATTACTGCTGCGCTATCACCCCGCCTTGCAAGACAACTGCTTGCCGTTGCCCTCCACCTCTCCCGCCAATGCACGTTTAAACGTATCGGCATGGCAAAACGCATTGCGTTCTCTGTTGACGCTCGCCTAAACCATACAAGCAAAAGGCATGTCCTCGCCCGCTCGCCTACGCATAAATTTTTCGGTTTGTTTTCGCTGTTTTTCGGGCAAAATCGTTTGACTTTCCTTTTTCTTCATGCTACAATACTATACGTACCGCAAGGGGATATAGCTCAGTTGGTAGAGCGCTTGAATGGCATTCAAGAGGTCAGGGGTTCGACTCCCCTTATCTCCACCACATTCGTTTGCGTTTGAACACCGATATACAATATATATTTGTAAACGGTGTCGCAGGCGCGGTATTCAAAAAAACTTTTGAATACAAATAAAGTTATAGGCATATCGAAAGAAATTTCGGTGCGCCTATTTTTTTGTGGTTAGGGTTCTCCAAGATTTAGCCTTTCGTGGTGGCAGTTGTAGCACGGGTTCTCGTAAATGTAAACGGCAAAAAATCATCGCTGAAAATTATAAGGTTAAAAGTCAAACAGAAATGTTTGGCTTTTTTCTTATGCACTAAATGCAATGATTTTTTGGTAATTATCAGTAAATAAAAGCTCGTCGTTTACATTTACATAATGATTACAAAATGAGTTTGCCTCTTACCGAACAGTGCTACCGTGCCCCTGCCGAAAGGCAGAAATAAAATCTTGGAGGTAAATCCAAATGAAAGAAGAAAACAAGACAAGAGAGAACGAAAGAATGTACTATCTTTCCGAGTTCTCGTACCATGACGGTGAGTACGACGTCACATTCAATATCGTGGATGTAGACTTTTTCCGTCAGACCGTTACCGTGGCTATATCGAGGTGCGGGCAGATTAAACAAGATACGTTTCCCCTGCTCCGAGATAAAGACAGTAAGCTGTATTTCGAGTATGGGCTGTTCTATGAAAACAAGATCCAACTCGAAGATTTCAAACACATTGAGGAGAAATAAGTTATGAACGAAACGTATTTACAAATCATGCAACAAGACTTTCCGAAAGATTTTACCGATGATGACGAATTTATATCGGCATTGTTAGATTGGTGCGAAAACAAGGAGGACAAATAATGAAAGTATTTATAGGCGGCTCTATCGCCATTGACTATCTTGACTATAACGTGCAAGACGAGTTAGACAAGTATATGCAAGGTGAGTTGGAAATTCTTATCGGTGACGCTTACGGGATTGACAGCTTGGTACAAAAGTATTTGACGGAAAACAGCTACGAAAACGTAACGGTCTATGCAAGCAACGGACGCGCAAGAAATAATATAGGCGGTTGGAAAGTACAAGCTATCGACGTTCCGAGCTATGTACACGGCAGAGAGTTCTATACACAAAAAGATATGGCTATGACTGCCGACTGTGATTTCGGTTTTATGATATGGAACGAGGAGAGCAAAGGCACGCAAGAGAACATATTGCGTTTCGTCCTTATAAACAAAGGCGTGAACGTGTATCTTCCCTATCGGCGTCAGATGAAATCTATAAACTGTTACAACGATTATAAATACTTATTGGAGGACTTATGAGCAACATTTCAATGGTAATAGGCTCGTGGGGTTCGTACAACGAATGTAACGAGCGAGCGTTAGGCAGCAAATGGCTGGACTTCGACGACTACGACGATTGGGACGAAATCGTGGAAGAACTCACACACGAAGGCTTTGAGTTGGACGGTATCGACGAAGAACTGTTTGTGCAAGACATCGAAGGTATCCCCCATTTCAGCGCCGATTGGGACAACACGCACCCCAAAGAGATATTCGAACTCATAAAGAAATCCGGCGTGTTAGACAGTGAATACAAATACGAGCTTATGCAAGCTTTTTGCGAGGTTAGATCGTTCAATGAATGGTCTAACCTCGTTGAACAATATGAGGACGATTGGGACAGAGATATCGTCTTTTACAGAAACATGACAATGCTTGATGTTGCTTACGAACTCATAGACGAGTGCTACGACTTGGAGAAGATACTCGGACATCTCTCCTGCTATTTCGACTATGACGCATTTGCGCGGGATCTCAGCTACGACGGATACACCGAAACGGAACACGGTGTAATTGAAATAAGATAAATAAACTAAAAGGAGAATTTTTATTATGAAAAACAACAACCAACCTACAACGGAACAGAAAAAGGAAAAAGCAATCGAGCTGATGAAACAGCTCAATATCTACAAGCCGTTCATCGACGATTTCAAAGACAAGAATCTTGTATGTTTCTTCGAGAACTGCATCGGCTTTTGGGTTTACCAAGAACCCGAAATCGAGGCAAAAATGCGCGAAATAGAGAACGAGTATAACTGCATGGTTTATGCCATCACGCACGAGTTCACCAATATAGGCGAGTTATACAATTTTCTTATCGTTCCCAACTATCCCGAAGAATGGGACGAGCTTATATATGCGCAAAACGGCAACGAATATATTACTTACGCTTACGTATGGAACAAGTCGGACGATTGGTGCAGCGAGTTCGGCAGCATTAGCATACAATCTGCTGTCGGCGGAATACGGAGGGTTGGATAATGAAAAAAGTTTACATAGTGCAATTCGATTGGTCTACGCCCGATGCAAGTGGCATAGACCTTTATGTTTACGGCACATACGACAAGGCATACGACAAATTCAAAGAACTTATCTGTGCCGAGCGCAATCCCGAAAATTCGTGGGTCGGCGACATTGAGTTTGACGACGACGGTTACCCTATCGACGATCACTACGAATTCGATTTCGAGGATAACAATTCTTGCGAATCCGAGGTATGGTGGCACATTACGGACAAGAACGACTGGTATACGCACTCGTTTATAGACTTACGCGTGATGGAGGTTATGTAACAATGAACAGATTTAAGACACTGGCGTATATTAACTCACTGAACATTGAAAAGACACAGCCCGAAATAAAAGACGAAATAACGGTACTTGAAAAGATCGGAGATAATGACTACATAGTAGATTACAAGGGCGTGAAATGTCACGCTCTTTTTAATTGGTATGTGTGCGCCTACTTCGCCGATGATATTTATGGGAGGATTAACTAATGAAAGAACGAGAAATAACCATTTACGACAACTATTACAGCTTGGATAGAGAGAAAACCACTCGAGAATATTTATTCGAGGAATGCGCCTATGAGAACGGTTGGAACTCACCGGAAGATATACCCAATGAGCGTGTGAAAGATGAAATATATTATCAAGACTGCGAACTGTGGGAATACCTTGCCGACGATTTGGAAGCACTATTTGGTAAGAACGTGTACTTACTTACAGGAACGTGCGGGCGTTGGAACGGCCCGTCGCAAGGCGGAAAGTTTATCCGTTCGCTAAACGATTTTACGGACTGTATAGAACACTTAGACAGTGTACGCATTTTCGATAAAAACGGGCATTTATACATACACGGTAGCCATCATGACGGAAGCGACGATTACGAACTCAAACGCCTAACACATAAAGGTTACGAACTTGCGGCCAGCAATCACTTCGCACTCGATAGGCATTTACATACTACCATTATGCGTTACAATTTCTACTCTGCTTTGCCTAAGTTTGCTCAAAAGGTCTACGGCATATGAAAAATTACGGTTACAAAGTTTGCTACAAGCAACAAGGCAAAAACAAATATAAGCTCTATGTTATAGTCAACACCTACGATCTGGCACAGTGGCATATTCGTTGGTATGAAAATCATTCGCCTCCAAACAGAAAGACACAACAGCCGCTAAACAACGTTGAATGGCTGGTTATCCCTATTAAGACCAATACCGAATACAAGCGTTTATGGCGCGGCTGTCCGTTCTAGCTACGGATAGTCGCGTCTTTTCTTTTATCCACAAAACAAATTTCAAATAAGGAGTTTACACAATGAAAATATCCAAAGAAAAACTTTACTATCTTTGCAACAAATATCAATGGTTCACGAACGGTGACTGCAAACAATACGATATGCTCTTTGACAGCAACAAACAAGGTGCAAGTCTTAAAAAATTGGCAACTATTATTTGGATTTGCTCGAACGATTGGAACGAGCAAGACATTCTCGAAATCTTAAAACAGGAGGCAGATTTACAATGACTACTCTCAATCTTACCGCCAACGGCAAACCGCAAGAACTAATACTTGCCTACTTGCAAGAGAATGTAAGCAACGTTCTTGCCGAGAAGATAAACAACGGAACGCCGTTTACAAAAAACGGCAAACAACTCACCAACAAAAAGACGCTTGACGGGTTTATGAACTTTGCGAGCGACGAAGCCAAGAAACTTGCCGAGAAAAACGCAAGATCGGCGTGCGTGGAAGATTCCGTCGTGTACGGCTGGGCTATCCACTACTTTGAAGAAGATTCTATCGAAGGCAAACTTTTCAACGAGGACGGCACGGAATACGCACCGCCTGCCAAGTGCCGGAAGGTCGAAAGCAAGCTCGTAAAAGTAGAGCCGCCCAAGCCGAAACAACAGCAAACGTCTTTGTGGGATATGATCGCAACCGAAGAAAAGAAAACAGTAGCCGAACAAACCGACGACCACGAACTCGTAGACAATACAGACAGCAAGGACAATGGCGAAGAACGGAACAAGTTTATACAGACGGACGGCAAAACAATAGACACCGTAACCGGCGAAGTGATGGACAAGCCAACGGAAGACGTTACACCTACCGTGTCCCCTTCCTCATTCGACGAAGATACGGCTGTCTATCTTTTCAAACTGCTCGACGGCAAAATGGACATTGCGTGAGGTGAACACTATGACGATAGAAGATGCAGAAAAACAGTCAATACCGAAATACATAGCCGAGCGTATACGCAAGCAAGACTTTAAGGTATATCCCAAATCCAATACGTACGTTCGGTTTTATGCATTCCTTAAATTGTGGAAACGCAAAGAACTCATAAAGATCACCGTTGCCGTAAAGCATTACCGCAAAAAGCTGTATATGAAAATAGTAGCAGTCCACGGCGTTCATGCAGAGAACTGCTACGTAAAAGATATAGAGTACAATTACTTTTCGTCTATGGGTTTTCGCGTGGGCTGGTACGCCGAAGGCATACAGAGTTACCAAAAATGGTACGAGCGCGGCTGGGGTTGGGCGGATGACAGATACTACGATCCTTACGCCCCTATCGTAAATTACGAAGTTGTGGACAAGCTCCCCGAATATAAGTACAGTGCATACAAGCAATACGGCTATGTAAACTTATTCAAATACTTACGGGCTTACGAGAAATATCCGCAAGCGGAGATGTTCGTTAAGTTCGGATTGTCGGCCTACGCGTTAAGCAAGCAACTACTGGAAAAGTCGGCAAAAGACAAGAAGTTCAGAACGTGGCTCATACAGCACCGCAACGAACTGTCTACAGGATGTTACTATGTGAGCACGATACTGCTCTCATACAAGTCGGGCAAATCTCTGAACGATGCGCAAATATTCGAACGACAGAAGAAAAGCTTTTGCAACAGGAACGGAAGCTATCCTGCGTTACGGCGGTTCTTTAAGGGTAAGATAGATAAGTTCTTGGAATACATAAACAAGCAAGATACAAGCATAGCCACCTACCACGACTACTACCAAGCATGCACTTACCTCGGCTTAGATATGGCCGAAGACAAAAACGTATTCCCTCACGACTTTCAACGCTGGCATGACATACGCATAGACGAATACCACACGGCAAAAGCCATGAAAGACGCCGAGGATCGCAAAGAGTTTTATGCGCAGTTTGCAAGCGTTGCCGAAAAGTACCTGCCGTTACAAAAGAGCGGCAAAGACACGTTCGTCGTCATCATAGCACAAAGTCCGAGCGATTTAATGCATGAGGGCAACACACTCCACCACTGTGTAGGACGCATGAACTACGACCAAAAATTCGTGCGAGAAGAAAGTCTTATCTTCTTTGTGCGGAACGCAAGCCAACCCGATACGCCGTTCGTAACGCTGGAATACTCACTTAAAAACAAAAAGATATTGCAGTGCTACGGCGAGCATGATCACAGGCCGGACGAACGTGTATTGGAATTCGTAAACAAGAAGTGGCTACCTTACGCCAACAGAAAACTTAAACAGATAGCGGCATGACCGCAAAGGAAAAAACACTATGAACAATTATTACAGAATTACAGGGTACTGCGAACAAGAGGATTTTTGCTTTATTCTCGACTGCTACGGCGCTTTTGAAAAGCTATGGCAGTTCAGCTCGTTTCTGATACAGAAGGGCTTAAAAGTTTTGGAAGTAGGCGCTGAAAGCAAGTTTGCAGACGGGAATCTTTCGCGCATAGTAGAAAATACCGAGAAAATAGTTTTACGCGCCAACGCCAAAGGAAAGCCCGAATACGTGACACAGACAGTAGACGGGGTTACTTATACAGCGGTGAAGGTTGCGGATAAAGTCTACGTGCCGGATAGATCACAAATAGCTTAATTGAAATACAAAGTTAAAGCCGAGAGTTCAACATTGCCGTCGGCTATATCGGCATCATAAAATGAGCAGTCGTATCCCACGGCTTGCCTGTATTTTTGCGCAACGAATTTCTTGAAATCGTCAATGCCGCTTTTATGCACAAGGGATATGGTGCAACCGCCGAATCCGCCGCCCGTCATACGCGAGCCGACGCACGCAGGATGTGCTTGCGCGGCCTCGGCTAATGCATCAAGCTCGTTACCCGTTACTTCATACAATTCTTTCAGTGATTGATGCGATTCGTTCAGCAATTTGCCGAGCGCAGGTATATCTCCGCTTCTCATAGCGCCTGCCGCTTTCTCTACACGTGCGCACTCTGTCACATCTATTGCGTGTTTTCCCCGTGAGTAAATATTCGGTGGTCGAAAATTCGTCTTCGGATAAGTTTGCCAGACAGGCGATATTCCATATGGATTTCATCATACGAAAAGCCTCTTCGGTTTCTCTGCGCCGTTCGTTGTATTTACTTTTCACAAGATTGTGCGGCTTGTTGCAGTTTACAATGACAAGCGCATATTCTCCCAATGTAAACGGAACGTACTCATGGGACACAGCTTTGCAATCCAAAAGCATGGCATTATCTTTCTTACCGAAAGCCGCTGTGTATTGATCCATAATACCGCAATTCACTCCCACATATTCCAGTTCGGCTTTCTGCGCAGCAAGAGCCATTGCCTTTTTATCGAGCGGCTCGCCCGCAAGCATAGCAAGAGCGGCTATGGTACTTACCTCTATTGCCGCCGAACTCGACAGTCCGCTTCCGAACGGCACGGTGCAATCGTGCAGCATATCGCAACCGACAATTTCATGTCCTGCGCTTTGCCAAACATACGCCGCACCTGCTTGGTAGTTGCCGTACTTCAAAGACTTATAATCGCCCAGTTTATTTATATCGAGCGTCACCGCGTCGGGCAACGTCGTCCAACGCAAATGGATTTGGTTTGTTCCGTTGGGGCGAATATACACCGTATTGCAAAGCGACAACGCAGCGGGAAATACTTTGCCTCCGCAATAGTCGATATGCTCGCCGATAATATTTACTCTGCCTGCCGCACTGACTTTATACTTGTAGTCGCTCATTGTTTTATCCCCGTTTTTCTCACAAGATAATTTATTAAAATATCTGCCATCCATTTATACCCCAAAGCATTCGGATGAATATCGTCCGTCATATAAGTGGATAATACATCGCTCGGAATCGGTGGCATATCGCGGTAGTTATAAAAATCCACAATACCGATATGCCGTTTTTGTTGTATGCGATACAACACCGCGATCATTTTCTCGTATTGGGCGTTATGGAAGCAGGGGTTGGTATAAAACACAATTTCGCATTTCCAATGCTTTTGTATATAATCGATAATATATTCGATGGCACCTACCACGGTGAACGTGTCGGGTATTTCCGATAGTTCACCCAATGGCAAATTTTGCGTTGCATCGTTGGTGGATAACTGCACGATGAATGTGTTGACTTCGGCTTTTGTATCGAAATCCGCAAGCCGCTCAACATACGACTGCGTGCCGTCCGTAACCTTAGCAAGCGTTGTGCCGCTGACGGCATTTTTCACGCAACGCGCCTCTAAGCTACGTGCAATTTCTTCCACGAAGGAAACGCCGTCCGTTGCCGAGCCGAAAGTCACGGATGAGCCGAGAAAGCAAAACACAGGAACCACTTTACTCATCTTGATTTGACATCCTTAAACACAAACGAGTATTCTCCACCCTGCAAGGATTTAATCTTTCCATTCGGAAGAACAATTTCCGACTCTACTTCCTTTGGTATCTCCGTCCAAAATATAACCTTTTCTCCTTGTCGTTCATATCCCGCAGCAATTTTTCCGTACACGCTTTCGTACTCCGCCTTTACCATATCCAATCCCGCACACGGCTTGGGCTCAATTCTTACTTTCCGGAATCCCGCTTCCCTTGCCTCAATGCCCGCAATGCGCCGATAGACAAATTCCATGACAGAGCCGTAAGCGTAATGATTATAACTGTTCATTCCGTCGGGATTTGGGGTGCCGTCCGGCAATAGACTGTTCCACCGTTCCCAAACCGTAGTTGCCCCCATATCCACCTCGTAAAGCCAACCGGGGAATTCGCGGTTTGACAATACGCGGCAAGCCGTATCGTGATAGCCGTTGTCCGAAAGCGCAAACAGTAAATACGGTGTTCCTATAAAGCCCGTGACGACGCGATAGCCGTGACGCACTACGTTCTCGTTCAGTGTCTTTGCAAGCTGTTCGCGGTGCGCCGCAGGTACTATCCGGAAGTAAAGGGCGAGTACTTGCGCCGTAACCGTATCGAGCGCGAGCCGCCCGCTTGCCGTGAAATATGCCTGTTGTATCTTTTTTATGAGCTGTGTTTGCTTTATCCGAAACTCCTTTTCCGACGGCTCGTCGCCAACAAGTTTTGCAATTTGCATTGCAATGCGCAACACATTCGTATGCAATACATTTGCAATAAAATATACGTCTGTTCTACCGACGGGGTTTTCTTCTGTGAACATCTCTTTATCGAGTGCAAGCCAATCGCCGAATTCATGTCCTTTGGCGATCAAACCGTTTACCATATGCTTTTCCCGCGCCGCAATAAACTTCTTTATGGCAAAAAAGTTGTCCGTCAAATACCGTACATCGCCATACATTTCGTAGAGCGTCCACGGCACCATGGCGATACTGTCCGCCCAAATTGCCTCCGTTCCGAAGTCGCTAAGCACGTTCGGCACTACAAAGGGCATTTCTCCCGTTTCACTCTGATCGCTCCGTGCGTCCGCAAGCCATTTATTCATAATAGCACGGATATCGTAGTTAAACGCTGCCGTGCGGCAAAAAACATTGATATCTCCCGTCCAACCGAGGCGCTCGTCACGTTGCGGACAATCGGAAGGAATATCGACGAAATTTCCCCTCTGCCCCCACACAACATTTTCAAGCAAGCGATTGAAACGGGTATCGGAAGTATATATGCGCCCCGTATGTTTCATATCGGTATGGCGCACGATTGCCGTTACGTTCTCTTTTGGCAATTCCACGCCTTCGAGTTTCATATAGCGAAAACCGTGAAAAGTAAATTCGGGGCAAAGCGTTCTTGCACCATTTACGGTAAACGAATCCGTTGCTTTTGCCGAACGCAGATTTGCCGTATAAAAATTTCCATGCACAAGAATTTCGGCAAATTGTATGGTAAGTGTGCCCCTGAAATCTTCGGGCGTCTTGATCTCTACAACGCCTGTCAGATTCTGCCCGAAGTCGTATACAAGTTCGCCTTGGGGCGTTCTGATTATTTCTTTTACCGAAACTCGCTCGATATTGCGCACCGGCTCACATATTTGCGGCACAAGCACAGATGCGTCAAACGACACCTCACAAGGGGTCAGCGTTTTACATTCTGCCGTGAAATCCTGTGTTTCCCCATCGTAAATTCCGCTCTTGCGGATAAAACTTTCCCGTGCGATCCAATTCTCATCCGTTACGATTTTTTTGTCTTCATAATTAAGTTCTGCATAAACGGCGCATCGGTCTCCGTAAGAACGGTTACCCCATTCAAAGGGGAAACGACCACAATACCAACCATCGTTTACGCTAACGGCAATCACATTCTCTCCTGCTTTGAGTTTTACCTCATATTCCTGTACTTGCAACATTTTGCGGTAGGAAGTGAATCCGGGCGTCAAAAAAGCGTCGCCAACCCTATGGCCGTTGAGTTCGGCATAATACAGTCCGAGTGCCGTTATTTTCAACGAGGCGTCCGTAGCTTTCTCTACGACGAACTTTTTTTCAAGCACAAACGTGTTTGCCGCTCTTGCACGCCGATGAATTTTTTTCGATTTGCGGTTTTCATAAATAAAATCGGATCTCGTATTCTTTCGTGACGTCCGTTTCCGCCGATACGCAGATGACGTCACTACACGCAGAAGCTTTATCCGTATGCAACGGGAATATTTTACTATTATTTTTCGTGACTGTCAATGCGATTTCTTCGCCGTTCACCGTGATCTTTTTTACGGGTTCCGCGCCTTCCGAAAGATGATACTTAATCATAATATTGCGCTTAGTGAAAGCTCTTTCGCCCGCAAAAGACCCTTGCGCAGCGTGCAAATTTACTACATACGCATTGCGATCTCGGCAGTATTTCGCCTCGTATGCGCTTTTGCGGAATTGCCCGTGTTTGTATGTCGACGTTTGGGTATCGTCCTCATACAAGTACCCGCTGTCTTGAGCTTGCTTGCAAGGGTAAAAGTCATACACAAGATTATCCCACTTCTGCGCCTTGGTGTTTTTTGCCGCATAGGCAAGCGGCAGCAGCGCGCCCGCACGGACAAATAACGGCATTTCTCTTAAACTGCACGTTTTACCGATCGTTTTGCCGCCCGTATACACTTTGCCGTCAAATACGTCTATCCACTTGCCTGCGGGAAGATACACGCTCCTGCTCGCACCGTTATGCGAATCCGAGCTAACAATGGGCGCGATCAGAATATCGTTGCCGAGCATATACTCGTCCGTGCATTGCACGGCCTTTTTGTCGTGGGGGTATTCGTAGGCAAGCGACTTGAAGATCGGCTCGCCTGTTTCGTACGCCACATACGCGTTTTTATAAATTATAGGCAGCAAACGGTAGCGTAAGTTGGTATACTCCCTTACGATGTCCACCGTCTCCTCGTCGTACAACCACGGCTCGCGCGTGCGTTTTACGGAATTTGTACAATGCGGACGGAACACGGGCGACAGCGTGCCGAACTGCATCCAACGGATAAACTGTTCCTTGTCGGGATCTCCCATATGCCCGCCGCAATCGGCGTTCACGTACGGGATCGCATTGGCACCGCAACGGATGAGCGTTTGTATTTCCTGTTTGAGCGCGGCAAAGTCGCTTTCCGTATCTCCCGTCCATTGAATGGAATAGCGGTGGCTTGCGCTATCCGTGATGCCCCTATACTCTCCGTTTACCACGTTCACTACGTTCCCCATAACGACGGGACGGCGGAATATCTTCGCGTCTTTCGCTTGCTTTTTGTAAAAGCTCGCCGTTATATCGGTAAACAGATACAGTCCGAGCGTTTCGGACGGTATGCCGCTCGTGGGACTGATCAGTCGGGTATGCCAGTTGCGGTCGTACCACCAAATGTCCACTCCTTTTTCCATCAGCGACTGCAAACTGCGTTCGCGGTAAGCGATCTCCTCGGGAGCGAACACCTGCGCGCCGTTCACGGGTTCGGGATGATCGTTGAACATGATCTCCAAACCGTGCGCGTGCGCAAACGCCAAAAAGCCCTCCATGTCGGGAAAGAGCTTTTCGTTTACGTCGTACCCCCAACCGTCTTCGCACGATCGCCAATCCGTATCGATGACCATTACGTCGAGCGGGATGTCATGTTTCTCATAATCTAATATGAGCTGTTTTGCCGTTTCTTCCGTGTAGGCATAGTATTTGCTGTTCCAACCGCCGAGCGTAGATAAGCGCACCATTTCGCATTTGCCCGTAAGCTCAACATACAATTTACGGAGTTTTTTCGCACTCTTGCCGCAAAGCAAAAGGTAGATATCCTGCATGTTTTCTTCTGCTTTGTATTCGCCTTTGCGATCCGCGCAATAGCCGCCTTCGGGAAGAAGCAAACGCGGCGTATCCGAAAGCGCGAACACCTCGGGCGTTTTGTCGAGTGCGGGCAGTTCCCCGCTGTTGGCAAGCGGTTTGTATGTATACACCCGCTTTCCGTTCTTTTTCAGCGTTACGCCCGAAAGCGAGCTTGTGTTTTGCGGAACAGACAATTCGTATGCGCCCCAACAAATCGCATGTCCTTTCTGCGTATACGCGACCTGCGCACTAAAAAAGTGCGATCTGTCGGGAACAAAGAGCGTGTTTTCATCGCAGAACTTGCCCTGCGCGGCGTACTCTATGCGTACGATTTCGTCGCACAGCAGTTGTACGCGGATATTTTCAAAAACGATCTCTTCCATAAACATCTCCCTTTATAAAATAGATGAACCGCTATTTCCGCCCATCTATTCTACTAATATGAATTATTTTTATATACGCTGTTTTTTGTTACGCTTCCGCGGTTGGACCGTCTATCACCAATAAATCCACACCGCCGTCGGGATTCTTCGCAAATCGAGCCTCATCAAAACACACAAGACGCGGACGAAACTTCGTTTTGGAATAATGACAATGATATGCACAAATCAGGCTTTTGCCGTCAAGCGATGGTGCAAAACTGTGATGTCCCACCCCGTTTACTCTCTCGCTCATGCATAAAATAGGATTTCTCTTACATTTCTCAAACGGACCGCACGGAGAATCGGCAACGGCATACCCCACGGCATAATGCGGGCTACGCGTATGATTTGCCGAATAACTCAAATAGTATTTTCCTTTATGCTTTAATACGAACGGACCTTCCGCAACACGGCAATCCTTGCATTCCCATTCTTCTTCCGCTCGAAGCAAAAATGTTTCGTTTGCCTCGTCCATTGCCGAAAGCGCATCATTCATTTTCGTTACATATATCTCGTTGCCATTTCTTAGTCGTACATAATACAACCAAACCGTGCCGTCATCATCGGTAAAAAAATGCCCGTCAATTGCTTTTTCTTCACTGAGCCATCTTTTTTCTTGTTGCACAAACGGGCCGAGCGGACTCTCCGACACAGCAACGGCAAGATGTTCTTCGGCAACATACACCATGTAAAACTTTCCGTTTCGCACCGTAACTTCGGGCGCCCAAAAACCGCTATTGCCTATCACGTCATCTTTTCGCAGACAGTAGCCGCAATCCTCCCAATCGTTCAAATTGCGAGAAACAAACACGCGAAAACCGTCTTGCGCGTTCGTTGCATACAGATAATACGTATCGTCATGCAACAATAAAAACGGATCGGCGCCTTCCATATAAGGATTGTGAAATTTCATAGTCACTTTCCTATAAAACTATTTTCCCACGATTTCGGCGATTTTTTCCAGCGGCACTTTGGGCGTTCTGTCGGCTTTCAAAAGTCCGTTTACTTCTTGTTCTACGTCGGTTATCTGCGTATAGCAATATCCGCTTATATTCATACGGCGTATCGCATCTATCAAGCCGCCGAATCGTTCTAAAAACTCATCGTCGGACCTTACACCGCAACCGTATCCCCAACCGTCCGCTTCATCACGCACATAAGCCGTCCCGCCGAATTCGCTGAATACGATCGGCTGTCCCTCGTAAACAAATCCGTCCGCAAACGGAGAGAACTGCGCATTACCTGCATTTCCCTTGGTGATCTTATCGAGAGAATCATACATGGCATACAGCTTTTCGCCGTCTTGCTCATAATGATGCAAAGTAAGAATGTCACTCTTGGTGTGTACCCACCCGTCATTGGATATAACGGGTCGCATAGGATCTATACTTTTTGTAAGATAGTACAGTCCCGTTGCCAAATTTTGCTGTGCCGAATTCGTGGCAATATTGCGCACACCCCAGCTTTCGTTGAAAAGCACCCACGTGACTACCGACGGATGATTGTAGTTTTGACGAACGATACGCAGCCACTCCTCGGTAATAACGCATGATGCATCGTCGCATGCAAAGTGGTTGGACGGCAGTTCGCACCAAACGACAAACCCCAAAATATCCGCATAATACAAAAACCGTTCGTCTTCCACCTTTTGATGCTTGCGCACGCCGTTAAAGCCCATTTGCTTGCTTAACTCTATATCGCGTACCAGCGCGGCTTCGCTCGGCGCCGTAAGTCCGCTCTCTTTCCAATACCCTTGGTCTAAGAGCAATTTCGTATAGAACGGAATATTGTTGAGTAGCAGTTTTCCGTCTTGCGCCTTAAATTCGCGCAAACCGAAATAACTGCCCACTTTGTCGCAAACTTTATCTGCTTTGGCTACGGTGATTTCCACGTCGTAAAGCGCGGGGTTGCACACGCTCCAAAGTTCCGCTTGATACGTAAGATGCGCACTGTCCAACCGTACGCTTACACCGTTTTCCGCATCGGCGGCGCTTACACCTACGGTTTTTATCGGTTTCCCGTCAAAGGAAATGGCAAAAGTAACCACAACGTCATCCGAAGGTGCCGATACCCCGAAATCAAATTGCACGGAATAATCGGTTATGCAAGGCGTAATCTTGCAATGCGTTAAATATACGTCGTCCGTATATTCCAACCACACCGTTTTATAAATACCCGTTGTCTGCACATACCAACAACCGAAATTTTTATCTTCCCAACGCTGCTTTCCGCGCACTTGCACAGGGTGATTGTCGTCCGTACAGCAAACCGCAAGCACATTTTTCTCTTTGGTAAGATAGGGCGTAATGTCAAACGAAAAACGCGAATATGCCCCGCGATGCGTCCCGATAAACGTACCGTTTACATAAACTTGCGTTTGATAGTCGGCGCCCTCGAAATGCAATAAAGTGCGTTTGCCTTTCTTGCCCGTAACGGCACGCGAATACCAAACCGTACTGTGCGACGTTTGGTCTGCAATGCCGCTTACCTCAGTTTCGTAGCTGAACGGCACGCAAATAGTGCGCGGTAATTTACCGCTTACCGCATCGTCGTAATTCACTTCTTCTCCGAACCCGAATTGCCATTGCCCGTTCAGATTTTGCCAATCAGCGCGAACAAGTTGCGGACGCGGATACTCGGGAATATAACATTTTGTGTGTTTCATATTTCTTTACCTCTGCCATTATAAAGATTTATACGTCAGTTGTTTGATTTCCAATTTACCGGAATTTACATATGCACCGATTTGACCGCTCATAAACGCGCAATCGTCCGATGCCTCGATACGCGTTCCCTCGTCTAACGTGATCACAAAACGATTGCTTTGTGCGCGAACGGTAAGCGTGTGCGTGCCGCTCGATAAACCACCGTCTATTCTTTGCGCGGCAAGCAACTCCTCTCCGTAGTCATAGCGGATCAACGATAGAATTTGACCGCCGATTTTCAGATAGTATCCGCGCCACGATTGTTTCGGTTGCGATGCGTGATACGAATAATCCTCGGCACGAATCATGATGCCCAAATCGGAGCTTACATCCGTCGTACAAGTAAACTTGATTTGCGCCTCGAAATCGGCTATGCCGGCATTTCCCCACAAAGCGGCCCCGCAAGGCGCTCCTCCGTTCACCGCAAGTGTTTCCCCTTGCGCAACGTCACCGAAAAGGGTAAAATCGGAGAACTCGACCGTGGCATTGTCGCCTGCGTTTTCATACGTTTCAAACGATACGAATTCGGCTTTACCCGAAAGCACTTCCACCCGCATGGCTTGTACGCCACGCTGTAACGCCACTCTGCCGAGCGAAACTTTTACGGTATCGCTATCCGCCGTTTTTGTATCGGGGATCGTACACAGTAAAACCGCATCGCCGATATTTATTTTCAGTTGTGCTCCGCCGCTCGTCGCGCTAACTTTTGCCGCCAGCGAATACACGTCGTCTTGCGGAACGTCCACGCCGTACTTGACCCAATCGTTTTTCCCCAAACACACGGCATAAACGTCTTCACTCTCTATTTTGCGGATACTTTGTTTTTCGCCCACGCGCACCCCGCCTGCTTGTTGCTTGGCGGCGGCAATGGAAAATCCTCTGTTTTCGCCCTTCAAGTACGTAGTAGCGGGAAACTTTGTAGGAAAATTTTTCAACGCTTCAAAATCGGAAGTGCCGAACACGTCGTTGGTAAAAGCCGAATACTCCACGCCGCTATTGAGCGCATATCCCATAGCGCCGCTTGCCGCCGTCGCTTTGTATTCGATCACCCGCATTCCGTTGAGATATACATACCCCACACTGTCGCCGTTTTCGATACGCACGGTGTTCAACCTATCCTTGGGATATTGCACCGCCTTTTCAAATAGCGTTTCTCCTTTCGCCTCGTCATACAGTGCAATGCCGTTCTCGGTAAGACGCACCGAATAGCCGCCGTTTCCCGTTTTGCCGAAATAGAGCTTTTGCCCCGCCGTCGGCGTAAAGTTATATTCCGCCGTAAAATAGTCTTCGGTGTCTCCCAATACGTAACAATTGTCGCGCGCTGTCAGTTCTTCACCGCTGTACACCTCTGCTTGCGGCTTAGACGGCACGGCAACCGGTCGGTGCGTAACTCCGTTTGCCGTAAGCAACCCGCCGCTTGTCAAGTATCTGTCCACGTTATACCGCCGCGCAGATCCTCTGCCCACAAAGTTGTGATATGCCGTATACACGGAATCCAGATCCGGCCCGATCACGTTACTGCTGTGTCCCAAACCGTAATGGCTGTCATGCGTATCGATAAGCGTAACGTTGTCTTTGGGTTGCGTAAACGTGCGCAAATCGTTATGATTTTTGGTATACGAATATGCCACGCGATACCCTTTGGACCCCACGTGATTCCCCGTATACGTCAGATAGCTGTATTCGCCTCTGCGGAAAATCCCGGGGCCTTCTATCCAACCGCGCAAATTGCCATTTTCCAAATCGCCCGTAGCTCCGATCGTGGACGGGCGAATATCCTCTGCGTCGGTAATTTCGTTATACTTCAATCCTGCGGGCGTAGACGTATGCAATAAAAACAATTTACCGTCGTCCGAAACATGAAACGCGCCGTCGATCCCCATTTTCAAATTTCCGTAATTCAGGTCGCCGATTTCTCCCGAATCCGACTTACTGCAAAGCGTAAAGCCCGTTATGGGACTGCGGGAACGGTAAATGTAATGTCCGTCGCCTGCCCGCGATTGACACATATAAAACCAGCCGTTATAATAAACGACTTCGGGAGCATACGCGCCGTGCGAAGTTGCCTCGCTTTCGGACACGGCAAACCCTTTATACGTCCAGTTCACCAAGTCGTCCGATTCGAATACTTTAATGCCGTTGCACGGGTCGGACGTGGAAGGATACATATAGTATTTACCGTTGTAACGCATCACAAAAGGATCGCCTATGCCGTATTGACCGTTCTCGCCCGTGTTGACAGACGAGCCCCACTGCCCGTCGATTTCGATTGCATTGCTATACCGACTCGGTTCTTCGGGCTTATATTCGATTTCTTTACCGCGCACAAAGTCTTGCTTGGAACAGCCGACCAAACACATTAAAAGCCCCATACAAATCGAGACAAATCCTCGCTTTTTCATGTTTACACCAAATCCCGAATAGCAGTATTCAGAGAAGGATGATCCTTCTCCGAAAACGCATGATTTTTGTTTACGCCGTAACTTTTACATTACGGAAGATAGCTGCCGCACCGTTTGTGTACAATCCGAGCTTGCCGCTCGTAAATGCCCACGAATCGGTAACGTCCAATACAAGTTTGCCGTCTGCCCACACTTTGAATTTGTTGCCGCGCGCTTCGATTTTCAGCTTGTAGAACGTATCACTTTGCGTAAACGGATTGGATTGCCCCACAATAGCTGGTTGGCTTCCGTCGGCAAAGTCCAATCTTTCCAACCGAAGCAGACTGTTATTCACCGACAAGTAGTAGCCCTGAATGCTCCGATAACTGTCAAACGTAGACGCCGCATAGTTGCCCGCACGGAATACAATACCCGCCGTGCTCGTACCCGATGCGCCTTCTAACTTCATTTCCAATTCCATCGTAAAGTCCGTAATGGTGCTATCGCCGAAATACACAAGCTGACGCGTACCTGCCTTAGCGTAGTGACCGCCGTCTTTCAGCTTCCAAATCGTTTTGTAGTCGGCACCCTTATCGGCATAATTTGCCAAACTTTGCTCATATTCGGGATTGAGAACGGCTGTCTCCACAAAACGCAAAGCCACTATGCCAAGCTTATCGGCACTCGCGCTTTCGATTTTTACAACGCCGTACCCCTCGTCCCGATCGAAGGTACCTATTAAAGTGCGCACATACTCACCCGCCGAAGGAGTATCTTCGGTGGAAGTAAGTTCGGGAAGCTGACATTCTTTGGCGTCGCCGCTACCGATTTGCACTTTTACTTTTTTACCGCCGTACGCTACGTTATACACCATCTCCAAGCCGTAGCGCGCTTTGCGAGGGAATTTGACCAAATAGGAAACATAGTCGCCTTGCGCGCCCAACGTGAGTTGTTTTACGCCCGTGAACGGAGGGTCGTTTTTTATCACCTCTACGCCGCTGTTTTCGCCGAGCTTTGTTGCCTCGTTATAGGTGTTTTCTCTCAGATACGTATCCGCGCCCACAAACGCCGTGGCTTGTTTTGCTTCGCGCTCGTCGCTCATACCCATTGCCACATGGCTGAATGCCGTGTAGCCAACCGTGGCGTCGCCTATCGACTTATACCCGATTTTGCCCGATTGCACCGTAAGTTCTGCGTTATCGATTTTGGTCATGTTGTCGAATACAACGTCCACCTTGCCGTCACGTGCCGCCACGCGAACGGTGTGCAGTTTGTCTGCCGCAAAATTGTTTACTAACGTACCCGATGCAACCTCTTGCGCAACACCTGCCACCGTTTTATTAAGCTTTACGGTTTTTGCCGCAAGATCGAGTTGCACGTCGCAATAGTTATTTTCGTCGGTATAACCGAATATAAACGTATTTGCGTTGTTGCCCGTAATGTTGAACTCCGCCGTAAAGTTGGCATTTGCCGACGCTTTACTCAAAAGGTAATCGCCGCTTTCGTCAAACTTATCTTCGTCTGTGCCGTTTGCGTAGAATGCGGGCGGCGTGGGCTTTACGCTCCCTTCGAGCGTTGTGCCTACCGACATCATGGTACCATTAAAGGTAAGACGGTCGATACCCAAGCTGCGGTTGGGGCCTCCGGAAGAGTTGAGATAATGATACACCAAGTAGTGAGAATCCATATCGGGGCCGAGCACGGTAGACGAGTGACCTATACCTTTTAACGCGCTCTCGGTACTGAGAGCAAGCGGGTTGTTTATTGCACGGGTAAAGTTATAATCATACCCGCCTTCAAGCGTTGTTGCCGTAGCATACGCAATACGGTATCCGTCACTTGCCACGTGGTTGCCGGTATACGTAAGATAGTAAATACCGTCGCGCTTTAAGATATACGGACCTTCCGTCCAACCACCGATACTTGTATTAAGTAGCGTAGGTAATTTAGAAGTGTTTATATGGAGCATATCATCCATACGAGCCATTATAATACCGTTATTCGACGCATACGAAAAGTACATTTTCTCGTCGTCGTCAATAAGAACCGACCCGTCGATTTGCAGTCTTACTTGCGACTGTGCATTGTTCTCAAACGGACCTTCGGGCTTGTCGGCGGTAAGTATAAAGCACTCACCTCCGGTATGCGACGTATACATATGGAACTTGCCGTTAAAGTAGTACACTTCGGGTGCATACGCAGCAGCCGTCACGTCGTCCTCCGACACGTAACCTTCTTTTAATCCCTCACCTGTCATCGGTGCCCAAGTAATAAGGTCTGCCGATTTGTAACCGCGCACGCCGGTTTCCGAATCGAGTGTGGAACAATACAGATAATACATGCCGTTGTGCCGCATAACGAACGGGTCGCCTATTCCGTAGCCGCGCCACTGATTGGCGATCGTAACGTCTGCTCCCATAAGGTATTCGTTATACGCTTTGTTGTCATACGTGGAAAACACCGTTTTGGGATCGGTATATCCCGTATAATCGTCTTCCGTCACCTCTAAGGGAGGCGGTTGATCGCTCTTTTTCTTCTTGTTGCAAGCAGCCATCGAAAACAGCATACTAAGCGCCAAAACACATACCGCTATTTTACGAAATAACTTCATCTTAGTCATCCTCCTTGATTGTTAGGCAACCGCGGCGTTGCTATCGGCTTTGGCTAACGTTCCATCCGCTTTCACACGGATAAACGTAGCTTCGTTTGCCGCGTCACCCACCGTATACGATGCGTCCGGCAGCGTTATGACGCAACCGCCGTACGAGTCGGCAAACGCCGATTGATCGGGACCCCATATCCATCCCTCGACCATAGTCAATCCGAATACGGCGTCTTTATTGCAACCGAACGAACTATACTCAAGCGTAAACGTAAATTGATTTATACCGTTTGCCTTATTAAAAGTTACGGTTCCTATCTTATTTACATCCGAAGGTGTCCACCAAGCACCCGTCGCCAAATACACGTTGCCGTCGCTTGCAATTTTAAGAATATAATCGTTCTGCCAGCCGCCCTTTGCTTCGCCTATATCCAAATATACCAATATAAGCTCGGTGGAATTTGCAACGTTTTGAACGGGATTATGGCTCGTGGCGAAATCGCTTTCGGTGACAAACGAGAACGTTACACCACTATCGTTGCGAGATACTTTTGCATGGAAATTATCCATTCCGTTACCGAACCGAATCTTATAATCACGTAAATCCAGCTCGTCTTGGGGATAGTTTACACTGTTCTCAAACGGCACATTGTTTTTACCGATACGCACGTAGTCGTTGGGGATAGCGGGATCTACGAATGCCAAGCCGTCCACACCTTTCATTTCGCCGTTTCCGCTCCATCCGTCCCAATCTTCCGGCGACACCCGGTTTTGTCCGAACGTTACGCCCACGATATCGGTGCGACTTACGCCCATAAACGTATACGGTAAGGTAAAGAATACAACCGGCGCGCTTTCTGTTCCCTCGATTTTCATAGACAATCCGGTCGTGTCTATATTGGTATTCGCGCCGCGCACCGCCGAGATCGTTTTGCCTGCGTTCAGATAGAACGTATAATCGGTATCGTCTTTGCCGTGTCGGCTCGCTCCCGTATCCACGAAGATTTCGATTCTGCCCGCAAACGCATGGCTACCCGCAAACTTAAATTCGAAGCCGTTTTCGCCGCGCGTTACGTACGGCACGAAGCTTGCAAAATTTTCGTCCTTTGCGCCGAACGCATTGCCGAGCTGTGCGTAGTCCCGCGCCAAGTATATATCGCCGAGAGCTTTCTCACCGGCAGTTGCCAACTCGTCTAAGCCCAACGTAAGCTCTTTGGTAATATAGCCGTCCTTGCTTACGGTTACCGTGGTGGCATATCCTTTTATCGCTTGACTAAAAGCACCGCTTGCGTCCGATGTGAGAGTAAACTCGCCTTTTGCATTTACTATCGTAACGGTAGCATCGGTCACGTTGCCGTCTATATCAGTAACGGTACCTGTAAGCGTAATATCGGGGATATCCGCCGTTGCAGTCATCTGCGCATCTTTCACCAGCGAATCACCCGTAAGCGCCGCAAACTCCGTAGCGGTTATCGTGAGCGTTTCGGTTTCGTACCCGTCAAGCACAAACGTGAGCGTCACGTCGGCATACGTGGTTACGTTCAATATCGTATAATTGCCGTCGGTTCCGGTTTGCGCCGTAAGATCTTCCGTGGTGCCGTCGCTCTTTGTAACGGTTGCCGTAACCGTCACGTTTTCTATGCCCGAACCGCCGTTACGATTACTTACATTTCCCGAAAGCGTCACGCTTTGTTCTTCAAGCGTTTTTTCTTCTTGCCACTTTGTATTTATACCGAACGTATTTGCCGCAATGGTGCTCGTTACCGTCTTATACCCCACACAACTGTATGTCACAGTGATAGGTGCAGTGGTATCGGCTATCGAATACGTTATTTGCCAACTGCCGTCTACACCGCTCATTACCGTGGTATTGCCCACCGTAACCGAAGCGCCGGCCACGCCTACGTTACCCGAAAGCGTTACGCTCAAATTGTTGTTTTCTGCTTTGTACAGAGTGTTGTCGGCTGCCATACGCACCCAAGTCGTCGGGTTTTCGGCAACAACTTCGCCGCCGGGATATGCCCAACCGTCCCAATCGTTGGCAGTCGTAGACCACTGTCCAAACATAACGCCGAAGACTTCATAATACTCGATACCAAGCGATGTATAAGGAATCAACAAAGTAGCCTCGTAGCCGTCTTCGTTATTGGAATGCACCTTCCACGTCAAGCCGGGGATATCATGTGCCCCGCTGAATTTGATTACGTTTGCCGTACCGTTGCCGTCAAGATCCAAACGCCAGCACGTAGAGTCACCGTTGTCACGGTTTGTACCGGTCTCTTTGGTATCGATAAACATTTCGATATGGCCGCTTAATCTGCGTGTGCCGCTGAACTGCGCCTCTATGCCGCTAAGCGTACGGGAAAGTCGTACCGTACTTTCGGCAAACAAACCGGTCTTATACCCGAATGTACCCGTCGGCGCATACGGCAAGTTGAGATTTACGTCGCCGCAATCGTATGCGATATTGCTACCGATTGCCGATCTTGCAATCTTGGTTTTGCTCTCACCGTATCCTGCTTTGGTTACTACAAGAGTCACCTCCTCGGCGGCGGTAAGCACAGGCGCGTTCTCTATGGTAAACGTGCCGTCCGCGTTTGTCGCAGCTTGTACCGCCGTACCGTCTATACGTACGGTAGCTCCTTCCACAACGCCTTTTATCACGTTTTTGACCGTGCCGGATATATCTACAAGATTTGCATCCGTTTGTGATATAAGCTCTATGTTTTTACGCAAGCGGCTGTTGCCCGCGCTGAGATTAAGCATTTCGGATCTGGTATAAGTGGCAACGCCCGAGAAATAATCTGCCTTCGTCACGGTTACGGTATACGACGCAACGCTACTGCTCACCATACCAAGACTGAAAACACCTTCGGCATTTGTAGTAGCAGTCTTCTCTGCACCGCCGATCGTGGCGGTGACCGTTGCATCCGCTACGGGCGCATCGGTGATCGCATTGATAACCGTACCGCTCAATTCCACGAAGCGGCTTGCCAAATTGCCGTCCTTATCCCACAGAACGTAACTGTTCGGATTTTGTGCGTCCACATTGTTTCCGTTATACGTCCATCCGTACCAGTCCCAATCCACTCTGGACGCAGTGCCGAGAGCGATTTTATCTACCTGACCGAACGCAATGCCGATGGTGTCGTCTTTTTCGATGCCCACCTGCGCATACGGAACCATTACTTCCATCGTGTAGCCCGTGTCATTCGCTTGTGCGTCGGAATTATTGAACGTCCCTTTTATATCCACTTCATAGTCGATAAGTCCGTTCCAGTTGCCCCATTGACTGCCGGCGCCTTGCATAATACGCGTTTTACCGTGTATGCCAAGGTTGATCTGAAAGTCGTCGGTCTGCGGACGCGATCCGCCGTTGTGTTTCGTATCAAGGTACAGTTCCACGCTGTCGCCGTAAGTAACGGTATCGTCGTTGGCGTTACCTTGCGTAAGAAGCACCGAATCCGACACTTCGTATAAGAAGAACATTGCGCTTTCACCGCGGTATGCCTTCACCTTAACGCCGTTGTTATGACCGTATACGACAAGCGGCTCCTCTATTGCCTGCCACTGCGGATCATCGCCTTTGCCGTCGATCGTGAGTTCGGGCGCCGCATAGTTCCCCGCAAAATCGAACGGACCTTTGGGGCCGTCCGTATCTTCGTCGTTTTTACTGCCGCCTTTGCCGCCACATGCCGCAATGCACAGCGCGACCACCAGCAACAGTACCGTTAACAGAATACTCTTTCTTTTCATTTTCCGTCCTCCCTTTTGCAATTCCGACTTAGCCCTTCACGCCCGAAATTGCCAAAGACTCGATAAAATATTTCTGACATACAATATAAATGGTAAGCATCGGTATGCTGGAAAGTACCGCGCCCGACATAATGAGCGGCAAGTTTGCCCCGCTCATGTTGTCGGAATTGATACGCGCCAACATAGGTTGTAACGTCATGTTTTCGTAGCTCTTCAAATAAATCGCCGGCGCAAAATAGTCGTTCCATATACCGATAAACCAAAATATGACTTGTGCGGCTATCGCCGTTTTTACCATAGGCAACATCACTGATATAAACTGACGGAAATATCCCGCGCCGTCTATTTTTGCCGCCTCGAAAAACGAATTGGAGATACCCTTCATATACTGCACCAAAAAGAACAGCATGGATATGTTTCCGAAAAATCCCGGCAATATAAGCGGCCACAGCGTATCGAACATTCCGAGATCGAAAAATGCACGGAACTGCGGCATCATAAGCGCGGCGTACGGCACCATCATACCGCTCATCAAAAACAGCAACCAAAAGTTCTTAAACGGCAGTTTGAGCTTGGCAAAGCTGAATGCCGCCAACGTGGATACGAACGTACCCACCACAATAACCGATACTTCCACGATGAGCGTATTTACTACGCCGCGAAGTAGCGGCACCATTGTCCAAATTCTGCCGTAATTGCCGAACACCCAATGCGAAGGAAACAATTTTAACGTAAGGCTCATGGCCTCGAAGTCTTCCTTAAAAGACGTGAGAACCATCCATACGTAAGGGAATACCATGATGAGCGCCCCGAGAGCAAGCACGGCGTATATAAGTACTCGCAAAGCTATACGCCCCGCTTTTGCGGCAACGGAATATTGATTTTGTTTTACGATTACGTTTTCCATCGCCGTCACTCCTCGTACACCCATTTATTGGACACTTTGAACTGCACAAGCGTTATCAGCATGATCACGATCGAAAGCAATATCGACGCTGCCGCCGCAAGTCCGTAACGGCTTTCGTTGATACCGCGCGCCCATACAAAGTATACGATCGTTTGCGACCCCAACACGCCGTTGCCGAATATCTGCGCATCGGCATACGACTGGAATCCCCCGATAAGACCTGTGATAAGCAAATAGAACGTCATCGGTGTAATGAGCGGTAAAGTGATCGTAAAGAACTGCCGTAATTTGCTTGCACCGTCCAGATCTGCGGCTTCGTAATAATCACGAGGAATGTTAAACATGCCTGCCAGATACAGTATCATTGACGTACCCATGCCGTTTAACGAATTTTTTATGATGATCGCCACTTTTATCAGCGTATCATCGCTAAGCCAAGCGATTTTTTTACCGAGCACCAAATTGACTATGCCGAACTCGTTGTTAAAGATATATCGCCACACGATATTGAGCGCCACCGCACTAGAAACCGCAGGCAGATAATACAGCACTTGAAATACCTTTGCGCCTTTGATCCGCCCCATGCGCAGTAAGCCCGCCAAGAACAATCCCAACAACATGCTAAACGGTATGCTGAGCATCAATATAAGCGTATTGCCGATAGAGCGTATAAAACTTTTGGAATATAAAATATGCGTAAACAGATCGGTATAGTTTTGCAGTCCCAGCCACTGCGACGTTCCGGTAAACAAGTTATAGTCCTGAAAGCTGTAAATAAACGAGAATACCATAGCGCCGACGGTAAAAATGCAAAACCCCACGATCGGGGGCAAGATGAAGAGGAAGGCAATCAGATTTTCCCGCCTCGTCATCTTGCTCTTTTTATGCAATGCTTTTTGTATCGGCATTATTCTTACCCCAACTCCGCCGAGTAGGCATCAAGTGCCGCTTGTAAGGTAGAGGCAAACGATTGACATGCGCTTGCCGCACTGTTTTTATTGCTCCACATGTTCTCGGTGGTAAAATGTTCGGTAAGCAAACCGTACCAGTCGGATTTGAGCGTGTAGTACCGCGTACGCACCTTGCCGTGTATTTTTTCATTGGTTCCGCTTATCGTATCCAACCACACCGCACGCGACTTAGGGCTCTTGTTTGCCAAAACGCCCTGCGTGTCGTTGAGGTATTCGTTGTTCGCCATTTCCCTGATATTGGGAACTTGCTGGCCGAGCTTATAAAACTCGCGTTGCGCCGACTCGTTATAGCACAAATATTTGGCAAGCTTTATGCACGCCTCGGTCTTCGCTTTGCCGCAGTTGCTTTTAATGCAATACGCCATAGAGCCAACCCATGCCGTGCTTTCGGCATCGGGATTTTCACCGTTGTACGGCACCGGCGCAATATCATATTCGAAATTGGTCGTTTTCCAGAAGTTCGCGTTATCCCAAGGGCCCATAAAACTGAACACGCAACCTTGTGCCGAAAATCTTTGATACCCGTTGGTCGAAGCCTGATCGTCGCTCGACGGCATTACGTCGTCCTCCAAATAAAGGTCGGCAATAAATTGCACTGCTTCGGTAAAGCGCGGGTCGGTTATGGTTTGATTCTTGGCTCCCTCGTCAAAGAAATCGGCATTGTTGGAATACACGGCAGCTTCCAATTCATAATGCGAAATGCCCCAAATCTTTTGATTGCCTTTTGTATATTTAAGGCTTTTCAATAAATCGCGGAACTCGTTCCACGTCATAGGATCGGTCGGATCCAAGAGATCGTTATAAATATGATTGCTATCCAATCCGTTTGCCGTGATGATCTCATCGAGTAGAGATTTATTGTAAACAAGGGTAAACGGCCCCAAATCTTTGGGAAGTCCGTACAATTTAGATCCTTCGGACTTACCGAGCTTTTTCGTGCTACGGTTAAAGTGATACAAATCCACCGCTTGCGGCCAAAGCTGGCTCAACTCCTCTTCCGAAACATATTCCGTGATATCTTTGAGGGTATTGTTCTTTACCCATTCGAGATAATCGTAGTCGGGCATATAAAATATGTCGGGCAACGCTTGCGCACGCTGTTTGAGCGTCGTCATATACGTTGTGGAACTTTCACCCGCATACGAAACGATTATGTCGGGATTGTCCGCCATAAATTTGTTTACAAGCGTTTGATAGTTCGCCAATTCTTCGGCATCGCCCCATCCGAAAAACTCGATGGTAACTTTGCCGTCGCTACCTACGCCGGCATTGTCGCCCTCTTGCTTTACGCCGCCGCCGCATCCGAACAGGCACAATGCAAGCACAACTGCCAACACTGCCGTCCACATCTTTCTCATTTCTTTACCCTCCAACATACATTTTCTTATTAAATTTACAATAAGTTTCATAGGGACATCCCTATTTCATTTAGGTTACTTACATTTTAATATATGTATTTTTACTTGTCAATATTGTTTGTAATATTTGTATAAATTCCATTTTTAGTTACATGAAACTTGAAGAAATAAAATAAAAAAACAACGCCCGTTAAGGCGTTGTAAAAAGTATCAGCAATAATCCACCATAAATAATAAACCTTGCGAAAAGTCTCCGAACTTTTCCCCGAACAAATTGAGTCCGCCCTGATGCTTGGCGTCTTCCTTTATCCCTATCCGAAATGTAATATAGTCGCCCTCTTGCAATTTCAGCTTATCGATCGTGCGCCAATCCGTTCTTGTTTCGTCCAAAAATACGCCGTCCTGCGTAATGCGAAGAGTTTTCATGATTCCGAATTGCGTGGAATAATCAGACCACCAATCGGGATTGAGTCGCCCGCGCCTGCCGCCGAAATCCCCCGGAGACAAATAGGTGGCAACCTCCGTACCGTTTAACCAAAACGTGATATCGCTTTCCCAATCGTTGCGGTAGTTGGGGGCTTCGCTGCAAAGCTCCATGCTGAGCACCACCGCATTCACCTTTTTGTCTTTCAACATATAATTAGGCAAACGGTATTCGATATATCCTTTACTGAACCAAATGATTTGCGCATCCATGCGTTCGGGACTGAAAAACGCTCCCGGCATATCATCGGCAACGATAATTCCGTTTTCGCTTGCCATACCGCACCCTGCGGTAACTCGTGCATCCGTAAAACTGCCGAGCGGAATCTCTTGCGTAAACTGGCGACTTTCATGATTTTGTTCGTTTGTCGTAAAGCTCAAAGAAAAATGATCGATTTGACGGGCAATCAGCTTTGCGTTCCCCCGCGTATTCTTTTTGGTCGTTACACTGATAAATCCCGCTTTGCGTAAGATATTCAAATGAAACGACACCGTGGAAATCGGCAAATTCAGTTGTTTTGCGATCTCGGCAACGGAGTAACAAGACGAACGCAGCATACACATAATTTTGCGTCGTACCTTTGCTCCAAGCGCCTGCACTATATCTTCAAGATCATCTTCCGCGTCGATTTGCAAACTGAAGTCCCTTTCCGCCATATCGCCACCTCTTTCGCCCATTCTATCACAAATCGCAAATAATTGTCAATGTATTGAAATCTATATTCTCCCAAATAAGCGCGATACCCTTTCCAACCACTTTGAGAGCGTGGCGTGCGCTTGTCTTGATACAAGTGGGCTCGCTACGCTCGCCCAGACAAGCGCACGCCACGCAACCAACCCACCGAACATAACACACACCTACACGCCAACGAAACTCAAACACTTTCGTAACAACCGCGCGACGGCTAAAATTCGGGGGCACGCGCAGGCTTACCGTGCTCCCCGAATTTCTTTACGCCGTCGCGCTGTCAGTTGCTCTTTCGCATTTGCGCTATTACTTCGGGACTTACGCGCCCCATTAGTACGCCTTCGTCCCAACAGTTGAAAGTATCGAATAGCAATAGTTTTTTATCCTCTTGCCCTATCGGGCATACTACGTCCTCGTCCATAATATCCGAGATAAAGTATTGGTACAGTCCCTTACTGTACACAATCTTTTCGCCCGTCTTTTCGATATACTTCATCAAATACTTGATCGACTCGCTAAGTAACCGCGGGTCTAATTCCTTGAAATCGTTACGGCCGAAACGCTTAGTAAAGTAGTCGCACTGCGTGCTTATTTGCATTTTGTGCGCCGTAGTCGAATAGTCCCTTATTTGTATCAGTTCGTCCGGCAACGTATTTTCAGGTATGGCAAACAAGCCGTGAAAATGCAATCGTTGCTTTTCCGGCGAGCGTTCCCATACACCCATATACTTCCACGCTTTACGGTAACAGAAATTCCGAAAGCATGTTTGCAAACCCTTTTTGAAAGTATCTTCGCTATGTAGCTTATCGTCATAAGTGAACGTACAGAAATAATTAAAATGTGCTAAATTTGCCTTGCGCACCATACGTATACGGCGGCAAATCAAATTCCGTTGCTTACGTTCAAACCCAACTTCCACATAACTTTTCGCATCTTCCGCCGTATCGAAATACGGTAACATCTCCGTTATTATTCGCTCTTTTCGCTCGCGCTTTTTCAGCATTATATACTTCTTATACAGCTCGTCAAACAGTTCTTTTTTCGTCGTTGTATACTCTACTCTCAGCGGCTCTGCCTCCACTTGTGACGCTTGTTCTTGGTTTTCGCCTACTTGCTCATTCTCTTTCGTTTCGTCGCTTACGCAAGAGATGAAGGGCTCTGTCGCCTTTTCGGTGGCAGAGCCTTCACCCTCTTGCACGACGGTTATGTGTTCCTCTACGGGTTTCGGACGGTACCGCGTCTTTCGCTTAGAATGTGGTATCGCTATGTAGTGACTACCATCGTAATATACCTTTGTTTCTCTGAATCCCATACACTGTCACCTACTCATTTGCTTGCACTTTTGCCTTTTACGAAATGCCTTTTGGAATCGCTTATCTTCCTTATCCAAACGCTTAAACGCTCTTTTCATGTTCTTGAAAATATAAGCCGTTATCTTATTGTGGTACTCCTCCGGCACAAAGTCCGCAGTGTCCAATGTTCGCGCAAAGGTTTCGTAATACTTCCCTAAACACTCGTTGATGAGCTTGTTCTTGTTGTAGTTTATCATCGTATCTCCTCGTGTTGAAGTCGTAGTCGCGCCGCGAAGCACGCAGTGTGTATGCGGTGATGAATACGACTTCAAGCGGCTTTACTCCTCTTTTGGTAGTACCCTTCGGGCAGTTCGTCGTCGTTCTCCTCTAAGTACCGTATATACCCTTCCAACGTTTGCTCGGTAGGTGTCGCTACGGAATAGTCGAAATCTTGGTTGAAATGTCCGTCGTAAAACTTCGGCTTACAACATTGACTGTCGTAACACTCGAATACGTTATAGTCCGCCGTTACCACGTCCTCGGTATAGCAAGATTTATCCTGCTTGCCGCTTTGCATGTATTTATCAAAGAGCGAACTGTTTTCTATCCTGCGTATATGCCAACGCAAGCCGTTTACTCTACCGTAGCCGTCATACGAAAACTCCAACCGTAGTATTTCTATGAACTGCGCCAACTCCCTAATGTTCACGTCTATAAGCATCGGCCTTTGTGTGTCAAGAAAAATATCCAGATCGTTGTGCCCGTGCTGTTCGTACCACCTACTTTGCCAATCCGGAAAGTACATGGACATACGACTGTTTAAGTATTTCTGCGCTTCGGTAATGCAGATACACTCAAACGGTAAATTAAAATGCGTTTCCACGAACGGATTGGCAAAGCCCAATCTATACGGGTTTATGCGTCTACTACACCTCGGACTGTAACGGTACTTATGAAAGAGCATATCGTAGTTCGCCGACACACAGTGCGTAGGCACGGTTTGGATAGCATCAAAGCCGCTTGCAATCTTGTTCATTATCTCCCGTCGCATCCTTTTATTACGCTCATAGTCAAAGGCCGTTTCGTGCGCTACGTGTGTCATAAAGCACGTCTTGCCCGTGCGCGGCGGCGCGAAGATTATGGTTATCATCCTCCACCGTCCTTTCTGTCTTTTATCTTTCGCACGATGGCAATTATCCCTTTGAACGGCAAGCATATGATCCACCAAACGCCTTTACAAAGCCACACGATCGCCGTCACGATACCCTTACATACCGATGCCACCACTCGCCCCACTGCGGGAAATATGATCGACAACACAGGCAACAGTATAGCTATAACCATCAACACAACTACCAACCACACCCACCACGGCAAGTCGTTAATCCACCCGAACAACGAGTCCAATATCTCTTTCAGTTTCCGCGTAAACCAGCCTGTAGGGTCTAACTCGTCCGTATTCGTATTGTCCGGACTGTTACTGCCCGTTTGCTTATTGTCTACTACGCCGAGGTTATACACTTTGCCTTCCGTCTCGAATTTAAGCCGCAAGATCGTTACCTCGGATACGTAGGTTTGGTTCATATACGTTATGCCCGCGCCCGTCACAAACTCATAATCCGTTTCGGCAAAGCGCAACACCCATTGCTTTTCTTGTATTCTTTCCTTAGCTTCATCGGTAAGCGACGTATCGGGATCGTTCATAAAATCCTCGACGCTTTGTATGCGTTTCCAAATATACTTCTTACCGAACAGCTTATCTGCATCGTTGCTTGCAATATCGTCGTATTTGAGATACACATAGTTTTCAACGGGATTGCCGTATATCCAATCGTTGTTCCAATCCACTGCCGTAAACTTGCAATTTTGCGAAACGTAATAAACGTCCGCCTCCAATAGCGTGTCTATTTGCTTATCCGTGGAAAACGCCACATAATGGCTGTCACACCTATCAAAAAGCAAATACGACCAACCGTTGCTGTAACGCACCATGCCGACGTATTTATCCGCAATTAAAATCGTTTCGGTAGTAAGGCACGAATACGAAACCGCACCGTTTACGGTACAGGCGCTATACAGCTTTCCCACCGCAAACGACACTTCGGTGATCGTATTGTTTATATGCGTCGGCAAATCTTCGTCCGTCTCTTTATCCCACTTGCGGAATATGGAAGATATATCGTAATAGCGCAGAGCATCCGGCTTGACCGTGAAATCTTCCACGCGGTACTTGGCGAACACGTCGCTGTCGCTCAGCAAAGTGAGCTTATAATTTACATAGCGCAAGCTGTCGTTTATAGCGGTAGATATGTTTATACTCGTTGCCGCCAACGGCTTTGCATTTTGACAGGGCTGGTATGTATACACAAACAGTTCGCCGTTTACGCTTTCCGCATCTGTACAACTTGAATAGAATGATCCGACGCATTTTCGGGATAGCCGGCGGCGTCAAACGCTTCGTCCGCTTGCAAATCCGCCAGCACGTCGGTATACTCTTTTCCCGTAGCTCCTTCGGCAAATGCGGTCAGCTTATGCCGCGCGAACAAAATACCGACTACAAGCATGCACAATGCCCAAACAACAAATATGCTTTTCATACTTTGCTTATTGATCATTGATGCCTCTTTTGCGCAAGCTCTGCTATTCCCACTATCGCAAGTATTAAAAGCACAACCAGCACGCCGATCGTTACCCACGTATACCACGGGTTACGCCCCACGAAATCTCCGTACTTCTCCCAGCCCGTCAGTTTGGTTATAAGCACCTGCGTATCTTCGGTGATCACGGATCGTTTACTTACGCGCAAGCCCTCGCTGTTCATTGCTTTATACGATACTATATCCGCGCTTTCCATAGCATCGACAAGCACCGTCCCGAACTCTACCGTAAACTCTTTATACTTTTCCTCGCCCACGTAAAACGTTACGGTATACGTCTTTATTTGCCACACGGCAATCAGCGTTGTGTTTTCTTTTATGGGTTGACCGGTGTACGTAGTTCCGTTCGGCAATTGCCATTCCATGAAATAATAGCCGACGCGCGACGGTGTTGGCGTAGGGGCAACGGTATTCCAATCCACTGTTACGCTGTCTATGCTTTTCCCGCCTGCCGTATCGTACGTAACCGTATACGTGTTAATTGCAAACTTAGCGTACAGCGCAGTATCCTCATAAACGGGCGAACCGTCATACGGCTGCGTTAATTGTTCGTCATAATACCACCCGACAAAATGGTGTCCTTCTTTCATGGGATCATCGGGCAACGGTACTTCTACGCGGGGCAAATCACAGTTTACACGTATATTGGGGTTTTCATTGGAAAACACGGAAAAAGGCTTTGTATTCATAACGCCGCTCCTCACGCGCAGTGTAGTTCCTTCCCATTCGAAAGCGCAAAGCGACGAATCATGCAAGCGGAAATTGGTATACCCTTGCGCCACGTACTCGCTCACGTCGCACGTCATTACCCAGTTGTATACCGAACCACCTACGGGATAAGTGACTATATTTTCCGTACCCGTAAACATAGCCGAACCTACGCCGGTTAAAATAGGTCCGGGATCGTCGCCCAAAATGATAAAGCAAATTTTAGATATTTCGGTAGCGTCCGCTTGCGTAGATACGCCGCTATCCTCGCTTGCAGCAAACAAGTGAGTACGCGTTATGTTTGCCGCCGCAGGAGCGAATTCTCTGCTATCCGATGCGTCCGCTACGTTATCCAAACAAACCAACGCAAAGGCGCCTATGCCGACAGCCATCGCAAGAGCGGTTATGAGCACAGCGGCAATTATGTCTTTTACTTTTGTCTTTTTCTTATCTTGTAAAATGATTTTTTTCATGGTTCCTCCTTGTGTTTTTAGTAAAAACAGTGCCGCAACTCAAAGTTTTTTTAAGCTACGGCACTGTCTTTCTTTTTTAACGCATAAGCATTGCAAGCAAGGTCTTGTCCGAACTGCGCGCGGGCTTGACGGCGCTCTCGTACACTTCGCCCGTTTCTTTGTCTACGGTGCGCACAAGAAAGCGCGTACCCGCGACAAGCTTGCCTTCGCCGTTGGTGAACTCGAACGGCTCGGTAACAAAGTCTGCTTTATCCTCGTTGCCGAATACGATATCCAAAACCGTATAGCCGCCCTTATCATTCTTATCCGGGGGCGCGAGTTTGATCTTGACCTCTCGTCCGCGAACGTTACCGCAGATAAAATACTCCAAATACGTATTCCCCTTATACGTGAACGGTGCTCTCTCCACCTTGATGTTGTTCTTGTTGTTTGCCATAATTCTTTCTCCTCCTGATTTTTTGTTTTGCGTTTGAACTTACGCAGATTTCTTGCCTTTGGGCAATTTCGTGCCCTTCTCTTTCGAATACTTCTTTGCCTCGGACTTACTCAGCCCCGCGTCCATTGCCTGCTTATACCGGAACAGTCCCGCGTGGTCGCTCTGGCACTGCAAATACCCCGAACGCAAACCCGCCTCGTAATCCGTAAGCGGCTGCCCATCTTTCTGCCCGTGCATATGCACTTTCGCTTTACGTTCTTCCACGTAGCTTTTGGCACGCTTGCTCGGCGTTGTCCAACGCCTTTCCTTGTTGTATTCTGCCATTTGTCTTACTCTCCCAAGATTAAAATATTTGCCCGTTGACGCTCGCATAGCACAGCGTATCTGTAAACGGCGACTTGTGTATTGCTTTACCGATTCGTCGGCATCGGTGCACCAAGATACCGAAACGCAATCGCTCTTATTCTTGCGCCGTAACATTCAGAATTAAGTTGTCAGCATTTCGGCATATTCGTCGAAGAATAATCTAACAACTCTTGTGTTGCTGTAAACCGTTTTGCCGATATGGAATAGCGATAAATTACTAACCAAATTTCCACATCGAGATTTCGTGCTACTTTGCGTTTGAAAAAGGCAAATGCTTTTGCCGCATTCTCAAAATATCTGCTTCCGTAGTTACATTCAACCCTATATTTTTGCATTGTATTTGACTCCTTTTTTAAGATTTGCTATGTGTGCGCCGATTTGTTTTTCATAGCGTCGCATCATAATGTCTGATATACGGTGGATAAGTTCTTCTTGCATATCTGTCATGCCGTTTTTATTTGTTTCACTTACTTTTACATACAGCGGCACATTGAGCAAGTATGAACCATCTGTATTCCGCAATCCGATATAGGCAACTTTTTGATAAAATTCATTCATTTTTTCTTCCTCATCAAGTGCCTTCACTATTAAAGCTCGAAAAAGCCAAAATATCACGGTCTAATCCCAAATTCTTTGCAATTTTTTTTCTTATCCTATCTAAACGATTGCTTATAGCCGGTTGACCGACGCCTTGTTCGGCGGCAACATCTATGACTTTTCTTTCCTCGTAATAAACCGTCTCAAACAATTTTCGCTGACTGTCCGTGAGTGTATCTAATGCTTTATCGAATTTCTCGCCTTCAATCTGTTGCATGAGTTTTATAAAGATATCTCCGTTTGAATCGGCAAATTTCTCACCATCAAAGGTAAAAGCCGAAAGAGGAACATTCCATCGTCCGTAGTTATATCGCGCTTTACGTTCAGCCTCATCCATTTTGATGAGAATGTTGTACCATTCGTCGTCAATCTCGATTGTGTTTTTTGTCCCGTCGGCAAAGTAATAAGTGTAATCTTGCATTTTTTGTCTCCTTGAATTTTTTTTTGAAATCCGCAGAGCCGAGTTTTCCGCAAACGAAAAGACGGCAGAAAAGCGATTGAGATTTGCTTTCCTTGCCGTCTTGCGGTCTGCGGATCCATTTTGTTGTTAAGGTATTACGCTACCTTATTAGCGTTCTTGATTAGGACTTGTCCATCGTCTAAAAATTGAATGGTCGTCTTGCATCCTTTTAAGACAATTTCGACTGTTTTGCTTGCTTTGTCTATTCGACAAACCAACTTGTCCGTCCCATTTCTTACGTCCTGCATAGTATCACCTCCGTTTTCGTTTTCGCAAAGATAAACTTGACTTTTGCAAAGAAATATGGTATTATTCCAAATACTAATTCTCTTTGCTTGTTTTGTTCAGTCTTTACATGCCTATTTTAACAAAATCTAAAAAAAGTAAAAAGGGCGAAACAGGTCAAGACAGGACAAAACGGGACAGGATAGAAGGAGGCAAAATATTGACTTTCGGCGATTTAGTTCAAAAACTTTATACACATTGTGGAAATGGTGTTACGCAACCGAACTTTATTCGTACTATGCTCTCTAAAATTACAAGCGAACAAGAAGACTCAATTTTCGAGAAAGATGATACCGATTTGAGAAAAATTTTCAGCGGAACGAGAAAACTGCCCAAAAAAAGCGCATCTTATATTTTGACGCACTTGGATAAAGGCAAGTTTGATACTTACATATATGACCTATTGTCGGAAGATGCTCTTACGGAATTGTGCAACGAGTTTGAGCCATTCGTTGGTAACGCGTCAATAACCGATATTACAGCAAAAATATCTGACTTGTTTGTGTCTATTCTAAAAAGCATCACAGCAAAAACTGAAATGGCAGAAACGAAGGTCCACACAGTAGAACTTTCAAATTTTGTTATTGAACGAGAATTGACGGAAATAGTAAAAACACTAACTTCCTTGCCACCGTCGAAACGTAGAATCAACCTTACTTATGAACCTTATAATGTCGATAAAAAAATTTTACCGGCAAATTTCTCTTTAATGGATGAAATAAAAAAGGATGTTGTAGAAAACTATGTGTTTATTGAAGATTTATTCAAAAACGCTTCTCATACGGATACTTCTTTTTTTGATCAGTTTGCATCCGAAGTTAAATATGTATGCGACAATATGATCCTACAACCCCATTCACAAGAAGAGGTATTTTATGCTATGGTAAAATGGCTAAAAGATAGAGTTTCTTGTAAAAGTGATATCGCTTGTAGAAAAATAATTTCATTCTTCGTACAAAATTGTGAGGTGTTCCATGCGTTTACCGAATAAAGTAATTTCATACAATGACAGCATAATTTCCACATTCCCCATCATTTTGGGCATTTTGAAAGATAAGGATTATTCCATTATTGAATTGTACGATCGAATTAAAGCATCTTGGGACATTGAATGCTATATTGATGCTCTGGATAGTTTATTTGCTCTCGGTAAAATAGAAATTGACGAAGATACAAGGAGGCTCCACTATGTTATATGAGATATGGTGCGACAAATTTATAAGCTATGGTGAACCGCGTGGTGTTATTCGGTTTAACAATGGATTAAATGTTATCAAAGGGCACGATTCCGGCACAAACTCCATCGGCAAATCAACTTTCTTGTTGGCCGTTGATTTTGCTTTCGGCGGGAGCGTATATGCAGAAGATAAAAGACTGACTAATAAAATAGGTCATCATACAATCAACTTTTGCTTTAAGTTCAATGATGACTTTCATTATTTCTCTCGTAGCACGAAATAACCAAATGAAGTAAATATTTGTAATCCGGATTATTCTGTTAAAGAAACAATAACATTTGATGAATATGCCACAAGACTTTTAGCATTACACAAAATAGATTTGCCCAATATTTCATTCCGTCAAATTGTCGGAAGATATTTTCGTGTATATGGACGTGATAGTTCAAATGAAAAGCAACCGCTGGCATCCTACTTGGGAGAACCGCCGAAAGACTCTTTAATTGCTTTATTGAAATTATTCAATGGTTATACCCCCATTGAACAACTGCATTTGGCTATAAAAGACAAAGACGAACGCAAGAAAGCAATCGTCAATGCCGACAAATATAATCTTGTACACGTTATTAAAAGCAAAAAAGACTATCAAAAAAATTTGGCAGATATTGAACGATTGAGCGCCGAACTTATATCGTTGGCTCGTTTCGGTCGTCAAGAATTATTATATCTTGAACCGCAACAGGCAGAGCAAGCGGCGGAATACAAAAGTCGTTACGAAACATTAACAAGACGGAAAAAACAACTTTGGGCAAAATATTATGCCATTAAAAACAATGCAGAAAGAACACGGCCCTCAACGACACAGGACTTTGAGGCCTTATTGCGCTTTTTCCCGAACAGTAACATTAAATTATTAAGCGATATTGAAAGTTTCCATTCTAAACTTACCACGATATTAAGCGACGAGTTCAAAAATTCAATGTCTGAAATTTTGAAAATAATCAATGAAATTTCTATTGAAATTACACGTCTTGACCTTCTTTTGAAAGAATTAGAAGTTCCTAAACGTATTGCCGACAGCACTCTAAAATCCTATGCCCAAACCCAAAGTCAGATTAACGAACTAAAAAGGCAAAATGATTTATATGTTGCAAAAAAAGAAATCGAAGAAGATATTAAAAAACTCAAATCCGAATATCAAAAACTTTTTACGGACATTTATAAAGAAATTACAAACGATATAAACAATGTTATGGAGAAATTAAACAACTATATCTATGGAGAAAATATAGTTGCTCCGGTCTTAACGGTTTCAAAACCCACTTCTTATACATTTGGAACAGATGTAGATGGTGGTACAGGAACGAATTATAAAAACCTTATATTGTTAGACTTTGCCTCACTGCAATTTACGATGTTGCCGACTATTGCCCACGATACTATTCTTTTTCACAATATCGGACAAGAGCCAATGGCAAAAATTCTGGAACTTTATAATAAATGTGAAAAACAAGTTTTTATTGCTATCGACGAATCTACAAAATATGCCACTAATGCGCAAAAGATTATTGAAGACAACACAGTATTAAAACTATCCGCAAATGGCAATGAATTGTTTGGTAGTTCTTGGGTTGTAAAAACTGCTGATACTGCAATAACGGAGCAAGTATGAAAATAACATATAATAAACTTTGGAAGTTGCTTATTGATAAAGGAATGAACAAGCAAGACCTATGTAATGCAACAAAGATTAGTGCTGCAACAATGGCAAAACTCGGCAAAGGTGAAAATGTTAATACCGAAATTTTAATAAGAATTTGCAGTGTGCTTGACTGCAATATTTCGGATATAATGGAAATCGAAAAGCCATAGTATTTTGAGAATTGACTTTTGTCTTTGTGGTTTGCCACCGCAACGGAAATTGTCAAGGGGCGGCTTTTATCCCTCGTTAAGCATAATCGCCGCCTATTTCCTTGACAATTCCCGTTTATGCGGCGGCAAAAATGTTTTGACAAAAGTCAATTTTCCAAAAAAACAAAGGAGTCATTACTCGAATGAACAATAATTGCGTTATATATGCTCGTTTTTCTTCTCATGGACAAAATGAACAAAGCATTGAATCGCAAGTTAGAACTTGCAAAGAGTTCGCGGATAGCAAAGGCTATACCGTAGTCAACGTGTACTCGGACAAGGCAAAAACAGGAACGAATGATCGACGTCCCGACTTCCAGCATATGATGCAAGACGCCGAAAGCGGTAACTTCACTTACATAATCGTGTACATGATGGATCGTTTCTCCCGAAATCGCAGAGATAGCATTATGTACAAAGAAATGCTCAAAGAGAAGTTCGGTATTCGGGTTATCTCGGCGTTAGAGCCTATCTCCGATGACGAGGGCGGCGAATTCTATGAAATGTTCCTCGAATGGAACGCCGAAAAGTATTCCAAGCGTTTGAGTAAACGTATCCGCGATGGCATAGACACAAGCGTAAAGAACGGCACATATTGTGGTGGGAAGCTGATGTACGGTTATAGTCTTATAGATACCGAAAAAACAGGCAAGAAAGGAATTATCCACAAAGTCGAAATAAAAGACGACGAAGCCGAAATTGTGCGATTTATATTTGAAAGTTACGCAGGCGGTATGCCGAAGAAGAAAATAGCCGAAACGCTCAACGAAAAAGGCTACCGACTGAACGGCAAAAAGTTTACTTCCCGTATGTTTGAGCATTGGCTGGTTAATAAGAAATATACCGGCGAATTTACTTTCGGCGGCAGAGTATGTACAAACGTATATCCGCCAATCATAGATAAGGCATTGTTTCAAAAAGTGCAAGAGCGGCTCAACTCAAATAGATTCGTTTCTGGAGGCGAAGCAACTGCGAAGGTTCCCTATCTTCTTACCGGAAAACTCTATTGCGGACACTGCGGCACAAAGATGATCGCTGACGGCGGCACGAGTAAGAAAGGCATTAAATATTATTACTACGCTTGCAAGAAAAAGAAAATCAGCGAATGTAACAAACGCCGAGAAAATAAAGATTTGTTAGAACAGTATGTCGTATCTTGCGTAGTGGACTTTTTAAGCGACAAGAAAAACGCAGAAATGGTTGCCGAAGATGTAATAAAGTTTTATGAAAAGCGCACGGATACGGAGAATATCAAGAGCATAGCAGCAAAGATAAATTCCGTTCAAGCCGAGGCAGAAAAACTTGCCGACGCATTCGTCAACGCCAAAAGTGGGCTACTCCAAAATACAATCGAAAAGAAGATGAACGATCTCGAAGTTTTGCTCAACGATTTGTATGCGCAAAAAGTAAAGCTCGAAATGGAACGCGGCTTTAAGTTAACAAAGCAAGATCTATTTGATTTTATCCAAGAAATATTATCTTGCGACAAAACAGACTTTGAGTTTCAAAAGAGCGTAATAGATAATTTGGTAAGTCAAGTATATGTTTCGGATGATGACACGGTGGTTTACTTTAATCTTCGCGGCGGAAAAAATGTAATCGTAGACGATATTTCCTTTGAAGACACCCAAACCGCCCTAAATTCTACTATAAACGGTGTTCAAACGCAAACACCTCTACTCCACCACAACAATAACACGCACACTTTTGCTCGGTGTGCGTGTTTTTATCTTTTATTTGTTTTTGTTTCGTGGGCAACACGGATAAACACTCACCACAGCGGCCTATGCCATATGCACATATCGAAAATGTTGGACATAAGCATATATTTATGCTACTATATGTTTATGGAGAAATACAACAGCAACATTAAAATATGCTACGCACAAGACAAAGATAAAGAGTTTTGGAGTTCTCTCGACAAACACATCTCCGAAATAGAGTTTGCCAAAAAAGTAAGAGATAAACAAGGCTATGTTTTGTTTGCAGATAACTTGCCTATCGGTATTTTGCGTTATAATTTATTTTGGGATAATACGCCGTTTTGTACGTTATTATATATTTCCGAAAAATATCGTAATACCGGATACGGCAAACAACTAATGACTTTTTGGGAAAACGAAATGCTATCGCTCGGATACAATTGGCTTTTGGTGTCTACGCAGTCAAACGAAAACGCACAATATTTTTACAGAGCGCTCGGCTATCAAGATTGCGGCAATCTATTTGCGCCAAACCAGCCAATGGAACTATTTTTAGGCAAACATCTGAAAAATTCGTTTTAGGTTACAAGCCTCCTCAACAAGCGGTCACTTCTCGGTGGCCGCTTTTTTATTACACATATTGAAACCATTGTGTTGGCGTGATACAATAAAACATATTACTTAAAAGGAAGGTATCCTACTCCATGAAAAACAAAACACAAGAATTGACGCAAACCGACGACATTATGCGCAGCCAAAGAAACGTTCTGCGGTTTTTGGTGCTCAACGATTTTAAGCATGGCTCGTTGCATACGCTGAAAGCGCTTTCGCTACTTATTGCCAAGAATATGCACGAAACATTGCACGACTTAAAAGCCGAGTATGCCCTACTATGCTACTTGGGAAACACGCCCGACACCGTGCGTTCCAAACTCATATACTGCATACGCCGCAACTACGACGCTTTGCGCGCGGGCGGGCAACGAACGTATCGTTACGACATGGGCGAGTTCTGCGGTATCAAAGGTTTTATCGACCAAGTGTCTTTTGTTTTCGATTCGTTCGCCCGCAAATGAGCTATAACTTTTTATAACGGTACAAAAAAAGCGGCCGTCATCATGATAGTCGCTTTTTTATTATTTTCAGATAAACGCAAATTCCACGCGGCGGTTTTTGAGCCCGAATTCTTTACCCTTAAAACCGAAATAATCGTATTTTGTAAGCAGTTCTTCAGAGGCCGTTATTTTGATCAGTTCGTTGCAGTCTTCGAAATACGGGTTGCAAACATACGTAACCGTTTTTGCGATCGTCACGCTTTTGAGTTTTTCGCACCGCTTGAACGCGTTGTTGTAAATTTCCACTACGCCGTCGGGAATACGTATGCTCTCGAGCTTATTGCATTCGTCGAAAGAATAATTGTCGAGGCGTACCACACTGCCGTCCGACGGGATAACGCTGTTGTAACAGCCGCGCAACAGTTTTTTGGTTGCGGTTTCGATCAGGCAGTTGCCCGCACCGTGAAATACGGGATTGTCTTGCGCCACGGTTATGCGCTCTAAGCCGCCGCACCCCTCGAATACGCATACCAGCTTTGTCACGCCCGCCGGAATATATATCTCTTGCAAGCTTTTGCATTTATAGAACGCATAAGCGCCTATGACCGTTGTATGTTCGGGAATATTGATATGTTCTAAAGCGCAACATCCGTGGAACGCATCTCTCTTTATTTCCGTAATGCTTTCGGGCAAGGTCACGCTCTTTAGCATATAACACGACCAAAACGCATTGGCGCCTATGCTTTGGCAAACGCTGTTTTCGGCAAAATCGACGCGAACGATATGCGGCATTCTTTCCCTATCTTGCGGCATGGTCAAAGAATCGGGAATGCGTTTTACTTTCGATCCTATATGCAGTGCGACGCCCGACGAGTCTTTGCCCGCGCTGTCGAATGCGCTGTTGCAAGTCAAGCTATCGCTTTCGGCGTTAAAGTTTATTTCCGTAAGCAACGTGCATTCGGCAAACGCCTCGGTGCCCAGCGCCGTAACGTTTTGCGGTATGGTAATGCTTTCGAGCGCCTTGCAGTATTTGAACGCGCTCGGACCGATGGATTTTACGCTGTCGGGCAATGTAAGGCTATTTAATTTCGTGCAACCCTTAAAAGCATTCGCGCCGATCGTTTTAATACCGTCGGGAATGGTCGCAGAAGTCAGCTCGATACCCGCAAACGCATTGGCCGCAATGGCGATGACACTGCCGTCCGAAGGGATCACGCTGTCCGCAAAACCGTAAACGACCGCCTTTTTTTTGACGTCTATCAAACAGTTGCCCGCACTGCGGTATGCCGTGTTTGCACTGTCTACGTGTATGCATTTGAGATTGGCGCAACCCTCGATCGCCTTATTCGCAATGGCAACGACGCTTGCGGGAATGGTAATGCTCTCCAAGTTTTTCTTTCGGAAAAACGCTTTGGCGGCGATCTTGGTAACGCCGTCGGGGATCACGGCGTTAGCGGACGTACCCTTATATTTGATGAGTTCGTTATGGGCGATCTCAAAACCCACGGCGCCCAACTTTTTGGGGGCGGCAACCTTTACAAGGCAGTTCTTAAACACGTTACTGCCCATAAAATTCACGCCGGACGGTATTTTGACCGAACGCAGTTTTTCACAGTAAGCAAACGCCTCGGCGCCCAAGTATGTAACGCTGTCGGGCACTTCTATGCTTTGCAGAAGGCTGCAACACGCAAAAGCGCTTTCGCCTATGGTTTCGAGACCGTTTCGCAATGTCAAACTTTTGAGTTTATCGCAACCGTAAAAGGCGCATTGACCTATGATTTTCAAGTTTTCCGAAAAGTTCACGGTTTCGAGCGCCTTGCAGAAGTGAAACGCGCTGTCGCCTATCTCGTCGGGACCGCCGACAAACGTCAATTCGGTAAGCCTTTTGCAACCGTTAAAAGCGTTTTTGCCTATCGTTCGCACGTTCTTGCCTATGATGACACTATGCGCGCCGCTTTGGAAAAAGGCGTATGCGCCGATTTTTCGAACGCTGTCGGGCAAGCATAATTCGCCCTCTAAAGAGTGTGCCGAATAAAAGGCGTTATCGCCTATGGTTTCGAGACCGTTGCCGAACCGAATGTTTTTGAGCTTGTAGCAACACGAAAACGCATCTTTTTCTATGGTTTTTACGCTGTCGGCGAATACAACGGTTTCCAAACCGTAGTTAAAGTCGAAAGCGCGTTTGCCTATTTTCGTTATGCCGTTGGGAATAACGATCTCCGAACTGCCCTTGCTGTGCACGTTGTTTCGAGGGTGCGCGGTGTTGTTGGAAAAGGCTTTGTCCCCGATGATCGTAACGGTGCCGTCATCGGGTATCACGCTGTTTTTACAGCCGCGTAGCAACGTTTTTTTCTTTATGTCGATCAAGCAGTTGCCCGCGCTTCGGTATACGGGGTTGTTTTCCGCAACGGTTATTTGTTCGATATCGCCGCAATCGTCAAACGCGCCCGCGCCTATCGACATTACCGTTTCGGAAATGTACACTTTTTTGAGGCTGTGGCAATCGCTGAACGCCTCTTTGCCGATGACCTCGACGCCGGCGGGAATATGTATCTCTTGCAACTGTTCACAGTATGCAAATGCCCCTTCGCCGATCCGTTTGACCGACGGCGAGATAACGACGTTTTTTATACCGCAATACGCTACCTCATAGGCGCGGTTGCCTATCTCGGTAACGTCGTCGGGAATGATTATATTGCCGTCGAAACCCTCGGACGCTCTGAAAGTGATCACTTTGCCATCTTGTATCAAGCCGCAAGCATCGTATCTGTGCATACCTTACTCCCGTGTATATATATTTACGAGCGTATTATATCACATATTTTGTGCGATTTCAAGTCTTGCGGCAAAAGTTTCAAAAAGCAAACGGCTTTTATTTTGTTGCGGCAAGCGTTAGGCTTGGGCGATCTTGTCGTTGCCTATGATCAGTTTTTTGCGTAAGCGGATATCCGCGCTGCTTGCGCCCACGAGGATCTCATACACGCCGTCGGTGATCTTCCACGCGCTCTCGGATTCCGACCAATGCGCAAACGCCGAGCCGTTGAGCGTGCGTTTGACCGTCGTCTTTTCTCCCGCCGCGATCTTTACTTTGCCGAACGCTTTCAACTCTTTATACGGGCGATAAACGAGCGGCGCCGCCTCGCGCACGTACACTTGGAACACCTCTTGCCCGTCGGTTTGCGACGTGTTGGCGATCGTGAAAGATACTTCCACCCTGTCGCCGCTCGGCTTTAATTGCATATCGCCGTATTCGAACCGCGCATAACTCAAGCCGTGGCCGAAAGGAAAGAGCACGTCTTTTTCGTGGCGATCGAAATAGCGATAGCCTACGTCTAACCCCTCGGTGTAGCGCGTTACGCGCGTGTCCATATAGGTGTTGGCGGCGGGCACTTTATCAATGCTTACCGCAAAGGTTTCGGACAGCTTGCCGCTCGGATTGACTTTGCCCGTTAAGATATCGGCCAAAGCCGCGCCGCCGTTCTCGCCGCAAAAACCGGCAAACACCACCGCGCGCACTTTATCGATCCAAGCCGACATATCGATGGCCGCGCCCGCAAACACCACCGCCACGATATTGGGATTTACGGCGGCAAGGTCGGCAATGGCGCGTTCTTGCGCCGCAGGCAATCGCATGTCCGAACGGTCGGCGCTCTCGTATTCCATGGGCGCGCCCGTACCCACGCACACTACCGCCGCGTCGGCGCTCGCCGCATAGTATAAGCCTTTATCGGGATCGGCGCCAAATGCGCCGTGTCCCACTACGTTGCCGTACATAAACATTTTTTCATACGTGGCGGGCGCGCCCAATCGCTCGGCAAGCAACGCGGACAGATCGAATCCTTTCCCCAGCCACTCCACGCGCGAACTGCCGCCGCCCGCCACCATGTCGGCCTCCGGCACGGCATAGCAACCGCTCACGGCCACGCGCGCGCCGTGCGCCAACGGCAAGATACCGTCGTTTTTCAAAAGCACCATGCTTTCTTGGGCAATGCGACGCGCCGCTTGCAGGCGCGTTTCCGTTTTGGTCTTGGCTTTTTTGCCCTTGCGCATTTGCTCGCAAGTATACGCTAAGCGCAACACGCGGGCGGCGCAAGCATCCAACTCTCGGTCGGAAAGCATGCCCGCCTTATAGTCGGCCACCAACTTTTCGTAGTTTTGCCCGTTGAACGGAAACTCGATATCTATGCCCGCTTTGGCCGCGCGGGTGCGGTCGCGCACCGAGTCCCAATCGGAATACACCGCGCCGTCAAACCCGAATTCGTTGCGCAATACATCCAATCCTTTTTTGTATTCCGAGCCGTACGTGCCGTTTATGCGGTTATACGAGCACATGGCCGACACGGGCTTGGCCTCGCACGCGATCTCGAACGGTTTATAGTAGATCTCGCGCAACGTTCTTTCGTCCACTTCGCTCGATTGGTGAAAACGGTTGTATTCCAAGTTATTGCAACAAAAATGTTTCAAGCAAGCGCCCACGCCGTTGGTTTGCAGTCCCTCTATATACGCCTTGGCTAATGTGCCCGCCAAAAAGGGATCTTCCGAAAAATATTCGAAGTTGCGGCCGTTGAGCGGGTGGCGTTTAATGTTCACGCCGGGAGCCAACAAAATGTCTACGTTGCGCTCGATGCAATCGTCGGCCAGACACGCGCCCATTTCGCGTGCGCATTCTTCGCTCCACGTATTGGCCAGCGATTGCACGCTCGGATACGCCACGGCGGGCACCGTGATCTTTTCGCCCTTTACGTCGGTGCGTTCGGCGCGCAACCCCGCGGGGCCGTCCGACACGCACACCGTGGGCAGTCGTCCGCCCAAGTCAACGGTATACCAAAATCCTTCGGCGCAAATGAGCCGCAATTTTTCTTCGGTCGTCAGCTCGCTTACGGTTATTTGTTTCATTGTTTACACTCCTTTTTCCATCGCGGCGACCACGGCCGCATAGATCCGTTCGGCGATCGCACGCATGCCCTCATCGCTCGGATGAACGGCCACGCCCGCATGCTCGAACTTGCCGAGCGCCTTCATTTCTTCCCTTTCTCCCAGATCGTGCAACGGCGCGAAATCATAGCCGTTGCGTTCGGCCAACGCGCATACCGCCGTGTCGAACGGCTCGTATTGCCAAAACAGATCGGTAAGCACCACACGCGTGCTCTTGCTCGCAAAATACGCAATGGCCGTGCGGTAATGCAACATAAACTCTTGCGCGCGATCCATGAGCTTGGCGTTCTCGCCCAACCGCATCACCAAAATATCGGGTGCAAAATCGCGCGCCGCCGTGTATTTGGAAAACAGCGCGGCGTCGTTCCACGACTGTTCCCATTCGCTCACATTGACCAAGCCGTACGATACGCGGTGGCCGTCTTGCTCCAAAGCGCGCACCACGCGGTGCACGTAGTCGTTTTCGGCGGACGACGCCGCCATGCCCCAATCGCCGTGCCAACCTATCTGCGCCGCCGGTCCGTGGCGCGTGATGGAATTGCCCACAAACAAAATTTTGAGGTCGGCTTTGTCGCGCAAGCAAAACGCAATATTTTCGCTACCCGCCAATTGCCCCATAGCGGGCACGTCGTTTTTGATGAGATCGTCACACAGTTTCATGTTCTTCCCCCGCCGCCAAAAACGTGAGCGGCACATAGTTTTTTTCACCGCGGCCGTTGGCCGACAATTCCAGCGTGAGCGTGTAAGCGCCCTTATCTACGCACGCAGGCGCAAAAGACAACGTAAAGCTTTGCGTGTGTTCGCGCTTGCTGCCGTGCCAATGCTCCAACCCCAAACACCGTTCTTTGCCGCTTGCCGCCCAATCGGCGGGCAGACCCAAAACGCGCACCGTTACGAACTGCGGCAAATACAACTTGTTGCACACCGTTACGGTCAGCTTTTTTTCTCTGCCCGCGCGGATCTCGGCCAACCCTTCGTCAAACCGCACTTTGACCGTGTAGGGGCGGAAATGAAAGCGCGCCGTGTGCGGCTGTTCGGCCATAAGCGCGCGGCAGTCCTCTTGTTGGTAGGGGTAAAATTCCGTTTCGGAATAGGCCAAACTCTTGTTGGGCGTGATCTCGAACCCGCGCGCCGAAAACGTGCAAGCGTTGCCCGATACCACGGGGAACTGTTTTACCACGCGTTCGCAAAGCTCCGAAACGGTGGCGGGCACGTTGAGCAATAAATCGGGCCTAAGCGTGCACGTGGCGATCTTTTCGCTACACCCTTTTTTCCATTTTTCGGGTAGTTTGTCCGCCCCGTTTATAATACCCAAAAGCGCGCCCAGCGTGCCCGCCGTGCAATCGGTATCCTCGCCGCAATCGGTGGCCAAACAAATGCTTTTGCCGAAATCGCCTTTGCCCCACAGCCAACCGATCAGCACGATGCCGATATGTGCGGGCGCATCGTATCCGTGTTGCGCTTTGGGAATATCGGGGTCGTGTTGTTGCACGGGGCACTGTTCGCACGCGGGCACTTGCTCGGTGCCTTGCCACTCTCCGCCGATCTCGCCGAAACTTGACGGGTACGCCGTGAGCAGTTTTTTACGCGCCGTTTGCCAACTGTCGCCCGCCGCGTAACTCGCGCGCACAAGATCCACCGCGCCGCGCGTGGCACAATCGGCGGGAATATAACTGCACCCTATGGCAAGCAGTTTATCGGTATCCGTTTCGAAAAACGCCGCGCTTTGCACGGCCGACGTAAACACCGCCGCATAAACGCCCTCGCCGCTGTGATCCACGCATGCGTCGTAATAGGCATAGTTCGCCGCCAAAGCGGGATTGCCGGCGGCCAAACACGCCCAGATCTCCGTGCGGATCCATGCGCCGTTGCTCTCGCGGTTTTCGTTGCGCATATGCCCCGAAAGCGGCGGCACGATGCCCATGGCATAGTTGTTTTTGCCCGTGCCGTATTCGCTGATCACCGCGCTCACATAGTTTTCCCAATATTCGCAAAGCACGTGACTGTCGATATTCTTGCCCTCGTGCTCTACGGCCGACAGCCACACAAGTTGCAGGTCGAGATCGTCGTTGGGCACGGGCGTGGACACGTCTTGCATAAAAAAGTCGATGTTATACACCCCGCGCCAGCATTCGAACGGCGCGCCCAACGTGCCGCCGATGTTCTTGCCGAGGAAACAGCCTTTCACTTTGTTTTTATATTCTTTGTAACATAACGTCATAGTTTTTATTATTCCATTTTTATGTAGAGATGTCAAACAAATCTTGCATAAAGTCCCCGAAAGACGATACTTTCGGGGACTTTGCAGACCGAAAAGCGTTTACATTATTTCACGCCGTACAATGATGTAAAGTACAGTGTGATCCCTTTTGCATTAGAGGCGCTGTAAATAAACCGCCACGAATTATCCCCGCTTGCAAACGGGCTGACGTTATCTACGCCGGTAAGGCCGCTCGTGGAAGGTGTGATCTCCACCTTGACCCATTCGCCTTTCACCGGCGCAACGTTTCTGCACCAATGCGAACCGAGCATGCAAGAACCAACCTCATCGTTCGTATACACATAGAAGTATACTTTGCTGAATGAACTGATGTCCGCAATCAGTTTGATCTTGTTTGCCGTGAATGCGATTTCGCCGTCGTCACGCGTCCCCGTTACTTTCAACACGGTCTTATCTACGATGCCTGCATCGTCGCCGGTGTACTCCATATCCGTAGCCACTTCCATCGCGCCCGCATATGCATACGCCGTAGGCGCAATGTTCACGTCGTTCACCTGATTGGAAGCATACCGCCCCACGCGCACGGACGAGATCCATACATGCGCGCCCGTCACGTTGTTTTGCGAAGATGTCGAAGCGTTCCAACTACCCATAAAACGCATCATATATCTGCCGTTTTCGATCGTTGTGTTCGTCTTATCACGCAAGTTGATACGCACCAACGTCCAAGCGTCTTTGGCAATGTTCGTATCTCCGTACCAGTACGCGCCCGTCTGCACGTTTTCGCTGTCCGTGTAAGCCCAATACTCGACAAAGTCGTAGCCCTCGTAGTTAAATGCGCACAACCGAAGCACCGTGTCGTTTGCGTTCAACGTGATTTTCACCGAGCCGTTATCGCTTCCGTGTTTCACCGTTGTATCGTACTCGGTGGTGCATTTATCCGCATTAGACGCCTTTGCGCCCGTTTCGTCGGCAGCCAACACCAAGTTGCCTTGGCGTTGCATGGCCACCGTAACAGCCGACCGCACGTCGCCCACCGCATAGGTCACGGTCAGCTCGATCGCGCCTATGTAAGAAACGGTTATTTTGCCTTCGGTCACCGCATACGAATTGCCCGCGCTGTCTTTCACCGATAGCACTTCGGCGTTGCTCACCGTGTTGCCGTGTCCGTCTTTTACCGTTGCTTTAGGCAAAGTATACACGCCGTCGGCGCCCAACACCACTTTATCGTCGTGTTCCGCCACTTCTATCTGCCGCACGGCGGCAAGGTAAGCGTCCACTTTGTCTTGGCCGTACACATAGCGGTAGCTGAACGAATTTTTGTCTTTCGTCCAAACGTCGCCCTCGTTATTCCAACTGTTTATCGCGCAACCGCCCATGCCGAACTTGTTGTCGGCGGCGCCGAAATCAAAGGTGAATTTGCCGAGGATCTCGCCTTCGAACAGTAGCGTATAGGTATTGCCCTTACGCACGCACACAACGGAAACCTCGTTTTGCGTGTTGCATGCGTTCAAGATCTTTTCCTTCTGCGCGGCAGTAAGTTCGAGAATGCTCGTTTCCCACGTCATGCGTAAGATCTGCATGCCGACGTCCTTATGCACGCGCATTTGGATAAAGCGTTCGCTACCCACCGCAAAATCGAAGATATACCAAGCACTGCCGAGCGGCGTGGGATATTTGACGGTTGCCTCTATCACCCAATTATCCGCGGCGCCCGCGTACGTTCCGCTGTAGGTATAGATTGGCGAATAGGTGTAGTCGTACACATGGCTGTCCGTATCGGCGCCCCAACTCATATCGTCGGCATTCGACGCCGTGGCCGCGCCTACGGTTGCGTCGGCCGTGGGCACAAAGGTATCCGTGTGCATTTTTTGTCCGTTGAGCGTGAAACAATCGAAGAATTTGCCCGCGCCGGGATTGCCCATATACGTTACGGTAACCGCTTCGCCCACGGGTACTTTCACTTCGCCGTTCTTACCGTTTATGCGCACGCCGTCTTGCAACGTGATGGTCACGGCATCCACAAACACGGCTTTTACGGTGTGTTCGTTCTTGGTGGCCATAAAGCTGTTCCAGTTGCCCGCTTTGCGCACGCCGTCCACTTCATAGTAAGCAAAGATCTTGCCTTGGGGCGCGGTAGCGGGCGTGAGTTGCACCTCGTCGCCTAAATACACGGTATCGGCGTTCAAGATGACCGAATCGTCCAACACGGTGATCTTGCTGATAAACTTAGAAAGCACAAGTTCGGTTTTATCTTCGCCGCTCACCGCTTTCACGTTCGCCACCGTTACGGGCACGGCGTCCGGTTGGGTCTTGAATGCGTCGTTGCGATAGCCGTAGCCGAAATCGTCGGTAAACGTAAATCCGTCTAAATTGGTACGGCCGATCAAAATGTTGTTCACAAACACGCGAACGTCATGCCCGCGGCGCATGACCATAACTTTTACGGGTGATTGCGCGCTCGCGTTCTTAAAGATAGCCGCCGTGCTTGCGTCGAACCGCGCCAATTCTTCGCCCCACGTGCTGCCGCCCTTGTAATACCACTTACATCCGTTGAAATCGTTGCCTATATAGATCTCGACGGTGTGCATATCGCCCACGGCAAAGCTCAAATTGAACTTACAGTTGCCGCTCGCATTCTCGTTGTATCCGCCCACTACATCCAATTCGATCGCCCAATAATCGTAGCGACCCGCGTAATTTATGGATACGCCGTTGTCATTGCGCCACTGCGCTTGCCCCACGGTGTGCTCGAACCAATTGCCCCAAGTCATGTTGTCTGCGGTAAGCTCGTTCTCCGCATACACCGCCGCCACCGTGTGCGCATCTTTGTTGGGAATAAACGTGTCGCCCGGCAATACTTTGCCGTCTACCGTATAGTGGCTGATCGCTTTGCCCTCTTGCTCTACGGCGGAAAGCTCCACGCTGTCGCCGATATAGTGCTTGTTGCCGCCGATGATCACGTTGTCGTCTGCCGCCGTAAGGGTGGTAGGCTCTTTGGGCACACCCACCATTTCGGTGAAGTAGAACGTGCCGTTCGGTATAACTTTTTCTTTCCAATCGAACACCATGCGGATCTGCGAGCCGGTAATGTCGCTTGCGCTCACCTGCTTTTCGTTTTGATCCACATTGTTGCCCCAATTGTTGACCGACCAAGTCACTTTGGTCCACGTCTTGTTCTTTACCGCGGTGTCGTTCCACCAAGTGGATCCCACCACCACTTGGTCCGAAGTGGCGATCACTTGGTCTTTTTGTTCGCCTTGGCCGTACGTCGGAAACTTGTTGTCGCCGTCGTAATACACCCACAAGCTCAGTTCGGAGAAATTGCGCACATCCGATACGGCGGGCACGTCCATGATGACGTATCCCTCGTTGTGATGCGTTTCGGTTTGCCCGTCGAACGAAACGGCGAAGTATCCCGTTTCTTCGTTATCGTTAAAACAAACGGGAATATTTTTAGTTTGCGCATCGGCGCGGCTGACAAACTCGCCCGTATATTTGCGCGCTTCGCGCATCTTCATTTGGCGCGCGCCGAACGCTTCGCCGAAATACAGCACGGTGTTTTCTTTCAATGCCGCGGGGCCGTCCACGGTGCGCACGTATTCGTAGTCGTTGGCATTGCCCACCGCGTCTTCCACGTGAATACGAATGGCGTATTTCCCGTCTTTCTCCACCTTAAAGCGGTTGCCCGAAACATTTACTTGCGTTTCGGTTTTGTCGTCGGCAATATGAAACACCTTAGCCCAACACTTGGTGCGGTCGGGATCGCCCGAAAGCGTGTAGTCGGGCATGGAATACGAATTGCCTTTGATATAAAACGACGGCAACTTGCTCGCATCGTAGTGCACTTTGGGCGCGGTACGGTCGGCAAAATCGATTTTTACGGTGGCGTCTTTCACCTTTTTGCTGTCGGCCGTATACACAAAAGAGTATGTGCCCGCTTTATTCACCGTTACCGAATCGTTTGTTATATCTACCGATTGCCCGTTATGGTCTTTTACCGATTTTAAGCGCACGGTGTAGCCGTACAGCACGGCGCCGTTTTTATCCACCACTTCGTAGTCGGGCGACATATACACGCCCAACTCCGCTTCCAGCGTTTGGGGTGCGTCTATGCGCCCCACTTTTTCGGCGCCGCAAGCGGCAAACACAAGGCTCGCCGCCACCATCACCGCCGCCAAAAGCAACAGTATGTTGCGTTTTAACGATTTCATCTTCTCTCATCTCCTCCTTACGCTTACGCCTTTTGCAACGGCTTTGTTATGATATCCCATGTACTATCCAATTCGGTTTTGCACTTATCGAGTATAGATTGCGCCGAACTGCCCGTATACAAATCCTCATCGGGATGACCCAAGCTGGGCAGATCGGATAAACCGCCGCGATACGCCGCGGGCGAAGAGTTGTGCGGGAACACCGCCACCATATCGGCGCCGAAGTTTGTCAAACGCGTGCGCACAAAGTCACTCACTTGCACCGATTCGTCTTGCAACACATCATATCCCGTGGGCATGGCAATGCCGTGCAAAGACGTGGCATAGATCCGTTGCGCCGCATCCGAATACAAATAAATCAAGAAATCTTTGGCCATTTTCTTTTTGTTCTCGGGGCGATACGCAGGAATGGCAATGGGATAGTTGGGCGTTGCCGTGTAGCCCATCAACCGCGCCGTGCGCACCTCGGCAAAATCGCTTTCGCTCAAACCGGGCACGTCGGTCACTTCGGCCGCGCTCACAGCGCCGTTATCCACCGCTTCCACGATCTTCACAAGGTTTGCCTCACTTGCCACGGTGGAAAGTTTACCGGCCAAATTGCTGATCACGGGCGTACGCATCATGCCTATGTTTTGCGGGTTGGCCATAAGCCATGCCGTCATTTCTTGCTCCAACCAATCGCCGTTCACCATGAATGCCACTTTAGACTTATCGTCGTCGAATCCGGCGCCCAAGAATGCGCGTTGCGCGTTGGTAAAGCTCATTTCCCTACCGTATTGGTGCGAATAACCGTTGCGCTTGGATAAGAACTTACCGAGCGTGTCGAGTGCGATTTTGCGACCGGGCAGATCGTTGATGGCTTTGCTCACTTCCCATTCGCCCGTTTGCTCGTTTTGCACTTCGCATTTATAATAGTGACTGAATCTTTCCATGCCGTCGTACTGCGCCCACCAAACAAGACCGAGATAGTCCCAATAGTAGTTGATGCCCGTGCTGATCGAAAAAGCAGTATACCCTTTCTTTTTCAGATCGTTCGACAGCGTTTCCAACTCTTTGGTGGTGCGCGGCAACGTCCAATTGCCCGCTCCGAACGCTTCATTTAGCGTATCGGCGTTGTAGCAAAGCGCCGACACCGAGTTCATGCCCGGCAATTGATAGCGGTTGCCGTCTTTGCCCACAAAGTAATCGGCGAGCGATTTGTTCATGCGCTCTTTGATGGGTTTATCCGCGCCTTCGGGTATAGCGTCGTACACGTCGTTGAGATTTTCGAGCAAATTGCCGTCTTCCGAATCGTAAATGTTGAGTAGCGGCATAACGATATCGTTTGCCTCTTGTTTGGTTTTCAATAACGACTGTATGGAGCCGGCGCCGGTATAGTCGGGACTCCACTTTACGGTAATGCCCGTTTTGGCTTTATAGTCGGCGGATATCTTATCCATATAGTCGCCGTCAAAACCGCCGGCCACGTAGTGAATGCTGATCGATCCGTTCCCGCTGTTTTTGTTGCCGAATACGCCGCCCTCGCCGCACGCGGCCAAGCTACCCATTATAAAAACGGACAGCACACAACAAACAAACTTTTTGATTTTCATGATTTCTCGCTCCTTTTCCCAACTTACACGTTAAGAGGTATGACGAACGCGCCCTCGCCCGCCGCCAATTTGATATTCACTTTGTTCTTTTTCACTTCGTATACCGTGCGTTTGCCGTTTTTATACACGAGCGCGCGATTGGCTTTTTTGAACGTGATGCTCACTTCGTCTTTCAATTGATCGGTGGGTTCGGTGTAGTTGGAAAGCATAAGAGCATAGTTGCCGTCGGCGTCTTTGAATTCGCCCGCCAACGTATCTTGCGTGGCGGTGATCGCATTGGCGCACTGCCATTCGGTCAGCGGATCCACAATGCCGTTAAACGCCAAATTGAAATAGTCGGGGTCTTCTTCCAAATTGACCGAGCCGAGCACGGGTTTCACGCCCTGCCAATCGAAAGACATATACACTTCGTCCCATGCCGCAAGTTCGCCGTTGATCTCTTTGGCCCACCAATACGCATCCTTGGGCGTGCAACTCACGTTGTTTTCCACACAGCCGCCCGTAAAGCCGAGCAAAGACTGCCGATAGGTAAAGTAAGAAAACCCGTCAATGCCGAACGCCATGTCGGTGTTTATTTGGAACGTTAGATCGGCCTTACTCGTGATATCGCGCGTTGTGCCTTTATCGCCGTAGTTCTGAATAAACATATGGAATTCGCCGTTGTTCTTTTTGGCATGTTGCGCATAGATGCTCATGGTGTGCAACCAACTCGTTGCCACGGCATTAACGCCGCCGCGCGTTACGAGCGGATAGATATCGGTGGAATAAATGCGTCTGCCCTCGATCTTATCGAGCACCGTGCTTTCTATCGCCGTGAGATATCCTTCGATATCGTTACTGTGATCGCCCGAAAACATTTCGTGATTGGGCGAAAGGTTTACGTACAGCGTAACGTCGGGGTTGGTTTTATATATCTCTTTGGCCTTATCCACACGCTCCGCCACTTCTTTAAAATTGGTGCCGTACGGTTCGTCCCATAGGTTGATCATATCTACGGCGGCAAACTGCGTGTAGTCGTAATCGCTCATTTGCGAACCGTCCACGTTATTGGTGGCCGTATCATGCCCCAAAATAGCTTTTAAGCCCACTTGTTCGCAGTAGCGCAACTGGTCGAAGTATTCTTCGGTGTCGCGCGCGGCAAACGCCGAGTCCATAAACATGTGCGTCAAGCCCATGTCTTTGGCCATTTGGTAGTCTTCCAATGTGTTCAACGGAACGTCCCACCCGCCGATCCACATATGTTTGCCGCTCGCATACGCGGGGTATTTTTCGTTGGCCGACGTGCCGCTCTCCTTATTACACCCCGCAAACGCGCCCAATGCGGCAACCAGCATAGCCAGCGCCAACACGATCGCGCTCAGTTTCTTTCTTTTCGTCATACACTTTTCCTCCTCGGAAATTTTTTATGTTGATGCGCTTTACCGCCGTACGTTTTCCGTGCCGATACGGTCGCCTGCGCAAAAAACAACGCTTTTATCCAATACCCTTTTGTATCAGCCCTTGATACCGCCCACGCTCATGGATTCCATCATCACTTTTTGAAACAGAATAAACAGCACAATCACGGGCAACACGCTCACGATAAGCCCCGCAAACAACAGCGGATAATTCATATTGCGCACCATTTGCGATTGGAAGATATATAAGCCGGACGCCAATGTGGGAAAGGACTGCAAAAACAAATTGGGTTCCATGTATTCGTTCCACAGCTGCACCGTGGACACCAAGAACAACGACCCCATTACGGGCAACGCCATGGGCAACATGATCTTAATAAATACGCGCAAGTGGCTCGCGCCGTCTATAAAGCCCGCCTCGGCATACGTCCAAGACAGCGTTTTGAAAAAGGAGAACAGCACGATAAAGTTAAAACCGAACCCCGCCATTTTGGTGACGAGCAACAGCGGCGTATCCAAAATGCCCAGCGTTCTATACACGCGATACTGCGACGGGAATGCGCCCACAATGGGGATCATCATGCACACGAGCGCCATGCCGTAAAATATTTTGCGGCCGGGGAATTTGTATTTGGAAACGATATACGCCACCACCGCCGACGTAAGCGCGCCCAATGCCGCGCCGCCCAACGCATACCACACCGAATTGATAAACATAACGACCATGTTTTTGCCGTTGGCTTGCACGGCGGTGAACGCTTTCAGAAAGTTGTCGAACTTCCAACTCTTAGGCAGCCCTACCATGCTATCGTCGTATTCGAGCTGGGTCTTGAGCGCCAACGAGATCGCGTAAAGCATGGCGTAAAACAGTGTAAACGCATAGAGGGCAAACAACACGAACACAATGATCTTGGCCACCAAAAAGCTCACGCTTTTTTTCTTGCCGTTGTTCTCTTTTTGCACTTCGGGCAGCGCGCTCGTTTGCGTTGCCGCGGTATTTATGTTTTCCATAACAAACGCTCTCCCTTTTTAATACGTTACGTCGGGGTCGATCTTGTTGAACAACCACCGCACAAAGAACACAACGGGCACGCTGACCAAGGTGAAGAACATACCGATAGCCGCGGGATAGTTCAGATCCACGCCCCCTTGCGTTTTGCGATAGATCCAAAACGATATGGTGGTGGTGGCGGGTCTATCGACCGTCTGCCCAGCCTCGGCAAACAGCAGAATGGGACCCGTGCTGTTGAACATAGACGTGATACATAGGATGATAGTGGTGGAAATGGTGGGCCACACCATGGGAATGATGATAGACCACAGCTCGCGGTACCACGGGCAACCGTCTAACGCCGCCGCCTCGATATTCTCCTGCGGCACGCGGCTCATGGCGCTTTGGTACAACAGCATGTTCACGCCGAATCCCGTCCACACCGTGTAGGCGATAATTGTGGCCGTGGCCGTTTTGTCGTTCGCCAAAAGCGCCGGCACGCGCTTTCCGAACAGCTTGAACACATACTGATCGAGCGGACCGCCCAACGAAATAAGCCGCTTGTAGGTGGTAACGAACAGCACCGCGCTTATTATGGAGGGCAAGAAGAACACCACGCGGAACAGTTTGTAGCCCCACAGCTTTTTATATAAAAAGTAAGACACCAAGAAGGTTACGGGGATCATGACCACGGCGGTGCCGAAATATTTGAACGTGTTTTTGAGCGCCGCCACTACCATGGATTGCGGGTTTTTGAACTCGTTGAAAAAGCGCGAAAAATTGCCGAGCGACCACGCGAAAATCTCGCCGCCGTTGTCGCTGTAGTCCACGAATTCTTGGAACGCCATGATGATCGAATTGGCGTTGACCCAGATGTAGAACACAATAAACTGCAAAAGAGGAATGAGCAGCATTGCATACGCGAACCCCCACTCTTTCAGCTTGCGCCGCGAAAATATCGGGCGCTTTCCCTTGCGGGTGTCAACAAGAACAGACATCTTTTCCTCCTATTTGTCGGGCGTTTTCCCGCTCTACGGCGGCGATCTGCCGATTGCACTCGATAATGCGCTTTCGTCCCGCCTCGCTCCATTTAGACGTGCGATCGTAAAACAGCAAGCCGTTTTGCTCTTGCTCGATATCGTACAGTTGCGTATAACAAAATCCGCACAGTTTTTTGCAAGACAACAGCTGTTGGGTGGTGTTTACATACTGCTCCAAAAACGCGGTTTCGGTGTCGCATGCCCGATACCCCCACGCGCTTGTTTCGCGTACGCACGCTACGGCGCTCTGTAAGCCGTTTACCCGCCCGTCGGGATTGTAGGCCACCCCGCCGTATTCGCTGGCGTGCACGGGCAGTTTGCCGTCGTACAGCGCGCCTTGTTCAACGCGCGGCGGATACAGCGTATCCATGATGAGCTCGTCTTTTTCTTCCAACGCTTGTATGTAGTGTGCCACTTCTTCGGGCGTATGATAGCAATGAAAGTCAAATAGATCGGTGTGTTTGCCGTGATAGCCGCCGCTTGCGTCCACGCACGGACGCGTGCCGTCCAAACGCTTTGTGAGGCGATACATGCTTTCCACAAAGCGGATGTCGCGCACCTTGGCCGCGTCTTTGAGATCGCTCCACGCCTCGTTGAGCGGACACCACAGCACGATGCTCGGATGATTGCGGAACTGCTCCACCGTTTCCGTCCACTCGGCCGCCAACGTATCCAAAGCATCCAACGTGTGGTAGGCCACGCCCCAGCTGGCGTATTCGCCCCACACCATCAGCCCCGCGCGGTCGCACTCGTACAAATGCCGCGGCTCGAACACCTTTTGGTGCAACCGCACGCCGTTGAAACCGAACGCGAGCGCTTGCGCCACGTCGCGCCGTATGTCCTCTGCGCTCGGCGCGGTGTATAGGCCGTCGGGATAATACCCTTGGTCGAGCACCAAGCGTTGGAACACGCTTTTGCCGTTCACGAAGAATTTGCGCCCTTCGAACTTTACGTCGCGTAAGCCGAAATAGCTTTTCACCTCGTCGTCGCCGTAGCGTAGCGTAACGTTGTATAAGCCGCCCCGCCCGATCTCCCACAAGTGCGTTTCGGCCAACCGTATATCGTAAACGCCGCGATTTTCCGTATCGCGCACGCGCCCCATTTCTTTGCCGTTAAAGGTTATGGCAACGTCTACGGGCGCCTTGCCCTCCGTTTGCAACGAAAGGGTAACTTTGCCGCTAAAGGCATGGGCAACGTATGTGACCGAACGGATATACGCTTTGGGCGTACGTTCCAGCCACACCGTTTGCCAAATGCCCGTAACGCGGGTGTAAAAACAACCGTAGGCCTCTTTTTCGGCCGTCTGCTTGCCGCTCGGCACGTTTTCGCGCACGTCGTCGTGCACCGCCACCGTGATGCGGTTTTTGCCGACGTGCACAAAGGGCGTAATCTCCACGCCGAACGCCGTATATCCGCCCGTGTGTCCGCCCGCCGCGCGGCCGTTCACAAACACTTGCGCGCTGTAGTCCACCGCGCCGAACCGCAACACCAACCGCCCTTGCAAGTCGCTTTCTAAAACGGTGATCTCGCGCGAATACAAACAATCGCAAATAAGATTGGTAACACCTATGCCCGAAAGCTTGGATTCGGGACAAAAAGGCACTTCGATCTTACCGTCGAGCGCACAGTTCTCTCGGCCGTGCGGTTTTCCCACGGCAAAATCCCACGTTCCGTTCAGGCACTCGTAGTTCTCTCTCTCAAATTGCGGATCGGGATGTTCGGTTCTGTACACTCTCATTTTCCTTTATTTGTTTTTTCCTCTTCGGGCTAAGTTTTTTTATATATTCGCATCAGCGAATATATACGAACACCCTAGGGTGTTCGGCCGCTCCTTTTCTTTTCCCCAACAGTATACCATATATCGGGCGCATTGCAAGAGGTTTGAGCTTCTCAATATTCGGGTGTTTCGATCGCAACTGTTCTCAAATTTCGGAAAGTATCCAAAAACGGTTGACATTTTGCGCGCAAACGCCCATACTGTTTTTGGGAGGAGTACCGCCGTGAGCGATATATTGACACCGCAAAAACATTTTATTTTAAGTATAGATAACGATGCCGAGCACAAACTGATCGCCGAAATAAGCCGCGCGCTGTCCGTGCCCGAACGCATTGCCATCTTAAAAAGCATACTGCGATCCAACAAAAACCTATCCATGCTGAGCGAGGAACTCGACATGCCCATATCCAGCGTGGCCAGACACGTGGATATCCTCACCGACGCGGGGCTTATCTACACGTCGTATCAGCCCGGCCCCAAAGGGCACACCAAGTATTGCTCGCAAGCCGTGCTGTCTTTCACCGTTTCGCTCGAATCGTGTGCAGACGAAAAGGACGCCAAGCCCGAATACGCGGTGGAAATGCCGCTCGGCATGTTCAGCCACTGCCACATAAAAGCGCCGTGCGGCATGACGGGCGCCGAGGGCGAGATCGCGGGGTTCGACAACCCCAACGTGTTTTTTTCGCCCGTTCGGTTGCAAGCCGAATGCATATGGTTCGACGGCGGCTTTATCAGCTACAACTTCCCCACCGATTTCCCGCGCACGCAAAAGTTTTCGGAGATCACCTTTTCTTTCGAGATCTGCTCCGAAACCATTTACTACAACAACAACTGGCCAAGCGACATCACCGTGCGCATCAACGACGTGGAAACGGTAACGTTCACCTCGCCGGGAGATTTCGGCGGCCGTCGCGGCAAATATACGCCGTTGTATTGGCCGGTCACCAGCACGCAGTTCGGCCTTTTGAAAAAGATAAGCGTAAACGAAGAGGGCGTGTTTGTGGACAACAGCTTTGTGTCCGACAAAGTGCGCTTTGCCGATCTGAAGATATACAACGGCTCGGCCATCAAGCTGGACATAGGCATCAAAGAGGACGCCAAACATAAGGGCGGCATCAACTTGTTCGGCAAGAATTTCGGCGATTATCCGCAATCTATCATGATGACGCTCAAATAGAAAAAGCCCGCGAAAGCAAGTTGTTTTCGCGGGTGTTTTTTTCGTTTTTTCAAAAGGGGCGTTTTATCGCTTGGCGCGCACCTCGGCGATATGCCACACAAAACATTGGTAATCGAAAAGTTGCGGCAAGGCCACGCCGAACCGCATGAGTGCCGCGCCGCTTGCGGTAACGTTGCATTCGGCAATGCGATACGTTTTGTTTTCATTTAAGCCTTGCAACCGCACAAACGCGTCTTTGCGGTAGCCGTTGGGCACGGCGCGCAACCCTTCGCCCACCACGTAGGCCGCTGTTTTGTCGGCGCGCACCGTCATCATGCAAAAACGGTCGCCCGCAAACGGATCGAGCAAGCGGTAAACGTCGCCTTGCAGTACGTCCGTTTCCACCTCTTTATAGGCGCGTATTTGTTCGCGCACAGTCGCCTTTTCTTGTTCCGTAAGCTTGGAAAGGTCCAACTCGTAGCCCGTAGCGCCCAACGAGGCGATCGCGCCGCGCGAGTGCAGCGGCGTGGTGCGACCCGTTTGGTGGTTGGGGCACGCGGACACGTGGCAACTCATGGCGGCCAAAGGATAACAAACGGACGTGCCCCACTGTATGCGGGCACGTTCGTACGCGTCGGTGTTGTCGCTCGTCCAAATTTGCGGGAAATAGTATAACATGCCCGCGTCGAACCGTCCGCCGCCCGACGCGCACCCCTCGAAGAACACGTGCGGGAAAGCGGACGTTAAACGTTCGGCCAGATCGTATACGCCCAAAATATAGCGGTGCGCAAATTCGCCTTGCCGTTCGGCGGGCAACGTGTGAGAATAAAACTCGCTCACGCTGCGGTTCATGTCCCACTTCACATACGAAATTTCGTTTTCCCGCAAGATCTTGCCCACCGCCTCGAATACGTGGTCCACCACTTCTTTGCGGGTAAGATCGAGGGTGAGCTGACTGCGGCTGCGATAAGGCGGCTGCCCCGCTTTGCCGATCGCCCAATCGGGGTGGGCGCGGTACAATTCGCTCTTTTCGCAAATCATCTCCGGCTCGAACCAAAGGCCGAACTTGATATTGTTTTGTTTGCACCGATCGATAAGCGGCGTTAACCCTTGCGGCAGTTTGCCCGTGTGCACCGTCCAATCGCCCAAGCTCGAATCGTCTTTATCCCGCTTGCCGAACCAGCCGTCGTCTAACACGAACGTGTCCGCGCCGCACTCGGCCGCCTCGTCTATGATGGGAAACAAATTGTCGTACGAAAAATCGAAATAGGTGGCCTCCCAATTGTTGACCACGATAGGACGCGACGCATTCGCCCACCGCGGCGGCATGATGCGCGTGCGGATAAAACGGGCGTATGCGCGCGACAACTCGCCCAACCCATGGCACGAATAGGCCAATAGCGCTTGCGGCAACACAAGCGTTTGGCCGCTTGCAAGCAGCGCGTTGAATGCCGTGTCGTTGATACCGCCTTGCATGCGCACCGTGTCGGCGTTGTGCACTTCCGCCGTGATCGCCCACGACCCGCTGTACACAAGCTGAAAGCCGTAGCACTCGCCTTGCGTTTCGGTGCAGTCGCGCCGCAAGAGCGCCGCAAACGGGTTCATTTGGTGGCTCGACGCGCCGCGCAAACTGTGCAAACGCGTAATGCCGTGACCGAGCGGCATGCGTTCGGGCGTGCGCTCCATGGTTTGGTTGCCGTGCAAACGCAGTATATCGAACGCATCGTCGGGCAGATCCACGCAAAAGGAAAACGCCTTTTCGATGCGCAAATCTTCCTTGCCCGTGTTGATAAGCTCGGCGTGCCGCGCCAAAATATCGGTGTTGTCGCTCACGGCGTAAAACAGCTTTATCTGCAACGGCGAAAAATCATCTTGCAAAACAATGCACAGCGTTTCGTCCGCCGTGCGCGCGTGCGGCAAACCGCTCAGCGCGGGCGCACCCTTTTGCACCGTGTGCGATACATAACAAAAACGACTCATGCGCGCGCCGTCTTGCCTTGCCGCCGTTACGGTGGGTTCGCGGTAATCGCCCCGCCCGAAAAAGGCGTATTCGCTCGGCAGTTCGTTCAGACAGCCGTCGCTCCAGCCGTCCCGCGTTTGTGGTTCGTGCGGCGCGCCGTACGTTTGCAGAAGATACGCCGTATCCTCCGCACGCAACGCTTTGCCGTAGTAGACATGTTGCAAAAATCCGCTCGCGCCCACATACATGATATAGGCGTAATTTTTGCCGCGCAATACAAACGTTTTGCTTTTTTCCGAGTATTCTATCATGGCCGTTTTTCCTTTTCTTTGCGATACCGTCAGTATACACCATCGGTCGGTGTAAAGCAAGCAAAAAAACCGTTGCCGCAGCAACGATTTTTGCTTGCCCGTACGGGGGGCGAAAATTATATGAATTCCTCTTTGGCGTCGCGCTCGAAAAGCGTTGCCAACAGATCTTTGGGCGGCGTGTGCTTGCGGATCATCTCGTTCACCGCGTTTGTTATAGGCATATCCACGCCCAGCTTGGCCGCAACGCCCGCCACGGCGCGTGCGGTGGCCACACCCTCTGCCAATTTTTCAAACGGCTGGCCGAGCACGTATGCCTCGCCCCATTTGCGGTTGTGGCTGTGGAGCGAAAACAGCGTAGTTTCGTAGTCGCCGAGGTGGCAAAGCCCGTAGGCCGAAAGTTCGTTGCCCCCCAATGCTTTAATCAAACGCGCCACTTCGCGGGCGCCCCGCGCCATCAGCGGCCCTTTGAGCGAGGCATAGTTCAACCCGTCGAGCACGCCCGCCACAATGCCCATGATATTTTTGGTAGCGGCGCCCACTTCGGTGCCGATGATGTCGTTGCCGTAGTAAAAACGTATGAGATCGCTTTTGAAAACTTGCACCAATTCTCTGGTCAGTTCGGGATTATACGAATCGATCACCATGCAGTTGGGCACGTTTTTGGTAAACTCTTGAATGTGGCCGGGACCCGACCACACCGCCACGTTCTCTTTGGGGATGCCGCTTTCTATCGCCACTTCGCTTAAGCGCTTGCCCGTGGTTTCTTCTATGCCTTTCATGCACAGCACAAACTTTTTGCCGCGGATATCGCGTTTGGATATTTCGCTTGCAAAGCCGCGCAAGCCTTGGCTGGAAATGCTGATGATCACCGTGTCGGCATGGCCGAGCGCATCGTCTAAATCGCACGTGAGCCGAATGTCGCGATCGAAACGCACGTATTCGTTGCGCCCCGTGTTTTTCAAAACTTGATAGCTGTAGTCGTGTTCCGGCCCGAAACTGACCACCTCGTTGCCCAAACGGTTGTTATACCAAGCGAGGAACGACCCCCACCGCCCGCAACCGAGCACACTCACTTTCATATATTTTCCTCCCGTTTGGTTGCCTTACGCGAACCGATTTAGTTTTTGGGGCTGTAGTTGGGCGATTCCTTGGTGATCGAAATATCGTGCGGGTGACTTTCCACGAGCGACGCGCCCGTGATCTTGACAAACCGCGCTTTGGTGCGCAAACTCTCGATATCGGGTTGGCCGCAGTAGCCCATGCCCGAACGCAAACCGCCCATGAGCTGGAACACGCTGTCGCTGAGCGGTCCGCGGTAAGGCACGCGCCCTTCCACGCCCTCCGGCACCAACTTGGCCGCGCCCGCGCCCTCTTGGAAATAGCGGTCTTTGCTGCCGAGCGCCATGGCGCCCAAGCTGCCCATGCCGCGATAGGTCTTGAAGTTTCTGCCTTGATAGATCTCCAATTCGCCCGGACTTTCGGCCGTGCCCGCAAACAGACTGCCTATCATCACGGCATTGGCGCCCGCGGCAATGGCCTTGGTGATGTCGCCGCTGTATTTCACGCCGCCGTCGCCGATGATCTTTTTGCCGTGCTTGTCGGCCGCCTCCGAACAGTCCATAATGGCGGTGACTTGCGGCACGCCGATACCCGCCACGATACGCGTGGTGCATATCGAGCCGGGGCCGATACCCACTTTTACCACGTCGGCGCCCCGCTTAAACAGCGCATCGGCCGCCTCTGCCGTGGCCACGTTGCCCGCCACCAAACAGATATGCGGGAATTTGTTTTTCACTTTTTCCACCGAGTCCATGATGTGGTTGTTGTGGCCGTGCGCCGAATCGAGCACCAAGCAGTCCACTTTGGCATCTACCAAAGCGCCCGCCCGATCCAAGCAATCTTTGCCGCCGCTTATGGCCGCGCCCACCAACAAACGTCCGTTTTTGTCTTTGGCGGAGTTGGGATACTGTATCGCCTTTTCTATGTCTTTAATGGTGATAAGCCCTTTCAAGATGCCGTTTTTGTCTACGATGGGCAACTTTTCGATGCGATGCTTGCCCAAAATGCGTTGCGCCTCTACGAGCGTGGTGCCCACGGGCGCGGTGACCAAATTTTCTTTGGTCATCACGTTTTTGATGGGCTGGGCGTAGTTGGTTTCAAAGCGCAGATCGCGGTTGGTAAGAATGCCCACAAGCTTGCCGCCGCTCGTGATCGGCACGCCCGAAATGCGGTATTTATTCATGAGCGCCAACGCGTCCGAAACAAGATTGTCGGGTTCGAGAAAGAACGGATCGGTGATCACGCCGTGTTCGCTGCGCTTTACGCGGTCGATCTCTTCCGCTTGCGCCTCGATGGGCATGTTTTTATGTACGATACCCATGCCGCCCTCGCGCGCAATGGCAATGGCCAAGCGCGATTCGGTCACGGTATCCATGGCCGCGCTCAACAGCGGAATATTCAGCGTGATCGCGTCGGTCAGCTTGGTGCGCAAGTCCACTTCGCTCGGCAACACGTGCGATTCCGCCGGAATAAGCAACACGTCGTCAAACGTCAGTCCTTCTTTCACAATCCTGTTCATATTCTTTCTCCTTACAAAGTTTTTCCGTATGCGCACAGACAGATCGCCTATGCGTAAATATTATAAAAAGCAAGGTAATCGACCATGGCGCCGTATCTATACCATTCGTAGATCGCGTTATCCCGCGTAACGCCGCCCTTGTCGTAGCCGTCCATATAGAAATATACATTGGGTATGCCGCTGTTTTGGAACCAAAATTCTCTGGCCGCTTGCAATTGATCGGCGTGCGGGAAATACCCTTTTTGGCTGTCGAGCACCACCGTCATGTTGCGCATGGCCCGCCAAAAATCGGTAAGCGTTTTAAGATAGTAGGTGTATTTCAGATGCTCGGCACGGTCGGGCGTGGGGCCGTTTTTGGCATACTGCCGCACGTTGCCGCGCAAAAACGCCGCGAATTTGTCTTGAAAATTGTTGCGCGTGCCCGCGCCGTCGTCTAACACGGTTTCAGACACCACCGAATACAAGCGGGTGAACTGCCCCTCGTCTACGGGATAGTTGCCGTTGACGTCTACGTCCGTTTTATCGTACACGAACAAATCGAACGGCTTGTCCGTGCCGTACAGAGAAAGCCAATCGGGCACGTCGCCGTCCATCAAAAATCCTTCTTTCTTGCTTTCTATCAGCTCGCGCAGTCCGAGATCGTCCAATTCGGCGTTGATATAGGCGGTAAGTTGCGCCAACAGCAGAAAATCGCTTTCGCGCACTTCCCAACCCTCTTGCGACCACTGTGCGGTGGCCGTGTCCCATCGATTGGTCATTCTTTCGTTTTCGCCCAAGATATACCAAGCCTTGAACTGCTCCGTGCTCAGCCGATCGGCAAAACTGTATACATACGGGTGCAACGCGGGCGACGTGTGTTGCAAACCGTACGTGTCTATCTTTTGGGTGCGATCATACAACGAAATGGGGATATTGCATACCAAATAGCGGCCGGCGTAGCGATCCACGCGGCGGGCATAGTATTGCACCTTGCGGGAAGAATACTTGCCTTTGCCCGCAAATTTGTTCATAAAATAAATGGAATTGTTGGCGGCGCAATACAGCGCGTCGGCATATTTGCCGTCGGGCGCGGGATAAACGTTGTTATCGGGATCGAACTTGTCCTCGTGCCACCGCAAATATTTTTCGGCGCTGTAGAGCGCCATGTCTTTCAAGTCCAATTTGGAATAAAACCGCATGGCGGTGTAAGGACTGCACATGAGAATGCAAGCGCACAGCAAAATGACCGCCGCCACCGTCCAAAAAGCCGCCCGAACGCCTACCGCCGCCAAAGAAAGGGCGGGCTTTGCGCCGCTCTCATTGCCGCCGTTGTTATTTGCGTTTTCGGCGTGCCGATCGGGCGCGCTCTCGTCGGCCGACGGCTCGTTTGTTTGCGTTTGGATCTCGGGGTCGATGGACAAAAACGTCACCTCGTTGTCGTATTTTTCCTATTATACCACAAAACCACCGAATTGCAAACATTTTCGCACGATTTTCGCAAAGAAATGTGCAAGGCTTACCCTTTTTGCCGCCCCGCGATCGTGTTAAAACCGCGTGGCGCTCACCGCGCCGGTATCGCTTTTCAACAGCACGGCCACGGTGTCTTTATCGGCGCCCACAAAGGCAACATACCAAAAATAGCCGCCGTTGCCGTCGATGGGATTTTCCATCAACCGCACATAGATCTCGGCATGCAGTTTGCCTTTGCTGCGAAACCGTTTTAATTCGTTTTTCAATTTGTCGAGCGCTATGGTGAGCGCTTTTTCCGCGCCGATATTGTCGCCCGTTACCACGCTTTGCAACGTTAAGTCGTGCTCTGCCCCGTCCGATACGGTCACCGAAAAACTTTGGGTGGCCGCCGCGGGAATGTCTACCGAAAGCGAGGGCGCGAACGGGTGCGGCATTAAGTCGCCCTCATACACCGTGCCGTTTATTTCCGCGCGGTAGCGATACGTTTTGTCTGCCGCAAAGGCGGCGGGCGTTACGGTGAGCACCGTAAAATCGCGTTTGCCGTTGCTCGCGCCGTCCAATACATAGGGATCTTCGCGGGTGCCCGAAATAGCCGTTATCTTGTAGTCGGCCGTTTCGGCGGCAAACAAGTGCTCGCGCAATTCGGAGATACTGTCGGCATATTTGTGCAGATTGGAGCCGCCGCAAGCGCTTACCGCCCCGTAACAAAATAGCAGCGCCGCTATCGCCAAAAACAAGCACAACCGTTTACCCTTTCGTTCACGCATACAAAAACACCTCGTATACCTAAATATACGAGGCGTTTTTGCAAAATATGACACGGGCGGAAGGGAATGGATTTCTCCGCTCCGTTCGCTGTCGCTCACTTCGGTCGAAATGACAATAAATAATACGGTCGCTAATTCGGTCGAAAGGACGATGATGTGAACGACTTCTTCGGTAGAAATGACAAAGGTGCGAACGGCACTTTCGTCGAAATGATAACGAGCAAAACGGTCGCGCAGTTCGGGCGAAAGGACAATAAGTAAAACGCCAATGCGCGTTATATGTTCTCTTGCTCTATCATGCTTTTCACTTTCATGAGCCGCGTGATATTGCCGCGTTCGTTTTCGTCCAACTTCATCAAAATATATTTGATGGTTTCGTTCAGTTGCGGGATCATCACGTATTCGAGCGCGTTGACGCGGCGTCTGTTTTTTTCGATCTCGTCGGCCAGCATGTTGCACGTTTTTTCCACTTCGGCCAACCGCAACAACTTTTCGGTGAGCCGCGAAAGCTTTACAACGGCGGCATCGAGATCGGCGGGCGCCGACGAAAAGGCATACGGCAACAAATCTTTGGGCGAAGGGACGGACACAGTCACGTCGGGCACGTCTACGCCCATGATATTTTTGGTGCCCGTTTGTATGGTAACTTCCGTTTTGGGCATGGCGAGCGCTTGCTCGATGTCTTGGGCGGACGACACGGCGCGCGCCAACATAAAGGCGTGCAACGCCTCGCCCACGTCGCCCTCTATCTCTTCGCGCAACGCTTTATTTTGCCGCACGAGCTCCATAAAGCGACGCACCATTTCGTCCGATTTGTCTTTGAGCAATTTGTGCCCGCGCGTGGCCGTTTTGAGCCGCGTTTTGAGCCGCCTAAGCTCCATGCGCGTGGGATTTACCGCCAATCTTGCCATAAGCCGATCACTCCTGTGTAGGCAGATACGTTTGTATATATTGGTCTTTGATACGCTTAAGTTCGCTCCGCGGCAAGATAGACAACAACTTCCAACCGAGATCGAGCGTTTGCTCGATGGTGCGGTTGCAGTCGAATCCTTGCGAGATATACTGCCGCTCGAACTCCTCGGCAAACTTGGCGTATTTTTTATCCACGTCGGTGAGCGCCGCGTCGCCCAATATGGCGCTTAGTTCTTTGGCCTCTTTGCCGCGCGCATAGGCGGCGAACAATTGGTTCATGGTGTCGGCGTGGTCCTCGCGCGTTTTGCCTTTGCCGATGCCTTTGTCTTTCAAACGGCTGAGCGACGGCAACACGTCGATGGGCGGATTAAATCCCTTTTTATACAGTTCGCGCGAAAGAATGATCTGCCCCTCGGTGATGTAGCCGGTAAGGTCGGGTATGGGGTGCGTTTTGTCGTCTTCGGGCATGGTGAGAATGGGTATTTGCGTTATGGAGCCTTCTTTGCCGCGTATTTTGCCCGCGCGCTCGTAGATAGACGCAAGGTCGGTATACAAATAGCCGGGATAGCCGCGCCGCCCCGGCACCTCTTTACGCGCCGCGCTCACCTCGCGCATGGCCTCGGCATAGTTCGTAATATCGGTGAGAATGACCAGCACGTGCATGCCGAGATCGAACGCCAAATACTCGGCGGCGGACAACGCCATGCGCGGCGTGGCAATCCGCTCGATGGCGGGATCGTTGGCCAAATTCATAAAAAGCACGGTGCGGTCGATAGCGCCCGTTTTGCGAAAATCGGAAATAAAGAAATCGGCCTCTTCGTAAGTGATGCCCATGGCGGCAAACACCACGGCGAACTTGCTGTCGCTGCCCAACACTTTGGCTTGGCGCGCGATCTGCGCCGCCAGATTGGCATGCGGCAAACCGCTGGCCGAAAACACGGGCAACTTTTGGCCGCGCACCAACGTGTTCAGCCCGTCTATGGCCGATATGCCCGTTTGTATGAATTCGTCGGGATAGTCGCGCGCCGCGGGATTGATGGGCGCGCCGTTTATATCCACGCTCTTTTCGGGAATGATCTCCGGCCCGCCGTCTTTGGGGTGTCCCATGCCGTCGAACACCCGCCCCAGCATATCGGGCGACACTTTCAACTCAATGCTTTTTCCCAAAAAGCGGGCTTTGGCGCTGGATATTTTAAGGCCTTGGCTGGCCTCGAACAACTGCACGAGCGCGCGGTCGCGGTTCACTTCGAGCACCTTGCCTTGGCGCACTTCGCCGTCGGCTTGCTCTATTTCAACAAGCTCGTTATACTTCACGTTTTCCACGTGTTCCACGAGCATCAAAGGCCCCACGACCTCTTTTATGGTACGGTATTCTTTTTGCATGTCGGCCTCCTTAGAAGATGTCTTTGGACTGCAACGCGCCAAGTTGCGCTTTCATGTCGGCGGCCACGGCGTCCAGATCGGCCAATTCGCTTTCGGGCACATACTTACTGCGCCCTATCTTTTCGCGCGCCTCGATAGACAGTATGTCGTTAAGATCGGCCGAACGCTCCAACGCCTCTTGCCCGTAGCGGTAATAGTCGATCATCAACTTGAGCATTTTATACTGCTTTTCCATAGACGCGTACGTGTCTACCTCGTGGAACGCGTTTTGGTGCAAATAGTCTTCGCGAATGGACTTGGCCGCCTCCATGGTCAAACGGTCGCGGGGCGATAGAGCGTCCATGCCCACCAGCCGCACGATCTCGTCGAGCTGCGCCTCTTCTTGCAATATGCGCATGGCGGCGGCGCGGTAAGCGTTGTAATCGGCCGCCACGTTTTCGGTATACCAAGCGGCCAAACGGTCGGCATACAGCGAATAGCTCGCCAACCAATCGATGGCGGGAAAGTGGCGCTTAGACGCCAACGACGCCGAAAGCCCCCAAAACACTTTCACGATACGCAGCGTGGCTTGGCTGACCGGTTCGGACATATCGCCGCCCGGCGGGGACACGGCGCCGATAGCGGTGACCGATCCCACGCGTTCGCCGCCGCCCAACAGTTTGACGATACCGGCGCGTTCGTAAAACTCCGCCAACCGACTGCCGAGATAGGCGGGGTATCCCTCCTCGCCCGGCATTTCTTCCAAGCGTCCGCTCATTTCGCGGAGCGCCTCCGCCCAACGCGACGTGGAATCGGCCATGATGGCCACGTTATACCCCATGTCGCGGAAATATTCGGCAATGGTGATGCCCGTGTAAATGCTCGCCTCGCGGGCGGCCACCGGCATGTCGGACGTGTTGGCGATGAGCACGGTGCGTTTCATGAGCGGTTGCCCCGTTTTGGGATCGGTAAGGTGCGGGAACTCGTTGAGAACGTCGGTCATTTCGTTGCCGCGCTCGCCGCACCCCACATATACGATGATGTCGGCGTCCGCCCACTTGGCCAACTGGTGTTGCACCACCGTTTTGCCGCTGCCGAACGGACCGGGCACGGCCGCCACGCCCCCTTTGGCAATAGGGAACAGCGTGTCGATCACGCGCTGACCGGTGACCATGGGGCGTTCGGGCGACATTTTTTCGCGGTACGGTCTGCCCTTACGCACCGGCCAACGTTGCAACATGGTGATAAAGTGCGTTTTGCCTTGGCTGTCTTCCACGGCGGCCACGATGTCGTCCACCGTTTTTTCGCCGTCATATACGGCGGTGAGCTTGCCCGCTATGCCGAACGGCACCATGATGCGGTGTTCGATCACCTCGTTTTCTTGCACGCAACCCAAAATATCGCCGGCCGACACAACGTCGCCCGTTTTGGCTTTGGGCACGAAATTCCATTTCTTGGCGTGGTTCAACGCGCTCACTTCTATGCCCCGCCCTATGCGGTCGCCGCTCTTTTTGACAAGCTGTTCGAGCGGACGCTGTATGCCGTCGAATATGCCCTCGATAAGACCGGGGCCGAGTTCCACCGACAGCGGCGCATTGGTAGACACCACCTCTTCGCCGGGGCCGAGCATGCTCGTTTCTTCGTACACTTGAATGGAGGCGCGATCGCCGCGCAACTCGATCACCTCGCCGATGAGCTTTCGCTCGCTCACGCGCACCACGTCGAACATTTTAACGTCTTGCATGTTTTCCGCCACAATGAGCGGCCCCGAAACTTTTACGATTTTTCCTTTCATATCCTACTCTCCGAAAAGGATGTCGGCGCCGATCGCTTTTTCCACGTCGCGCTTGATGCTTTGTTTGCCGTATCCGTTACTGCCGCCCGCCCCCGGAATGGGAATCACGGCGGGATACGGCCGCGATTTGAGCTTTTCGAGCGTGTCCGCCGCTTGCTCCGCCAACGTCTCGGTGATAAATATAACGGCGTAATCGTCTTTCAAGTGCTTTAGCAGATCGTTGGTTTCGAACACGTTGGTTGCCGAGAACGTGTCCATGCCCACCGCCTTGAACGCGAGCACGCTGTCTTTATCGCCGATCACGGCTATCTTGCCTTTCTTTATCATGAAAACCTCTTACAAAACTTGCCGCAAACGCACGGCGATCTCCTCGCGCGCGTTGTTTTTCAAACACGTTAAAATCATTTTTACCGTTTTGTATTCGCGCAATTGGGCGTAAAAATAGCGAACAAAGGGCGAAAACGACTGCATGTTTTGGGCGTCTGTTTCCCACACCGCGTCGGCCGTATCGTCGGCGCGCGTCTCTATGCGCGGCAGAGAAAGCGTTTCGTCCTCGCCCGCCAACGCGCCGTAGTCCGTTTCGCGCAACGCTTTGGCGGCGTCGTCGGCCTCGAACAGTTCGCGCAATCTCTCTTCGGACAACTTGCCGCCCGCCACCGTCATCTCATGAAGCGCCGACCACGGCATGCCCAACGCGCGGGCGCGCAATACCGCCGAGATATTGGCCGTGTCGATACGCACCGTTACGAACTTTTGCAAGGGCTTGTTTTTTAAGGCGCGCGCAAGCGTCCGCTCCTCGGCAAACATTGCCTTTGTAAGCGCAATATCGATGGTTTTGGGGTCGGGTGCGCTTTCTGAAAACAATGCGTCCAAACGGCCAAGCGCCTCGGCCATAGGCGAAGGCAACGCCGCATACTCGCCCTTTTCGATCCCCTCGCGCACCGCGGCGTCGGCCATAGGATACACGGCGGCCTCGTTATAGCGGCCGCTCGTTTTGGCCTTGTAATACGCTTTCGCGTTGCCGTATAAAAACCGCGCGGTGAGCAAGCGCGCCAAACGCGGATCGGGCGCGTCCGAAAGAACATAGTCGATGAGCTTGCCCGTTTCGCGCGTTATAAACGCGTCGATATCGTATTGCCCTTCGTTCACCGTTCCGCCGCCATAGCCGTGATCGCACAGCATTTTCACCGCGCTCTCAAAGTCGGCGTCGGCCAATCTACGCAATTTCTCGGCGTCTAACAGCTTGCCCTCGTTGTATTTGGCCACGGCGTTGGCATATATCTTCGTTACCATACCGCCGCCCCTACTTGAACAAACGTTTGGCAACGTCGGCCGCCAACCGTTCGCGCAAGTCTTTTATAAGCGTTTCGAGCGTGAGGTTTATGTCGCACGTTTTGCCGCACAAGATCACGCCGCCCGCGCCCGCGTGCGTTTCTTCGTTTAAGGATAGGTGCTTGCCGCATTTGCGGCTCACGTTCTCCAGCCACTCGGCGTGCAACCGTTTGGCGTCGCGCGCGGCCACCGTTACGCGGTCGCCGTCTTGGGCACATTCCGCTATGAGCGACCCCATATAGTCGCGGTAGATATGATCGGTCATGTTGAGCACTTTTTTGGTCGCCTCGGCAAACGCCGCGTCTACGGCCTGTTGCTTGGCGGCCAGCTCGGTCTTGCGCGCGTCCAAACGATCGAGCGTTTGACGGCGCGACAAAAGGGCGTCGGCCGCTTGTTGCGCCGCCGCGATCGCGTCGCTCTTTTTGCGCATTTCTTCGTTGCGCACTTTTTCGAGCGCTTTGTCGCGCTCGGCCGAGGCGGCGGCGATCAACCCGTCGGCCGCTTTCTCGGCATTGTGCACGATCTCGTCTATGATTGCTTGTTGCCCGTTCATACGTTCCCTCTCGTTGCCGTACGGCACGCGATATTTTCCCGTTCGGTTACGCGATCTTCACGCTCATAACGCCGAGGAAAGAAATGATGAACGCGAAGATCGCAAAGATCTCCACAAGCACGGCCATGGTCATGGCGTGCCCCATTTCTTTATCTTGCTTGCCCACAAGGTTGATACCGCCCACGGCCACGGCGCTTTGCATAACGGCCGAGCCGAGACCCACCAAAGCGATGGGCAGACACAGCGCGAAATACGCCAGCCCCGTGGCGGTGGAAAGCGTTTTCAGCGCGCCCAAAACGCCCGTTTGAATAAAGATCATGAATCCCACGACAAAGCCGTATAGCCCTTGCGTGGCGGGCAGAAGTTGCAACAACAGCACGCTGCCGAACTTGGTGGGATCTTTGCTTAAAAGTCCCGCCGACGCTTGCCCCGCGCGCCCCACGCCGATAGCCGAGCCGATACCCGACAGCACCACGGCCACCGCCGCGCCCATCAATGCCCATACCGTTCCTGTTGTGATCATAGTGTTTCTCCTTGTTTCACCTTTCGGTGTTATTTTTTAGTTATGGTGCACCCGTTCGGCCTTTACGCCTTGCGGCGCGCCGCGGCCGAGGCCGCGCTCGGCGAAACGAAACGCACGTATTTTGTTTTTTCGCCCATGGGACGGAATAAGCGCCCGTCGCCCTCGTAGAACTTGCCGTAAAACTCCAAGAACTGCAAGCGGGCGTTGTGCACGTAAGCGCCCAACACGCCGATGCCGAGATTAAAGGCATGCAGCGGGATAAGCAGCAGTATGCCGATAACGTAGCCCGCCACGGGAATGGAAAAGAACATGGAGCCGAGCGTGTTAAAAGCCGCGCCGATGGCGCCGCTGGCCAAGCCCAAGCCGAACAGACGGGCATAACTGAGCACGTCGCTCAACAGGTTGACCAAGCCGTATAGCCCCGAAAAGCCGCCCATCACTTTGGAGAGCACGCCTTTATTATGCCGCCCCGCGGTGCAAAGAATGCCCAACAAGGCCGCGCCGAGCAGCCCCAGCCCCACCTCGGTGAGCGGCGCCGAAAGTTTGAGCAACATGTCGAGCGCCAAGCACGCTATGCCGCCGAACAGAATGAAGATAAACACGCTGTCTAACACGGCGTCCAGCGGATGACCGTTGCGAAAACTCTTGGCCGCCTTAAGCGCATACCCCGCCAACAGTTGCAATGCGCCCAGCACCACCGATACGCCCAACATTAAAAGCGGCTCTTCGGTGGGGTTGAACCACAAGGACGGTATGCCCGCAATGGAAAAGACGCCGCCGAACACAAGCCCCCAGATAATGGCGGAAACGCCGCCCATGCCCACAAGCGCAATGAGCCGCGCCGTGCCCCGTTCGAGTTTGCAAAACCGCAATATAAGCAACGCGGCCACGCTCAAAACGATACCGTATCCCGCATCGCCGATCATCACGCCGAAAAACAGAAAGAAGAACACCGCCATAAACGGGTTGGGGTCTATTTCGTGATAGGCGGGCACGCTGTACATATTGGTAACGTCTTCGTACGGCTTGAAGATCTTTTTGCTCACCACCAAAGTGGGCGGGATATCGCCCTCTTGCGGGTCGGACAAAAAAGTGATCACTTTGGGCGTTTTTTGCCGTATCTTTTTGATCACGCTTTCGGCGCGCTCAAAAGGGATCCACCCCTCCGCCACGAACGTGGCAGAGGTTGCCACGAATTCCAATTCCGCCGCCGACTTTTCCGCGTCTTGCCCGATCACGTCGTACAGCGCGCGCAGTTCGTTGTAATATTTGTAATAATCGAGAACGGCATACATCGCCTCTCGGTCTTTTTGCAACAGTTCCGCCTCTTCCGCCCGATAGGCCGCCGAGATCGCGGCGGGCGTACGGTCGTCATGCAAGGGGCACAGCGTAAACCGCGCCGCCGTAAGCGCGGCCAGCACGCTCTCTTTGTCGCACAAGCGCGCCACCACACCCACCGTTGCGCCCGCGGGCGAGGCGTACTTTTCGCAAAACACGGGCGCGTCGCCCCAAGCAAGGGGCGTATCGGCAGCGGCATGCGCCAACAGCACAACGGTGTTTTTGCCGTCGCCCAGCACAGACAGCGGCAACGGAAAGGCCTCGTAAGGGGCTATCGCGCGCAATTGCGCGCGCACTTTTTGCAAACGCGACTTATACTCCAAGCGCGCAAAATTCCATTTTTCCAAGGCGTCGCAAACCGCGAGGAGTTCGTATTCTTTGGCGGCCACGTCGTAAAAATCGTCGTACCCCATTTCGGTGCGGCCGTTCTTGCGCTTTTTTTCCACCGCCGCCTCGCGAATGGGCAACGCTTTTCCCTTTTTTACCGCCGCCTCGTTTTGCGTGCGCAAAGCCGCGTATTCGTCGGCGCACGCCGCAAGATAGCTTACGGCAAACGACGTTTTGGCTTGCCGCGCCAACGCTTTGTCGAGGTGCGACCGATCGGTAGGCCGTTCGCCCTCGACGGAGGTGGGGATCACCTCGAACGAACCGCTCCGTACCAGCTCGTTCATGATGCGATTTTTGTCCGACTTCAGTCCGATCAGACGCAGTCGGCTCATTCTTGCGATCGCCATGTTCCGTTCCTTATATGCGGCCGCGCGTCAAACGGTCGAACAGCCACTCGCCCGTGCCGCGCACGTTGCGTTCGGCCGCGCGCAACACGTTCTGCGCCGCCGCCTGCGCCTGCTTTTCGGCCGTCTCGCTTTCTTTTTCGGCTTTTGCTTGCGCCGCCGCCATGATCTCGCCCACGGCGCGCTTGGTTTCTATGGCGAACTCCGCACGCACCGCGTCGGCCGCCGCCGCGGACGAAAGCGCAATGTCCCGCGCTCTGTTTTGCGCGTCGGCTATTATACGCGCCGCTCTTTCTTCGGCGGCTCTTATATCGGATAAAACGTCTTCGATCATTTCTCTTCCCTTTCTATGGCGGAGATCCCCTCTATGCGCCGCACGTGCCGCTCTTCGCCCGAAAACGCCGTGGTCAAAAACACGTCTACGATGTCGAGCGCCAACCCTTTGCCGAGCACGCGCTCGCCGAGCGCAAGCACGTTGGCATCGTTGTGTTCGCGCGTGGCGCGCGCCGAAAACGTATCGCCGCACAACGCGCAACGAATGCCCCGCACCTTATTGGCCGCGATACTCATGCCGATGCCCGTGCCGCATATCAAAATACCTTTTTCGCACTCGCCGCGCGCCACGGCCTCGGCCACCTTGCGGGCGTATTGGGGATAATCCACCGCCTCGCTCGTGTGCGTGCCGAAATCTTGCACCTTCCATCCGCGCGCTTGCAAGTGCTCTATAATGCTTTTTTTGAAGTCCACCGCCGCATGATCGCAACCGATCGCTATCATTTTCACCGTTACTCCGTTTGTATGATATTTATATAGGATATCAGTATAGCACAGCCGCGCTTTTTTTGCAAGGCTTTTTCAAAGAGTTTGCGCCCACGCGTAAATATCTTCGCACGCATACAGCAGATATTCGGCCGTTTTGTTATACACGGCAAGGTCGCCGCCGAACGGATCGGGCACGTCCGGCCCGCCCGTGATCTCGCCCACCGTTTTCACTTTGTCGCCCAATGCCGCCAGCGCCGCCTTGTGCGACGCCGTCATGCACACGATGCCGTCCGCTTGGGCAGCCGCTTGCACGGTGAGCTGTTGCGCCGCGTGTTTGCGCCGCGGCGCCGCGCCGCGCTCTGATAGCGCAAGCAACGCGTTTTCGGTCATGGGCGCGCCCGCCTCGGCCGCCAAGCCCGCGCTCGAAACGTCATACAAAGAAAGTTTGCGCTTTTTGCCCAAAATATATCGAAAAAGATTTTCCGCCATGGGGCTGCGGCACGTGTTGCCCGTGCACACAAACAAGATCTTTTTTTTGCGTTTGGCCGCTCTCGCTTTTGCCATTGCTTTCTTCCTCCCGCAACCGCCGTCCGATCAGATGATCTGTCCGCCGCTGCTTTTGACCAATCGATTGATGATGGCCTCGCCCACGCCCGTGTCGGCCACGCCCTCCGCGATCACGGTGTCGAACCCGTCGTCGTCCGCGCGGCGCAACGAGGCAAACAGATTGTGCGCATAGCCGCCGCTGTCTTTGCCCATGGCGTATACATTCCTTGTTCCGTAAGCGGGCACGCGCGCGTCCAAACACAATATCACGGGGCGCTTGCCCTCTTGCGCCAACATATCGTAACAGCGGGCAATGCCCTCTGCCATGCCGCTGTAATACGCCGAAAACAGCACGTTGGCGCGCGGCGAATAGTGTTTGTATTTCATGCCGGGGCAAAGCGCCCGATCGGACTTTGCCGCGTTCTCTATGCGGCACCCGCACGCTTTTTCGAGCGCCTCGCGCGATACGCCGCCCGCGCGCAACAACCGCGGCGTATCCCCCGACATATCCAATATAGTGGACTCCACGCCGATCTCGCAGTTGCCGCCGTCTAACACATAGGGGATCTTGCCTTGCAGATCGCGTAGCACGTGCGCCGCCGCGGTGGGCGACGGCAACGTGCTCGTGTTGGCGCTGGGGGCGCACACGGGCACGCCGCACGCTTGCAAAAAGGAGCGGCACACGGGGTGCGACGGCATGCGCACGCCCACCGTAGACAGTCCGCCCGTTACGCACAAGGGTATGTTCGGTTTTTTCTCGAGCACCAACGTTAAAGCGCCCGGCATGAACTGCGCCATGAGTTTGCGCGCCGCGGGCGAAATGTTTTGCGCCACTTCTTCTATCTGCTCGGCATCATACACGTGCACGATGAGCGGGTTGTCGGACGGGCGGCCTTTCACGCGGAAAATCTCGCGCACCGCCCGTTCGTTGCGGGCGTCGGCGCCCAAGCCGTACACCGTTTCGGTAGGAAAAGCCACCACCCCGCCGTTTTGTATCACGCGGGCGCATGTTTGGATGTTTTGGTCACTCGGTTGCAATATCTTTGTGTTCATCTCCGCCGCCTCTGTTTGCATTGTGTGCGTTTTGTCCATAATCGCATGTATGAAAAAGATTTCGTCGCTATTCGATACGTTGTTGACCTTTGCCGCGCTGTTTTTGCTCAGTTGCGTAACGGCCGGTTATTTCGTGCGCTCGACGCCCGCCGTGTTAGCGTCGGCATTTACGTTCACGTTTGGCGTGCTGTTTTTTACGGGCATCTTTTCGCGCCGCCGCCGCAAACCCAAAGAAAAGCAGAAAAAGCTCAACGAACTGCGCAATAAGTTCTTGTTTTCGCCGCCCGACTACGCTTTGGACTTTACCGAGCAAGCCGTGCGCAAAAAATGCGAACCCAAGCGGCAAGACGGCTTTATTCTTTCGGACAAAACGGCGTTTTGCGTTTGCCTCACGCCCGAAAAGGTGCGCACCGCGTTCTTGGCCGAACGGTATGCCGCCGCCGCCCGTCTCGGCGTTGCCCGACTCGTCTTTTTAAGCGCCTACGGCGGCGAGGAGGACGCCGCGCAAACGGCCGAACAACTGCGCGAGCCCGCCGCCGAAATATGGGACTGGGAAAAGGTGTACGAATTTTTCGCAAGCCTCGGTTGCCCGCCCACCCAAACGCTGACGCTGGCCGCGCCCGCCAAACAGCGTTCGCGCGCCATTCGCAATGCATTCGTGCGCCGCAACGCGCGGCGGTATCTGTTTGCCGCCATCGTCACGCTGCTGTTTGCCCGCTTTATGCCGTACGGCGCGCTGTATGTGATCATCGCGTCCCTTTCGCTCGTGGCGGCGCTTGTGTGCCGAACGGGCATTGCCGAACGCCGCAAAGCCAAAAAGAAACCATAGCCGCGCGGCTCACTCCTTTTGCTCGTCCGCTTGCGGGGCGTCGAGCGCATCCGTTTGCTCGGATCGTTGCGCGTCGCTTTGTTCGTCCGCTTGTTGCTCGGCGCCGTCCGCGTCGTTGCCTTTGGGCAGATATTCGGGTGCGGGGGGTTCTTTTAATAAGAACCGCACTACCAAAAACAGCCCTACGCCCAAAAGGCCGGAAACGAGCGCCGCCCACGAAAAAGCGCCGCCGCACAGTTTGGGATCGTACAGCGCGATCACAAACGTAACGGTGAATACCGCCATGAACGCCAAAGCAACAATAGCCAGCGCGCGTCGTAGTTTTTTGTTTTCCATACCCACAGTATAGCACGAAAAAGCTACAAAAGCAACAAATAAAAAAAAGTATTTGATATTTAAGCGCAAGGGTGCTATACTATACAACAATGAAAAAGCTGTTCAAAATCTTCACCAATAAGATCGTGGTGACCGCGTTTTTCTTCCTATTGCAGATCGCGTTTACCGTGCTTTTGTTGCTTGTTCTGACTTCGCTGTCGGCATGGGTGTATATCGCGTTCAGCATTTTCAGTTTGTTCGTATGTTTGTTCATCATGGGCAAAGACGCCAACCCCGGCTATAAGCTGGCTTGGGTGATCCCTATTCTTTTGTTGCCGTTGTTCGGCGGCATGATGTATATCAGTTTCGGCCGCACGGCGCGCCTCAGGCGCAAAGAACGAAAACGCCTCGATAGGATCGGCAAACAGTCGTTAAACGGCTTGCGCGACGCGCTCGACCGCACCCCCGCGCTCGCGGCGCAACTCGATGAACCGCAAAAAAAATTGGCCGCGTTGGTGGGCGCGCCGGGACACGCGCCGCTGTACGACAACACTATGGTGACCTACTATCCTTTGGGGCAATCGTTTTGGCAAGCGCTCCTTGCCGACCTCGAAAAGGCCGCGCACTACATCTATTTGGAATATTTCATCATTGAGCGCGGCAAATGCTGGAACGCCGTATTAGACATATTGCAAAGAAAGGCGGCGCAAGGCGTGGACGTGCGCGTATTATACGACGATATCGGCTGTTTGTTCACGTTGCCCGCCGACTACCCCAAAAAGCTCCGATCTATGGGCATCAAAGTGCACGTGTTCAATAAGATCAAACCCACGTTCAATATCCGCATGAACAACCGCACCCACCGCAAGATCGCCGTGATCGACGGCACGGTGGCTTTTACGGGCGGCATAAACTTGGCCGACGAATACATCAACGAGATAGACAAGCACGGCCACTGGAAAGACACCGCCGTGCGCCTTAAAGGCAACGGCGCGCAATCGTTCGCCGTGATGTTTTTGCAATTTTGGATGTTGCTTGAAAAAGAAACCGAGCCCGTAAACGAATATTTGCCCCCGCTGTTGCCGCCCGAAAACGCGCCAAGCGGGTGCGTGCAACCGCTTGCCTCTTACCCCGACCAAAACGTGCAACTGATAGAACAAGGCATGATGAGCATGGTGAACAACGCCAGAAATTATGTATACATCAACACGCCCTATCTGATCCCCGACAACGAATTCGTAACGGCGCTGTGTTTGGCGGCGCAAAGCGGCGTGGACGTGCGCATCACGTTGCCGCACATTCCCGACAAGCGCATCGTGTTTATCATGACGCGCTCGTTCTACCCCGTTTTGTTGAAAGCGGGCGTAAAGATCTACGAGTATTTGCCGGGGTTCGTGCACGCCAAAAGCATGCTGTGCGACGACAAGACCGCCTTTGCGGGCACTTGCAACCTCGACTACCGTTCCTTTTATCTGCACTACGAATGCGGCGCGTTTTTATATAACGTGCCCGCGTTAAACGACATGAAAGCCGATTATTTGGCCACGCTCGATAAATGCAAGCAGATCACCTACGAAGAGGCAACCGACGTTACGCCCGTCACAAAACTTATGCGCAGCGTATTGCGCTTGTTCGCGCCGCTCATGTAGCGGCCGAACGCGCATAACGGACTATAGATCGTCGGCGTCTTGCACGGGCTGTTCCCACAGCGGGTTGCCTTCGTCGTCGGTCACCACGCCCGTATAACTGCCCAGCGGGTCGGTTTCGGGACTTTCCAAGCTATCGTCTACACGTAATTTTTTTATAAGCATACACACCTCTCTACGGCATAGTATGCGCCAAACGCGCTCGGCCATACGCGCCGCCTTATTTGCAAAATACCGAAAGGAGAACATACATATATGAATATCTGGCACGACATCGCCCCCGCCCGCATCCGCCCCGAAGATTTTATCGGCGTGATCGAGATCCCCAAAGGGTATAAACAAAAGTATGAGTTAGACAAAGAAACGGGACTGCTGATCTTAGACCGTATTTTATACACGTCTACCCACTACCCCGCCAACTACGGCCTTATCCCGCGCACGCTTTCGGACGACGGCGACCCGCTCGATGTGTTGGTGCTGTGCAGCGAGAGTTTGGAGCCGCTCAGCTTGGTGCGGTGTTACCCCATCGGCGTGATCACCATGTTAGACAACGGCGCCAGCGACGAAAAGATCATTGCCATTCCTTTCAACGACCCCACGTATAACAACTACAAAGACATCTCCGAACTGCCCGCGCACGTGTTCGAAGAAATGCGGCACTTCTTTTCGGTGTATAAGCAATTGGAAAACAAGCAGACGGCGGTAGACGAAGTGTCCGACCGCCGCCGCGCCGTGGACATTATCAAAGCATGTTTACGTAACTACGACCGCGCGTACGGCGGCCGCGTGAAAACGCTGTGACTTTTTTCAAACGGGCAGTTTGGCAAAAAACCGTTGGGTGCTCACGTTGCCGCGGCGATTATACCGCATCACCGAAAACAGCCCGTCCGTTCGCCCCTTGTAAAAGGTGTTTACGCCCCCTTTGCACGTGAGCACGGCGCGGTAACCCAATTTACGCAGTATGTCGGGCGTGGCCTTGGAATAGCAACCGAACGGATAGGCAAATACGTTGACCGTACAGCCGCACGCTTTTTCTATGAGGCGGCGGCATTTTTCGCTGTCGGCGGTGAGCCGCCGCGCATATGCCTCGGCCGATTCGCCTTTGCGGCAACGAATGCCCTTGCCGTCGGCGCCCGTGCGGTGCAGATCGTAAGAATGGTTGCCGATCTCCGCGCGCCCGCGCTTATAAAAGGCCGCCAGCTCGCTCTCATTTACATACGAATACACGGGACTGCGCTTTTTCTCGTCCCGCTCTTTGTCTACATAGGCGCCCACCACCGACACCACCATTTTCATGTCGTATTCTCGGGCGATCTTTTCCGCGTAAAATATATTGTTGTAAAACCCGTCGTCAAACGTCAATACGATGGGTTTTTCGGGTAAGTCCGCTTTGCCGTCGCAAAAGTCTATTATGTCTTGCATAAACACGGCGGTATACCCTTTCTCTTTGAGATAGGCAAAATCGGAACGCAACGTGTCGGGCGAGATCACGAACTCGCCCACGTTGGTCTTACACACCGAATGATACATCAAAACGGGCACGCGTCGCATTTCGCCGGGGGTACGGGCGGAAGAAACCCCCGACGCCGTACAAAACAGCCACACGGCCGCCAACGCGCAAACAACTCTTTTCATGCGGTTAGTATGGGAAATATAGGGCGCATGTTATACAAACATCGAATGGTAAACGCTTTTTGCCCTCTCGCGGTTGACGAACGCGCCCGCTGTTTGGTATACTTTATGTATCGTTAAAGGAGCGAACACATGCAAAAAGTAAGTGAATTGCGCTACGAACGCGTAGCTTTGGAAGAAGTGATCGAACACATTCGCGCTTGCACCCGCAAAGCGACCGACGCCCGCAACGGACGGGAATTGGCGGAGGCGCGCACGGAGTGCCTCGGCATGCTGTTTCATTTTCAAACCATGTCTGCCCTTTCGTTCACGCGTTTTTCTCTCAACACGCGCGACCGATTTTATGCGGACGAAAAAGACTACTACGACGAGGCGGTGCCGCAAACGGAGGGCGAATACGCCAAATTCCAACGCGCGTTTTTGCAAAACCCGCACGTGAAAGAAAGCGAGGCCTACCTTAACCCGCTTGTTTTACAGCACTATGCGTTGGCCGTAAAGTGCAACAGCGACCAAGCGGTGCCCTACAAAGTGGAAGAAAACAAGATCGTTACCGAATACACCAAACTGATGGCGGAAACGCTCTTTCCGTTCGAGGGCGAAGAATTGCCGCTGTCCGCTTTGCGCAAATACTTTACGCACGCCGACCGCGCCGTGCGGCAAAAGGCCTACGAAACGCTCGGCCGCACGCTGGCCGGCATAGGCGATACGTTAGACGATCTATTCGATCGGTTGGTGAAAGTGCGCACCAAAACGGCGCGCGTGCTGGGCTACGACAACTTTGTGGCCTTGGGCGACAATTTATTGGGGCGCATATCGTTCGACCGCAACATGTTGCACGCCTTTCGCGACAACGTGAAAAAAGACATTGTGCCCGCAGTGGCGCGTTTGAAAGAGAACGTGCGGCGCGCACTCTCTTTGGACGGGCCGTTCATGCTGTATGACAACGACTCCTACTTTGCAAACGGCAACCCCGCCCCCGTGTTAAACGCACAGCAAATGTTCGAGGCGGGCAAAACGATGTATGCCGATATGGGAAAGGAAACGGGCGCGTTTTTCGATTTTATGTTGCAGACCGACGCGTTCGACGTGTTCCCCCGCGAAGGCAAATGGGGCGGCGGCTACTGCACGTCGTTCGCCGACTACCGCCAACCGTTTATCCTCGCCAACTTTAACGGCACGAGCGGCGACGTGGACGTTCTCACCCACGAGGCGGGGCACGCGTTTGCCGACTACATGACCTATCGCCAAAACCACGACTTGGAACTCAACGTGGGCGGCATGGAAACGGCCGAAACGCATTCCATGAGCATGGAATTTTTGTGCTACAAATATATGGACTCGTTCTTCGGAAACCGCGCCGACGACTACCGCTATGCGCACCTGTGCGACGCGCTCACGTTCTTGCCGTACGGCACCATCGTAGACTACTTCCAAGAAGAAGTGTACTCTAACCCCGACATGACGCCCGCCCAACGCAATGCGCTGTGGAATAAGTTAGAGAGCGAATTTCGCCCGTGGCTGACCGCCGAGGGCATACCCTATCTCGAAAAGGGCACGCGGTGGCAATACCAAATGCATATATTCGAAACGCCGCTGTATTATATAGACTACTGCTTGGCGCAAAGCGTTGCGTTGCAATTTTTGGCGCGCAGTCAAGCCGACTATGCGGGCGCGTTCGAGGCGTACGTGCGCCTATTAAAACAAGGCGGCAATAAAACGTTCCCCGCCTTAGTGACCGACGCGGGGCTTGTTTCCCCCTTTGAAAAAGGCGCGCTGGCCGGCATTGCCGCCGACGCGGAAAAACTGCTGCAATCTTACAAAAAATAAACGCGAGGCAAAACGTATGGAAAAGTACGCATGGAAAGCCCGTTTGCTGTCGGGTATGCGCGAAGAATACATCCGCCGCCACCGCGAGATCTGGCCGGAAATGCAGCAAGTGCTGACCGAGGCGGGTATCGTAAACTACACCGTTTGGCTGAGCGGCAACGAACTGTTCGGCTATTACGAATGTTTGCGCGGCATCGAACACGCCGCGCAAGTACAGCGCAACTCCCCCGTGGTGGCGCGCTGGAACGAATACATGCGCGACGTGATGGTCATGGACGCCGACCCCGTAACGGGCGCGCAACCGCTACTCGAACAAGTGTTTTCTTTCGGCTGACAACGGCTTAGTCACCGTTGCGGCCGGTTCGGGCACGGGCGCTTTGTTGGGTTCGGGGTCTTTTGTTCCCTTTTCTCCCTCTTCGGTTTTGGGATCGGCGGGCGGCGGCAAAAGTTGGCCGTCGTCCGCTTTTTTGGCCGTTTCGTTCACTTTGCCGATGAGCGATCGGATACGCGGATACAATAAGCACAGCAAATAAATAAGCACAACGTCTTTAACGAGCATGACCAAAACCGAGGGCACGCCCGCTATCGCCGCCGCCATGCCGTTACCTATATAAAACGCAACGATGGCCACTTGGTAGGCTATGCCCACCGTATATCCCGCCAAAACGCCCGCGAGCGCGCACAAAAACAGTTTCCCCGAGCTGAGCGTTTTTTGTTTGCTCACCAAATGCCCCGTTAAAAAGGCTTGCAACACAAAACCGGGGATATAGCCGAACGACGGCCGCAAAACATAGTCTATGCCGCCGCCTTCCGAAAAGACGGGCAACCCCATTAGCCCCAACAACATATAGGCGATTTGCGAAACGGCGCCGTCTTTGCCGCCCAGCACCAAGCCGGCCGCCGCCACAAACAAAGATTGCAACGTAAAGCGAATGGGCGTGAACGGCAAGGGCAAGCGGATCAGCCCGCCGATCACGGTGAGCATGGTAAAATAGCTTATGCGTACGATCCGTTTGGTTGTCATGGCTAAAGTATACCACACGCATAGCGCGTTATGCAATGCTTTTGGCGCGCGCGCCGATAAAAAAGCGGGTAAAATAGGCGCTATATAGGGTGCCATTGTTTTCCAATCGAAAAAATTTAACGAACTTTACCAAATAGGTTGTCTTTTTTTGGCGAATGTGTTATACTGTATAAACTGCGCGCCGACGGCGTGCGAATGAAAGGAAGGCGGAACAAAGGGAAGCATGGAACTGTCGGGAAACACGACCATCAACAAGTTAATCATGTTGTTCGTTTTCGACAAAATGGATTTCCCCATCATGGAAGACACGGTGCTCAACATCTGTTCGTCGTCCAATTCTTGGATCCCTTGGATGGAGTGCAAAGAAACGGTGGCGCAACTGCTCGAAACGGGCTTTATCTACCAATCGGTGCACGAAAATAAAGTGTATTATTCCATTACGCCCGACGGCAGAATGTGTTTATCGCACTTTTACACCCGTATCCCCTCTTCGCTCCGCGCCGAGATCACCGACTATATCAAAGAAAACCGCATGAGTTTTCGGCGCAAACAAGAATACTTCCGCAACTACTACAAAAACGCCGACGGCAGCTACACGGTGCAACTCAAGATCATGGATCCCGCGCAGACCATGTTGGAGATCAAACTAAACGTATCCAATCGGCACGTCGCCAAGCTTGTGTACAACAAGTGGGAAGAAAAAGCCGCGCAGATCTTTTATTCATTGCACGAACAACTGATCGACTAAACTTACCGCCCCAATAATAGGAGGAATACCACAGTGGAATCTTACAGAACGCAAAAAACATGTTGCCGTCAGATTATTTACGAGGTAGACGAAAACGACGTTCTTACCAGCGTAAAATTCATTAACGGTTGCAGCGGCAACTTACAAGGCATTGCAAAGCTTGCCGTAGGGCAAAATATCGACTATCTGATCGAAAAGCTCAGCGGTATCATCTGCCGCGAACGCACCTCTTGCCCCGACCAACTTGCCAAAGCGCTTTTAGACTACAAAGAGCGCAAAGCGCACCCCGAAGAATCGCGCAAAAACGATCGGTAACAAAAAAGAAAACATCGCCCCCGTTTTGAACGGAGGCGATTTTTTTTGCAATGGGGCGATCAAACCGTTTCGGCCAAAGAGGCTTGCAGTTTCTTTATAAGTTCGGCGTACTTCTCCACCTTGGCTTTTTCTTCTTCGATCAGTTTGGCGGGCGCTTTGGCCACAAAGCCGGCGTTGCTTAATTTGCCTTGCGCGCGTTGCCACTCGGCTTGCGCCGTTTGCAATTCTTTTTGCAAACGTTCTTTCTCGGCGGCGGTGTCTACCAACTCGCCGAGCGGGATAAACACCTCCGCCCACGGTGTTGTGACCGTTACGCATTTTTCGGCGGGGCGCGCAAACGTTACGCTGTTGCCGCCCGCCAACTTTTCTATATACCCCGCGCCCGCGCGCAACAGTTTTTCGTTGCCCTCGCTAGGCACGATAAACAGCGCGGTGCGCTTGTTTTGCGGCACCTTGCGTTCGGCGCGCAACGCGCGTATGCGCGTGATGATCTCTTTGAGACACTCGGTCTGCTTTTTGGCGGCGGGATAGCGCGGCGCCTTTTGGGGATACGCGCTGATCATAATGCTCGGGGCGTCGTTTTGGGGCAAGTTGCCGTAAATCTCTTCGGTGATGAACGGAATAACGGGGTGCAACAACTTCAAGATATTGCGCAGCACGTATACAAGCACGCTCACGGTATCGGTGCGATCGGCCTTTTCGGTGCTATATAGGCGCGTTTTGCTCAACTCAATATACCAATCGCAAAAATCGCTCCACACAAAATCATACAACGCGGCGGCGCACAACCCCACCTCGTATTTTTCCATATACCCCACCGACACTTTGATCGCGTCGTCGAGTTTTGTCAATATCCACTTGTCGGCCAACGTGAGCTTTGCCTTTTCGATGGGCACCACGTCGGCGTTTTCCAAATTGAGCACCACGAACCGCGCGGCGTTCCACAACTTGTTCATAAAGTTGCGGTAACCTTCCAATTTCTCCACGGAAAAGCGAATGTCGCCGCCCGCCGACACGCCGCTCACCAAAGACATGCGCAACGGATCGGTGCCGTGCGTTTCGATGATCTCCAACGGATCCACGCCGTTGCCGAGCGACTTGCTCATTTTGCGGCCTTGCGCGTCGCGCACCAAGCCGTGAATGAGCACTTTGTGAAAGGGCACTTGCCCCGTGTGCTCCAATCCCGAAAAAATCATGCGCGCCACCCAGAAAAAAATGATATCGTAGGCGGTAACCAGCACATCGGTGGGATAAAAGTAGGCAAGATCTTCGGTTTTGTCGGGATAGCCGAGCGTGGAAAAAGGCCACAGCGCCGAGCTGAACCACGTGTCTAATACGTCCTCGTCTTGGTGCACGCCGCCGCCGCAATGCGGGCACGTGGCAATATCCGTTTTGCTCACCGTCATTTTGCCGCAAGCGTCGCAGTAAAACGCGGGAATGCGGTGTCCCCACCACAACTGCCGACTGATGCACCAATCGCGGATATTTTCCATCCAATGCAAATAGATCTTTTTGAAACGGTCGGGAATGAATTGCACGCTCTTGTCTTTGGCCGCGCGGATAGCGGGCGCGGCCAGCGGTTGCATTTTCACAAACCACTGATCGGACACCATGGGTTCGATCACGGTGTGGCAACGTTGGCAATGCCCCACGTTGTGCTCATGGTCTTCGATCTTGACCAATAGCCCTTGCGCGTCGAGGTCGGCCACAATGCGCGCGCGCGCGGCAAAGCGGTCGAGGCCGGCATAGACGCCCGCGTTTTCGGCCATCACGCCGTCTTTTTGCATCACGCAGATCACGGGCAGATCGTGCCGCTTGCCCACTTCGAAATCGTTTGGATCGTGCGCGGGCGTGATCTTTACCGCGCCCGTGCCGAAATCGCTTTCCACGTATTCGTCGGCGATCACGGGGATCTTGCGGTCGCAAAGCGGCAACAACAGCATTTTGCCCACCACCGACGCATACCGCTTGTCGCGCGGGTTGACCGCCACGGCGGTGTCGCCGAGTATGGTTTCGGGGCGAGTGGTGGCCACGGTCACGTAGCCGTCCTCCCCGTCTATCTTATAGCGAATGTGCCACAAGTGCGACTGTGCGGGCGCATACTCCACTTCCACGTCGGACAGCGCCGTTTTACAGCAAGGGCACCAATTGATCATGCGGTTGCCGCGGTAAATAAGTCCTTTGTCATACAGATTGACAAACACTTCGCGCACCGCCCGACTGCAACGCTCGTCCATGGTAAAGGCCAAGCGGTCCCAATCGCACGAAAAACCCATCTTTTTGAACTGCTCTATGATACGGCCGCCGTATTTTTCTTTCCACTCGTAGGCGCGTTGCAAAAAGCCTTCGCGGCCGAGCTGTTCTTTGCTAAGCCCCTCTTTGGCCATGGTTTCCACGATCTTGACTTCGGTGGCGAGCGCGGCGTGATCGGTGCCGGGCAGCCACAGCGCTTCGAATCCGCACATGCGCTTATAGCGGATTATGGCGTCTTGCAAGGTATCGTCCAGCGCGTGCCCGATGTGCAACTGCCCCGTGATATTGGGGGGCGGGATCACGATGGTAAACGGCTTTTTGTTCTTATTGGGTTTGGCCGAAAAATATTTTTTTTTCTCCCAATCGGCATAGATCTTGTCTTCGAAACTTTTGGGGTCGTACGTCTTGTTCATGTTATATGTTTGCTCCGTTCGTATTCTCTAAAAGTATAGCACATACGCCGCCGTAAAGCAAGTTATTTTCGCCGCTACGCGCGGGCAAACAGCGGTGTGGAAAAGTAGCGGTCGCCGCCGTCTGGCAACAGCACCACTATTTTTTTGCCCTTGTTTTGCGGACGCTTGCCTATCTCGGCCGCCGCCCACAGCGCCGCGCCCGACGAGATCCCCGCCGAGATCCCTTCCGTTTCGCCCAAAAGACGCGCCGTCGCGAACGCGTCGTCGTCGCTTACCGCGATCACTTCGTCGTATATCTTTGTGTTGAGCACCTTGGGAACAAATCCCGCGCCTATGCCTTGTATGGCATGCGCGCCCGCTTGCCCGCCCGACAGCACCGCCGAATTTTTTGGCTCCACCGCCGCTATGCGCACGTTTTGATTGCGGCTCTTGAGATATTCGCCCACGCCCGTGATCGTGCCGCCCGTGCCCACGGCCGACACGAAGATATCCACAAGACCGTCGGTATCCCGCCAAATTTCCGGCCCCGTATAAGCACGGTGCACTTGCGGATTGGCGGGGTTATCGAACTGCCCCAAAAGCACGGCGCCTTTTATTTGCCGGCAAAGCTCTTGCGCTTTCATAATGGCGCCCCGCATGCCGTCGGCCGCCGCCGTCAGCACGATCTCCGCGCCGTACGCGCGGATCATGCGCCGCCGCTCCTCGCTCATCGTTTCGGGCATGGTGAGCACGGCGCGATACCCTTTGGCCGCCGCCACCGCCGCGATACCTATGCCCGTGTTGCCGCTGGTGGGTTCTATCACGGTGCCGCCCGCCGTAAGCCGCCCGCTTTGTTCGGCGTCTTGTATCATGGCCGCAGCCACGCGATCTTTGACCGAGCCGGCAGGATTATAGTATTCGCATTTGGCCAACAGCGCGGCCTCGCACCCCGTCGCTTTTGCAAACCGCGCCACATGCACAAGCGGCGTGTTGCCCGCAAAGTCGGTAATATCTTTATAGATAGGCATTCCGTTATATCTCCTTTTCGGCCGCGTATCGCCCCACGACCGTGTTTTTATCATAATAGGCGCAACGCAAAAAAATGTCAACCGATACGCTCCCTTTATTTTGCAAAATTTTTTATAAAATAGGGCGCTAAATCGTTTACCTTTTGCATGTTTGCATGTATAATAGGGCACGTACGGAAGGTACTGACTATGGATACAAAAACACGTAAAGCCAAACGGTCGGGCGCGCAGACCGATCTCACCGTGGGGAGCATCTGGAAAACGGTGCTCAAATTTTCTCTCCCCATTCTGTTTTCCTATTTATTGCAGACGCTGTATTCGGTGGCCGACGCCGCCATTTGCGGCTACACGCTGAGCGGCAACGAGGTGGCGGGCGTAAACGACACGGGGTCTATCTCCTTTCTGTTCTTGCAGTTCGCGTTCGGTTGCACGTCGGGCATGAGCGTGGTGATCGCCGAATGCGTAGGCAGGCGCGACCAAGACGCCGTTCGCAAAGCGTTTGCCGCCCAGATCGTGTTGGGCGCGATCATCTCGGCGGTGCTCACCGTGGCGGCGCTCTTTTCCATCAAGCCGCTTTTGGGCGTGCTCGGCGTGACAAACAGCGGCAACGACACCGCCCGCGAAGTATACCGCGCGGCATTCACGTATATAGCCGTTATTTGCGGCGGGCTTGTTACGCAACTGTTTTACAACATTATCTGTTGCGTGTTGCGAAGCATCGGCGATTCGCTGACGCCGCTGTTGTTTTTGCTCGGCTCCTCCGTGCTCAACGTGGCGCTCGATCTTTTGCTTATCATAGTGTGCAAGATGGGCGTGGCGGGCGCGGCCGCGGCCACCGTGATCTCGCAAGGCTTGGCCGCCGTCGGCTGTTTTATCGCGGCATTCGTGCGCTATCCGCAATTGCGATTGCACGCGGCCGATTTTAAGGGCATTACGCGCCGCTTGACGGGGCGAACGCTGTGGCAAGGCTTGCCGCTCGGCTTGCAATTCTCGGTGCTGGCGATCGGTATCATCGTGATGTCTAACGGCGTCATCGCGTTCGATAAAATGCCGGACGGCGGCATGGCGGAAGGCACGCCCGCCCAGCTCGGCTACAGCGCCGCTTGCAAGGTAGACAATATTTTGTTTATGCCTTTTAACGCTCTCGGCACGGCCATGCTTTCGTTTTGCGGACAAAACCACGGCGCGGGCAATCGCGACCGTATCAAAAAAGGCACCTCTCAACTTTTGTGTATCGTGCTTATTCTTTCGGCGGTGTGCGGCGGGATCGGCACATTGCTGACCATAAACGGCGCTTACCAACACCTGTTTTTGGCAAGCGACAAGATCACGGCGCAGTCGGTGCGTTTCGGCAATTTGTATTTACATATCGTGCAACCCGCCTTCTTCTTTTTGGGCGCGTTGCTCGTGTTGCGCAACGCGGTGCAAGGATTGGCCAAACCGCTCTTCCCCTTTTTGGCGGGCGTGGCCGAACTTGTCGCGCGCGTGGTCGTTTGCCTAGTGTTGCCTCGCCTTCTAAACGGCGGCGCCATTACGTCCGCCGCCTCGATCACGGCGTTTGCCGGCCTAAGCTTAGCCGATCCGTTGGCTTGGGTGGCCGCCGACATTCCTTTGCTGATCGCCGCCATACTGTATATCTACAAAAAGCCCAAACAAAAAGCGCCGACCGAAGTCGACGCCGCACCGTAGCGAATATCTTTACGGGCACACCGTAAAAACAAACTGCGTTTCTTCATGATAAGGCGCTTGCGGCGTGGTAACGGCGCACGTTTGCGGAAAGCGGCGAATGCCGTCCGAAAAGCGCTCGCACTCCAAACAAGCCGCCAAATACAGTTGGTCTTTCTGCCCCGTGGGCGACATAGCGAGCTCGGTCTTTGGCATGCTGTTGGAATAAAACACAACGCAAGGCGACGTGGTGCGCATCGTAAGTTGTATGCCGCTCGTATCCGAACGCAGCGAGCATGCGTCTTTCGTAAGATCGGGCGCATCCAAAAAATATACGTGATCGTAGCCGTGGGTGTATTGTTGCACTTGCGGCTCGTATATTTTTTCGCCGATCTTGCGCGCCGTGCGAAAGTCGGTGGCGTCGGTCACGGGCACGATGTCCTCCACGATCAAACGTTCGTTGAGTTTGGCCATGCGCGACGCGGCGATAGTCAGCGTGTGCTCCGTAACGCTTTCGCTGAGATCTCCGCCCACGTTTAGATATACGTGATTGGTAAGATTGAGTAGCGTCGGCTCATCCACTACGCCGTCGTACACTATGGAAAATTTGTTTTCTTTTTCCCACACGCGATACGTTACCGTGATGTCCGCATTGCCGAAATACCCGCCCTCGCCGTCGGGCGACCGATAGAAAAATATAACGTCGGTGTATGCGTCGGCGGGCGCCGTACGCACCGAAAACACTTGCGCATGTAAGCCCGAAAAACCGCCGTGCAAGTTGTCGGCGCCTTTGTTGTTTTTATCGAGTTGCGCCGTTTTTCCGTTTATAGTAAACGTTGCGCCGGCGATCCGTCCCGCCGTGCGCCCTATGGTTTTGCCGTAGTAGCATTCGCGGAACAGCCGCTCGTCGGCGGGACGCATGGTGACCACGCGTTGTTTGCCATCCTTGTCGGGCACGCTTATCTCGCGGATAGACGCGCCCAAATCACACAGCGCCAACCGCAGTCCCGCTTGGTTTTGCAAAACGATCTCGCTGCAACCGTTGTTCTCTTTGGATACAATCTGCATATTCTCTCCTTTTCAGCCGTTGTAGCCGTTGGGGTTTTGGCTTTGCCACTTCCACAGCGACGCGCACATTTCGTCGATACCCGCTTGCGCTTGCCAACCCAATTCCTTTTTGGCTTTGGAGGCGTCGGCATAGCACGCGGCGATATCGCCCGCGCGGCGCGGCTTTATGCTGTACGGCAACGTACGCCCGCATGCTTTTTCAAACGCGTGCACCACGTCTAACACACTGTACCCCACGCCCGTGCCGAGGTTATACACGTGCACGCCTTTTTTGCCGATCTTATCGATGGCGGCCACGTGCCCTTTGGCCAGATCCACCACGTGGATATAGTCGCGCACGCCCGTGCCGTCGTGGGTGTCGTAGTCGTTACCGAACACGCCCACTTCCTTGAGTTCGCCGATCGCCACTTTGGCGATATACGGCGTTAGATTGTTGGGAATGCCTTTGGGGTCCTCGCCGATCGTCCCGCTTTCGTGCGCGCCCACGGGGTTAAAGTAGCGCAACAGCACCACCGTCCAATCGTTGTCGGACGCATACACGTCTTTAAGCATGATCTCTTGGAAGAATTTAGACGACCCGTAGGGGTTTGTCGTGCCGCCCACACGGCACGTTTCGTCGAGCGGCAACCGTTCGGGCGTGCCGTATACCGTGGCGCTCGAAGAAAACACGATGCGTTTAACGTTGTGCGCGCGCATAGCGTTCAAAAGCACCAACGTGCCGCCGATGTTGTTGTCGTAATATTCAATGGGTTTTGCGCACGATTCGCCCACCGCTTTGAGCCCCGCAAAGTGTATCACCCAATCCACCGACTGTTCGGCGAAAATTTTGTCCATGAGCTTTGCGTCGCGTATGTCGCCTTTATACAGCGTTATCTTTTTGCCGGCGATCTTTTCCACCCGCCGCAAACTTTCGGGCGAGGCGTTGCAAAAGTTGTCTACCACCGCCACGTCGTGGCCGTCGTTCAACAGTTCCACGCAAGTATGCGACCCGATATAGCCGGCGCCGCCCGTTACAAGAATTTTCATGTCCTTCTCTCCTTTGCCCTATGGCCACACGTTCGCGTTTTAGCGCTTTATAATTTTTCCACCACGATACCGTCGGCAATGTCGGTGTCGTAAAAAGACGCCGAAAAATAGGTGCTCGCCTCATACTTTTTGCCCACATAGGCGATAAAGTCTTTTACGCCCTCTTTTTGCACCAGCGAGATAGTACAGCCGCCGAATCCGCCGCCCGTCATACGCGAGCCGAGGCAAGCGGGGTGACTTTGCGCCGCCGCCGCCAGCGCATCCAATTCTTTGCCCGTCACTTCGTATAGATCGCGCAACGACGCATGCGACGCGTTCAAAAGCTGTCCGAGCAAGGCCGTATCGCCGCTTTTCATGGCTTGTTCCGCCTTGCGCACGCGGTCGCATTCTTCCACCACGTGGCGCGCGCGGTCGTAGATCTTGCCCGACAGCAGATAGCCGCATTGGGCAAACGTTTGGGGCGTCAAGTCGGCCAAGCAAGAAATGTCGGCCGCTTGTTGCAATGTTGCCAGCGCCTCGTCCGTTTCGGCGCGGCGCTCGTTGTATTTACTGTCTGCCAAGCTGTGCGGCTTGTTGCAATTGGCGATCACGAACACGCAATCGCCCAGCGCCACGGGCACGTATTCGCACGACAGCGTTTTGCAGTCAAGCAACATCGCATGCCCTTTTTTGCCGCATGCCGACGCGTATTGATCCATGATGCCGCAATTGACGCCCGCATATTCGCGCTCCGCCTTTTGCGCCGTCAACGCGATCTCCACGGGGTCTATCTTCTCGCCCGCCGCCGTGGCAAGCGCCGCAATGGTGGAAACCTCGATGGCCGCGCTCGAACTCAAACCGCTACCAAACGGCACCGTGCAATCTTGCACCATGTCGCACCCCACAAGCTTGTGTCCGGCGTTTCGCCACAACAGCGCGCTGCCCGCTTGGTAGTTGCCGTACGGGATATCGCGGTATTTCTCCAGCGCGTTAAGGTCGAGCGTCACTTCGTCGGGCAACGTCGTCCAACGCAAACGAATAGTGTTTGTGCCGTTGGGACGCACGTATACCGTGTTGCGCATAGACAGCGCCGCCGGAAAAACCTTGCCGCCGCAATAGTCCACGTGCTCGCCGATGATGTTGACTCTGCCCGCCGCCGATACCTTCCAAGTATACTCTTTCTCGTTCACCATTTGTGTTCTCCGCACTCGTATTTATTCATTTGACCGCTTGCGGCAAATTTTGGTGCCGCTTCCTTTTCATAATACCGCAGAATGCAATTTTTGTCAACACAAATGTCGTTTGATACGCACGTTTTTGTTGACTATTTTTTACAACCGTGCTATGCTTACAGCGTAAACAAACTGCCACCGGGTAGTGAAGTGCTTTGGCGCTCGAACGCGTATCGTTAGGTCTTTGAAGATATGCGGTGCGGGCGCTTTTTTACGAGAATATCGCCCATGGAATTAAAGCAAAAACAAAGTAAAAATCCGTTCAAACTCTTGCGACCGTTCGACATTGCGCTGTGGAGCGTTTCGGTGCTCGTCATAACGCTTTCGTTCGTCTTTTCGCCTCGCAAAGATCCGCTCACGCTATGCTCCTCTTTGGTGGGCGTTTCGTCGCTCGTCTTTATCGCCAAAGGCAATATTTGGGGGCAGATCCTCATGATCGCCTTTGCCCTATCGTACGGCGTCGTTTCGTTCTTCTTTCGCTATTGGGGCGAGATGATCACCTATCTGTGCATGTCGTTGCCCGCCGCCGTGTTCTCGCTTGTTTCGTGGATCCGTCACCCGTTCGAACAATCGCAACAAGTGGCGGTAGGCTCTCTAAACGCCAAAAAAGTGACGGGCGTGGCTTTACTATCCGCCGCTGCCACCGCCGCGTTTTATTTCATTTTGCGCGCGCTCGAAACGCCAAACTTGCTATTCAGCACGCTGTCGGTAACCACCAGCGTGTTGGCCGCCGCGCTTTCTTTTTTGCGCAGCCCGTTTTACGCCCTCGCCTATACGGGCAACGACCTTGTTCTCATCGTTTTGTGGTCGCTCGCCGCCTATGCCGACATGTCGTATTTTCCCATGATTTTTTGTTTCGTCATGTTTCTTTTCAACGATATAAACGGCTTTGTCAATTGGCGCTTGCGCTTAAAACGCCAACGCGCCGCTTTGGCCGCACAAACCGCCGCGACGCCGTGCGAAACAAGCGACCCGCAAAATTCCTGATATAATCTCCGCCAAACGTTTGACAAATCGCACGCATGTTTAGTATAATGGATAGGCTGAGCGGTCGTGGTGGAATTGGCAGACACGCAAGACTAAGGATCTTGTGGGCGACCATGCAGGTTCAAGTCCTGTCGACCGCACCAAGTTTTAATAGCTTGAACTTCTTTACCGTTAAAAGAACGTTCGGGCTATTTTGCTTCATGGAAGAATTTGAGAACTTCCGAGCATAGAAAAACGCCGATAGAGTTTGTTTGCCCTATCGGCGTTTGCCGTTTATACTATTTTATGTAATGCCGAATCATCCATTTAACTTTTGCCCGCATTCGGGACAAAAGTTTGCGCCCGCGACAATCGGCTTTCCGCACCGAGAGCAAAATTTGGGTATGGGATTGCCGCATTCGGCGCAGAACTTGCTGCCGGCCCGAATCGGTTTTCGGCATACGGAACAAATACCCGACGGAGCCACGGTATTTGCCGAAAATACTTCTTTGCCAAGCACACTACCGACACCGACGCCGAGAATTGTCCCCGCAGTCCCGTTTCCCGCCGCCGCTTTTAAGGCGTCTGCCTGCGCAATTTTAGCATACACGTCCACGTTGTTTCGCATAAGCCCAAGCCTTGCGTTTTCGTCCACGGCTTTTTCCAACTCGGGCGGAACGGAAAGATTCTCTATTTCGAATGCGGTCAGTGTGATGCCGAGTTCGCCGCAACGTGCCGCAACGGATTTTTTCACCTCTTCACTCAGTTCGGCATATTTAGACGTCATATCCGAAAGGCTTACGTTACAAGTCGCAAATGCAGACGAAATGTTTCCCACAAGCAAAGTACGCAAAGCCTTATTCAACTTGTTCGTTTCGTAGCATTCCGCCATACCCGCAACCGACGCAAGAAACAATGCGGGATCTGTAATTTTGAACGAATATGCTCCGTTTCCTCTCAGTCTTATAATGCCGTATTCCGTTTGTACGGGAACGGGATTCGACGTTCCCCACCGTATTCCCGCAATCTCCTTTAGGTTAATAAAATAGATCTCGGATTTGAACGGTGTTTCGAATCCGTATTTCCAAGCAAGCAGTTTACTGACAATAGGTAAACTGTCGGTGTTGAGTCTATACGTTCCCGCGCCGAACACATCCGCTGTTTTGCCTTTGTCGCAAAAGACGGCCGCTTGACTTTCTCGCACGGTAAGCGAAGATCCTTTTTTGATCACGTTGTCTTTCATGTCGAACTTTTGCACCAACGTTTCGTCGTCGAATGCATGCAGCTCTATTATTTTAAGCATTCCCATATCTATATTTCCTTTTATTCGTTAAACGCCATCGTTTTTATTGCGTGTTCGAAAATCGGCGCCCAATACCATCTGTCTTTACCGAGACAGTTCCAACTGCCGATACCTTGTTTCCCGTCCAACGAGAAGAAAAACATTGCGTTATATATAGGCTGGTCAATGGCAACCGAAATAAAATCGACAAAGAAAATATTGCCGCTTGACGCGATGATTTTCGCTTCTCCGAATTTGGCCGAAGGGAGCGAGTTTTTCAACATAGCGAGCATTTGCTTACCGAAAGCCGCAACGTCTTCGCGATTGAGCGAACCGCCGAAATTCACGTTCAGATTCACCGTTGCGTCGGGCGTAGTATATATGTAACGCGGCGCATTTGCGGGATATTTGATACGGCGCAATTCGTCCGACATCACTTCGAAACTTTCGGGCATTACGGCGGTGATTTTGCCGTCCGCTATACGCGCCCGTACGAACTTTACATCGGGCAGTTCGCTTCCCTGCGGCATATCCGCGCGGATATTTTCATAGTTTATGCCTCCCACAGTGCAGTCGAGCGCGTTACCTTTTACGATGAAAGTCGTTCCGCATGCCGGGCAGTACGCGGTCTTTCCGTTGCCGTCAAGCACAATGGAACTGCCGCATTGCGTGCATATAAGTGCTTCGAGTTCGTTTGCGCGCCGAATTTCTATTCCGTCGGTTTTGCCGCCAATATTGCCGCACGACAAGCACGCTCCGTTTTCATCGAGCGCGCCGCCGCAAGCGGGACAAATATTGGCATCCAGCCGCTCGCCGTCCGAAATTTTTATTTTGATTTCCGCATCGGAAAGTATATCGACGAAATCGCTCTTTGCTTTGACCATCGGCTTTGCATCACCGCGATTGAATTTGCGCTCTCCTTTAACATAAATTTCGCCTTGCGGGATATCGGTCTTTTTCGCAATAATCTCAAACGCTTCAATCAAATTATCGGTCAATCTGTTAAAATATCCGCCGATATCTCTGCCGCGCACAAATGCGCAGTAAACGATTTCCTTGTCTGTCTGATAACCGTTGGGCTGCTCTAAACGCACGGTCACAAAGTAAGCGTTTTTGTAATCGATAACATCCGAGTATCCCGCAGGAACAACGTCCACGCTGAATGCGGAATATTTGTGTTTAAGTTGCAATACCCACATTTTAAGCTTATTGAACAAAACACGGTCATCGATCTCATCAATCAGTTTTGCGCGTTTGGCATAATTTTTCAATATCCCGTGCGCTTTTGCAAAGCCGTACTGCTCCGTGACTGCATAGCAATAATAGGCTTTTTTCTCGTCATGATACGGACTCTTTTTATCACCGTAAAGAAAACAACCGACAAGCGCACAATCGCAGTTTACGTTGTCCAACGCATTGTCAAGATACTTCAAATCATTGTCCGTAATCGAATTATTCCGCAAGCGACATAAAACATAATGCGCACAGGCGTTATCGTCGCCGTTAAGCAAAAGGTTCATCAGTTCTTCTTCCGACGCCTTAAAGTAATCGATCGAGGACTTGCAATAAACTTCCCTATCATGCTCCGTATCGCATTTTATCGCTTTCAAATATTTTCCGGTAACTTTTTTTACAAAAGCCATCGCCTTTTTATTTTGCTTTTCAATCATTCGCTTATATCTCTTATTTCCGTAAATCCATTGCGGATGCAACCGTATTTTCGGTACATAGGATACCGCATAAATTATAACACTTTTATGATCGCATTGCAAGAATTATACGAACAAAAAAAAGGACACTCTTAAGGCAAATCGAAATAGACATTATTTATGCGGTTGCAAGTTATTTGCTATTTCTTAGCTTTAGTGCTATAATGAAAATATATGATCAACAAGGAGTCAAAAATGAATATCGAACAATTAAAAAGAGACGCCGAAAACGGCAATGCGACGGCACAGTGCGCGTTAGGCAAGATCTTATTGCGTATCGATTACAATGGCACGGAAATAGACGAAAACGCAGACGAAGGCGTCAGTCTGCTTAAAAACGCGGCAAAGCAAGGCAATGCGGAAGCTGCGTTTAATTTGGGTTTGTGCCATCTTTACGGGCGCGGCGTTGCCGAAGATAAAACAGAAGCCTTCAAGCATACCCTTTCCGCCGCAAAAAAGAATTATGCGCCCGCGCAGAACAACATAGGCACTTTTTACGAAAACGGCATAGGCGTTGAAAAAGACATAAATGCCGCCTTCGAGTGGTATAAAAAATCGGCAGACCAAGGCAATGCTATCGGGCAACTGAACGTGGGTAATTGCTATAAGGATGGAATTGCCGTAAAGCGAGATTTCTCGGAAGCTCTCAAATGGATACAGTTGTCCGCCGAGCAAGGAAATGCCGACGCTATGTTTGAAATCGGCCGTTTTTACGAAAACGGCTACGGCGTCGGACGCGATGCTAAAAAATCGTTCAACTGGTATAAAAAAGCCGCCGAAAAAAATCACGGAAAAGCGATGTGTTACGTCGGCTATTGCTATCAGTACGGCGAAGGCGTGGAACGCAATCTTCAAGAAGCTATTAAGTGGTATCAGGCTTCTATGGAACAAAAATATTTTCAGGCTTTCACCAATATGGGATATTGCTATCAGTACGGCGAAGGCGTAGAAGAGAATATGAATGCGGCAATTATGATGTATCGTGCGGGCGCCCAACTCGGCAGTACGGACGCGCTTTATAATCTCGGTATCTGTTACTCTTACGGCTACGGCGTTAAGCCAAGCGACGAAGAAGCCGCGAAATATTTTCTCGCCGGTGCAAACGCGGGCTGTGATAAATGCCAATTCCGAATAGGCGTTTGTTACGGTTGCGGCGACGGCGTTGAACAAGATACCGACAAAGCTATCGAATATCTGACGCTTGCCGCAGAACAAGGCAACGACGACGCTATGTATTCACTCGGCGAACTTTACGAAAACGGTATGGGCGTGGAAGAAGATCTTGACGAAGCCGTGAAATTCTATAAAGCCGCCGCCGCGAAAGGCAATGACGACGCCGTAAAGAAATTGAAAAAAAGAAAATTCAAAAGATACATGTAAGCCGAATGAAAGGAACTTAGCGCATACTTCTCCCTATTTCCCTTTATATTCCGGATATTACCGCTCCAATCGCAATTGACGAATAAAGCCGCGAACGTATCGCGGCTTTATTTTTGCAAAAAGAATTGAAAATATCGTGCCGTTCCGATAGGACATGCAACGCAAATTCCGTTAAGGCGATTGTTCGACTAACATTTTAATAAGAAGATATATGGGCAACGGCTCCGTCTTTTACCAAAATTTGAAAATTTTTATAATACGACCACAACAAAAAACCGCCTTTATCCACTTGTTCATAAAGGTACATTTTTGTCTTTTCGTCGATCTGCTCGATTTTTTTGGGTTTTCCCAATTTGCCAACCATTTCCGTTTCGGGCATTCCTATATGGATATCGTCTAATTGCGCAGGCGGTTTTTTACTGAAATGCACTGCCGGAACAAGTATTACGGCTATAATCACCGTTATGGCAATGAGAGCGATAAATACATATAATATCCAATCCATAAAAGTCACCTCTACATATATAGTATCACTTATTATCAAATATTGCAAATAAATATGTTTTAAAAATAACAGTTTGACACGGTGGCGATTGCTTACATCAATAAGCGCGCCGCGGCTCAGCGCGCCCCCTTTATAGTACCAAAGATTATTTTTTTACTTGTTACCGTAATAAAAATAGTATATAATGATATTATGGAAATAAAAGAACACGAACAATATATAAGACGTTGCTATGAACTTGCGATCTCGGCAGGAAAAAAAGGACATGATACTTTTGGCGCGATAATTGTATATAAAGGTACTATTTTGCAAGAAGCCGAAAATACCGCAAAAAATAAAAATGGTTTATTCGGTCACGCAGAATTTAACTTAGTATGTAAATGCGCAAACAAGTATTCCGACGAGGTTCTGCGGGAGTCAACATTTTATACAAGCTGTGCGCCTTGCGCGCGTTGTTTAGCGGCCATTGCGTCGTTGGGAATTAAAAACATAGTTTTCGGCGTTTCCTATCAAAAGTTTTCATTATTAACGCCCAATGACTATAAAGCGATAGATCATGAAAAAGTTTTATCGGAAATCGGTATTGATATAAAAATGATAGGGCCGATTTTACAAGATGAGGGAATGCGCGTCTTTGCATATTGGGGCGGCGAATATCATCCTTTAACGGAACTGATCGAGCAAATGGCGAAAATCAAAAGAAAAACTAAGAAACAATAAAGAGTATACGAATTTCAAAATACTTTACTTATCAAAAACAGGGCGCAATCTTTGGACGGCTACACCATGACGGACGCAATCGTGTAACGCGCGAGCGCAGTTGCAAACAGCAACTGCGCTCTTACTTTACCCTATCGCATTTATTGCACAAATTCCACGTGTATGTTGCCGTTATTGCAATCGGCGGAAAAGGACTTTTGCCCGCCCTCTTTTAGCGTAGGCAAATTGCACTTGCCCTTTTTGATCTTGCAAGCAATGGAAAAGTCGTCCCAACCGCCTATAACGGTTCCCGTTATGTTGCCGTTTTTTGTCTTTAAGCAAACCGACTCGCCCACTCGTATCCGTTCGCATACGATATTGCCGCCGTTTGCGGCAAGGCTGACGTGTTGCGTAAACGACAGTGCATGCACCGTTATATCTTCGTTTGTCGTATCCACCGTAAGCGAGGCGATCCTGTTGTCGGGTATTCTTATTTTGATTTTGCGATATTCTTTGGCCGGCTTTGTACCGATAAAATCCGTCCACTTTTTATGATCCACCCGCTTGACCGTTAGTTCTTTGCTTTCGGAAACCGTTATATCGATAGTTTCTTTTTGCCCGTCGAAATAATCGATATATACTTTTTCATCCCCCGACACGTCGATCTCCACCTCTCTGTCCTCCGCTTGCAACGTGATCTTTTCGATCTCGTTTTCTCCGCTCGCATACGACTTTTGCGTAAACGTGTCGCCGCCCGAACAGCCGCAAAGCGCAAAAGAAAGCGCAATCGACCAACCAACCAACAATGCCGTTACCTTTTTCATGCCAATAAACTCCTTATACGTATAATTTGACATGGCGCTGTTGCCATGCTATAATGAGTGTAAACCTTTGTGTTACACAAAAGTCAAGGGGTTATTTACGAAAAAGTGAAAGAAATTTTCAGCATAAGCCAAACGGCAAAAATCACAGACATGACGACCGAAACGTTGCGGCATTACCACCGAATAGGTTTGGTCGAACCATGCAAGACCGACGAATGGACGGGATACCGTTATTATTCGCAACAAGAGATCGTAAGGCTCAACACGATCAAAGCCTTACAGTGCATGGATCTGTCGCTTTCGGAAATAAAAGAAATTTTGGCCTACGACGATTTTCATAAAATAGTTGCCACGCTAAAGCAAGCGGAAAAAAGCGCCGACGAAAAGATCGCCGAACTTCACTACGCCAAAACCAAAATACAGCGCGCGCGCACTTTTTACGAAAACAAACTCTGCGGCGCGCAACCTAACAAATCCGTATTTGTCAAACCGTATCCGCAAAGGGTTATATTGTTATCCGATACGATGCAAGCGCCCACGTTAGACAATTTGTGGAACTATCACAAACATTTCTACGATCAGCTTTCCGATACGCACAAGCAAGCGTTTTCGTTCGAAGATCTGGCAGGTATTTACGAACAGAACGGACGCGCCCGTTTATTTGCGATATGCACGAGATTTACAAAAACAGACGGCCTCGAAATACTGCCGCAAGGCGATTATTTATGCGCCGATTGCACGGAAGAAAACCGCGCGCAAATCATCGAGCAATTGACCGAAACGGCAAAAAACGAATACAACACTGTTCCCCCGTTCACCGTGCAATTGATTGTGCTGTCGGGCATACTGCAATGGAATTACCAAGTGCAACTGTTGCTACCCCCTAAACAGTGAACGCAAGTTATAGTTTTCGCATGGCATACGGTTGTATATCCCCCTATGCGGGCGAACGATCCTAAAAAAGAGAGTGCGCTTACACCCTCTTTTTTCTTCCTTTTTCTGCACAAATTTACATTTTTTGTCACAGTGGTTAAGGGTGTATATTCCTATGCTATAATAGAAGAAAGACAAACGAAAAGGAAGGGGAATGCACACGATGGAACACAATGTAACACCAACGACCGACAGCGAGGATATAAGAGCCGAACAATTGCGCGTTATGCGATTTTTGGTTTTGCACAACTTCAACCAAGGTTCGCTCGGCGCCATTAAAAACATAGCGCTGCTCATCGCAAAAAATTTGTGCAACGCGCTCGGCGAACTGAAAGCGGAGTATGCCCTACTGTGTACCGACGGCGATAAGCCCGAATCGGTGCGCGCCAAGCTTATCTACTGCGCCGAACACAACCACGACGCATTGCGCGAAAGCATTCATACGGCGTACAAATACGACATGGGAAAATTTTTCGGCATAAAAGCTTTTATCGAACACGCATCTATGGCGTTCAGTCTGTTTGCCAACGCATAGACCCGATAAAAAACCGCGGCTATTTTTCGGCGTGTTCGCACGCCTCGGCAAACGCACATATGGTTTGCGCCGTGCCCTCCACGCCCAACGTATCGGAATTGATGCAAAGGTCGTAGTTTTGCGCGTCGCCCCACGTTTTGGACGTATAAAAGTTATAATAGTTGGCGCGCTTTTTGTCCGTCTTTTTGATAAGCGTGACGGCCGCCTTTTCGCTCAGATCGTAAAGCTTGGCGATACGCTTGACGCGACTTTCCATGCTCGCGTACACGTACACGCGCAAAATGGGACGATCGGACAATATATCGTCGGCGCAACGCCCCACCACAATACACGGTTCGCCCGCCAACCGCTTGACGGCGTCGGCCGTGTGGATAAATAATTTATCGTCGGTGATGATGTCGCTCAATTGCACGGGCGCCACGCTGCCGCCGTAATGCGCCGCCGCCAACGAAAACAAAAAACTGTTGGTGCGTTTCTCGTCGGCGTTTTCGAAATGTTCTTTGGCAATGCCGCTCTGCGACGCCGCCTCGGCCAATATGGCTTTGTCCACATAGCGGATGCCCAGCTTTTCGCTCACGTGTTTGGCGATCTCGCTGCCGCCGCTGCCGAATTGTCTGCTCAATGTGATTACTCGCATTTTTTTGTCCTCCCGTGGTCTGTTTATTTTTGCCTTTTTACAACCGTTCTATTTGTTGCGCCGTTTGCTCGATCTGTTGCGCCGTGGCGTTTGCCGTTAGGCACATGACCGCCAGATCGCGCACGTCGACCGCACTGCGTCGGTTCAGTTGCGCCGACGTCAGCAACCGCAAGACCGACGCCTCGTATATAATATTGCGGGAACGGTTGAACGTGCCGTCCGCCGTGCCCAACCGCACCGTTACGCCCCGCTCGACCGCCGCAAAAACGGGCGCCACGCCGAACCCGTTGCCGGCGTCGAACGACGGCAAGGCGATGAGCGGCACGCCCTCTTGCGCCATCAGCGATAAATCGTCTTTATCGAGATACACGCCGCTCGCCACCGAAGCGAACGGCAACAATCCGAACGCGTGCAACAGCATAACGGGGCTTTTTCCGAAGCGCGCGTCGATACGCCCTACTTCGGTCAGTGTTTGGCTGCACATCGCCATGACCCGCGCGCCCGTCGTCAGCACGCGATCGATGAGCGCGTCCAACATATCGTCCGGCATATCGAGCGAGGGAACGAATATGTGCTCGGCGCCTTTGGTCACAACATCGCTCCACGGCGCATAGGGCACGCCGTCCGAAATCACGTGACCGTCGCAAACGGCGAAAGCGTCCGATACGGTCGCGCTCACAGCGTTTTACCCAATTGGATCAAGTAGTTGCGCAACCGCTCGCCGAACACGGGCGAACGCAAGCCGTATTCCACCGTGGCTTGCACCGCGCCGAATTTGTCGCCCATATCGTAGCGCCGCCCCTCGAAATCGTAAGCCACCACGCCCGCCGTGGCGCACAGCGCGTTGAGCGCATCGGTAAACTGCAGTTCGCCGCCCGCCGACGGTTTCAGCTTGGCAATCTCGCCGTAAATGTCGGGCGTCAGCACATACCGCCCCAACGCCGCCAACCGACTGGGCAACCGATCGAGCGGCGGCTTTTCCACAATAGACAAACACTCGTGCGCGCGTCCCTCTTGCGCGCCCGTGGCCGCCACGCCGTATTTAACGATATCGTCGGTAAGCACCGTTTGCACGCCCAACACCGACTTGCCCGTTTTCTCGTAGCAATCCATCAATTGGCGCATAACGGGCTTTTGCGCAAAAATGAGATCGTCGCCCCAAGCGAGCGCAAACGGTTCGTTGCCCGTGAACTTGCGCGCTTTTTTGACCGCATCGCCGCTGCCGCGCGGTTTTTCTTGCCGCACGAACGTGACGGACGCACGGTTGTACGTTTTTTTCACGATCTCCAAAAAGTCGGTTTTGCCCGCCTTATACAGCGCGTCTTCCAGCGCGGGCGTAGGCGTGAAATATTGTTTGATAGACGATTTGCCCCGCCCCAACACGATGAGAATATCGGTGATGCCGCTTTCGATGGCCTCGTCTACGATATAAGCGAGCACGGGGGTGTCGATCACGGGCAATATCTCTTTGGGCACGGCCTTGGTAACAGGCAAAAAACGCGTACCCATGCCGCCGCACGGGATCACCGCTTTGGTTATCTTCGTCATGATATTCTCCTTCGCTAAGTAGTTCTATTATATAATATATTCGCCTGGATTTCAAGCGATTTGCGAAAATTTAATAAAAGGGGCGCGTTTTGCTTTCTCTTTTGCCGTAGTTGTGTTACAATAGAATGAACAAAAAACAAACGGAGAACGGCCATGCATTTGATCGGAGATTTTTTACCGATAACGGAGTTTACCTCTTACGAGCAAACCATGCGCGATTTTAAGGTAAACATAAAAGACGACTTCAACTTCGGGTTCGACGTGGTGGACAAATACGCCAAACTCGATCCGCAAAAAACGGCGCTTGTGTGGTGCAACGACAGCGGCGAAGAAAAATACATCACGTTTGCCGACGTATCGCGCGAAAGCAACCGCATTGCCAACATGCTGTATGCCAAAGGGATAGGCAAAGGCGATCACGTGTTATTGATGCTCATGTCGCGCTACGAATATTGGTATTCCGTGGTGGCATGCCACAAGTTGGGCGCGGTGGCCATTCCCGCCACGGGGCAGCTCACCGCCAAAGACATTGACTACCGTTGCAACTACGCCAACGTAAAATGCATTGTGGCGGTAAACACGCCGTCGGTAACGGGCTACGTGCGCGAGGCGTTGCCTAAGTGCCCCACGGTCAAACATCTGTTTTGCATAGGCGACGCCGACGGATTCGAAAACTTCCATGCGGCGTACGAAACGCACGCGGCGGACAAGCTGGACTTTACGCCCGTGCCCAAAGCGTATGAACCCATGCTTGCCTATTTCACGTCGGGCACCACCGGCATGCCCAAAATGGTAACGCACAACCACGCCTATGCGGCGGCGCACATTGCCACCGCGTACTTGTGGCACCGTTGCAAAGACGGCGGCTTGCACTTTACCGCCGCCGACACCGGTTGGGCCAAAGCAAGCTGGGGCAAGATCTACGGACAATGGATATGCGGCGCGGCTATCTTTATCTATGACTACTACGGCCGCTACACCCCGCTCGACGTGTTGCCCCTACTCGAAAAATACAAAGTGACTTCCTTTTGCGCGCCGCCCACCATGTATCGCTTTTTGATCAAAGAGGATCTGACCAAATACGATCTCAGCGGGATCGAGCACTACTGCACGGCGGGCGAACCGCTCAATCCGGCGGTGTACGAGCAGATCAAACAAAAAGTGGGCAAATCCATTTACGAAGGATACGGCCAAACCGAAACGGTGTTGGCGCTCGGCACGTTCCCGTTCATGGAACCCCGCCCCGGCAGTATGGGCAAGCCTTGCCCGCTCTACGGCATAGAACTGTTAGACGACAACGGCAAAGCGGTGCCCGACAATGTGGAAGGCGAGATCTGCATTCGCTACGACCCCAAGCAGATCGGATTGTTTATGGGATACAACACCTTTGAAAACACCCGCAGCGTGTGGAGCGACGGCTACTATCACACGGGCGACGTGGCCACGCGCGACGCCGACGGCTACTATTGGTTTGTGGGACGCGACGACGACATCATCAAAAGCAGCGGCTACCGCATCGGACCGTTCGAGGTGGAATCGGCGCTCATGGAACACCCGTCCGTTTTGGAGTGCGCCATCACCGCCGTGCCCGACGACGTACGCGGCCAGATCATAAAGGCCACCGTTGTGTTGGCGCGCAACTACTTCCCCAGCGAAGAACTCAAAAAAGAATTGCAAGACCACGTGAAACACACCACCGCACCGTATAAATACCCGCGCATCGTGGAATTTGTGGATCGCTTGCCCAAAACGGCCTCCGAAAAAATACGCCGCGTGGAGATCCGCAACAACGACCGCAAAAATAAATAAACAAAGCAACCTATAAAAAAGCTGTCCGACCAATGGTCGGACAGCTTTTTTAGTATGCTTATTTTTACTTCTTGTAGACCAAGCGGCGGCAAGTTTCGCACCGCACGCAACCTTTATCGAGCAACTCGCTTTTGGCCTTCTGCGACAGCTCCAAGCCGCAAAAACAACGGTAGTTCTTATTGTCGGTGTCTTGCGCCTCCACAAAAGCGGGGTATTTTCGTTCGGCCGTGATGGCTTTGTATATCTCCATGGTGGCCGGCGCAATATCCGCACGCAATGCGTCCAACTGCCCTTTGAGCTCGTTGATGCGCGGCTCCTTTTCCTTTTTGAATTTTTGCAAACGCTCTTTCACGGCGTCGTACACGGCGCGCACCTTTTTGCCGCGCGACTGTCCGTCTAAGTACGCCAAAATAACCTTTTCGCCCTTATCCGAACGTTCGGCCAACTTCTTTTCCAGATCGGAAAGTTTCTCGCGGATCTTTTCCAACTGCGCGGCCAACTCGCGTTGCACCGTCAAATCGTCGGTCGCGTTCATTTTGTCGCCGATGTCGGCAATGCGCTTTTCGCACTCTTCGAAAAACGCTATCGCATTATTGTAAAACGACACGATGTTTTCCGCCACCTTTTCGGTTTCGGTCACGGTGGCCTTGGCGTTGTTGAATTCCGTTTTGGCCTGTTCCAGCTTTTTGTTATCTTCGCTCCGTTCGATCTCGTCGAGCACCTTTCTGAGCTCGATGTCGATTTTCTGATACTCCAATACCTTGTCTAACTTTTCCATATTCTCACCTCTCGGTTTATTACTCAGTAACGCGGGTTGTGTTCCGCTTGCGACTGCACGATCTCCAATTCCGCTTTGCGCGCCTTGGCCTCTATTTTAAGGATCTGCACCAAACGGGAAATGTAGCAGTGCTCCATTGTAAAGTGTTGCGGCTCGATGAGCGTGATGCCGCGCTCTAAGGCATATACCGCCACATGGTGCTTAACGTCCGCCGTGATCAAACAGTCGGCGCCCGCCGCCATGGCCATGTCCACATATTCGGTGTTGCCGCCGCCGCCGCCGTTTATCACCGCCACGCGCTTGACTTGCGCGTACGGCTCGCCCACCGTGCGCACATACGAATCGTGCAGCACCGTTTCCACTTCGCCTTTGAGCACCGAGCTATACACCTTGTTGGCCAGATCGCCCACGCGTCCGAACCCCGTTTCCCCGTTTATGTACGGATCCAAAACGGTCACGTTGTGTAACCCCAACAGTTGCGCCACATAATCGTTGATACCGTCGCGCACAAAGTCGAGGTTGGTGTGCGCCGCATACACGGCAATGCCGTTTTCCGCCGCTTTCAACAGATTTCTGCCCACCACCGTGCTCGCGTTGATACTTTGAATGGGATAAAACAACATGGGGTGGTGCGCCACGATCAACTCGGCGCCCAAAGCGATCGCCTCGTCGATGACCGCGCCCGTCGCGTCTAAACAGCACACAATACGGGTAACGGGGCGGCTCTCGTCGCCCAAGATCAGCCCGATATTGTCGTATTCTTTTTTATAGGCGTATTCTTCGGGGGCAAAATCCCGCAAGATCGCCACCGCCTCTCCTACCGTAACTGCCACAATATAGCCTCCTCGATCTCGGATAGTTTGCGCGCGTTCTCTTCCGTAGACGGATACGAACGGAGCGCCTTTTCGCGCGCGCGCAATTTTTCATACAGCGCCGCGTTTTTCTCTTGCAAAAACATGCCGAACCGCAGTTGCAACACGCTCGCCTGCGCGCCTTGCGCTTGCCCGCCGCCGCGCGTTGCCTTTATCACGTCGTAAAACTTGCCGCCGTCTTGCACCACGCGATCGTACACGATGGCATAATCGCGCGTTAAGAGCGCTTGCCGCACCGCGTCGGCTTGCGACTGCGGCGAAAGTATAAACGTTTGGGGCGAACAACCGCTCATCACCGAGCATATCTCCGCGCCGCCCAAGCCCGCCACCATAACGGTGTGGTGCCCCGCCGCCGCCCGCGCGCCGTCGTCGCACACAAACGTTACGCTCGGGCATTCGCCCAATCGCTTTCGGGCTTTTTCCAACGACGGGCGGGAAATATCGCACGCCGTGATACGCGGCGCTATCTGCCGCTCCCACACAAATTGCACCACGTAGCCGTGATCGCAACCCACGTCTATAAAACTTTCGCACGGATCGATCAGCGCGCACAGCGCTTTTAACCGCGCCGTCAATCGATATAATCCTTCAGCTTTTTACTGCGCGACGGGTGCCGCAATTTTCTGAGCGCCTTTGCCTCGATCTGGCGTATGCGTTCGCGCGTTACGCCGAACTCTTTGCCCACTTCTTCGAGCGTGCGCGAGTGGCCGTCGTCTATGCCGTAACGCAATCTAAGCACCATTTCTTCGCGCGGGGTGAGCGTGTCCAAAATACCCAGCAGCTGTTCTTTCAACAGCGTGAAGGCCGCCATGTCTTGCGGCGCGGTGGCGTTGTTGTCCTCGATAAAGTCGCCCAAGTGGCTGTCTTCCTCTTCGCCGATGGGCGTTTCGAGCGACACGGGATCGAGTGCAATGCGTTGGATCTCGCGCACGCGATCTTCCGATATGCCCATTTCCCGACTGATTTCTTCGGGCGTGGGGTCGCGCCCCAACTCTTGCACGAGCACGCGGGTGGTGCGTATCAGCTTATTGATGGTTTCCACCATATGCACGGGAATACGTATGGTGCGCGCTTGGTCGGCAATGGCGCGGGTAATGGCTTGACGGATCCACCACGTGGCATAGGTGGAAAAACGGAACCCTTTGGTGTAGTCGAACTTATCCACCGCCTTCATAAGGCCGAGGTTGCCCTCTTGGATCAGATCGAGAAACAGCATGCCGCGCCCCACGTAACGCTTGGCGATACTCACCACCAAGCGCAAGTTGGCCTCGCTCAAGCGCGTTTTGGCGTATTCGTCGCCCTTGGCCATCAGTTGCGCCAGCTCGATCTCCTCGTCCATAGATAAAAGCGGCACCTTGCCGATGTCTTTGAGATACACTTTCACGGGGTCGTCAATATTCACTTCGCCCGCAATGAGCTGTTCGAGCGAATCGTCGTTTTTCAGATCGATCTGGGTGTTGATCACTTCTATGTTGTTAGACGTAAGAATGCGGAAAACTTCTTCCACTTGCTCGGCGTTGGCCTCGCACTCCACGGCCAACTTTTCGCCCACTTCGTCGTAAGTGAGATGACCGCGGCGTTTGCCCGCCTCTATCAAGCGCTTTACTTCGCGGTTAATCTTTTCGCTGAGCGCCACTTGCGCAATAACGCGCACCACTTCCACGTTGCGTTCGGACAAAATTTTGAGCGCCTCTTCCATTTGTTCGGCGCTTGCCTTGGTGACCGCCAATTTTTCGCCCACTTCGTCGTAGGTCAGCTTGCCGCCGTTTTTCACGCCCGCCGCGCACAGATCTTCTATCGTTTTTTGCATTTGTTCCGTGAGTTGTATTTCCGCCATTTCTATCTCCTTACACAGTCTTCGGTCGTACGTCCGGCTGTTCGTTCGTGTCAATCGTCGTCGGTCGCACCTTGTCGGATACGCCCGATCTTTTTGTCCAATTCTTGTATTTGCCGCAACAGCGCGATGTCTTTGGTGGCGTCATACTGTTTGGCAAGCGCCGATTTTTGCGCCGTCAACTGCCCCACGGCAAGCGAGCGCACGCACTCGGCATACTTCTCTTTGCCGTCGCCCTCCAAAAAAGGGAAGTCGAGCAGATCGAGAAGCTGCGCTTGTTCCTCTTTTGTCGCACATTCGAAAAAGGCGTCTAACCCGCTTTTTACGCCCTCTTTGAACTGCTTGAGGCCGCGCTCGTAAATGCGCCGCGCCAACGGCAATTCGAGATAGGGGTATAGATCGAGCGTAAAATCGCAGTACGGTTTATCGGCCAAGACAGACGCCAACACAAACCTAAGCGCCGTGTCGGCAATGGCGGGCGCAACCGCCGCCGTTTGCTCGCGGGCGGGCGGCTCCACTTTCGCGGGCGGCTCGCTCAGATCGGTCTGTTTATACAGCGCCGCCATGGTGTACCCCGTCATGTCGTGCAACAAGCCGAGGTATTCCTCTTGTTCCACGGGGTTTTTCAATGCTTTTATGAGGCGCGAGGCCTCCACCGCAAATTTGGCTTTTTCGTCCGAGCGGGACATATCGTATTTTTTTTGCAGTGTTTTTATCTTAAACAACGTGAGCGTTACGGCGTTTTCTATGAGCGATCGGTAAAAATCGGCACCCTTTTGCTTAATCACGTCGTCGGGATCCAAGCCGTCGGGCAGTTCTATCACCTTTACGTTAAAGCCCGCATCCGCCAAAATATCCAAGCCGCGCAACGTTGCTTTTTGTCCCGCGCCGTCACCGTCATAGCTTATGTATATGCGGTCGCAATAATTCTTTAAGAGCTTGGCTTGCGTTTGCGTGAGCGACGTACCCATAGAGGCCACCGCCATGGTAAATCCCGCTTTGTGCAGCGATATAACGTCCATATACCCTTCGGTCATGATGATATACGGCAACCCCTCGGCTTGCTTGCGCTTTTTGAGTAGGTTCACGGCATAGATATTGCGCGATTTATCGAATATAAACGTTTGGCTGCCGTTGCGGTATTTGGCAAAATCGGGGCTTTGGTTGAGCACGCGGCCGCCGAACGAAACCACTTCGCCCAAATTATTGAGAATGGGAAAGATCAAACGGCCGTAAAACACGTCGTAGTATTCGTCGGCGCGCTGGGCGGCAATGCCCGCCTCTTTCATTTCTTGCTTAGCGTAACCCGCCTTTTCGAGATAGGCTATCATCTCTTTGCCGTCTACGCTATACCCCAGCCCGAACCGCTTGACGAGGTTGTCACCCACTTCGCGTTTTTCCAGATAGTCGCGGGCGGGTTTGGCTTGCGGCAAACGGAGATTTTCGTGGTAGTGGCGCGCGGCGGCGCGCATCAAGCCGTATAACCGTTCGCGCTTTTTGGCTTGCTCGGCATAGTTGCGATCGGCCGTTTTATACTGCGGCACTTCCATGCCCGCCTCTTTGGCCAAAATGCGGACGGCCTCGGCGCGATCCACCGATTCTATCTCGCTTATAAAGCTTATGGCGTTGCCGCCCGCTTTGCAACCGAAACAGTGATACAAGCCTTTATCTTCCGAAACGGTGAACGACGGCGTTTTTTCGTGATGAAAGGGACAGCACCCCCAATACGTGCCGCCCTTGCGCGTTAAATGCGTATAGCGCGACACCAGCCGCACAATATCGCTGCGCTTCAAAAGTTCGGTTATAAACTCTCCGTAATCCATCAAAATATGTTCCAGTTTTTGGGCACGGTGATGTCCGTAAAACACCGCACGGCGTAATTATCGCTCATCATGGAGATATAATCCACCGTTTTTTGCGACACCGTACCGTCTTGCGCGCCGAACTCTTCGGGTATACATTCGGCATGTTCGGTAAAATACCGATACAAATAGGCGATCATGTCCACCGCCTTGTGCTCCTCGGCCTTGGCGATAGACGATGAATACACGTTATCGAACATATATTGCCGCAAGTTCATGATCTCCCGTTCGAATACGGGACTCGGCCGCGCAAACGGTTGACCGAAACTGTTATGGATTATGTCCAAAATCATGCTGTTGATACGGGCGGAATGCCGCTCGCCGAACAGCTCTCTAAACGGCTTCGGTATGTCCGTTTCCCGAATAACGCCCGCGCGCACGGCATCGTCAATATCATGGTTTATGTATGCGATACGGTCGCTCCAAGCCACCGTTTGCCCTTCGAGCGTGGCGGGTTTGCCGCGACTTGTGTGATTTAGTATGCCGTCGCGCACTTCGAACGAAAGGTTCATGCCCTTGCCGTCGTATTCCAGCGTGTCCACCATGCGGAGCGATTGCTCGTTGTGCTCGAAATGCGTAAACATATTGAGCGCCTTTTCGCCCGCGTGCCCGTACGGCGTGTGCCCCAAATCGTGGCCTAAGGCGATGGCCTCGGTAAGATCCTCGTTGAGCCGCAACGCCCGCGCAATGGTGCGCGCGATCTGGCTGACTTCCAATGTGTGCGTAAGGCGGGTGCGGTAGTGGTCGCCTTCGGGCGACAGAAAAACTTGCGTTTTGTGCTTGAGCCTACGAAACGCCTTGCAATGCAAAATGCGATCTCTGTCACGTTGAAAACAAGTGCGCAATCCGTCTTCCGGGATCGGCTTGGCACGCCCCTTGCTTTCGGCCGCCCGCGCGGCATACTTGCTGAGATATTTTGCTTCGATTTCGTGCGTTACGTCCGCATAACGCCGTGTGTTTTCGTTAATGACCTTTCACTTCCCGCTTTCATTCGGTTTTTCCGCGATGCGTTACAAGTTTATCACGTTTTGCGCGCGTTTGTCAAGAGATTTTGCAAAGCAACACAAAACAGACGGTTGCTTGCCCCGCCTTCTCTTCTCTTGTATCGTTCGGCCGTGATTACTTCTTGGAGTCTTTCTTTTCTTCTTTGCTTTCTTCCGCTTTGTCTTTTTCTGCTTGCACGAAAACGGTATACACAATGGCTATTTGATCCACAAAGTTTTTCACGCCCGCATAGTCGGCCGAGATTTGGTAACCGAATTTATCGCGTATGTACAAGCAAACGCGCTCGTAGTTCTTTTGGATATGATACGCCAAACGGGCGCGCAACGTTGCGTCGCTCAACTTATCCAACACGAATGTGTTGCGTTCGTTTTTACTCGCCGATGCCTCAAACTGCACGCACATGCGTATCAGATCGGATAAGATCTCCAATACCTCGCCGGTGGTTTCGTTAAAACCGCCCAACAGCAGGAACCGTTTGATTTCCATCTTCAGTGCCTTTGCCTCTAACTGCGCTTGCAATTCTTGTTCGTTTTCCACTTGTTTGTTCTCCTCTCTTCTGCTTTGGCTCCGCAAAAAACAGAGCCTATAATATAGACACCGAAAACAACTATACTGTTACACAAAATTTATAAATTTTTGAAATTTTTTTTATGGCGGCGCTAAAACCGTTTATTTTACAAGAAATGTTTGGGCAAAAAAGTCGAAAAAGTCTCCGTTTTCCGATAGCGACAGTTGCGTATATTCTATATACACTGTTACGCCGCTGTACTCGGTCAAAGATTTATATGACACTGTATAGAAAGGGTCATCGAAAATAAAGGAATGGATATAGTCCAAATCAAAACCATTTACGTTGGTTGTTTCTTTATCGAGTTCCAATTCAGCAGTGCATGCAAAATCGGGATTAACATATAAGTTAACTAAAACATCTTCCAATGTCTGTTCGTTTACACCATGTATCACATAATACAAAGTATCATTATAAACACTGTCGTAACAACAAGTAATATCCAACACGTAATCTGCCGAAAACTCTATTAGAATTTTCTGCAAATCATTATTTACTTCGGCCAAATCAACTTCCCGTGTGGTACGGTTTTCCGCCGCATAGTGCTTTTCACCGTTCATATCCGTTTTGCCCGTATCGGACGAGCGAAACACGCGCGGCAAACACAAAGCCAGCGTGAGGACAAGGGCTACGGCCGCCGCGCAAGCGGTAAGCGTGACCCAAACTCTTTTTGTATTCTTTTTCTTGGGCGCCACACCGTAGTGCTCTTGCAAAAAAGCATCCAACCACGGTTTGTCTTGCTTTAACAGTTCCTTATCCTCTTTGCTGACCGAATGTTTCATACTTTCTCCTTAATAGATATGCACGCCAAAGCAATCGTCTAATTGCGTGCTGTAATACAAATTATAGTAGCCTTTTCGCATATCCAACATGCCCGTTGCCACTTGAATGAACGAATCGGTGCGGGTACTGCCGTTAGAAAATTCATACGTCACGTCTTGATACCCAAACCCCGTCATGGTGTGGCAGCCTTGCACGTTCATATATTGGTAATATTCATGGTCGTCTTTAATACTGTTATAAGAGATCACTTCGCACCCGTCTACAAACAGCACCAACGGAATGCCGCTTTTCAATATTCTCTTAGCGTCGTTATAGTTGAACGAATCGAACAAAAAGGTGCTGAAAAAGTGCACTTCGCGCGAGCGGGCGGCCACATAACTTTGCATGCCGCTCTTAAATTCCGAAATGGTCGTGCCCTTATCGTCGGTGCCCATCAAAGTATACAGTTCTTGTATCACCGGTTGCACTTCGGATGCCGACTCTTTATACAAATAGAAACCCAACTGCGTAGAACCGGGGGTAAATCCGGGGATCAGTTCGGGGAACAACCGCGTCCAATACCCTACGATATTGGCGCCCGCCGTAGGTGCGCACGCATTATTTAATCCTACTGCCACATAAGCGGGACAACGCTTTGCCAACGAGAACGTGTCCACCGTTCGGTTAGTATAATAAATTGTGTTGCTACCCATTGTTACCGTACTGCCGGCACGGAACGCCTTGTCGCCCAACGCATACACCGACTCGCTATCCACGACCTTTTCGGTTTCGGGTTCTATGTATTGCTCGTTCTCCCACACCAAATAGGAAAAAGGTTGCACATAGATCCATTGCCCCGCGCGATCGGTAAAGGGCACTTGCGCCGACATGTAAAACTCGCTTACGCGGAACACGCCGTCGGTGTTGACCACCACCGCATATCCCTCTTGCCCGTCGTACGCCATGCAATAGGCAAAGCCCATCAATTGCAAGTCTATATCATACAGCGGGTGTTTGCGCACTTCTATGGTGGGCGATGTGACGCCCTCGGCTTGTATCACCTCTTCCAGCGCTTGACGGAACACGAGGTCGCATTCTTCCTCCACGGTGTCTGCCGACGCATAGGTCATGCCGCCCAACACCGCTATCAGCGCTACGGCCAATACACACAAACTGCTAACTGCTCTTTTCATTGGTTGCTCCTTACGGTTTAATACTATAGTATAGACAACCAAAAAAAGCGTTTCGTTACAACCTTTTTTACATATCGCGCAACTTTTTCAAGCTACGGGCGCATTTTTGCCGCACCGTGCCCGACTTCATTTGCAGTTGCGCGCCCACTTCTTCGCTCGAATAGCCTTCTATATAACACTTGGTAACGATATGACAAGATTCGGGATCCAACTTTTGGATATTGGCCAAACACTCCAAATACACCGCTTTGTCAAACGGGTCGATCTGCGGCGGCTGATCCACCGCCGTGAGATGGGCGCCGCGTTGACGGCTGTCGCGCTTGAAATAGTTTTTGGCCATATTGTCGGCGACGGCACGCAACCATGCCGTAGGCGTTTTCACCGTATAAGAAATATTGCGATACGGAATAGCCACAATAAAATCGTGCGCGATATCCATACCGATATTTTGCTTATAGCGCTTGTCGATAAACTTGCAGATAATAGGCACAGAAAAACGGTACAGCTCTTTGATCGCTTTTACACCTTTCTTCAAGTTCGACGGCTTGCAATCCGACAATAGTTCATTGAATCTTTCCGATGTCATCTTTTGCGTATACCTTCCAAAAGTATACGAAATCCGTCAAAGCGCACTCTGACGGATTCCGTAGCATTAAACCGATAGCAACACAGCTCTCGTCTTATTTACGGGGCGAACGAATGTTGGCTTGCGCCGCGGCAAGGCGCGCGATGGGCACGCGGTACGGCGAGCAAGACACATACGTCAAACCGATATTGTGGCAGAATTCCACGCTGGAAGGATCGCCGCCGTGTTCGCCGCAAATGCCGCAATGCATGTCGGGGCGGGTCTTTCTGCCCAACGTTACGGCGGTCTGCATCAAGCTGCCCACGCCCTTTTGATCCAAACGGGCGAACGGATCGCTCTCGTAGATCTTGTTGGCATAGTAGGAGCCGAGGAATTTGCCGGCGTCGTCACGGCTGAAACCGAAAGTCATTTGCGTGAGGTCGTTGGTGCCGAAGCAGAAGAACTCGGCCTCGGTGGCGATCTCGTCGGCGGTGATGGCCGCGCGCGGAATCTCGATCATGGTGCCAACTTCATACTTGATGGCAACGCCCGCTTTCTCGATCTCGGCGTCGGCGGTCTTCACCACAATGTCTTTTACGAACTTCATTTCTTTTACTTCGCCCGTAAGCGGGATCATGATTTCCGGCACGAGTTTCCAATCTTTGTGCTTTTTCTGCACGCTGATGGCGGCTTTTATAATAGCCTTGGTTTGCATTACGGCAATTTCGGGATACGTTACCGTAAGGCGGCAACCGCGGTGACCCATCATGGGGTTGAACTCATGGAGCGACGCGATAATGTCTTTGATCTGCGCAACGGTCTTGCCTTGCGCCTTGGCCAAAGCGGCGATGTCCGCCTCGTCGGTGGGCACGAATTCGTGCAAAGGCGGATCGAGGAAACGAATGGTTACGGGGTAGCCGCCCAGCGCCTCGAACAAGCCCTCGAAGTCGGCTTGCTGCATGGGTTCGATCTTGGCAAGCGCCGCCTCGCGCTCTTCGAGCGTGTCGGCGCAGATCATTTCGCGGAACGCGCCGATACGGGCGGGTTCGAAGAACATATGCTCGGTACGGCAAAGTCCGATGCCTTGCGCGCCGAACGCCGCGGCTTGCTTGGCGTCGGACGGCGTGTCGGCGTTGGTGCGAACGCCCATTGCCTTGTATTTGTCGGCCAAAGCCATGATACGGCCGAAATAGCCCGAATTGGGATCGGCGGGCACGGTTTTGATGGCGCAATCGTAAATGTTGCCCGTGGAGCCGTCAAGGCTGAGCGCGTCGCCCTCGCGGAACGTTTTGCCGGCCAGTTCGAAATACTTTTCTTCCTCGTGCATTTTGATCTCGCCGCAACCGGACACACAGCACGTTCCCATGCCGCGCGCCACCACCGCCGCGTGCGACGTTTGACCGCCGCGCACCGTGAGAATGCCTTGCGCATACTTCATGCCCTCGATATCTTCGGGGCTGGTTTCCAAACGAACGAGGATAACGTTTTTGCCTTTCTTGCCTTCCGCCACGGCGTCTTCGGCCGTGAACACGATGGTGCCCGTAGCGGCGCCCGGCGAGGCGGCAATGCCTTTGCCCACCACGTTGTTCTTGTCGGCGTCTTTGAGCGCCTTAACGTCGAACGTGGGGTGCAACAACATGTCGAGCGATTTGGCGTCGATCTGCATGATCGCCTCTTTCTCGGTGATCATCTTTTCGTCGATAAGGTCGCACGCGATCTTTATAGCGGCGGCCGCGGTACGCTTGCCGTTACGCGTTTGCAACATGTAGAGTTTTTTGTTCTCGATGGTGAACTCCATGTCTTGCATGTCGCGGTAGTGGTTTTCCAACGTTTCGCAAACCTTTTGGAATTGCGCATACGCCTCGGGGAAAACGTCTTTCATCTGTTGGATGGGCATGGGCGTGCGCACGCCGGCCACAACGTCTTCGCCTTGCGCGTTTACCAAGAATTCGCCCATCAAGCCTTTTTCGCCCGTGGCGGGGTTACGCGTGAACGCAACGCCGGTGCCCGAATCGTTGCCCATGTTGCCAAACGCCATCATCTGCACGTTTACCGCGGTGCCCCAGCTGTAGGGAATGTCGTGATCCATGCGGTAGATGTTCGCGCGAGGGTTGTCCCACGAACGGAACACGGCTTTGATCGCGCCGAACAGTTGCTCTTTGGGATCGGAGGGGAAATCGGCGCCGATCTTGGCTTTGTATTCGGCCTTGAATTGGCTTGCCAGATCTTTGAGATCGTCGGCGGTGAGCTCCACGTCTTGCGTGACGCCCTTTTTCTCTTTCATTTTATCGATCAGTTGTTCGAAGTACTTTTTGCCCACTTCCATAACAACGTCGGAGTACATTTGGATAAATCTGCGGTAGCAGTCCCACGCCCAACGGGGGTTGCCCGATTTGGCGGCGATCACTTCCACCACTTCTTCGTTCAAACCGAGGTTCAAAATGGTGTCCATCATGCCGGGCATGGACGCGCGCGCGCCGCTACGCACCGATACGAGCAAGGGATTTTGCTTGTCGCCGAACTTCTTGCCCACCAACTTTTCCAACTTGTCGATGTTTTCCATGATCTCGGCTTGGATGTTTTTGTTGATCTGACGGCCGTCGTCGTAATATTGCGTGCAAGCTTCGGTGGAAATGGTGAAACCTTGCGGAACGGGCAAACCGAGGTTGGTCATTTCGGCGAGGTTGGCGCCTTTGCCGCCCAACAGCTCGCGCATTTTTCCGTTGCCCTCTTTGAACATATAAACGTACTTTTTGGACATGTGTATTTTATACTCCTTGTAAATATTTTACCAAAAATTATTATAGCACAACGCCTACGCAAAATGCAACTGTTTTACACGCCCTATTTTGCCGCCGAGAAAAGCGACGGCCGCCCGTCGCTTTTTTTATCGCTGTTTATTTACAAAATGGGGATGCCCGCGTCGCGGCATTTTTGCAACATTTCGCTCGGCCACACCGAGGCTTGCACCTCGCCGATATGCACTTTTTCCAACAAGAGCATGCATAGGCGGGACTGCCCGATACCGCCGCCCACCGTGAGCGGCAACGCCCCCGCCAACACGGCTTTGTGGTAGTCGTATTTTTCGCGGTCGAGCGCGTCCGCCGCTTGCAGTTGGGCGCGGAGCGACGCGGCGTTCACCCGAATGCCCATGCTGGACAGTTCCACCGGCTCGCCGAGCGCCTCGTGCCAAAACAGGAGGTCGCCGTTTTTGTCCCAGTCGTCGTAGTCGGGCGCGCGGCCGTCGTGGCGGGTGCCGTCGGACAACACCCCGCCGATCTGCTCGATAAACACCGTTTTGTGCGCTTTCACGATCTCGTATTCGCGTTCTTTGGGCGTTTGGCGGGGATATTGCCGCCGCAGTTGCTCGCTTGTTATAAACGTGACGTTACGCTCTATGGACGCGCGCAAGGCGGGATACAAGGCGTTCACGGCGTCTTTGGCGTCGGCGATCGCATGCACGATCTTTTGCACCGTGGCGTGCAAAAACGCGGACGTACGGTCGCTGTCGGCAATGACCTTTTCCCAATCCCACTGGTCCACGTACACCGAATGCAGATTATCCAACCGATCGTCGCGGCGAATGGCATTCATATCGGTGTATAGCCCCTCGCCCGTGCCGAAACCGTAAGCGCGCAACGCCCAGCGTTTCCACTTGGCCAGCGATTGCACGATCTCCACATCAAACCCCGCCGCCGGCACGTCGAACCGCACGGGGCGCTCTATGCCGCTGAGATCGTCGTTCAGACCGCTGTCGGCGCGCACCATGACGGGCGCCGAAATGCGTTCTAAACCGAGCGCGGCCGCAAAAATGCGCTGGAAGTCGTCTTTTACTTGCTTGATGGCCTTTTCGGTAACGCGTTGCGTCAGCTTGGGCACATACCCTTTTATTGTTTTGAGCGTATACATTTTATAAGCGCCTCCCTCGCCCGCCAACGTATAAAAAAGGCGCTCGACGAGAACAAAAGATCTCTCCGTCGAGCGCGTTTATCACCGTTTGGCACTATTTGGTAGTGTAGCATGAAATGCCGCGGCTGTCAAGTTTTTTAAGGGTACAGACGATCCACGCCGCGGTACACATACGTGACCTCGCGCACGTTGCCGTAGCCGAGCAGATTCATGAGCATGCGCGTAAGGCCGAACCCGTAGCCGCCGTGCGGCGGGCAACCGTAGCGGAACAAGCTGACGTACGACTGCATGCCTTGGGGCACCGCGTCGAAATCCACCGTGCCGTCGGCGCGGAGCACGTTTTGGGGCAACACGCCTTTTTCGATGCCTTGGCGCACGAAATAATCGAGGCGGTGCTCGCGTTGCGCGCCCGTGGTAACTTCCAACCCGTTCCACAACAGATCGTAGCTGAGCGTTTTGGAGGGGTCGGTGGGTTTATACATATGATAGAACGGACGAATGGCGGTGGGAAATTCGGTAACGAAAATAAACTCGTGCCCGAACTTTTCTTGCGCGTATTTGCCGAGCAGTTTTTCGGCCGTGGGGTCGAGGTCGCCCTTGGTTTCGGGCGGCACTTCGTAGCCGGTGGCTTTTACGATGGCCTTGGCCTCTTCCATGGTCACACGCGGGAACGGAAGCGCGGGCACTGCCACGTCGCGGCCGAACACCGCTTTGATCTCGTCGCCCAATTTTTCTTTTACCGAGCGGATCACATAGTGCAACCACTCTTCTTCCATTTTCATCACGTCTTCGAACGAATCGATCCACGCAAATTCGCAGTCTACGCTTGTGAACTCGGTGTCGTGCCGCGTGGTGCTCGATTTGTTGGCGCGGAACACGGGGCCGATCTCGAACACTTTTTCAAAGCCCGCGGCAATACCCATTTGCTTATAGAATTGGGGCGATTGCGCCAAATACGCTTTGCGGTCGAAATACTCCAACTCGAACAGCTCGGCGCCCGACTCGCTGGGGTTGCCCACCAGCTTGGGCGAATGGATCTCGGTAAAGCCGCGCCCCAGCCAAAATTCGCGCATGGCCATTTCCGCCACCGTTTGCGTGCGGAAAATGAGCTGATGTTCTTTGCTGCGCAAGTCCAAAAACCGCCAATCCAAGCGCTTGTCGCGGTTGGTTTCGTTGAAGTCGGTCATGTCGATGGGCAAAAAGTTATCGGCCAAGTTGGCGATCTCCACTTTGGTGGGCCAGATCTCCACGCCGTTGAGTTTCACGAAGTCGTCCACGTGCACTTTGCCCGTTACTTTTACCGACGATTCCACCGTGAGCGACGAGATGATCTTATTGATAGCCTCGTTTTGCTCGTTTTTCTCCAAGGTGAGCTGTACCGCCTCGGTCACGTCGCGGATCACGGCAAACTGCATGGTCTTTTTGTCGCGCACTTGCTTGACAAATCCGCAGATCTCCACAATCTCGCCGTCGTGCGCTTTCACGTCTTTGATCAATGTTCTCATAGTTGTTCCTCTACTATTATATTTCTTTGTAGTCGGTTGCCGTCCGCTCGGCACGAAACAAAAGCGTTATGCCAAGTTGTTTTTGTTGCGGGCGAATATTTGGGTATCGCGAATGTTTCCGATGCCCGTAACGTATAACAGCATGCGCTCCAAGCCCAAGCCGAATCCGCTGTGCGGCACCGAACCGTAACGGCGCAAGTCGAGATAGTTTTCGTAGTCGCTCATTTTCATGCCGCGATCCTCGATGGCCTTTTTGAGTTTTTCGTAGTCGTTTTCGCGCTCGCTACACCCGATGATCTCGCCCACACCCGGCACCAACAGATCGGTGGCGGCCACCGTTTTGCCGTCGGGATTGAGCTTCATATAAAACGATTTGATGTCTTTGGGATAGTTGACCACAAACACCGGCTTTTTATACACTTCGTCGGTGAGGTAGCGTTCGTGCTCGGTTTGCAGATCGCACCCCCACGACACGGGATAGGCAAACTGCTTGCCGCTTTTACGCAGTATCTCCACGGCCTCGGTGTAGTCTACCCGCGCAAACTCGCTGTGCGCCACGTTTTCGAGCTTGGCGATAAGCCCCGCCTCGAAACGCTCTTCGAAAAATTTCAATTCTTCGGCGCAGTGATCCAACAAGTGTTGCGTGATCGATTGGATCATATCGGTGGCAATGCCGATGATGTCGTCGAGCTCGGCAAAAGCCACTTCGGGTTCGATCTGCCAAAACTCGGCCGCGTGCCGCGTGGTGTTGGAATTTTCGGCGCGGAACGTGGGGCCGAACGTATAGATCTTGCCCATGGCCGTGGCCATCACCTCGCCTTCGAGCTGCCCCGAAACGGTAAGACCCGCCGCGCGCCCGAAAAAGTCGGCGGCGTAGTATTCTTCCTCCGATCGAATGGCGGGCGCATACCCCACCGTGGTCACTTTGAAAATTTCGCCCGCGCCCTCGCAATCGCTGCCCGTGATGATGGGCGTGTGCACGTAATAAAACCCGCGCTTATGGAAGAACTCGTGTATGGCATACGACAATTCGGAACGCACGCGGAACATAGCGTTGAACGTGTTGGTGCGCACCCGCAGGTGCGGAATGGTGCGCAAATATTCCATGGTGTGGCGCTTTTTCTGCAAAGGATAGCTGCCGTCGCACGCGCCCAAAAGCTCGGCGCGCTCGGCCAATATCTCCACCGCCTCGTTTTTCATGCCCTTTACGGCTGTGCCCGTTACTTTGAGCGCCGCGCCCAACACGAGCAACGCGCTCAACTCGCCGTCCGAAAACTTGGTCTTGTCAAACACGATCTGAGTGTGTTTGAGCGCCGTGCCGTCGTTCAGCTCGGCAAACGCAACGTTTTTGCTGTCGCGCGAGGTGCGCACCCAACCGCACACCGTTACCGTTTTGCCCTCATAACTCTGTCTGTTTTCGGTCAGCTCTTTCAGTTCCACGCGTTTCATGGCTATCCTTATCGCGTCGGCCTTTTGCGACGCCCCTTTTTTGTTTCATTATAGCCATTTGCGCGACCAAAGTCAAGCCTTTTTGCTATCGGTGCTCAATCGGGAATGCGCACGCCCGCGATGTGCAGATAACGCGCGCGGGCGTATGTATAATCGTCTAACGGACGGTTGCGCACGTCGTTGCTGTGCGCCGACACCAGCGGCATATCGCCCGCAAACCCCGTGACGACGGGCGTGTGGTAAAAACTGCCGTCCGCACGGCCGAGCTGCACGAAATCGCCGCGTTGCAAGCTTGCGCGGTCGGTTTCGCGCGCGATAGGCCCCAACCCCTCGTTGCCTATCAAAAAATCATAGAAAAATTCCACGCCCGTCCAAGACGCGGTGCGGTTGTTGGCCGACAGATAAAACCAGCCGAACACGGGCGTGAAATTCATTTGCCGACTGCCCGCAAACAAACATTGCGACGCATAGTTGGTGCAGTCGCCGCCCAGATCGGAAAAATCGTAGTAAGCGGGATTGCGCGAAAGCGCCCACTCCAGCGCATAGCGCACGGCGTTTTCGCGGTTATACGGAACGATTCGCATATACGGTCACCTCGTTTTTCCCAGTATATGCGCCCGCCGCGTAAAAAAGTGCAAACTTGCTACAGAGCAATCAACCGTCGATACGCACGCTCTCGCCCGCAAACGTTACCGTGCTTTGGAAAAAGGCGGTAAGTCCTTTTTGCAGATCTTGCAGATCACCGACGGCGGCCGTTTCCACCGCCGCGTGCATGGCAAGTTGGGGCACGCCGATATCGCACACGCGGCAAGACAGCGTATGCGCCGCCGTCAACCCTATGGTAGAGCCGCAACGCTTATCGGGGTGGTGCCGATACGTTTGCACGGGCAACGCGGCGCGACCGAAAATTTCGGTAACGACCGCCGCCGTAAGCGCGTCGGACGCATAGCGGTCGTTACGCTTTACGGCCACGCCGCCGCCGAGTACGGGATAGGCGGCGCCGTATTTTTCGGCGTGCGCGGGATGGAACGCATGGGCGCCGTCGCAAGACAGCGCAAACGCGTTCTCGAGCATTTCTTGCGCGTCCTTACCGAGCGCCTCCGTCAAAAACGCACGCAAGCGTCCGCTTTGAGCGCCCTCGCGCGTTTCGCTGCCCACCTCTTCGTGGTCGAAACAAGCGATCGCGCATGTGGCGCGCGGGCGGGCGTCGGCTAAAGCGCGCACGCATGCGTACACGCTCGCCAAATTATCGATGCGCGGCGCACACAGATATTGGCCGTTTACCCCGCTGAGATAGGGCGTATCGTCGGGCACGCAAAACAGATCGGTCTGCACGGCGTCGGGCACGCCGAGAGCCGCCGCCACGTTTTCGCACGCGCCGATCAGCGGCCGCATATCGCGCGACACGGTAAGTTCTTCGCCCGCTTGTCCGCCGCCCAAATGCACGGCCAACGACGGCACGGTCACCGTAAAGTCGGAACATACGTTTTTGCAAACCAAAACGCCGTTTTCGCGCACCACCGCCCGCCCCGCGATCTTCAGCGGCCTATCCAAGTAAGCGCGCAACAAGCCGCCGCCGTATTTTTCCACGGACAGCAAGGGCGCGCCCGCGTTGCTCGTAACGCGCAATGCCGGCGAATCGGTGTGCGCCAACGCCAACTGCAAAACGTTTGCGCCGCGCTTACACGCAAACAGCGTGCCGCCCTCGGCGCGGTAAACGCCCGCCGCGCTTTGTTGCGCCGCATGACCGAGCGGCACAAACCCCGCTTTTTCCAACATGGCCGCGGCGTTTGCCACGGCATGGTAGCTTGTATACGACGAGTGCAAAAATTGAGTAAGTTTCACGATACGACCTCCTCCGACGCGTCCGTTTTTTCTCTCTCGGCGCGCATTTCCCGCAACTTGCGGAACGTTTTGCCGCGCACGGCAAAATAGCAAACAAACTGCACGAGCAACGTGACCAGCCAAGAAACGGGATAAGACAGATACAGCATAAACAGCGTGTGCCGCACGCGGAACAGCGTGAACACCCACAAAACGCGCAACCCCACCACGCCGAATATCGACACCACCATGGGCGATACCGACCGTCCGATGGCGCGCAACACGCCCACCGCCACTTCCATGATCCCGCACAAAAAGTAAGGTATGAGAATAAGTCCCAACCGTTCTATGCCGTATTCCACCGCCTCGCTGCTGCAACCGTAGGCGCGCAACAAAGGCCGCCCCAAAAAATAGGCGCTCAAACCCATCACAAGCCCCACGCCCGTCACGAGCAACAAACACTGCACCAACGCGAGGTCGATATTTTCGGGTTTGGCCGCCCCGTAGTTTTGCCCCGCCACCGTCAAGCACGCTTGCGACACGGCGTTCATGGCCACATACACAAACCCTTCTATGTTCGACGCGGCGGCGTTGCCCGCCATGGCTACTTCGTCGAACCCGTTGATAGACGATTGAATGACCACGTTGGAAAGCGAAAACACCACGCCTTGGATGCCCGCGGGCAAACCGATCTTTACGATATCGATAAACGCCGCCTTATGTATGCGCAACTTTTTCAAACACAGCCGCGCGGCGTCTTTGCGGCGCAACAACGCGATCACCACGCCCGCGGCGCTCACCGCTTGCGACACAACAGTGGCAATGCCAACGCCCGCCACGCTCATCTTAAGCCCCGCCACCGTTATGATATTGAGCGCGATATTGGCCACGCCCGCCGCCGCCAGCGCAACCAAAGGGCGGCGCGTATCGCCGCACGCACGCAAAATGCCCGCGCCGAAGTTATACAAAAAGTTGAACGGCATGCCGCAAAAATAGATCTTGAGATACAGCGCCGAAAGATCCAAAACGCCGTCGGGCGTGTCCATCCACTTGAGCATGACGCCCGAACAGAAAAAACCTATTACCCCCACGATCACGCCGCCGATCACCGATACCGACAACGCCGTGTGCACGCTTTTGCTCACGCGTTCGCCGTCGCGCGCGCCCGCAAAACGCGCCACCACCGCCAGCGCGCCCACGCTCAGCCCGATAAACAAATTGGTGATCAAGTTGATGAGCGCGCCCGTGTTGCCCACCGCCGCCACCGCCGCCTCGCTCTCTTCGCCCGCAAATCGCCCCAACACGATGATGTCGGCGGCGTTATACAGCAATTGCAACACCGCCGTAAAAACCAACGGCAGCGCAAACAGCACGGTTTTACCGAATAGCGGACGGGTGCACAGATCCACGGGCGCTTTTGTCTTTTTTTCCTTGGCTTTCATACTTACAAACCGCTTTCTCCGAGCAATATTGTAACACCGAAAAGGGCGCAAGTCAAACGCTTTGCGCCGTTAATCGCCCCACCAAAAATATTCGCGCCGCACGTTCCCGTTCGCGTCGAACCCTACGCCGTCGCGCTCTAAGAGCGCGCGTTGCACGTTTATGCCGCCGAATGCAAACGCCGAACTGAGCCGCCCCGCGCGGTTTACCACGCGGTAGCACGGTATGCCGTCGGGGTCGGGATTGACGTGCAACGCCCACCCCACCGCGCGCGCCGCCCGCGGCTTGCCCGCCATGGCCGCCACCGCGCCGTAAGACGCCACTTTGCCGCGCGGAATGGCGCGCACGCACGCGTACACCGCCGCAAAAAAAGAATCGCTTTCCGTTTTGATCGTTGCCATACGCCAAGTATACCAAACGGAAAGCGATATTGTCAAAAGATGTGCAAGCATTTGTTGTCCGCGCCCGCGTTGCTACGTTTAAGCAAAGCGGCGCGATCGGTCAGTTTTCTTCGCCCAAAATAGCGTGCACGCCCGTGAAAATGGCATACGCCACTTTTTCTTGATACGACGAACTCACCAACAGTTTTTCGTCGGACGGCGTGCTCAAGAATCCGCACTCCACCAAAAGCGAGGGCGTGGCCGAACATTGCAGTATGTAGTAATCGCCGCTCATGGCCGAACGGTCGGTTCCCAGCGTGGACTTTAACACGTTCTGCATGGCGTCGGCCATGGCTTTGCCGTTCTCGCTGCCGGGGGCGTAAAACACTTGCGCACCCTTTTGGTCGCGGCGGGGATAGGAATTGCAGTGCACCGACACCACGAGATCGGCGTTGGCGTTCTCGATGATCTTTTTGCGCTCTTGCATGTCTTTGAGCTTTTTGTTTTTGGTGGTCATGCCGTACAATCCGTCGGTGGTCGTGCGCGTCATCACCACGTCATATCCCTTTGTTTTCAAAAAATGTTTCAACTGCCGCGCAATGGCCAAGTTGACGTCGCTCTCTTTTACCGACGTGGTAACGCCCACCACGCCGCCGTCCGCGCCGCCGTGTCCCGCGTCGATTACCACCGTTTTGCCCGTTTTGGGCACCGAATACGCGCTTGTCACGGTGGCGGTCACGGCCAAACACAGTCCTACCGTGAGCGCCACCACCAACAAGCCGATCAATATATTGCGTTTTTTCAGTAAAATAAACATGCCCTTTTCCTCTTTGTTTTCAGCTAACGCTGTATAATTTGGCCGTGCCGTCTATATAGCTTGCCATGAACGATTTGAGTTCGCGCTTGCTCGATTGCTCCAAACAAGCAATGAGATCGTCGGGGCGCGCCGTGGTAAACGCGCACTTGGTCGCATAGTTGCGTAAGCCCGCCACCAACGTCTTTTCGCCCAACATTTTATATAGGCTGTCGTACATCAACTGCCCTTTCACATAGGTCATATAGCTGTATTCCGCGGCGCTCGCGTAGTCTCCGAGCGCGCGATCCATAGAGGTGTCTTCGCACCGACTGAGTTCGCAAAACAGACTGAATCCGCCCATGGCGTCGGCAATGCGGTCGTCGTACGCCACATTGTATGCGGGGTGGTTTTTGTAAAACAGCGTGGTGGAATATTCGGCCAGCGCCTCGTCCATCCATGCGTTACGCACTTGATCGTTGCCCACGATGCCATACCACCACTGGTGCGCCGTTTCGTGCACGATCACTTCGGCGATCATGTTGCCTTGCGCGGCGTCGGACACGTACACAAGCCCCGTGTATTCCATGCCGCCTTGGTTAAAAGGCGTTTGCACCACGGCATAGGTTTTATACGGATACGCGCTGAAGCTTTGCGAGAAATAGGCCAGCGAATCGCACGCCGCTTGTAAGTGCGCGTCGGCGTTGTCGTCGGCGGTGTAATAATAGGTCACGTCTACCCCGTCGGCCGTGCGACTCACCGTTTGAAAATGCCCCAAAACGGCAGCGAAGTCGCGCGCTTTTTCCAAGGTGCAATGCGTTACGGCCGTGCCGTTCTCGCCCTCTGTGCGCGTAGCCGCCGCGGGCATGGCCGCCGTGTATTCGGCGGGCGCGGTAATGGTCACGTCGTAGTCGCACACGGGCAAGCAAAAGGGATCGCCGTTGGCGTAATAGGGCGCATCCACAAAGCCGCCGTCATACGCGCATTCGATGGGAAACCAATTGCCCAGATTGATCGTGCCGTCGCAATAGCCCAAACGGTGACGCATGTTGGGCAGTTTGAGCGTGTATTCCACCGAGATGCGCGTGCTTTGCGTGGGCAGTATGGCGCTCGGCAATTGCACTTTCAATATATCTTCGTCGCGCCCGCCGATCTCGTGGGCGCCCCCTTCCACTTTCACGATATCTATGCCGCCGTACGATACGCCGTGCGGATAGGCGCTTTCTATCTCGCTCGCCGTTACGGGCGTGAACTGCGCGCCGTCGCGATACGCCGCGGGATACAAATGGAACCACACTTCGCTCAGTTCCACGTCGGTGCGATTCACGTAGGTAATGTCGCACCGCGCCGAAACGGTCATATCCTCGTGCAGTTGCGCCGTGATGGTATACGAACTGCGCGCCGCGTCACGGCTGTTTTTACACCCCGCAAACAGCGTGAAAGCGCAAACGATACACAAAAATATCGCCGTTATTTTGCCTGCTTTTCTTGTTTTCATGGTTACTCTCCGTTTTTGGTATCGCTTATGTATATGAGCGCGCGACCCGTTTTATACGCAAAAAAGCCTTTGCCCGCCATGGACAAAGGCCGCCGTTACCGCGCTATGTTTTAATGATAAAAAGTCAGTTCGTCCGCGCAGTCGCACAGCGAGGCGGCGCACTCGTCGCAGTAATCTTTGCCGCAACCCGCGCAATGACGCGCCGCAGCCGCATTCAGTTCTTTTCCGCACTTACAGCAATTCATAGCAGTAGTATGCCGCAAAGCGCGCGCTTTATGCGTCCGGCTTGGAAAACCGCACGATGAGCACCGAAATATCCGCGCTGGTCACGCCGCTGATACGCGACGCTTGCCCTACCGAAAGCGGCCGCACGCGGTTGAGCCGCTCGCGTGCCTCGGTGCGCAACCCGCCCACCGTCAAATAGTCTACGTCGGCGGGCAACGGCATGTTTTCCAGCCGCATCTGCTCGCGCACGGCGCGGTTCTCGCGCTCGATATATCCCTCGTATCGCACCGCCGTTACAGCCTCGAACACCGCCGTATCCGATAATTTGTGCGCACGCAAGCGTTTGGCCGCCTCTTCCCACGAAAGGCCGCGGCGCACCGCGTCGCACAGCTTCATGCCCTTTTCGAGCACGTCCTCGCCCACAGAAACGGGCGCGGCAAGGCTCTCGGCGCGCAGTAGTTCTTTAGCGGCCGCCGCTTGCTTTTTGAGGCGGAGATAGGCCGCTTTGCGCTTGCCCGTAAGCAGTCCCGTTTGGATGCCGAGATCGCTCAAACGCAAGTCGGCGTTGTCTTGCCTAAGCACCAAACGGTGTTCGCTGCGGGCTGACAACATGCGGTACGGCTCCTCGGTGCCCTTGGTGACCAGATCGTCGCACATCACGCCGATATAACTTTCTTTGCGAGAAAACACCACGCCCGACTTGCCTTGCAAAAAGCGGGCGGCGTTGATACCCGCCACCAAGCCTTGCGCGGCCGCCTCTTCGTAGCCGCTCGTGCCGTTTAATTGCCCCGCAAAAAACAGCCCTTCCACCCGCTTGTGCGCCAAAGTGGGATACAGCTCGGCGGGATCTATGCAATCGTATTCTATGGCGTAGGCGTCGCGCATGATCTCCACCCGCTCGAACCCGCGAATGGAGCGATACAGCGGCAACTGCACCGATACGGGCAACGACGTGCTTATGCCTTGCACATACATCTCTTTGGTGCCCTCTCCCTCCGGTTCGAGGAAAAATTGGTGGCGTTCTTTATCGGCGAATCGCACGATCTTGTCCTCTATGCTGGGGCAATACCGCGCGCCCGTGCCGTGGATAAGGCCGCCGTATTTGGGGCTCAAATGCAAGTTTTCGCGAATGATGGCATGCGTTTTCTCGTTGGTATACCCCAAATAACACACCCGCGCCTTTTTGTTCACCTTTTTGCTTGTGAGCGAAAACGAATAGGGCGTGTCCTCTCCCTCTTGCACTTCGAGCGCCGAAAGATCCACCGTGTCGCCGTTGATGCGCGCGGGCGTGCCCGTCTTAAACCGCCTGAGCGCTATGCCGCAATCGTTTGCAAGCGACTGCGACAGATAGTGCGCGCGGCAAAAACACACGGGGCCTTTGTGCTCGATCACATTGCCCACGATGATGTCGCTTTTGAGATATACGCCGCACGCAAGCACCACCGCGCGCGCGCGGATAACCTCTCCGTACACCGTTTCTATGCCGCACGCCTTGCCGTTTTCCACCAAAACGCGTTTTACTTCGCCTTGGCGCAACGTGAGGTTTTCGGTGTTTTCCAACACGTTTTTCATATAACGGTGGTAGGCGTACTTGTCCACTTGGGCACGCAACGAATGCACCGCCGGCCCTTTGCTTTTGTTGAGCATGCGCATTTGCACGCAACATGCGTCGGCCGCCAACCCCATCTCGCCGCCCAGCGCGTCGATCTCGCGCACCAAATGCCCTTTGGCCGAACCGCCGATACTCGGATTGCATGCCAAATAGCCGATGTTATCCAACGTGATGGAAAGCACCGTAACGTTTGCGCCCATACGCGCCAACGCGAGGCCCGCTTCGATACCCGCGTGCCCCGCGCCCACCACCACCGCATCGGCGGCGGTATTTGCCGATAGTAAGCTATTTTCCATATAAACGTATGTTTGTTGTTTATCGACCACGCGCAATGCGCTTTACTGCATGATGTCCGCCATGGCGCGCACCACTTTGCCGTCGGCCGCGCCGTAATCGCGCATTTGGCCGCAACGCTTCAAAACATCGGCCGACGGGAACATCAACATGTTTATATACATGTCTTTCCACGCCGCGCTCGTGCCTTTGAACACGCTGTCCTCGCTTTCGAGATCCATTGCCTCGTATTCCGCTTTGAGTTCGCCGTACGCCGCCGCCACGGGGCTGACCGCGCCGCAATAGATACTGTTGGCGATGGCCGTTGCTTTTTGGCATAAGAACTGCAAGAAATAGTTGGCCGCTTTTTCGTTTTTGGCATACTTGGAGATCACAAAGCTGTCGAGATACACGTTGCCGCCCTCTTCGGGGATAACGTACCACAGATCTTTATTGCCCTTGGAAAGGTTGCCGCTGTCGTCCTCGTAATCGCTCATCACGTAGCCCGCGTCGCACGACCAATACAGTCCCATATCCAATTCGCCTTTGGCCATGGAGAACTTGCCGTCCTCGTCGTCCCAATGCTTGTCTTTTCCCTTCCACGCGCTCAGCACGTTTTTGACTTCGGCCACGCTGTCGTCGGTCACGGTGTCGAACACTTCTTGCACTTTTGCTTTTTTCTCGGCAAGCGGCGTGTTGCGCAATTGCTCGCCGTGCAAGTATAAGCCGGCGGCATGGTAGGTATCGCGCGGCGACTTTTTCAGCGAAAGTTTGCGGTCGCGATTGCTCGCAAACAGTTCTTCCCAACTCGTGATGTGTTTGCCCAACGTTTTGTAATTATACAAAATGCCGAACGTGCCGTACATATAAGGCACCGAGTATTCGAGCGTGGGATCGAACACGCGCGTGGCCTCCAAATATTCGGGCACGATCAAGCCCTCGGCGGCAATATCCACAAGCGACTTGTCCACCTTTTTGCACAACCCCTCTTTGATCATTTTTTCGATCATGTAGTCGGACGGGCAAATGAGGTCGTAGTCCGCTTTATCCATGGAAACGATATTGTACATGCTTTCGTTGGACTGAAAGTCGTTCATGGAAACTTTCACCTTTTCGCCCGTCTGCTCTTTATACCAGCTTTCGAACTCGGCAAAGATCTCTTCGTCCATATATTCGCCTTGGCTGTAAAGCTTGAGCTGCTCGCTCCGCTTGGTGCAACCCGTCATGGTAGCCATGCCGCCCATGCTCACGGTTGCGGCCAACAACACACACAACAATTTTTTCATTTTCACAAACTCCTATTCAAAAATATCTCTTTATTTTGCCGCGCGGCGACGTTTGGCTTTGTCGGCCACGTTCACCGCGATAAGCACCGCAAGCACTGCCACGAATATCACCGTGCTGAGCGCGCGCACGGCGGGATCGATCCCGCGCCGTATGCTGTCGTACACATAGGTGGAAATGGTGTTCACCTCGCCGCGGTTTAGGTTGGTCACCACAAAATCGTCTAAGCTGAGCGTGAACGCCAACGCAAACCCCGACACCATGCCTTTAATGAGCTGGGGAAAAATCACGGTAAACAGCGTGCGCGTTTGCCCCGCCCCGAGATCCATGCCCGCCTCGAACAGATTGGGGTTGAGTTGCCCCAACCGCGGACTCACCGACAAGATCACATAGGGCGTGGTCATCACGGTGTGACACAATATGAGCCACCCCAATCCCTTTTGCACGGGCAAGTGCACGTTGTTGCAAAATATGGCCAACAAAAAGAACCCCACTGCCGTAACGATCTCGGCGTTGTACACCGTAAGCTGCGAAACAACGTTTACGGCCTGTTTGCCGCGCTTTAGATAAAATATGCCTACCGCGCTCACCGTGCCCAAGAGCGTGGCCAAAAAGGCCGAAACCACGCCGATCAACAACGTGTTGCCCGCCGCCGTCATGAGGCGTTCGTTTTCAAACAAACGCGCATACAGCGCAAAGCCTATCTCGCCGCTCGCGCCCACCGTTTTGCTGTCTACGAACGAATACGCCACCACCGTAAGTATGGGCAAATACATGAGCACCAACGCCAAAACGAGCACCACCCAACCGATCACGGTGAAAATACGTTTTTTGTTTTTCATACCGCCGATCCTCCCCGCGTGAGCGCGCTGGCATTGGCTTTGGCATTGCGAGAGCTTGCCACCAAATTGCCCACCACCATCACCGCGATCACCAATACAAGCAGCACGAACGCCAACGCCGAACCCACACCCCATTGGTTTTGCGAAATTAGATAGTCTATCTTGCCGCCGATCACCGCCGTGTTGGAATCGCCCATCATGTCGGTGATGGCATACGCCGAAAAGCAAGGCATAAACACCATCATCACGCCGCTTATGATACCCGGCACCGACATGGGTAGCGTGGTGCGCAAAAAGGTGCCCACGGCGTTGGCGCCCAAATCGCCCGCCGCCTCGGCATAGCTCGTATCGAGATTGACGAGCGCGGTGTAAATGGGCAACAGCATAAAGGGCAGAAAGTCGTATACAAGGCCGATAACGGCCGCACCGTAGCTCTTTTCTATACCCAGCATAGAAAGCAAAGACTGCAACGCAAAGATACGCAAAATAAAATTCATCCACATGGGCACCACGAACAACAACGCCAAAATGGCTATTTTGTTAAACGGCGCGGCCGCCAAAATATAGGCCAGCGGATAGGCGATGAGCAAGCATATGCCCGTGGCGAGCAACGCCGTGCCCACCGTTTTCAACAGCGCCATATAGTTGGACGAGTTGGTGAACACCTCGGCAAAATTGCCAAACGTAAAACCGCCGTTTTCGCCGCGAAACGCGTAAATGAGCAACAAGATCAACGGAAACACCACAAAGATCACGCAGATCACGGCATACGGCAACGCGAAAATGCCTTTGGCGGGCGCCTTTCTTTTAAGCATCGCTCTTCTCCTCCCCGTCTGCCGCGGCGTTTTCCTCTTTTTCCTCGTCCGCCTCCACGTATTTTTCCACGCGGATATCTTGGGGCTTGATCACAATGCCCACGCGGTCGTCCATGTCCCACTCGTACACGGTGTCTACGTAAATATCGTCGTCGTCGTCGGTATACACTTGCACTTGGTAATACGTGCCTTTATAAACGCTCGGCCCTATGTTGCCGCCGATCACGCCGTCGCGTTCGTCGTCGGTCAGCTCGATCTTATCGAAAGCCACCGAAAGTTTTACCCGCTCGCCCTTTTCCAAGTGTTCGGGATTTTCGAACGCGAAACTGCCGCCGTGAAAGTCCACCGTGTTCTCGCCGTCCACCGTTGTGACCGTTTCGTTTACGGTGCGCATTTTTTTCATGATGTGTATGCCGTCCGGCTTGATACGCAATTCCACGCTGCTGCCCACCGCAAAACTGTCGGTGTTTTGCACGGTAAACTCGTAATCGCCCGCGGCAATGTTCATTTCGTAGTACGTGCCCTTAAACACAACGCCCAGCACGGTGCCCTTTAACTGCCCCTTGCCGCTCCCCGCTCGGAACACGCCGATGTCTTCGGGGCGCACCACGATATCCACCCGCTCGTTTTTGCCGAACCCTTTGTCTTCGCAAGCAAAGTCGGCGCCGCAAAAACGCACTTTGTAGTCCTCTTTCATTTCGCCCGACAAAATATTGCTTTCGCCGATAAAGTTGGCCACAAACGCGTTGGCCGGCTCGTCGTATACCTTTTTGGGCGTGCCCACTTGCTGGATCACGCCGTCGGACACCACCACCACTTTGTCGGACATGGTGAGCGCCTCTTCTTGGTCGTGCGTCACGTAGATAAACGTGATGCCAAGTTCGTCGTGCATCTTTTTGAGTTCGAACTGCATTTCTTTACGCATTTTAAGATCGAGCGCGCCCAGCGGTTCGTCTAACAACAACACTTTGGGTTCCAAAACGAGCGCGCGGGCAATGGCCACGCGTTGTTGCTGTCCGCCCGACAAAGACGTTGTGTCGCGGTGGCCGTAGCCTTCCAAGCCCACCAACTTCAACACGCGGTTCACCTTTTCGGAAATTTCCTCTTTGGTGAACTTGCGCCGCACGATAACGGGCGCGCCCGTTTGATCGAGCACGGGTTCGCCCGTTTTTTTGTTGCGTTTTATATCTTCTATACGCTTTAACTTTAACCCGAACGCAATGTTCTTAAACACGTTAAGGTGCGGAAACAGCGCGTATTTTTGAAATACCGTGTTGATGGGGCGTTTGTGCGGCGGCAGATCGGTTATGTCCTTGCCGTCTAAAAATATCTGCCCGCTCGTGGGCGTGGTAAAACCGGCAATCATACGCAAAAGCGTGGTCTTGCCGCAACCGCTCGGCCCGAGCAATGTGACGAAATCGCCGCGCTTGACAGACAGCGTGATATTGTCCACCACCGTCACGTCGTCGAAAACCTTGGTAACGTTCCGCACTTCGATGATCTTATCGAATTTCGTGCTTACTTCTTCCACCGCAACCGTTCTCCTTCTTTCCGTTATGCCTTGCGTCCCTTAAAAATTGGGCGGGCAACTCACCCACAATATTTTTGCGTCGCCTTTGCCTACGTTCTCTATGCGATGCGATTTGCCGCTGCGAAAATAGAACGAATCGCCCGCGCGCACCGTATGTTCGTTTTTGCCCAGCTTTAAGCGCACTTCTCCGTCGAGCACAAACCCGAATTCTTCGCCCTCGTGCGGCAAGTCCATACCGCTCGACGCCCGCGGCGACAGCGTCATCAAAATGGGTTCCATGGCGTTTTTGAGCGACGACGGCACCAACCATCGAATAAGACAGCCGTCGCTCTCTTTCACGAACGTGTCCTCTTCGGTAAACACCACCGATTCTTGCTCGTCGGCGAAAAAGTCGGTCAAACTGCACCCCAAACAATCCAAAATATCTTTGAGCGTGGCAATGCTGGGGCTGTTGCCGTCGTTTTCCAACTGCGATATATACCCTTTTGTAAGGTCGCAACGGTCGGCCAACTCCTCTTGCGTGAGTTGGTTTTTGAGCCGCAATTCGCGTATTTTCACTCCGATCTCCATAGCGCTCCTTTTGTTTAGCAAAAGTAAACCTACCGTTTAGTGAGTTTACTTTTACTAAACATTTGGTTTATTTTAACTAAACCCAAAACAGTATACACTTTCCCCCGCCGTATGTCAAACGATTTAAGCAAAAAAACACAAAAAAAACCGCATTTTTCGTGCGGTTTTTCAGCCATAGACAGTGTTCGGTTTTATTGCTTTTCTTCGGGGGCTTGCGCGGGTTGCTCTTGTTGCGTTTCTTGCTCAATTTGTACGGCGGAGTCCTCTTGCGAAACGGTGGCCGCCGCCTCGGCCGCGGGGGCGTTTTCGGCCAAAACGTCTTCCGATACCGTCAGTTCGTCTTCCACTTCTTTGCCGGCGTTGGGGTCGATGTGCAACGCTTTGCCCACGCCCTTTTTGAACTTACGCCACAGCACGATAAACGTGGCGCCCACCGCCACCACGATAGCGGTGATAGACGACAGCAAGATAGAGGTTGCCGCGGGGTCGATATACGATTGCAATATGGTGTTCATGATCATTTTTTTACACGCTCCTGTTTTTTCTTACGATTTTTCAAGCCGTTTGCTTTTGTTGCGCCGCTTGCTTTTTGCGCATAAGCGACTTTAAGATATATTCGGCGCCTTTCTTGGCCGCCGTGCCGTGGTTAAACGTAAACGTTTGGAAATAAGACGCGATGGCCTCGGCATACTTCTCTCGCTCGGACAGCAACGTTTCCACCGTGCGGCCGATGTTCTCGAGCGCGTCTTTTTCCACCGACACGCCGATCTTGTCGCGAATATCCATTTCCACGGGCGTCAGCCCGATCTTTTGCCAATTTTCGTTGCACACCTTCATTTTGGTATTGACGAACACCGACGGGCGCAACGTGGCAAACGAAAATTCGGCGGCCACGCCCGACCAATCGGTGAACAGCACGTCGGCCGTATAGATGGAACGGTTGGTGGAAAAATCCAATTCGAACGTGAGTTTGGCGGGGTCGCGGTCGGCATATTTGTCAACAAGCGTTTGCAGTTGGTACCCGTACCGTTTCACGTATTCGGGGTGCGGGCGCACGGTGATATGGTATTTGTCGCCGTACAGCTCTTCTATCAACGTATCGATACACGAATCGAGCAAGTTGTCTTCTTGCCAAGAGGGCGCTATCAATATCTCTTTTACTTGCCGCGCGGGTTCGTCGGTTTGTTCCGCGCGCACGCTGTCTACCAGATCGTCTAAAAGCGGGAACCCGAATTCCACCAAATTCTTGGGGGCAAGCTTATACACGTCCTCTATGGCGCGCAATTCCTTTACCGTGTGCGGACCGGTACACAGCACGGTATCGAACGCATCGAACGCGCCCTCGCGGAAACTCATATGCACGCTCATGCTGTCGTGCGGCACATACACGTATTCGATATCGTTCTTTATATACGAACGCTTGAGATAATACTTGTTGAGGTCGGGCGTTGTCATGAGAAACATGTCCGTTTCCATGAGCATCATGAGCACCGAAAGTTTGCGTAGGCCTATATAATACGGTTTGATGCGCGGCTCGTGCTCGGCTACCTCGAAGATCGCATCGTTGAAATCGTTGGTTATGTAGTGGATGGTCAGATTGGAGCGCGCCAACAACTCGTCGATCAGCGCTTTGTAATATTTATAAAAACCGCTGCGTTCGGAATAGATCACAATGTGCTTATTAACGATGTGCTTAAAGCGCTTGTAGTCCTTCTTTTCGCGCTCTTTCATTTGCTTGTACAGCGGGTCTTTTTTGTCCGTTTTACCGAACGCGCGGGCTTTTTCGAGCGCCGTGCGACTCTCTTCGAGCAAGGCGTAGTCCACATGCTTTTTGGGATCGATGACGGCGTTCAACGCGTACATTTGTGCAATAGACAGCAAGTTGCTTGCGATCCAATACAGCGCAATGCCGCTAGGCACGCCCAACCCCAAATACAGCGACAGCCCCACGCTCAGCAACATGATGCCGTATTTATTGATCTTGCCTTGCTCTTTTTGCACCACGTTGGCCAAGTTCTGCGTAAAGCACATAACGAACGACGACGCGCCCGCCAAAATAGGCACCAACGTATACCAACCCCACTCTTTGGAGGGAACGGCCGACAAGTTCATGCCCAAAAACGTCATTTTGAAACGGGCGATCTTATCGAACGTAGCGGCGCCCAGCGCGCCGCCCGCCGACGTTGCGGTGAGCGTGCCGTTTTGTATGGCCTCGATAATCTGCAACTGCACCGACGAACTTTTGGGATCGGCGCCGATCGCCTCCGCCAACGCTTGCACCGTGTCGGCCGACACGCCGAACAGATAATTGAGCGGATGATAAATGATATACACCACGCCCAATAACAGCACGATCTGCAATGCCAACGGGATCACGGTGAGCATGGGGTGGTAGTGTTCTTTTTTGAACAGTTTGGCCTGCTCGTCGGCGATAAGGTCTATATTGCCTTGGTAGTTGGCTTTCAAAAAGTTGATCTGCGGTTGGATCTTTACCATGGCGATGGAGTTTTTTTGGATCCACACCGAAAGCGGCAACAGCACGATTTTGGTAAAAAGCGTGAACAAAAGAATGGCCACGCCGTAGTTGCTCACCATCTTCCAGCATAGCTTCATCAGCCATCCGAGCGGAATACATATATAATACACAATTTGATCCAAAACGTTTTTTCCTCGTTAGTGCATAATACCTCGGTCATAGTGGGTGCTCTTCTCCAATTTCCAATGGGAGAAATCGCCGCCCGCACCCATTACCTTATAGCTGTATACGTCCATCGTGTTGTCATACTTATATGTGTGCCAATAGAACGTACGCTCTCTTTGCGCGTTTTCGGGCACGTCGAACACGCTCGTGCCGTACTCCGCGGGCATAGCGATATTTTCCGACTGCATGATGGTGGGCCAAATATCCGAATGGTGCACGGGCGCCGACGATATCTTGAGTTTGGTTCCCTCGCTCCCCGACGGCTTGACGAACAGCGCCGTCAGTTTGGGACCGCCCAACTTTCCGTTGTTGTAAAACGGCGCGGGATGATCGCCCGTTATCACGATCGTGGCGTCTTTATACGCGCCCGTTTCTTTTAGTCGATCGATATATTTATTGACCACCGCAAAACTTTCGCGAATGGATTTTTTGATGAGTTTTTTGCCGGACTTGTTTATTTTTTTCACTTTTTCGGCGGCATGACACCCCTCGATATGCACGAACTTGAACACGTTTTGCTCGGTGGATACAAACGGCGTGTCGTTCAAAGCTTTCCATGCGCGGCTGTTTACGGTGGAGTATTCCTTGCGACCGTTGTCGCCCGTATACTGCACATTGCGGTTGCACTGGTTTGCGTTGAGCACGCCCAACACGCTTTTTAGCGCCATCGGCGCACAGCGGTACAGCGCCATATGCGCCAAGTGCACGCCGATATTGAGCGGGTGACGCACTTTCACATCGGAGATCTTTACCGAGTTGGTCACGTATTCGGGAAACGCCGACTGCGTTGTGTATACATAATACTGTTGGGTATATACGTTTGTTTTATACCCTTTTTCGGCCAATACGGAAAGCGTTTTATCCGTTTTGTATACATCGCCCAAAAATTCGCCGCGCGTTTTATCGGCGTCATACTCGTTTCCCGTTACCATATACGCCACCGACGGATAGGTGTGCCCGTACAGCGACATATGGTCGGTAAAGCGCGTAAAGCCGTCCAAGTTTTCGAACACGTCGGAAAATGCGGTTTGGGCATAGTCGGCAAACCGTTCGTCAAACAAATCGATACAAAAATACAGCACATTGCGATTAGCGGACAGCGTGGTCAAGTCCGAATCGGTAAGCACCATAAGCGGCACGTCCGAATCGTCTAATTCGGTCTTGGACGCAAACACGCCTTTCGTCGTGACGGCGGTGGACGCAAAACTGACCGACTGCGTTACGAGAATGACCGCCGACAAGATCATACACACCGATTTGGAGATCTCGCGTTTGTCGTCGTAAAACGTGATGCCTACCGCAAAGCCGAGCATAACGACCCAAAACCATGTGTTGAATATTAAATAAGCCGTATTGCCGCGCGCGCCGTTGGTGTTGAACGCCGACATGCCGCGGTTTAAGAATATGCCTTGCAAGAACAGCAAAAAGGCAAACATCAAATACACGTTGCGGAACATTTTGTATGCAAACGGCCGCAAAAACAGCATGGCGAAAAACATGCCCGCGCCGATCAGCAAAGCGAACAACAACAAAAGCGGCAAAAAATCGCCCGCCGAAAATAAAAACTCGTCGCGATTTTTGCTGTAGATCTCGAACGGGACCACAAAAACCAATATAAAGGGCACTGTCACCGCCACGAGAGCGGTGGGCAAAATGCGCTGTTTGATAAGCTTTTTCTTTTGCTCCTCCAACGAACCGAGCCAATCCTTCCTTATATTCTAAATATAAGTATATACCCTCCCCCCCCCGCGGGTCAACCGTTTGTCCGTTCGTTTTACATTAAAATTAGATTATAAACGTTTACAGCAGTTGTTCTATTTGCGAGCGCGTGGGCAAGCTGTCGAGCGCGCCGCGCGCGGTGGTGGCCAATGCGCCCGCCACGTTGGCGAAACGGAAAACAGCATACAGCTCGTCGTCCGAAAGGCGGGTAAAATCTTTGCCGTCCAATCGGCTCAAAAGCGCGCCGTAAAACGCGTCGCCCGCGCCCGTGGTGTCTTTTACTTGCACTTGTATGCTGGGCACGACTTGCACGCGATTGCCGAGCGCATACGCGCTGCCCTTGCCGCCCAGCGTTACGCACACCAAGCGGTCGGGACGCGCCACGTCTTGCAGTCCGTTTAGGCCGCTCTTGCCCGTAAACATTTGCAGTTCGTCTTCCGAATATTTGACGATGTCGGCCGCCGCCGCATACTTGGCATACGCCTTTTTCGCCGCCGCCGCGTCGGGGAAAATATCGTCGCGGTAGTTGATATCGAAACTGAAAAGTTTGCCCGCGCGCTTTATTTCGTCTACCGCCTTATCGGCAAACGCCACGCCCTCCGCCTCACTCAGCATCAGCGAGCCTATATGCACGATATTCGCTTGCGACACGTTCGCCAACGTATGGGCGGGCAATCGGTAGTCGGCGGTATTTTTTCGATAAAAGCAAAAACTGCGCTCACCGCTTGCCGACAGCTCCACAAAAGCCAGCGTGGTGTTCGCGTTCGGCAACACGCTGATATCCGCGATATTCAGCCCTTGCCGCGCCGCAAAATCATGCAGATAGCGCCCTATGATATCGTCGCCCACGCACCCCGCGAACCCCGCGCGGCCGCCCGCGCGGCGACAGGCGCACGCCACGTTAAACGGCGCGCCGCCCGCATGCCGCTCGTAACTTAGCATACCGTCTTGTTCTCTGCCGATAAGATCGGCCAAAATCTCGCCGTAACAAAGTATCATGCTTGTTTGCTCCCTTTTCTTTTTCTATTCGCCGTTATCCAATATACCGCAAACGCGATCAAAACGCAACCGACGAGCACCGACGCGATCACGCTGACGACCGCGCCCGTTTTATTGACGGGCGGCGGCGGCACGAACGCGTAGCCGAACACGAACTCCGCCGCGCCTTTGTCGGTAACGATACGCAACGTGTGGTCGCCGTCCGAAAGCGCGTCTACCGTGTCTGCGCTAAACGACAGCACCGAATCGGCAAAATCATACGCCACGCTTTTGCCGTCTATCCACACGCTTTGCAATTGCGCCAAACCGAGCGACACGGCCAACTGCAACCCGTCACCGTTGTTCACCACGCGGTACGAATCGAAGATCTGCACGGCCGCATAGGCGTGCAACGTAAAGTTTTGCGTGCGGCCGCTTTCGAACAACAGCGTAAAGCCGTATGCCTTGCCGCCCGTCAGCGTGCAAACGTAAGACGGCGAAAGCGTGAGAACGCCCTCTTGCACGGTGTAATCGTTTGCCGTCAAATACGTTTTGTCCGTTTGGTTGCGCAAAATAAACGGCTCGTCGCCCACTTGTTCGCACACCGTTTCGCCCGCGCCGTATACCGACGAAAGGCGGATATCGTTAAAAGCAAACGCACCGTTAAACACGTTTAGCCCCACGCGCCCGCGCTCGTATAAGCCATGGCTTGCCACAATGACCGTTTGCCCGTTCACCGCCACGGTGATCTCGCCGTTCAGCACCGTGAGCGCATACGTCACGGGCGCGCCGCGGCGAAGCGCCAACGGATAGGCGGCAATGGATTCGCCGCCGTTCATCCACAGTTTGACTTGTTGCGCATTGTAATCGTAGTTAGCGCAATAAAACGTGCGGAAATCCTCGCCGGCGGCAAACACGATGCCGAACGCCACCGCGTTGTCCTCGCGCGCCGTTACGGTGGCCGTCAGCGAAAAATTCGCATATGTTTCGGCCGTGTAAATAAAGCCGTCGCCGCTTGCCTTGCCCACGATCCCGTTGTCGCGCGTCCACTTGCCCGCATACGACGTTACGAACGCAAGGTCGGAGTTTGCCGTGCCCGAAAGCACTTGCACGTTTACCGTTTTGACGTGTTGCCCGTACGCAAACGTTACCGTAGCGTTTCCCGTGGCGACCGCCGCGATCGCAAAACTGCCGTCTTGGCGTTGCGCCACCGTTACGGCGTTTCCCTCTGCCTCGGCCGTTACCTCGCTTGCCCGAAAGTTTGGATCGGGCGAGCCAACGAGCACGGTGCGCGTTTGCCCCGCATACAACGTTTCGTCGGCGGCGCTCACGTAAAAGCCGTCAAACGCATTTTGCGCCGCGTCGTTGTTCCAAATGCCGCCGAGCGCATACACCGTTACGTCCGCCGTCACGTTGCCGTCGGCGGTCAGCGACATGCCGTTGCTGTATAGCGAGGGGAAAATCGCCACGTTGGCGCTCGCCTCGCCGCGGCCGCCCGCTATAAACAGATTGCCCCAATCCAGCCACGCGCGAATGCGCACCTTGCCCTCACCGTCCGCCGCCAACGGCATGCGATACGGCACGGCGTAGCGCGACGTGTTTTGGGCGGCCAGCGAGGACGCGCTGCGGTCTACGGTGAGCGTTTGCGTTTTTATGTCGTACACGATGTCGGTGCGTTCGTAGTCGGACGTCGCCAACGACAGCGTTATGTTTCGGGCGGCGGCGTTGTCCGTATACAGTGTTACGTCCGCTTCGGCGAGCGAGGCATTCACGCCTTGCAGCGCGTTGGTTTCGCCAAGCGTTACCGCTTGCCCCGCATACAGCGGTTGCGCGCCCCGCAAGCTCTCATACCCTTGCACGGGCGTTTTGGCAAGCACCGTGCGGCCGTTTATATTTTGCAACGTCAATTCGAACGTAAGCGTCATGCCGCCGTTCCAATTTTCGCGCAAACCCCCGCCGTGCGTTTGGGCGTATTCGCTCACCGTGTTCCAACCGGCCGCCCAACTCACGCCGTAGCGCTTGCCGTCGGGCGCGCCCGTAAACGTTTGCACGGCGTAACTGTCTATGCCAAAGGAAAGCGGTTGCAACGTTTGCCCCTCGCCGCGCACGAACAGGCCGTTTTGGTCGCGCGTGCCCAAAATATAATATTCGTTGTCGTACGCGTAGTCCGCCGCCGTGGTGCCGTTATACAAATGCGACTGCATTTCGTTTTTGGGCGAAAGCAACAGCACCCACGTTTGCTCGCCCGTGTCGCCGTTCGGCGTATCGAGCGCAAACAGATCGGGACATTCGCCCCACAGCCCCGTGCTGCCCACGTATCGCCATTCGAGCAGATCGGACGACGCGAACTGCAACACTTCGCCGCCGCCCACCACCATCATCCACTCGCCCAGCACATCGTCCCAAAACACTTTGGGATCGCGGAAATCGGCGGGGTACTGCGTTTCGCGCCCCTCGTAGTCTACGGGTATGATCTCGCGGAACGTTTCGTGCGCGAAAAAGTTGCCGTCGACCGAATACGCAATGGTTTGGCGTTGGTCGGTGTTCAACGTTTCGTCCAACTTGTTTACGTCCCACCACCGTTCTTCGGCGCTTTTGGGTTGGGTGAATATCGCGTAAAATCCCGCGCCGCGGTAGGCGCGTTGCGCGTCGGCCTCGGACACATACACCACGCTGCCCGAAAAAATGGTGCCCGTGGGCGTGTGTTCGGCGCCGCCCTCCAAATGCGGGTTGTTGCCGTTTATGCTCTTCACTTCCACCAAATTGCCGTTATTCCAAACAGCGTCGGCTTTATATAGATCGTTGCCGGCAAACAGCGGATAGATCGCAATGTCCTTTTCTTCCCAATGCACCAGATCGCGGCTCACCGCGTGCCCCCAATGCATATCGCCCCACACGTTGCCGTTGGGGTAATGCTGGTAATACATGTGGTATTCGCCCTTGTCGGGATCGTACACCAACCCGTTGGGGTCGTTGTTCCAACCCGCGGCGGGCGTGAAACTCAGTTGCGGGCGGTACTGCTCTATGCGCTGTGCCGTAGCGGGCGTGTTCTCGGCCGCCGCCGCAACCGTAACGGCCGTGGCCGTTACGACCGCGAGCGCAAGCGTTATTAGTAATACCGTTATTCGTTTTACCGATCTCATGCGAATATCCTCCGTCAGAAAATAGACATTTTTTTTGCGGTGTGCTATACTGAAAGCACCGACCGTTTACAGACGGTATACCACCGACGCAAAAGGGATTGTTTTATGGCAAGTATCAAAGACGTGGCGCGTATTGCGGGCGTAACGCCCACCACCGTATCGCGCGTTCTCAATAACCGCGGCTATATCAGCGAGGCCACGCGGCAACAAGTATACGGCGCTATGCAGCAACTCAACTACCAACCCAACCGCATTGCCCGTTCGCTGCAAAGCAGCCGCTCGGACATCGTGGCCATTTTGGTGCCCGATTCGGGTTCCATGTTTTACGGCGGACTGATCAGCCAAGTGGAGCGCCAATGCCGCAAACGCGACAAGCGGCTTTTGTTGTGCAACAGTTTCACCGATCCCCACCTCGAACGCGAATATATCCGCATTCTCAACGGCCAAGGCGTAGACGGGCTGATCGTTTGTTCGCACACGCTGGATATAGAGCATTACGAGCGCGTGCCCTTTAAGCTCGTTACCTTCGACCGCATTTTGCCCGACGTGCCCATGGTGGCCTCCGACAATTTCGCGGGCGGGCAAATGGCGGCCAAACGTCTGATCGATAAAGGTTGCACCAAACTGTTGCATATCTCCGGCCCCATGACCAACGCGCGGTTGGCCGGCCACGACCGCTACCGCGGTTTTGCCGACTACTGCAACGCGCACGGCGTGAAATACGAACTGTTTCAAACGGACGACAAGTTCGACTACGCCTATTACCAATCGTTTGTGGCCGACCGCTTGCAAGGCAAGTTGCCGCAGTTCGACGGCGCGTTTTGCTCCAACGACATGTTGGCCTACGCCCTTTACCGTTACGCCGTATCGTGCGGTTGCCGCGTGCCCCAAGATCTCAAGATCGTGGGATTCGACAACTCGCAGTTCGTTCGTATCCTCGCCGACCCCAAGATCACGGTAATCGCGCAAGACGAGGCGGCTTTGGCCGAGGCGCTCGTGCAAAACGTGTTGGATCCACAAAACGCCCCGCCCATAACAACCGTACCCGTGCGCCTTATAGAAGGCACCACCGCATAAAGGTTGCCCTTTACCGTGCGTTTGTCGCCGCCCGCAACGGGCGGCTTTTTTCATGCCGACGCCCACAGCATAAGCATGAACCCGTTCAGTTCGCCCTCGAAATGCACGGCGTATTGCTCGCCCGCCTTAAGCGTTACCGATCTTTGCGCGGCGTTGCGCCCGAAAAAGCCCTCTTCCGAAAAAGCGCCGTCGGCAAAACGGTACCACCGCCCGTTGCCGCGCGTGCCCGCCACGTTGCCCACCGTAACGGCGTACGTGCCGTCCGCGGGTGCGGTGAACACCAACGCCACGCCTGACGTTGCCGTAACGCGCAAGCCGCCGCAGGCGCCCGCGGTCACCTCGGTGCCGTTCCCCGCAAAGCAATCGCTCGCCTCTATGAAAGGCACTTGCACCATATCGGTCAGCTTGCCGGCGCCGAAATCGATGTTCGCGTTGTACACCGTCCAATCGCCGTTTGCAAGCAACACGCCGTTACCTAAGGGCGTTAACGCATCGTTGCACCCCACTTGCAACGCAAGCGTTGCGGCAGCCACCGCGTCGCCCGCGTTGCGGAGAATAACGGCAAACTGTTCGCCCGCCTGTAGCGTGACCGTCCAACGCACCGAGATCTTGCCGTCCGTAAAGCTATGCCAATTGTTGTTTTGATACAGCTCGGTGTTTCCGTCGCGCCGCAACACGGCCACGGTGAGCGCCGCCTCTTGGGTCACGCCGTCGAGATAGGCGGCTTGCAACGCAAACGTATAGCTGTGCGCCTCGCCCGTATAGTTGTAATATCCCACGGCCGCGGCGCCGCCGTACAGCACGACGGAGCCGTCCGCTTTGCGTATATAGCGATTGTCGTTTCCGTAGCGGTCGCTATCGAACGGCAACGCTTGCAACCAAGTGCCCGCGAACGTATCCCAATTTTCGATCTCGGCCGCGCCGTACACCCAGCCGTTGCCGCCTTGCTCGCCGCCGAAATCTTTGTATAGATCGGCCGCAAGCAAGCGAACGTTTTGCATGGCGTTTTTCAGCGTTTCCGCCGCCGCGGTCAGCCGTTCGCTGGTGGCATTTTGATCTTTAGCCACCGTTTTTGCCGCCGCCAACGCCTCGGCAAACGTCGCGGCGTCGCCCAACAGTTCTTTGCCCTCCCATTTCTCGGCCGCCGAGATCTGCGCGTCTAACTCGGCGCGCGCCGCCGAAGTATCCAACCGCAAGCCGTTAATCGCCGCGCGGAGCGCCGCCACGGTTTGCGAAATCTCGGTATACGTTTTGCGCGACGCAGCCATTTCTTCTAAGAACTTGCGTGCGTTTTCTATTTCCGTTTGTAGCAGCGCAAAACTTTCTTTGGTGTAGCGGTCGTCCTCGTTGGTGATGCTTTGCGCATACGAAAGCGTTTGCGCAAGCGCCGTATCGTCGATCTCTATATCGGCGGACGCGCGCACTTGCATGTCGAGCGTACAGCCCGCGCCCTTGTTTTCGAAGAACAGCACCGCCAAGCTGTCGCCGCTCGACAGCAAATAGGCTTTGTTCGGCAACGCGCACACGCCGTCTATACTGTAAAACGCCACAAATTCGCTCGTGCCGTCGGCGCGCAATATCCATAGACGCACGTCGGCGTTATGCCCCGTAACGGAGCCGCTCACGCTCACCGCCAACGTTTGGGGTGTATCGTTGCGCCAAGCCGCCGCCACGCCGCCGTAGATCACGCCGTTGCCATCCATGCCGCTGCCTTCAACGCCCCAACCGAAGTCCGTTTTTTGCAACGCTTGCACGTCGGTAGGCCGTTCGCCGCCCTCCCACGTATAACCTATGTGCAAATACCGCCAGCCGTAGTCGCCGTTGCGGTCGGTGTTGTAATCGGCGGCAAAGTCGGCAATGAGCGGCGCGCTCGGATCGAAAGGCACGTGGGTGTTGCCTTTGCCGATGCGCAAATGGTAGTTACCGTCGTTCTCGCCCATATCTCTGCCCGCGGCGCGCACGGCAAGCACGATGCCGTCGCCCGCTTTCACCTCCATGCTCGTGAGCGCGATATCGGCGCGGCTGTCTTCCTCGTGCAAAAATTTATCGTACAGCAACGTGCGATTTCTCAGCACTTGCACTTGCGCATATCCGCTGTTGCGCGTGTAGTCGGCCGTAAAATCGATATAGCCGTCGCTCGGCGCGATCCACACCACCGCGGTCACGTAGCCGCCGCCTTGTTTCATGTAGTCGGCTTTTATTTCCAGCGCGTCGTTTGCCTCCGGCGCCTTGTGCTTGTATTCCCACACAAAACCGTTGGTGTTATACTCGGTCATGGCAAACAGCTCGTCGCTCGCTTTGCCGTAGGCATACACAAACCCGTTTTGCCCTTGTTCGCCGAATACGTCGCCGTTCATTTCGGCCGACATCTCGCGCCCGTCGGACACTTGCACGGACGCAAACGAGAGCGGCGTTTCGTGCGCCACATGGCACGGTTTGGCCACGGGCGCGGCATACGTGCCCAAGCCTGCGGCAAACGTGTCGGTAGCGCCCGCGCGAATTTGCAGCACCGTGCGATGCGCGCCCGCTTGCGCCGCAAATTCGTTGTATAGTAGCGCCGCTTGCAACGACTGCCCCGCGTTCAAGCGAACCGCGCCGCGCAACGTTACCAAGCGCGCGCCTTCGGTCACGGCCGCCCTTGCGTTATTGGTTTCCAACATGGGTCGGCCGCTTATCTCGCCGTCGTAATACATGGTGGCGATATACTCGTATACCCCGCTCTCGCCCGCCGTAAAAGCGGACGTGCCGCTGTTTTCATATTCGGCGCGCAAGTCGTTCGAAAAGGGCTTTTTGTCCGTTTCCACCGCCGCGTTCACCCACACGTCGGTCGGCGCGTCGGCCGAGATCTCCCACGTGAGCGTGTCGCCCGCCGCCGCATACGCGGTGCCGCTTGTTTGCAAAATACGTTCGGCCTCCGCCGCATGCTCGCGCACCGTTTTGCCGTTTGCTTTCACCGTAACGCGCACGGCGCTGTCGGCGTATACCGCCGCCGTGTAGCGCAAAAAGTTTTCTTGCGTTGCCGTATACGTAACGGCGGCGGGCGCGTCGGGCGACACGCGCACTTTGTTCGCATGCCCCTTTTTGGCTTGCCCGTTCTCCGAAACGGTGAGTTGCCCGTACCCGCTCGACAGCGTGTCGGCATAGTCGGACGGCGTGTACAGGTGCAGATCGCGCACGGAAGCGGTGCCGTTTTTGGCGTACACCGCCAATTTCTTGTTGCCCAAATTGCGAATGCGCGATGAAAACGCCACCGCGTTGTTCACATACATAGTGACCGCCGAACCTTCCGCCAAAAGCGTTACGTCGTATTCCTCGCCCGCCGTAAGCCGTATGTTTTTGGCCGCCAACTCTTGCTGTCCGCTCATAGAGGCGCGGATCTTGTCGGCCGACGGCACAAACGCCACTTCCATAATGTTGGCCACGTTGGAGCTAACGCCGAGCGCAAACCCGCACTCTGTGACGTCGGCGTCGAACGTAACGGTGGCGTGCAATAAATACGAAGAATATTCGGGGCTGACGGTGTGATAGGTTTTGCTCTCCTCGATCATATCGAAACCGTTATACACCGTGAGCGCGTCGTCGAGCTTGCGCTCCACCGAATAATAATTGCGCACCGAGGGCGGCAACGCAACGCTCAGCGAGCCGTCGGGGTTTTGCAACAGTTGGTGCACTTGCAAATTGCCGCCCCACACGTACTGCCAACCGATATTGGAATTTTTTTGGCGTATCCAACCCGCCAAATAGGTGTTCGCGCCGTCTTGCACGGTTTTGGCGGCATAAAAGACATGGCTGTCGAGCGACGCGTCCGACAAGCGAGTAAACGGACCGAACATGCTGTCGGCCATGGCGTAATACACCTTGCCTTGCGTGCCGACGCCCGCCTCGGCGGCATGTGCGCCGTCGGCGCCGCCGTTGCTCACGTCTTGCACGGAATAGGTAAGATACCATTTGTCGCCCATGCGGAACAGATCGCTGCATTCGAGCACGTTGGCGCCCAACCGCGCATCTTCGTATACAACGCCTTTATACTCGGTTTTCGTCAGATCGAGCGAAACGGTGAACATGGCGATCACGGGCACGCCGCCCCGCCGCGCCGAAACAAGCAACACAAAGCATTCGTTTTCGCTGTCGTAGATCGCTTCGGGGTCGCGGAAATCCCACCCCTCGAGGTCGCTGCCCGCGGCGGTCAGCATAAATCCGTCTATCTTTCGAAAGGCGTCTATCGACCCGACCGACTTAGCCGCCATGACGGCCTCGGGCGTGTCCTTTTTGAAACCCGTGTAAAAGAAGTAAAAGTCGTTGCCCGCTTGCACCACGCTGCCCGTGCCGATCATGCTGTCTTGCGCGTTGGACGCGCCGGGCGAGAGCACCTCGCCTTTGTCCTCGTAGTGCACGAAGTCGGCGGTGTCCACGCGATACACGGGGTGATTGCTCGTCTCGGCCAAATAGAAAAAGCTGTATATGCCGTCGTGATAATAGGGCATCACGTCGCCTATATTGACGTCGCCGTTTTTGAACCGCGTTTGGTAACGCGCCGCGCTTTCGAGATTGGCCGACGTTTCGCCCGAAAGATCGGGATCGCCGTAATCGAGAAAATCGGGCGTTTTCGTTTTGTGCGAGCATGCCGCGCAGATCGCGCACAGCACCAGCGCCCCCATAAGCGCCGCCAACCATTTTCTACCCTTATGCATTTTGTTATTCCCCCACGATCTCCGCCGCGCGCATGGTGTGCGCGCACACGTCAAACACATTGCCTTCTTTTACCGATAAAAGCTTTTCGGGCTTTTCGCTGCGGTACATGCGCACGCTGAGCACCGCCGTGCCGTCTATGAAAAACTCGGTGGCCGAGCCGTCTATAAACACGTCGAAACGGTGTTTGTCGCCGCCGATATACACGCGCTCTTCCGTTTCCACCGCGTTGCGAAAGCGCGTTTTGCGGCCTATGATGATCTCGTCGTCGCGCACGCGCAGCGTCAAATATTCGCGCTCGCCCTCGGTGATGCGCACGCGGCAATTGCCCTCGGTGCAAAAGGTAAGGCGGGCGTGCACGGCGTCCGACGCCACCTCGCCGCCAACAACGGGCAACTCGTTTTCGCGCAAGTATCCGAATGCGTCCGCAGGCGCAAAATGCAAGCAGTAGCGCTCGTCTATACGCACTTTGCGCGGCAACGCCAAACAGCCGCTATACGTGCCGTCGGGCGAGGCGCCCCGCTCCAAATTTTCTTGCATCCACCCGTACAGCACCGTGCCGCCCTCTCCGCACGCCGAAAGGTTGGTGGCGTAAAAACACTGCAGCGACCAATCCACCACGCCGCGGTTGCGCTCCCACAGCCTTGTGCCGTCGAAATCGCCCGCCACGTATTTCACTTTGCGGTCGGTTATGGTGGAATAAATGAGCGCCGCTTTGCCGTTCTCTATAAGCATGTTGGGGCACTCTATGATATGGTCTTTTTCGGTGACCAAAACGTTCACGTACTCCCACTTCGTGCACTCTTTGTTTTGCGCGCGGTAAAGGATCACGCCGTGCTCGGACGTTCCGTCCCGCCAACAAATGCCGCTCAGCAACAAATACGATATGTCGTTGTACGTGAAAATAAACGGGTCGCGCCACTCGTGCACGGCAAAGGGCTGGCTGTTTTCGTTCAGGTCGCAATCATACAGTCTTTCCACCGTGGCGAAATCGGCGCTCGCGCGGGCGAACCGTTGGCGCGCGTGCTGTTGAATGGCCCACGGCTCAAACCCTATCGACGTATACGCCATCAAAAATCCGTCGCCTTGCGGCACGGCGCAACCCGAAAAGCAATACTGTTCTCCTTTGTGCGTTTCGGGCGCAAGCACGATGCCCTTGCGTTTCCAATTCACAAGGTCGGTGCCGGTAGCGTACGCCCAACAGATATTGCCCCACTCGCTCCCCGCGGGGTTGTATTGATAAAACAGATGATACACGCCGTTGCGGTATATCGTGCCGTTGGGGTCGTTCATCCAATTTTTAACGGGCGCGAAATGATAAACGGGTCTGTTCAGCATGTTTTTCTCTCTCCTTTTTTGCGTGCTTTCCCCTCTTCGCAAGACGCTTACATATCCTTGATGCCTTGCGTGGCAATGCCTTGAATGTAGTATTTTTGCAAGAATAAAAACAAGATCACGATGGGCAACGTGCACACGGTGAGCGCCGCCATAAACTGTCCGTAATGCTCGGCGCGCGAATTGAAGTCGGCTATTGCGATCTGGATATTCCAAAGCGCGGAATCGGTAAGCGTGAGCATGGGCCAATAGTAGTCGCTCCACTTGCCGAAAAATTCCAAGATGAACACGGTAACGAACACCGGCGTCGCCATGGGGATCACGACGCGGAAGAAAACGGTAAGCGGTTTGCAACCGTCTATTTCCGCCGCCTCGATCACGGCGTTGGGAATGCCCGAAAAAAATTGCCGAAACATGAAAATGTAAAAACAGCTCATGGCGCTCGGCAGTATCACCGCCAGCGGCGAGTTGAGCAATTGCAGTTTACTTACCACCATATACAAAGACAGCGTGATGCCCTCGAACGGAATGGTGAGCATGATAACGATAAACATGATCACCGTTCCTCTGCCCCGAAAAGGGATCTTAGCCAGCGCGTAGCCGGCCAGTGCATTGACAAGCAGCACCAAGACCACCGTGCCGAGCGCGTACAAAAGCGTGTTGAGAAGATAGCGCACCATGGGTATGCGGGTAAATACCGCCTTGAAATTGCCCAAAGAAAGGGTGCGCGGCAAAAACTCGGTGATCGACGAGATCTGGCTGTCTAAAGCTTGTATGGGATTGAACGCCGTCACAAACATCCATAACAGCGGCGAGATGAAGAGAATGCCCAGCAAGATATTCGCAACATACTGCGCCGCGAGCACCGCCCGCCTTCTCGCTTTCGCACCGCCGCGCGGCGCGTTTACCGCCACAACACATTCGCCCGTATTTTGCATTTCAGATCATCTCCTCGATATAACGGTCGCGACGGCGGCGGTATATCGCCACGCCCCGACTGCCGCCTTTGCCTACGGCGCTTGCCAAGATAAACGCAAAGGTAAACAGCATGGCGATCGCCGAACCGTAGCCTATGAGCTTATCGGTCATGCCGCGCTCGTAGATATACAACACCACCGTCATCGTGGAATTGTCGGGGCCGCCTTGCGTCATGATGTACGGTTGCGTAAACAGCTTGAACGCGCCGATCAGCGTGATGAGCAACACGAAACTGCCCACGCTCAAAATGCCGGGGAGCGTTACGTGCCGAAACTTTTGCCAGCCGTTCGCGCCGTCTAACCCCGCCGCCTCGTACAGTTCGGGTTGCACGTTTTGCAAAGCCGCCAACAATATGATCATTTGGTAGCCCGCGCCTTGCCACACCGACATAAAGATAATGCTGTACATGGCTTGGCGGGGATCGTGCAAAAAGCCTTGCGCGTCTATGCCCACCGTGCCCAATAGCAAATTAAACAGGCCGTTGGCGTCGTAAAAGTTCATAAACAGCAATGCCACAACGGTCATCGACGTGATGACGGGCGCAAAATACGCCAGCTTGAAAACGCCGAAACCTTTGGCCGTGCGGTTGACGAGAAGTGCCAATAAAAGCGCCAAACCGCATTGCAACGGCACCACGAACACAACAAACTTAACGGTGTTTACGATGGCCTTGCCAAACACCGCGTCCGAAAACAGTTCCACGTAGTTTTCAAATCCCACGAACGCGTGCAGACCGCGCAACATGTGGTAGTCGGTAAAACTGAACGTAAAGCTCAGCAAGATGGGCGCGATGAGAAACACCGCCCCGAACACGACCGCGGGCAAGCAGAACAGCCAACCCGTTAGATCGTACCGCCGTTGACGCGCCGAAATCTTTTTGTTCGCCGTTTGCAACATGCGCGTCACCCCTTACTTGTAGCTTGCTTGCCGTATCTTGTTGTCGATCGTTTTGGCCGCCGTGTCCAACTTGTCTTTGATGTTGGGGTTCACGTCCGACACGATCTCGTTGAGCGCTTTGGCAAGCAACGGGCTGAATTCGGCGTAAGCGATGGTTTTGGTGCGCGGCGTGGCCGCCTTGAAGATCTGTTGTTTGATACGCACGTACGCGCCGCCTTGCACGGCCGAACCTTCTTTGTATTCCGCCATGCTTTCATACAGCGACTTGCGCGCGGGCGGCGACGCCGTTTGGCTCGCAAAGCTTTGGCAAGACGACGCGCTCGTTAAATATTTGATAAACTCCACTGCCGCCACGCGTTTGGAAAGAGCGCAGTCTTTGCTCAGCGAAAGCGTCCAACCGCCGCACGGCACGGAATAGCTGCCGTCGTTGTTGCGCGGATAATAGGTCGCGTCCCAATCGGCGGCGATGTTTTCAAACTCGTTGAATTTGGTGATATTTTGCGTGCCCGTAAAATACATGGCCGCTTTGCACTCCGAGCCGGCCACGTCCTCTTTTACGCCGTCGTCGTAAAAATCGGTGCCGCCCGCCGACGGGTTTATGGCGTTTTTGAGCCGCAGATTGCGCAAATAGTTGCCCGCCTCCAACCCCTTGGCCGAGTTGAGGTTGCCCGTGGCCGTGAGCGTGTCGGCACCCAAAATGTTGCCGCCCCACATGGGAGAAAAGGCGTAGCTCATCCATTCGGTTTTATCGCCCGCAATGTTTAAGCCATAGCGATACTTCCCCCCCCCGAGACTGCTCGTCATCTTGGCGGCGATCTCGGCCAGCTGGTTGAACGTCCAAGCCGTTTCGGGCGAAGAAGGCAACTCTATTTTGCTGCCGTCCGAAAACTTGGGATTGGTTTGCAAAAACGCATTCATATACGATTTGCGGTAAAACACCATGATGGTGCTGTCCACAATGCTGAGCGCGTACAGCCGTTCGTTATACGTGCCTTGGTCGATCACGTAGTCCATAAAATCGGAAAGATAGGTCTTTGTGATGTAGTTGTCGATGGGCACGATCATGCCGTTATACGCCCAATTGCTCACATACGGGCCGTCCATATACATCACGTCGGGCAAGCCCTCGGCCACGCGCAGACCGATCTGCTGTTCGTACGAGCTGTTGTCGCCGCGCACCAGCACTTCGGAAGAAACCTTGATGCGTCCGGCGTACGCCGTGTTAAAAGCGTCCACCGTGGTCGTCCACCATCTTTCTTGCGCGTCGTTGCCGCGCGGACGGATAAAGCTTACCGAGATCTCTTTGTCGGTGGTAAACTCCTCGCCGTCTTGCAGCCCCAAAAACTCGTCTTTGCCCGCCACGGGGTCGCTGCCGCCGCAAGCAAATAAACACAGCGCCATCATGGCCGCCAATACGGCCGCACATACTTTTTTCATCGTTGTCCCTCCTCTTTTATGCGTGATCGTCACGCTTTGTTGCCTCTTTCTTTTTGGCGGAAAACGCAAACACGAACCGAACGTTGTCCGAAACGAATTGCACTTTGCCGTCTTCTTCTTGCCGCACAAACGTCTCTTTGGGCAACGTGAGCCGCCCGAAGTCGCCGCGAAAATCATACCTTGTGAACAGTCCGTGTTTATACGGCGGCAGTGCGGGCACAACGATATACGCTTGCTCGTTCTCCGCCACCAACACGGCTTGCGCGCCGCGCAGCACGCCCTCGGTGTCCGTTTCGTAGCACAGCCCTTGCTCGCACGCGCCCGTCACCGCCGTTTGCTCGCGCAACTGCTCGAACAAGTGCCGTTGCCGTCCGTTTCCGCGCACCAGTTGCATAAGTATCCACACGCACGCGCCCACGCCCACCGCGTTGACCGCCACGCAAAGATACACCGCCATAAAATTGTGCACGGCGTTGGCTATGTTGAGCGCCAGCAACGCCGCCGCCAAAACAAACAAAGCGGGCGCAAGCACTTTATAGCTCTCTTGCACCAGCAGTATCTGCCTTTTGGTATAGTCCAAATTGCCGTTCTTTTTCTCCAAACAATACATATCGGACTCCTCATCATGCGGCGATCTTCCCCGACAGCCACCCTTTGCAACCATGGATAGACATATATATGTCAATCGTTTGACATATATATGTTACTACACATTTGCCCGTTTGTCAAGACTTTTTCTCAAAAAAGTTTTGCAAAAAAAAAGAAACCGCCGGATATCCACCCTATTATTATCCGTTGATCGGTCTATAACTATTAAAAAAGCGCCCTATCGGAACCTTTCGGCCCCCTAAGGCGCATACTTGCACTGTACATTATTCGATCATGGCAAATACCATCTTGGTTTCATGACGTCAATTTCCATTCGGCTTTCTTTTTTGCAATGGAAAGGCAAACCTATCGTGCAACTTTTTTATGGCTGCCACGGGTACCTTTTCCTTTCTGTCCATTGAGAATATGCCGTTCTTTTCTTGATAGACGTTGCTTAGTTGCGTCATGCAAAAACCGCACAACTCTTTATGATCGTAAATAAAATCGAGCATTTCGCCGTATTTTTTCAAAAAGTCTTTTTCCGTTCCTACGCTTTCTCCGTATCCCCAACCGCTGTTATCGTCTTTCCTAAAAGCAATGCCCGCAAATTCGGACAACATCAGCGCTTGCCCCTTATAGCGGTGATCTCCGGCGAAGAAATCTTTGCAATTTTGCACGCACTCCGCATTTTCGCCCGCCACGATTTTTTGGAGGTTACCGTCCAAAAAGGAATGCAATGCCGCGTAAGATTCCGCATAATTGTGAAACGTGATCACGTCCGAAACGGTATGCTCCCAACCGTCGTTGGAGATCACCAACCTATCTCCTACCATAGGCTTTACGAGCGCGTACATATCGGCCGTCATCCGCCTGATTTCCTCGCTCTCTCTTATTTCGTTTATCCCCCACGACTCATTCCACAAAACGTACGCCATAATGCATGGGTGCGAAAGATGTTCTTTGATAAGACGCGGAAACTGCTCGAAATATTGTTTGCGCGCTTTATAACTGTAACCGTACGCCGAAGGGCATTCTTGCCAAGCGTACAATCCATATAGATCCATATAATAGAAGTTTAACGGCGACGGCACGTGTTCATGCATTCTCGCCCCGTTAAAACCGCAAGCGAGGGTAAGTTCGACGTCCCGCACTATTTCGTCTTCCGTAGGCGTTGTGATCGTATCCGGCCAATACCCTTGATTCAGCACGAACTTCAAATAGGTGTCTTTACCGTTTACGCGAATTCTGCCATCCTCTTGCGCAACGGTAATAAAACCGCAATAGCTCAAAATTTTATCCGTTTCTCGACCGCCGTCAAAAAGCGACAGCTCCACGTTGTAGAGATAAGGATCGTCGCACGACCACCCGATAACGTGTTCGATGGGCAATGCGAACACTTCCTCGTTTTTCTTTACAACAAATTCTTGCCGCTTGACGAGTTTTCCGTCGTTGTCCGAAAGCGTTACCGCAAGCGTCGCATGTATAGGCGCGTCGACGCGAACGAACAGCGTTTTATTGTCGTAATCGCCTTTTAACGTAAAATCGCCGATATGTTTTTTTGCAAGGCGCTCCAAGTAAACGTCTTTTACAATCCCGCTTGTTTCGGTGTAAAAACAAGTGAAGGACTCTTTTCTCCAACGCTGCTTGCCGCGCACTTGGTCTATTGCCATCGTATCTTCGATGCGCAACGTAATTTTATTTTTACCCGACACCGCAAAAGGCGTTGCATCAACGCAAAAGCCGTCGTAGCCCCCTTCGTGCGTTAAAACGTAATTGCCGTTAATAAATACTACGGTTTTATAGTCCGCTGCTTGGAACGTAATAATATACGATTTGCCAAGATCGTCAACGCAAAATTCCCTTTCATACCAAACTATGTCGCACTGTTTATCGGGTAAGTTGACACCGCTTGCCGACGACTGATACGGATAAGGCACGATTATTTTGTTGCCCTTGGGAAAGTTCTTTTCGTAATGCTTTGATAAACCCTCGTTATTTTCGTCGAAAGCAAAATCCCATTCGCCGTTAAGAAGTTCATAGTCTTCTCTGTATTTCATGGGATCGGGATGTCCTTTGCGGTAAGATCTTACCGGATAAATCTTTTTCGCCATGTTGCAACTCCTCCGAAGACGCACCGAAACATGTGCGCGATTAAACGCCCTTTTGAAGAATAAAGTCTAAAAAGCAACGGCACCCCTCTTCGATGTCGGCATATGCTTTTTCGAAATCGTGCGTAAACCACGGATCGGCAACGGCGCCGCCGCGAGGCGTAAACGACATGAGCATATATATTTTCCCCTTACCCGCGACGCCCGCAAACTCGGTCAAGTCGCTTTGGTTGCTCTCGTCCATCACCAAAAGATAGTCGCTTTTCACCACATCGTCCATTGTGACTTTGCGCGCGGTATGATCGCCCGACACGCCATGGGCGCGCAACGTTTCTCTTGCGGGATCATGTAAAGGCGACCCGTCCTCATAAGAAAAAGTGCCGCACGAGGTTACTTCGAAAGAATCCGTAAGTCCTCTTTCTTTTACCATTTTTTTGAACAACAGCTCTGCCATGGGCGAACGGCAAATATTCCCCAAGCATACGAACGTGACCCGAATCATAACGATTTCTCCTTATTATTTATAACGGATAAAACAGTATACGAAATTATAAAACAATGTCCTCGATGCGTCCGCTTGCGATCAATGGGCACAAAATAGCGATCTCGTTATGCACACAACGATTTAACCGTTCGTCGGTCTTCCATTGTGCGCGCTGACAAGGCACCCCTTCCGTGTAGCCGTACACTTTGATAAACCTTGGTAAAAACGCATTGGCAAGACACAACGATCGCCGCATGTGGAACGGTTCGGTAATTATGGTAATGCTGCCCACCGTGGTTATATCTTCTCGTTTGGATATTTCCGCCAGCGAGTAAATCATATTTTGAATGGTATCGTTCGCGCGTGTCTCTTCGATGATCGCCTCCTCGGGCACGCCACGTTTTGCAAGTTCTTGCTGCAAAAACGCACTTTCCGTTATGCTTTTATCGGCCACCGCAGCGCCGCTTACAATAAGTTTTTGCGTTCCGCCTTTGCGATAAAAAGACGCAGCGATCTCTGCTCGAATGGCCGCATACTTCGGATCGGTGCCAAGCACGATCGCATAATCGCTCTTTTCAACTTGTTCGTATTGTTGAGAAAATAAGATCGCATCGATCTTCTCTCCGGACAACTCGCTTGCATTGATTTGCGAAAGATACATTTTTTTCTCCTAAACTTAAAATCATTCCTTGAATAACATGTGCTTAACACAGCGTCTTATAATAGCAAAGCGCAAACATGCATTGCGTCTTGTTTTTTATCATGCTCCCGCTCTAATTCGGCAAACCGAACAACTTACATGTTATTTATAATTATAGTTTACCACACGCCCTCCTCCGCTGTATAGTGAAATATTGACTTATAGCGGAATTATATTGACTTTTTATTGTTCTTGCAACATACAAACACAAAAAAAGATACCCAACTGCCCTATTTTACGGGTTCCGTTGCGTATCACTTGGCGGAGCGTAAACGGCAACGCACTTTTTCGCAAGGGTAAAATGCACTACTTGCGTAGCCCTTGCAAAAAAGGAAGCCAAATGCTTCACCGAATTATGGTTGATTTTTATATCAATTATATAGGTAAAACAGCCAATGCGTTGCCGTTTATTTTCGCTCCGCCGAAAGGTAAATAAAAAATCTAATCTAAAAGGAGATTTCTCAAATGAAAACAGCAGTTGTAATATATCTTTATGAACATTCAATACTACAAAAATCAATTCAATATATTAAAATGAATGAGTTTGGAGCAACACCAAACTCACTCATAATCAATTTAGCTATTTCATTGTCCGACTTTTTTGACGGTTAAATTTGCCAAACGTCGACGGCGTATTCTTTAATAGTTCTGTCCGACGAAAAGTGCGCCGAGTTGGCTATGTTTTTGATTTGCTTGGCGGCAAAGGCTTTTTCGTTATTGCTGTCGGCGTTGATTTGGAGCAATGCGTTTACGTAGCTTTTCAAATCGTGCAACACGAAGTAGTGGTCGGGCTTATGCCACGACGCCCCCACCGTCAGCGCGTCGTACAAGCCTTGAAAGCCGCCCGTGCCGTCATCGGAGAACGTGCCGTCGATAAGCGTATTTACGGCGTAGCTGTGCAAGGCGTCGGCCTTTAAAATAGCGCTCGGGTTGTAGTCGCCCTGCTTTAAGCGTTCTATCTCGTCCACTTCCGCGCCGAAAATGTAATTGTTCTCTTTGCCCGCAAGCTCTACGATTTCAATATTAGCGCCGTCCATCGTCCCGCAAGTTACCGCGCCGTTCATCATGAATTTCATGTTGCCCGTGCCGCTCGCCTCCAGACCCGCCGTGGACACCTGCAACGATACATCGGTGCCCGCAACGATTTTTTCCGCGTAAGACACATTGTAGTTCTTCACGAACACCACGCGCAACAAAGCGTTGGTGCGTGTGTCCGAATTGACCTTATTCGCGATTTCGTTGATGAACTTGATAATCGCCTTGGCGCGCTTATAACTGGGTGCGCTCTTTGCCCCGAACACGAACACCGACGGATGAAAGTCTTTTACCGTTCCGTCTGCAAGTCCCTTGTAAATTTCCAGAATGGCGAACGCGGTCATGAGCTGACGCTTATACTCATGCAAGCGTTTCACTTGCGAATACACGATAAAGTTTTCGGGAATCTCCGCTCCTTCGTGCTTTTTTATGTACGCAAAGAGTTGCTTTTTCTTTTCGGCTTTCACCTTTACGAACCCATTGAGCGCGGCATCTACGTGCGTGTTGAGCTCGCCAAGATGCGTGATATCTTCGCGCCACGCGGTGCCGATCGTCTTATCAAGCAGGTCGGACAACTCGCGGTTGCACAACATGAGCCAGCGGCGTTGCGTAATACCGTTGGTCTTATTTTGGAATTTGTCGGGATAGTATTTATACGCGGTTTTAAACAGACTGCTTTTCAAAATGTCCGTGTGCAATTTGGCAACGCCGTTTACTGTGCGCCCCACGTATACGGCAAGGTTTGCCATGGAAAATCTGTCGTTTGCGTATATCGCCATGTCGGCGGCTTCCTCTTCACTGCACCCCAGTCGCTTAAATTCCGCGGTCTGGCTTTCCTGCAAGCGGAGCAAAACGTCGTAAATGTCCGGCAAAATCTTTTTTACGAGCGATGCCCCCCAACACTCGAGTGCTTCAGGCATGACGGTATGATTGGTGTACGCGAAAGTCTTTTTGGCGATTTCTTCCGCCTTGCCAAACGCCACCTTATACTTTGTAGTAAGCACACGTATAAGTTCGGCAATGGCGAGCACGGGGTGCGTGTCGTTTAACTGTATGGCGTTGTAATCGGCAAAGCTGTCGAAGCTTTTGCCGTGGAGCTTTACGTGTTTGTCCAACAGTTCGCCCACCGCCGCCGCCGAGAAGAAATATTCCTGCCGCAGTCTAAGCAACTTACCCTCTTCGGTGTCGTCGGCGGGGTACAAATATTCGCTGATTTTTTGCGCCTCCGCACTTCCTTCCGCCTGCCACAACCGCAGTACGTTCACGCGTTTTCCAAACACGGGCATATCGTACGGCACGGCGGTAACCACCATATCCGCAAAGACAATCTTGCGTTTTTCGCGCGGTTTGCGAACCGACCACGGGTCGCCGAAGCGTTGCCAATCGTCGGGCAGTTCCACCTGAAAGCCGTTTTCTATCGCCTGCTTGAACAACCCGTACTTATACCGTATGCCGTAACCATGCAACGGTAAGTCCAAACCCGCCGCCGAATCGAGAAAGCATGCGGCGAGCCGCCCCAGCCCACCGTTACCGAGCGCGGCGTCCTCGATCTCCTCGAACACGTTAATGTCCACGCCCTTTTCTTTGAGCAGTTCGCGCGTCTCGTCCAGCACGCCCAGCTCCATCAAGTTGTTGAAGAAACTGCGCCCGATCAAAAACTCCATAGACAGATAGTATGCGTTGCGCTCTGCGGGTGCACGTGCTTGCGAAAGTCCGTATTGCATGGCGAGCGACGATATTTCGTTGTAAAGTTCGACAGTGGATTTTCCCTCCGTCTTGCACGTATTGAGTGCCTGCAAAAACTCAGTTTTCCCATTAATATTAGCCATAATTTCTCCTATTAGCCCTTTACCGAGCCACCGGTAACGCCTTCCACATAGTATTTTTGCAACCAAATAAACAGTGCCGTAATGGGAATGGAAACCACCACCGCCGCCGCACAGAACACCGTAAAGTATTCGCTGGCGAGCGTGGAATTGTCCAGCCACGACTTCATGCCGACTGCCACGGTAAACTTATCGGGGTCGCCGAGCATAATGAACGACGAGAACATGAACTCGCCCCACGGCGCTATAAACGCAGTAAGAATGGTGTAAATGATAATCGGCTTGGCGAGCGGCAAAATAATCTTTACGAAAATTTGGTGTCGGTTTGCGCCGTCTATTCGCGCTGCCTCGTCGAGCGACTTTGGTATCGTGTCGAAGAAGCCCTTGCAAATGTAATACTGCATGGCAGAACTTGCCGTGAACACGAGTATCAAGCCGAGCAAATTTTGCGTAAGGTTGATTTCCTTGAGCACGAAGTACACCGCCGTCATAGACAAAAAGCCGGGAAACATGCCCAAAATGAGCATGATGTTCATGAGCGGTTTTCTCATCTTAAAGCGCAATCTCGATAGCGCATAGCTGGTCATTAAAACGATTATTGTCTGCACAATGGTAACCGCCACCGAAACAATCATTGTGTTGGCGTACCAGCGCAAAAACTTGGTTTGCGTAAACAGCTTGATGTAATTGTTGAACGACCACTGCTTGGGAAGAAGATAGTCCGCCGACATTCCCACCTGTTCGCCGCGAAACGACAGCACGATGAGCATAAAGAACGGTATCAACCAAACAACCGATATGGCAATGAGAATGGCGTAAATGACCACAAGCGAGATGCGCTCGGCGGCTTTCTTGCTTCTGTATTTTTTCTTGACCTCTATCATTACATAAATTCCTCCTCGTTTTGCACCGATTTGGAACGGTTGTATAGAATTAAGGACAGCACGGCAACGATGACAAACGTGAATATACCGATAACCGAAGCGATACCGTATTGACTCTCGCTAACCGTCAACTTATACAGCCAGGTAATGAGCAAATCGGTTTTGCCCGCATACTGCATATCCAAAGAAGATGGATTGCCGCCCGTTAGAAGGAAGATGACATTGAAGTTGTTGAGATTGCCTATGAACTGCGTGATAAGATATGGTGTGGTGACGTGCAACATATACGGCAACGTGATTTTTAAGTATGCGCGCACAGGTCCCACGCCGTCCATGCGAGCCGACTCATACAAATCGGCAGGAATATTCATAAGGATACCCGTGCAAATGAGCATGGAGTACGGTATGCCTACCCACATATTGACGATGATAACCGTTATTTTTGCAACAGTGCCATCCGTCAAGAACGGTATGGCTTTGTTTATCCACCCCCACTTTAACATGAGATTGTTCACAAGCCCTTGATCGGCGAGAAGTTGCGACATAAACATGAGCGAGACGAACTGCGGAACGGCTATCGTTATTACAAGAATCGTTCGCCACAGTTTTTTGAATTTAACGCCCTTCTTGTTGATAAGAATCGCCACTACCATGCCGAGCACGTAATTGGTAAAAGTGGCAAAGAACGCCCAAACGATGGTCCACAGGAGCACTTCGCGGAAAGTGTAGGCAAACACTTTGCTGTTGGCGGAAACACCGCCGCCGAGTAGCGTTACGAAGTTGTCAACGCCCGACCAAGCAAACAACTCGTTGGGCGGCATGTGCGCTTTGTCATAGTTGGTGAAAGCGATAAACACCATAAAGAATATGGGAAGTATCGTAAACACAACAAGCCCGAACATGGGAATCGCCAAGAGCGACTTGTGATAATTCTCGTTGGCGTAAGAGTGCAAATCGTCCTTTGCCGTAGCAAGTTTGCGGTGCACTTCTACGAGCTGTTGCGACAACAGATTGCCCTGTACGTTCTGATACCAAACGTACAGGAAAGCCACCATAATGAATATCGTTAAAAGGGAATATAGCAATATCAAAAGGCTGTTGTCGTAGAACTTATACGTAAAGGCGCCCAGCGCGTCATCCCATTCTTCCACACGGGCAATCTCGCCCAAACTGCCCATTTTGGCAAGATATTTCCAACCGAAAAACACCATGTACAAAATAAACAGCAATTCAAACAAGAGATAAATAACCCCGCGCAGAAACTGCTTGCGTGCTATCAGCCCGAAGCCCATAACACCGAACGACATGCGCGTCTTCCAGTCCCCGTACTTCGCCGCCCTGCCGATATTGATAAAAATTCCCGCAAAGGCAAGCCACAACTTTTTGAGTTGTTTGGGTATCGCCTTGAAGAATGCCTTCAACTTTCCCGGCAAACTTTTGAAGAAAGCGGCAAACTTAAACCAAAACCTTCCCCAAGGCGATTTTTTCAAATACTCCAAATCGTCCATAGTTTCTCCCAAAGTTAAGACGCACTAACCGAACCTTTTATGAGTTGTACCATTTTTGTCAACTGCGCCCCGTAAGCGATGCGTCCGTCTGTGCCGTCTTCGTTGAGCAAATCGTCTATAATATTGAGCCCGTAATTTTTCAACGGCTCCCAGAAATTGGACGGAACGGAGGTTTGCGCCACGGCAAATTCATTTTGCGCATTGAGCGCGGCGAATGTTTCGTCTTCGCTGATTTGTTGGGCAACGGCTTTGTTGGTGGGTCCCACCATGTGCTTTTCAAAGCGTACTTTCTGCATGTTTTCGCTCGAAAGGAATGCCGCCAGCTTGTGCGCCTCGGCAATATTTTTGCTGTGCGGATTAACGCCGATAAGCTTGTATCCTCTGAACGACGACAACTGCACCGTTTCCTCGCCTACCGTAACCGTAGGAAGTTTGCACACGCCGTAGTTTTCGCCCAACACTTCTTTAATGTGTTGCGCACTCCACGTCCCCGTAACGGCAACTGCCATTTGCCCCGTAGTGAATCCCGTAGCAATGATATTGTTGTCCGTCCCCTTGCCCGCAAATGCTTTGCTCTGCGTAAGCTTTGCAATGGCCTTAGAAGCTTTGATGCCGTTTTCGTTATCGAAGTCGATGTCTATGCTCGTCTCCACGTATTTGTCGTCGTACGCCACGCTATATGTGCCGCCGAACGCAAAGAACCAACCGGCGGTGTACCAAGGCACGTCAATAGCCCAGCCGATCTTTTTGTTCCCGTCCTCGCACGCCTTGATAACGCCTTCAAGCGTTTTTGCTTGTTCGTCCGACACGATGTCCTTATTGTAGAACATAAAGTAGCCGTTATCGGAAGCGAACGGATAGCCGTACACCTTTTCGTCGGCGGTGCCGTACGCAAGGGAGCCGGACTTTACCGATTCTTCGCTGTTGTCCGCCTTAATCGTGTCGAGATACCCACCGCCGATACGCGCGAGCGCACCCACGCGAAGCAACGGCACGAGTTGGTCGTTAGAGTAGCAGTATACGTCGGCGGCGGCGTCAACGTCTTTGCTCACGTTGCTGTACGCCATATCTTCTTCGCCGATACCGAACTTAATCTTATACTTTTTATCGGGATTGGCGGCTTTGAACTGCTCCGCCATTTCCATAAAGGTTTGCTCCTGTGCCGCCGAACCCCAAACCGTAAGCTCGATGGAATCGTCGCCGCCGCAAGCGGTAAGTCCTGCCAACGCGCCCACCGCAAGCGCAACGCACACAAACAATGATGCCAAACGTTTTTTCATACTCTTTTCCCTCCCGGAATTGAATTGTTATTTTTCACAACGAGTACACCGTTGCCAAAAATCGTATCTTTGTCGCAGTTGCGCGAGAACAGCATTTGTCCGTCTACCGCAAGCTTTTGGCTCTTTCTGCCCAAACAAAAGTACGCCGTAATGCACTCCCCGCCGACGCGACGCGTTATGGTAAGAATGTTGCCACGCGCCTCTATTTGGGCGTTCCCGCCCGATAGCGCGGCTCGCTTCTTTAAGCCGAGTATTGTCTTAATATTTTGCCAATACTCTTTGTCCTGCCCGACTTTCGTCCAGTCGAACGGTTTGCGGCAGTCGGGGTCGCCGTCGCCGTCCAGCGGCAGTTCCGTACCGTAGAACATGCACGGCATGCCGGGGAAAACAACCGTGGCAACCAACGCAGCCAACAGCTTATCTTTATTGCCGCCCGCAAGCCGCAAAAACCGAGGCGTGTCGTGATTGTCCAAAAAATTGAGCGCCATGGCGTTTGCCTGCTCGGTGTTGGCAACCAGCAACTTGTTCATGCGCGCGGCAACCTCTTTTGCCCCCGCGATGCTTTTGCCGAACCCGTCTGCCAGTATCTTTTGCAGTTTGTAGTTCATCACGCCGTCGAATTGCTCGCCGCGCAACCAGTGCTCGTTGTCGTGCCAAATCTCGCCGATAATCAGCGTGTCGGGATTCTCCGCCTTGCACTCTCTGCGCAGTTGCCGCCACATTTCGTGCGATATTTCGTCGGCTACGTCCAGTCTGAGCCCGTCGAACCCCATGCGCACGTATTCGAGCGCAACGTCCGTCAAGTACCGCCGCACCGCCGCGTTGCTCGTGTTCCACTTGGGCATATACTTACAACTTGCAAAGCATGCGTAGTTGCCTTTGCTAACGTCGGGCGCGTCTCCGTCTATCAAAAACCGGTCGTAATACTGCGAGTCTCTGCCCCGCTTGCATACGTCGGCAAACAGTTCGTGCGCCGCGTCGCAGTGGTTGAATACGCAGTCTATCACCACCTTCATGCCGCGCGCGTGCGCCGCCGCCAGTAGCCGCTTCAACGAATCCGCGTCGCCGAACTGCGGATCTACGTGCAAGTAGTCCTTAATGTTGTACTTGTGGTTGGAAGAAGACAGAAACACGGGCGTCAGATACAGCGCGTTGATACCCAAATCGCGCAAATACCCGAGCTTTTGGGTGATGCCGTCCAAGTCCCCACCGCAAAACGAGTGACGGTCTATCGCACTGCCCCACGGCGTGTTGATATACCCTTCGTCCTTAGCAAAATCGCCGCGCGCAAACCGGTCTACGAATATCTGATAGAATGTGGCGTTCTCCGCCCAAGACAGAACCGGCATAACGTCTACGGCGTTGATAAACGGGAACTGAAAGAACGTGTAATACGCAAGGTCGAAATCGTAGGCGCTTGTCAGTCCCTCCTCCGAATAGTAGTACGTTTTTCCCTTTTCGGTGATTTTGAACACGTAGGCAAACCGCACATCGCTAAGCGCAATGCGCACGCGGTAATACGAAAATACTCCGTCGCACGCCGCCGCCCGCATGGGCACGCTAAATCGTTCGTGCGTAAAATCGTATTTGTTGTTATACAGTATCTCCACCCGCTCGGGCTTGTCGCTTGCCGCCATACGCAACGTTATAACCAACGTGTGCGGATCGGCGGCATAAGCAAACCTGCTCTCGGGTTGATGATACACGGCGTATTTGTTCATAAAAAATTCGTGTTACCTTACTCTGACGGTATGCGTAATGCCTTGTACTCTTTCGGTAGCTTTATAAAAACAGTCGATAAGCGCGTTGGCTTTGGACTCCGTGTGCGCGGGGACGAGCAAAATATTGTCGTTGTTCTCGCCGTACAGCTTGTGCAAAGAATTGTTCACCGTTACTATGTTGCGCCCCGCTAAGTTGCGAAACTCGCTGTCGCGGATATACACCACTTCGCACGGCAAGTTCTTTAATTCGTCCTTCACTGCTTGGTTATACAGATCCACGAGCGCCAGTGTGAAATTGTTCTTGCCGAATTTTTCTTCGCCGCGCGCCACCACGTAGTCGAAATCTTGCAAGACCTGAAAGAACAGTTCGTCGTGAATGATGCCGTCTACCGAGAGGAGCGGCACGTAGTTTTCGTGCGCAAGGCGCAAGAACTCGTTCTCTTCCAGCCCCATGCAGATGACGGCGTCCGCCATGTCGATACGGGTGTTTTCCAAATGCGTGCGGATAATCAGGTTGTAGCCGAGGCTCTCAAACGCCTTACTGATGTGCCGCAAGGCGTCGTAGCTCTCTGCTTTTTGCAAAACGGTTTCGTGCTTTTCGGTCAAGAGGATGACGTTGTTGCTCTTGCTCAGCGCAAACGACTGCGCTATGCGCGAGGGCTGAAAATTGTACAGATTGACGATTTGCAAAATCTTGCGCTTGGTGTCTGCCGTATATCTGTCTTCATGCTTGCCGTTTATCACGTACGACACGGTTGCCACCGATACGCCCGAAAGCCGCGCTATGTCTTTTATCGTAACTTTTTCCATCAAACCAAACCCATCGGCTCCATATACACAGCCATAATACTGCCTCCGCTGAAATACTTGATATACAGATTGTACTGTCCCGCTTCTTCGCCAATATACTCTATACGAGGTTCCGCCAAGTAGTACGCACTTTCAGGTGCCGATAAAAAATCTTTCGTGTCGTTTTCCTTTTCGGTGCTTGCCTCTAAGTCGATAGACCACTGTTTATTGCTACCGCCTATAGGTGACTTTTCGGCTTTGTCCGACTCCTTTAAGCCGGTGGTATACACCACGAACGAATCGCCCGGCTTAAGCTCCAAGCCTTCCACTTTCAGCTCGGCGGCAAATTGGTACCCCAAGTTCTCCGCCGACGAAATGTTGGTAAAGCCGCGAATGAGCTTCACGTTTTCGGTGGTGCCGTCGGCACGCTTGAGTTCCAAATAGTGGTTAGGCTCCGCCGCAACAACGCCGTCGGGAATAATCGGGTCTTTGTGTTGCGAAAGATCGGCGCGCCAATCTGCATAAAAGAACGTTGGCTCGGTAACCTTGGGCATGCTTTTGTAGTAAGTAACCGTGGCGTTCTTTATCGTCCACCAGCCGTTAAAGCAGTAGGGGTTGCCCTCTTTGTCTTTACGCGTGCTGATGGGCACGGGCAACTTAGCGCCGCGCTCCACCGTACACAAATACGCGTTTTGGGTAAAGATGGCTTCGCACTCCGCCGCAGAAAGCTTGGTGGCTCCCGTAGGCACTTCGTTTTCCACCGTCTGCCCGCCTTCTACGTACGTGCCGGGAACGAGATACAGTTTGCCTTGCTCCTCCGCGGCTAAGGGCGCGGGAGAAGATTGCGTGGTTGCGGCGGTGGCGGTGATTACACCCAAACTGCAAACCGCCAACAGGCTCACCAAAATCAATGACAATATCTTTTTCATGATTTTACCCCCTGACTCCGTAGATCACCATGCTCATCGCGGGCACACCCTCTGCCGTAACCGCACCGTACAGTACGTTTCCGCTCACGCCCATAGGCAACTTCGCCACTGCGCTCGACGCATTGACGAGTACGCGGATTTCCTTGTCGCCCGATACGATGCTGTAATCCATCAGCTTGCCTTCCGTCGTGTTGTTTACCAGTTTGCCTTGCGCCACTTTATACGCCTTGCGGATTTCTATCACCTTTTGATACAGCGCGTAAACAGAAGCGGAATCCGCGCTTTGCTCGGCAACGCCGTCCAGTTGCATATTGAGTGCATCCCACGTCATGCGGTAGTTGTTAAAGCCCATCAGATAGTTGCAGTTATACGAGCTTCCGGCAAGCTCTTGGGTCCACTTCATGGGCTGACGGTACCACCTGTCTTCGTGTCCTGCGCCGTCACCTTGGGGATTATTGGTCTTCACGCCGAACATGCCCAGCTCGTCGCCATTGTAAATCCAAGTAAGCCCGGGCACCGTAAGACACATGCCGCCCCACAGCTTGGCAAGATTTTCGGAGAGAACCCAGTCATCGTCGCCCGCCACTGCCGTGCGCGACACGCCCGTGTCGGTGGCAAACACCTTGTCGCGTGCACGTTGCACGTCGTGGTTCGACGTGAATATGCCGTCGATGTAGTCGGTGCGTCCGTCCATAAAGCTGGTTTGCGCCACAACGTATTGGTTGAGTACGCTTGCGGCGTAGTCCTCGCCGCCGGCTATCTTGTTCAATCCCGTCGTGCCGTCGTAATACCAGTTGAAGTTGAATTGCGAATCGAGTCCGCCGTATAAGCCGGCAAGCTTGGTGGGATCGCCGTTAAAGTTCTCGCCAATCAAAATCGCGTTGGGATAGCTTGCTTTAAGCTTGGCGTTGAACTCCATAAAGAAGTGCAAATTCTTGTTCATGTCGAACGAGTAGTCGTCGTTATTCGCCACGTCAATATCACTCACCACCCAATCCGAGCGGTCGCGGCTTTCGTTCGCCATGTAAATGTGCTTGACCGCATCGAGACGGAATCCGTCCAAGCCGAAACTCATCCAGTACAGCGCCACTTCGAGTATGGCGTCGCGCGTGCCCTGGTAGTCGTAGTTGAGCTCGGGCATAGACGCGCCGAAGCTGGAATAGAAGTAGTACCCGTTAGGGTCTTTATACCACTGCTTCTTGGCACGCTCGTCTTTAATGCTGTTTACGTATTCTTCGCTTTGCCACGTGTAGAAATTACGGTAGTCTATCACCTTTTGGGTGCCGTCCGGCAACGTAATGACTTGTTTTTTCAGTCTTTGCGATTTGGTAAACCAAGGGTTGGAAAGCGACGTGTGATTGAGCACGAAATCCATGACAATCTTCATGCCCTTACTATGCGCTTTATACACCAACTCCTTATAGTCGTCCAGCGTACCGAACCGCGGGTCTACCGTAAAGTAGTCCATAATGTCGTAGCCGTGATACGAATTGGAGTGTTGGAAAGGCGTAAGCCACAACGTGTCAACACCTAAACCATCGAGATACTCCAGCTTTTCGATGATGCCGCGCAAATCGCCCATACCGTCGCCGTCGCTGTCGGCAAACGACGCGATGAAGATCTGATAGCCTACGCTGTTCTCCTCCCAGCCCTCGGCTACGGGTTGTTGCTTATAAACGTCGTTGTTGCCCTTGTTGGACACCACGTCATATTGGGTAACCGCTTCTCCGGGTGCCAAACCGGCATACGGATCGTCCACGACAGATGCCTCGAATTTTCCCACACCGTCCTGCGTAGCGCCCTGGCGAATGAACCAGTGATAATCGCCGCCCTCTCGTTTGGCGTCGGCAAGCACGATATAAATATCGCCGCCGTCGTTCACCCAAAAGCCCGTGCCGTTCACGCGGCTCTCTTGCGAAAACACCTGTATGCCCAAACGCAACGCCTCATCGTAGCTTATGGTTAAACTTTTGTGGTTGTGCGTTGCGCTGTCCCAACCTGCGTCGGAATAAGAAGCGGTAAGGTCTATATCATAGACCGCGCCCGACTCGTCTATCTTCATGGGATAGAACGCTCTGCCCTCGCTGTTGGTGGGGAAGTATTCCCACGTCCACAAGCCCCAATCGCCGTAAATGCCCGACGCTATTTGCGTGGAATAGTCGGGCTTTTGCGCATTGCTCACCGTGCCATTTTCCGAAGGGTCGTGTGCCCCGCGCAAATAGTGCACGTATAAGTGGTTCTCTTCGCCCCAGGTAAGGTCTGCCTCATACTGTTTGGCAACCTCGTCGGTTACGGCAACGCTCCACTGGGCTACCAACGTAATGTTCGAGGTAACCGTATCGGTGCTGAAATTCCACTCGGCAGATCCGTTATACCATCCCAAAAGGTCGTGTTCTTCCCAGTAGTCCATTAACGGCTCTACTGCCTTGTCTCCCTTTTTTACCGTTTGGGGATCGGGTGTGGATATACCTTCGTCCATCGCCGCATCGCCTATCGCAAACGTAACCGTATATTCGGGCATGACGGAACGCTTTTTCTTACAGCCCGTAAACGACCCGCAAACGAGAATGGCGACGGCAAGGATTACGCAAAGAATACTCTTCTTATTCATAAACATCTCCTGCTCTATTAACCGTTTAACCTAATTTACTTTACGGACTTCCGCAAAGGAGTCCGTAAAGTGTTTAAGTTGATTGGATTGCTTTTTGTTTATTCAGCCTCAGTGGACGCAACGTATTCCTTAACGGAATTATCACCCAAATTGACAACGAACGATTTGCCTATCGTTATTTTCAAAATATCGCCGGTTTGGGTTTTGCCGTTTTCTGCCGTTGCCCAATGGAACATAAAGGTAGTGCCGTCCGGTAAGTCAACGTTTAGGGCCAGTTTTTCGGTCTCGCTAAGATAGGGATTAGAGGCCCACTCTCCGAATAAGTTTCCGGGGAAAGCGTGAATTTGAATGGTTGCAGCTTTTTCGGCATCTACGGCTTTTCCTGTCGCATCGATAAGGTAGAACGTTACGTCACCGTTAGCAAACTTGACTGTTATCGGCACACAACCATTCGGAACTGTGCTAACTACTTCGAGAGCCGAAGTGGAAACACCTTGGAATTTATAGTTGCTACCACCGTTCCCATAGACTTTGATGTATACTTCAAAGTTAGCAGTCTCAGTTACGGTAACCTCTGTTGCATTCATACCGCCATAACCGTTAGGGTCGTTGATTGCAACACAAGACCCGTTAAGCCAGAAATTCTCTTTTTTATTGCCGTCAATATAAACTGTAATAACAGTATCTTTTTCAATAAGCGTCTTTACGCCTTGACCAAACCAATATTCAACGCAATTGTCTTCCGTATTGCCTTTGTTTACCGTAAGTGCAGCTATGCGCTCAGTGCCGTCCTTGTTCCACAAGCCGTCGGTTTGCGCAACCTTTGCGGTAATGGTGGTAGCGGTTTCAAATACGTCGTTTTCTACATCTAAGCTATTATTGCCGTTATACCAGTCATAGAACTTAAATGTATTGTCGGCAACGGTAACCGTAGTAGGCACTTTGTCCGTAGGTATTTTGCCGTTTACGGTTTTGCACGTACTCGCCACACCTTCCGCAAGCGTACCCTTGTCGCCCGCTTCAAATGTAATGGTAACTTCGGCCACATAACGCGCATACACATTGGCGTCGGCGGTAAATACGGTGTCGGCGGTTACTTGTTCCCCATCCGTCTCGGCGGTATACCAACCCTTGAACCAATGGTCGGCGGGTGCGGTGGGCGCACTGAGCGTTACCTTACCATCAGTGGTTTTAAGCGAAGTTTCGCCTGCAATGGTGCCGCTACCCACATTGAGCGTTATGGTGTATTCCTCAGCTGTTTCGCCCGGGGTTCCGGCATTTGCATTCTTATCGTATTTGCAAATATCGCAAATATCGTCGTCACCCCATACGTGCGCGGCAATGCCGCTCTTATAATCCTTGTCGCCCTCTTTCAAATCGTCGCAAGTTGCTACGTGCCAATGATTGGTCGCGTCGTGCGCCCAATCGGTGGAATACGTATGTTCGTGCGAATTACCGCCGCACCCGACGAGCGCCCCGCCCCCCACTGCCAACATGACAGCCAACGCCAACGCTGCCAACACTGTCTTCTTTTTCATACTGTTTTCTCCCTATGATTTTTTATGTTACAGAAAAAATTAAAATCGACTTTCAACTTTTTCGCTAACACCGTAAGAATTTTTTTGTGGTGGGTTAATGTTTTTTGTATACCTTTGTTATCTAACAAAGGTATTTTTTTGTGCGCACAAAAAAAGCGCGCCCGTAACCTATTTTATAACCCGCCACCCGCAGGTTAACTGTTTAACAAACAATTTACAATCCGCACATTGCTCTCATTTGCCCTTCCCGTTTTTCCGTATCGTTCCGTTCCTATTTTTAGTTAACTGTTTAACCGAACTGATAAATAAAAATAAGTCCTCTTCGCACCAATCTCATTATTTTCCGCTAAATTATAGCATTTTCTCTAAACGTAATTATAGTATAACACCATAATTTATGTTTGTCAAGGGGGTTTTTAAAAAATTTTGCAAATTAGTCAAGCGTTTTTAGCATACTTTTTCATATTTTTTTAGAAAATTTTTAGAAATATTTTAGAATGGCGGTTTTGCCCCGCCTTTTGCCGTTGTTCTCGCCTATCATACCATATTTCGGTGTATCGGTCAACCGTTTTCGCTGTTTTCGGACGTAGCAAAAGCGCCCTTGCTTGCAAGCAAGGGCGGCGCGCGCCGCCGGTTGCCGTTGTTAAGCCGCGCGATCGGAATTCTTTACAAATCGCACTTTGCCGCTAATCGCACCCTCTTTGAGCATTTGCAAAAGCTCGGCGCGTTTATCGAGCGGGCTTTGCATCGCCATTTTGCCGTTGCGGTCGCGGAGCGCCGTATGCGGCTTGCGATTATAGCGGTTTAGCCATTCGCGCATTTTGTCTTGCAGCTCTTCAAAGGTCGAGAACGTCAAGTAATTATAAAATCGCTCTTGGTCGGTTCGGTGCGATCGTTCCACCTTGCCGTTGTGTCGCGGCGTGTACGGTCTTATAAGCTGATGCTTTATGCCGAGCCGGTTCATAATTTGGTCGGCAACGTGAACCTTTCCCTCGCCCGTTCCTTTCGGGTTCGTGAACTCTGTTCCGTTGTCGGTTTGAATTACAATCGGCGCGTAGCCGAAATATACGACCGCCCGCTTTATAAAGTCAACGGTTGAGAAGCCGCTATGCTCTTTGTATGCGTATATAAACCGCTCGCGCGTCGCCTCGTCTATCATTGTGTATTGGAAGCACCGCTCCGTCCGGAATATTCCGCGTCCGCATTCAAGCGGCACGAACTTCACGTCGAGCTGCCATTTTTGCCCGAGCATCTCCGGCGTGTCGTAGGGCTGCGGCTGATACTGTTCGTATACTTCTGCCGGGCGTAAGCATTGCTTGCGTATGTATTTGTACATAGTCATATAGTGCCGCGAATATGCGTACTTTGCCCGCAACTCTCCGTACAGCTCGGTATAACCCATTGTCGGGTTATCGTCCATTACTTGCTGTATCTCGCGCTTTTCTTCTTCCGTTTGGCTGTTCGGGTGCGGTGTTTTCGGTCGGCTCGATTTGTTCTCCAAACTTTCGAGCGTACCGTCATATAGCTTTTTCCACCGCCAAAGGCTAACGCGCGTACACTTTTCTTTGCGGCAAACGTATAGCCAATGCTTATGCTCTACGAGCCACATATCAAGTATGCGCTTCTTCTCTCTTGCTGTGAACTTGACCCCCTTCATATCTTCACCGCCCTTGCAATTCTTCAAACGCTCGCCGTATGAAGTCCGCGCGGCTCATATTATGCTGTTGCAGTATCGCGTCGTAGGCGGCGGCTTCTTCCGGTTTTAGTCGCGTACCCCACTTCACGCTGTCGTGCTTGTGCGTTTCGCGGTATTTGCGGTCAGCGGCTTTTTGTGCTTCGGTTCTCATTGGTTGTCTTTCCTCCGTGTCGCAATTATATCACGCCCCCGTGATATTTGTCAATAGGCAAAAAGAAAAAAGCGGCTGATTACTCAACCGCTTTTGCTGTGTTCGCCGCTGCGACGCAGCGCTCTTTCTTCTCTTTTTCGAGAAATTTTTGTACAAAGTCAAGCCGCAGCTTCATTTTCGATAGCAGCGTGCCGCGCACGAAAGACTGCCCGTCGCTCGCGCCGAGATATACGCTCATTGCTGTACGGAATAGCTTTGTAAACGTGTTTACCAAAATTGCAACCGCAAAAGCATTCGGCTCAAAGAATAGCGTACTAAACGCGATCGAAAACGAAAAAAGCATAAATAGCTTTCTGAATACAAGATTGCCGATATGCGCTTGTTCGTTCGTTTCTATATTCTCGTCGTCGCTGTTCGTCCGCTCCGCTCTGCTGAATATCGTCGCTATGCGAATGCGGTTGTACTTTATGTGGCGCGTCCTCGACAACTTTATTGTGTTGCCGCGAACCGGTAAAAACTCGATATCGGTTTCGGCTTGGTCGAGTAGCTTTTGCCACTTGGCTCGCGCCTTGTCTTTTGTTATTTTGGAGAGCTTGAATTGTATGTACGCCTGGTATGCTTTTAGTTTGCGCACGGCGTTTTCGGTGTTCACGTAATCTTCAAAGCTCGTTGTTAAGTCAAGCCGCATAAGCTCGGCGTGTGCAATATCGAGCTTTTTTTGCGTTTCGACGACTTCGGTGTTCTCGCGCAGCTCTTTTTCTCGAAAGAAGTCGCGCACCGAAAGCGTTACCAAAATTATTGACAAGCCCGTTAGCGCGAGCATAATCCAATACGACGGGTCTTTGAATACCGCCGGATTGAAGCCAGCATGAACGTAGTCTATCAAAATATCGGCAACGGTCGAAAATAGCAAAATGGCAACCATAAAAAATTGCCGATAATTGAATTTGTTTTTTACCGCAAGCAGTCTTTCCATATTTTCCTTATTCGTTGCCATTGTCGGTCCCTCCGCTCTTTGCGTGTATCTCGCGCGAATACAGCACATTGAAAACAAGTCCCACGGCGTAGCTTATGCCTATCCACCCAAGCGTTGCCGATAGTTTTACGAGCTGCGCTTCCAATGCCTTGAAAGCAATAATCGCCGCCACGATAAACAGAAGCGGTATTATCGAACTAAATACCGCTTCGATTGTTCGTATATTTTTCAGTTCTTTTTCGAGCGCGGCTATCTCGGCGGGGTCTTGCTTCGTTTTCAAATTCGCAAGCATTACGTTACTTTGCGCTTTTAGGTCGGCGAGCTTCCGGTCGATAAACAATTTCTTTACCGTCCAAAAAACGAATATCAAAAGCAAAATGCCCGTGATTGAAATTTTGAAGCCGACCGCTCCGCGCGTGTTATCCATAGTGCTATACCGCACTATGACAAACACGAGCGGAACGACCGCCGAAAAAATGACGTGCAACAAAAAGAACGCGAGCCGTTTTTTTGTCATTTTCATTTTGCGTCAAGCCCTCCGAAATTCACGCCGCTGTCGGTGTTCTCATCGCTCGGCGCGTCCGCTTCCGGCTCTTGGTGCAACTCTATCGGCGTAAGGCGCACGGTCATTATCTCGTCTGCTTCGGGCGGTTTGTAGTTCTTTTCAAGCGTCTTTATCGCGCTTGCAAGCTCTGTCTTTTCGTCCTCGCTCAATGCTTTGAGTTTGATGATACCTTTCGCCATAGCGATTAAAACGCCTTTCAGCGAGTTTGCCGCGTCCTCTACTTTGACAACGCGCTCGTCCAATTCTCGCGCGGTCTTTTTGAGTGCTTTTTCGGTTACGGCGGTTACGTCGATATTCATCGTCTTGCCCGCTAATTTCTCGGCGGTCAGTTGGCTGACCTTTTCGGCGTTATATGCCGCGTCGAGCATAGCGTTGTTCTTGTTCATTATCCGTTTTACCACGGCGCGAACGATTACCGTGATAATGCCGCCGCTTCCAAGCGCGGCGAGAATAGCCGCGATCCACGGCTGTATCAATTCCCATACATAGTCCATTTTTCATACCTCCGAATTTACTTGATTAGTGTGGGGTCGTAGTGTTTTTCGAGCGCGTTTACACGCTCCGAAAGGTCGTTTATAACGCCGATTGCTTTGTTATACTCGGCGGCAAGCGTTTCGTTTGCCGATTTAACGCTTGCAAGTGCCTTTATTAGCTCGTTTTGCCGCTCGGCGTATTCTTGCGCGGCTTGCTCGGCACTTGCTTTATGGCGCGAAAATTCGGCTTGTAGCGCGTCGAAAGCGTCAAGCAATGCGGCGTACTCCGCGCCGCGTTTTGCGTGTTCGCGCTCTATGCTTGCGAGCCGTGCATACAGTTCTTTATCGTCCGCGCCGACCGTGATTTGCCATTGCGTTTGCCGAAGCGATAGGAACGTGCCGACTTTCAATGTCGGACATTCCCACGTTTGCTCGATTGCTTCGTCGGTTATCTTGCAAACCGTCAAGCCGATGCGTTGCTCTTTTGTAAGCAGTTGCTTCGGTACTTTCGCCGCGCCGTCCTTTATGCTTGCGCGATACTCCGTACCGCTTTCATCGCGGAATAGCGCGATATATTCGCCCGGCTCGGGCAAAATAAAAGACACGGCGAACGTGTCTTTAACATCGCGGAATACGGGCGACGTGTCGGTTATTACTCCGACGCTCGAATTCGGTATAAGCTCGTACTGCATCGGTTATTCCTCCAACGCTTTTGCGACTGCATCGCGCCAAAGCTCCGGCACTTGGTCGAGCGTCATTTTTCCGGCGCGTATCAAATCGACATAGATTTTAACCATTGTTTTGCCCTCCCGCTATCAGCGCGGCAAGCTCGGCTATTGCGAGCTTATTGTTGATACTGTCTTGCTTGTGCCACTCGGCTATGGTGTACTGCGTTTCGTCGTACTCCCAACCGTGAAAGCCGCGCCGCTCGTCGGTATCCGGCTCGTCTACGCGCCGAATGTTTTTGCGCTCGTAGACGGTGGTTTTGCCGAATTCCAAATCAAGCGGCCTCTGCTCTTGCGAGCCTCTTACTATTGCCATTTTGACCTCCCAAAAATTTATTGATTGTTTTGTCTTTAAGTCGTGCGCTGTCGCACCATTTCAAGATACCGCTATACGATCCGACCGTGCTTTGCTCGGACTTTGTAAGCGGCTTGCATTGATTTTTCTTTCGCTGTAACTTTTTCGTCTTTATGCACAAATTCTTTTTCGTGCTTGTGCGCAAAAGCGTGTATTTGCCGAAACAGCGATAACCGACAAAATCTATGCCGCGCACGGTTGACGGAAACACTTGCCAATTCTCTTTGACGGTAAGATTTAGGTTGACCGCCAAATACTCGGAAATTTCGCGCCGCAAATTATGTAGATACTCTTTGCTGTCGCTCAAAATAACGATGTCGTCCATATACCGCAAATAATACTTGATGCGCTTTTGCTCTTTCGTCCAATGGTCGAAATACGACAAATAAAAATTGCCGAAATATTGGCTCGTGTAGCTTCCTATCGGTATGCCTTTCGGGTTTCCTTTGTCGTAGCTGTCAACTATATCGTCCAATAGCCACAGCAAACCTTTGTCTTTGAACTTTCGTCGCAATAGCGATTTCAGTATTGTTTTGTCGATATTCGGAAAGAACTTTTTTACGTCGAGCTTTAAGCAATAGCGCGTTCCGCTCGGATCGTCCGTCATATACTGCCGCAGTTTTTTCAATGCGGCGTGTGTACCGCGCTTCGGTAGTGCCGCATACGTTGTCGGTATTAGGTGCTTGCAAAATATCGGCTCGATAACTTGCAAGACTGCCCATTGAATTATCCTATCGGGATAATACGGAAGCTCGGCGATTTCTCGCTGTTTGCCGCTGTCCTCTATCTCGAATAAGTGATATTCGGACGTTGTATAGGTCTTATCGATAAGCATTTGCCGTATCTTTGTGCAATACCCCAAAACGTCGCGGTCTACTCGTCGCACGTCTTTATCTCTTGTCTTGCCCTTTCGCGCGTTTAGATGCGCACGGACAATGTTGTTAATATCCACTATTCTCTCGAATAGGTTGCCGTATCTTTTCATAAGGCTTTTGTGTCCTCTCCGGGCGTTCGGTTATCCCTACTAACTCGGATATTGAGATTTTTGTATTTTGCCAAGCGGCAAGGCGATTTTTACCAATGTTTTTATTTCAAAAGTAAGTGTGTGCCGATATTCGGATTCGCATTCGACGTCGAATAATTGCAATTCAGTTGGAACGTGTCCGTATTCGCGTCATTGTCATAATTGCCCCCGAAATTCGGGACATAAGCGGTTAATCATCGCCCGTAATAATAGCTTGTATAGTGCCGTTTCTTTATGGGCTATCTACCCACAAAAAGTCAAGCGCGCGCCGATAAGCGGATACGCATCCGACGTCGAATAATTGCAACCCAGCTGGAACGCGCCCGCATTCGCGCCATTGCCACAATTGCCCCCGAAAAACGGGACATAAGCGGAGTTCCCTATATGACCATAGTCGGCATAATAGGTGGTTGTGCTTGCGCCGCCCGTTTTCGGAGTAAACGCCAAAATGTTATCGCCCTCCACGTCTTTGATATACGAATAGCTAACCGAGCCGTGCCGTGCGTGGCTTTCGTACCCGTCGCCGGTGTCGTTGAAATTTCCGTCGGCTACAAGCACGATATTGTTGCCCGAAACGTAACCGTCTACCCATTGATAAAGGTTTCCGTAAAAGTCCTCGATGCCCAAGAACTTGACCGTATCATCTGCGCTTGCGGCGGTGTTCGTGCCGTATGTCATTCCTTTTTCATCGGTCGCGCCCGTATCGCGGAAATTGCTTGCGCTTGTATATCCTTGCCCGAGCGCCGCTTGGCTGTTTAAGTTTTTGAACATAACGACATACAAAACTTGTAGCGCGGTCAGCTTGTTGAAAGAAAGTTGCTCATACCCCGCGCCGTTCGCTTGCGCTGCCGTTCGCGCCGCGCCGATCGTGATATTGCCCGTTACGGTTTTGCCGGTCAACGAACGCAGTTTGTTGTTGCTGTCCTTATATCCCAAGTATGCGCCGATATAGAACTTGTCCTTGCTCTCGCCTTTGTAGCTGAACGCATAATCGGTGAAACCCGCCATAAGCGCGTTTGCGATTTTTACCTCGACATAGTTTCCGTTGCGTCCTATCTTGTAGTAGAATTTCGGTATCTCGATCATAACGTCGCCCGCGTCGCCGCTTTCAATATCTGCGTCCGTACCGTTCTCGAACTGTGCGAAATTGTCGGGGTTTAAGTACCCGACCACCGCGCCGTTTTTGAACAAGCAAGGGCGTATCGAATTAAACGGATACCGCGTCAGCCAATCGCCACCGTTGAATGCGCCGTTGTTGCCGTGCGCCGCAAGCATACCAACCGCATTATCGGTATACTCGCAAGCCGTTTCGGGGTTGCTGTCCGTGGTGTCGATGCGAACGCCGTAAACCTCTACCGCGCTAACGCCGGGAGGTCCTTGCTCGCCGCGCTCGCCCTTTTCCCCACGAGGTCCCGTGTCGCCTTTCTCGCCTTTTTCGCCGCGAGGTCCGATGACGTTTCCCAAGTCAAATTGTGCCATTTTGTTTTACCTCCAAAAATTAAAATTCAATGAATAAGTGTCCGTATGTGTCGCTGTCCGCGTCGCGGTCAACGTGCATCGGGTTTTCCTCCCAATCGGGCGACACCAAATACAAATGACCGTCGTCGCGCACTTCCATACGAAAGAAGCCGCTCGGCACGGGTATCAAAACACCCGGGTCGCCCTTGTCGCCTTTATCGCCCTTGTCGCCCTTTATACCTTGCGCACCCGAAAGGTCGGTAAGGTATTCGTAGGCGGTAGGCTTTTTGATATACAGTTTTGCGTTGTCCGCGTCGTCCACGTTCCCGGTGTCGATTATAACGAAACCATACAGCGGCACGTCATCCGTTGCGAAGCCCGCATTCATTGCTTCCACGCTCGCGTATGTTTTGCTTATGCGGAAGCCGACACCCTCCGGCAAATAGAAATCGAAAACGGGATCGTTTTCCGTTCCTACGTTTACGACTTGCGCTTCACTTTCCGGCGGCAACGTAACCACCTTGCCGACTTTCACGAAAGCGGGCTTGCCTTGCGGTATCTCAAAATCAAGCACCGCGTCGCTTGCCGTTCCGCTGTTCTCGATTTTCAGCGGCTCATTGTAGCCGACTTGTTTTACCGTTCCGACCGTCAATTCGCCCGTGTCGCCTTTTTCGCCTTTCAGCTCGTCGAATTTTAGCCGTCCGTCCTCGGTAAGCGATACGTTCGGTGTGCCGACCTTGTTTGCGTCCGTATTGTCGGGCGGTTGCAATAGCGCGTCCACGCTGTCCTCCAACTGCTCGACTTTTACCGTTATGTCGTTTAACCGCGCCAATTCGCCGCCTACGGGGTCAACCGTTTCGCCGCTCGACACGTCGCTGTCGCCCACGTTTACGCGATATACGCCGCTTGCAAGCCGCACAGCGGCTTTATTGTCGCCGTTTATCTCGGAATAGGTAAACACCATTTCCAAATCGCCCACGGTGTCCGTAAAGGCTTTCGGAAGCGGACACTCGAAAACCATATACTTTGCGTTTTCGATTTCCGCGTCGTCAACGTAAAGCATATTGTAAATGTCTTTGTTGAACTGCTTGCGGTTGCCGAATTTGTCTACCGTCGAGCGAAATACCGTGCATAGCGGACTTGTGGTCGGCGAGCGGTTTTGTGTGTTCGGGACATAGCATTGCAATACCACGAAACCATACCCGCCTTTGTATAACCGCGTTTCGGCTATCGGTATTGCCGTGCCGCTCGTGCCGAGCTTGACCGATATTCGCCGCAGTTGCTGAATTTCTTGCATAGGAATTACCTCCGTTTTGATTTGACTTTTTTACTTGTCTTGTGTATAATAGTTATATTCTTTTTTTGCTTTCCCGTCCGCGTATATACTGAATGTAGCCATTTGGTATACCAATGGTATACCAATGGTATACCCAGTATAGTATAGTATAGGATAGGTAAGTATAGGATAGGATAATATAAAGAGAGAGCGCTTTATGAAAATACACGCACCATTAAAAGTTATCTATTTTTGCTCCCTTGCCAACCGTGAAAAATTTTTAGCGCATGCAAAGGAGCGTGGTTGGCGATGAAAAATACTTTGAAAAAGGTTTTGCTTATCGCTTGGCTTGCGGTTTGCACCGCCGCGTTTATATACTTTTCTATCGTGCTTATTAAACACACAAGCATAGCAGTCGAGCAACTTTCGTATTATGAAGTACCTAATGCCGCCGAAATATTCCCGGGTATGGATATTGAACGCTATGTTGCGGAGCAAACGCAAGGGATCGAGCAAAATATATGTTTGATTGTTTTTATCTTTGTTCTTTACGGCTCGTTTGTTGCGCTTACCATTCCGAAAATCGTATCTCTTTTTCATAAATCAACCATTGAAAACGGGATAGATATACATACTCGGTAGTTTTCCGTTTGTCGGTAGCGGCGATATGTTTTTCACAATATATGCGTTTCGATTTCCTTTTTCGCTCTCCTCGTAAAACACGATAGCACGAACTTTCGATAAATCGGTTGCCGCGCTCGGCGCAAACCGAATTTCGATTGCTCCGTTGGTATTATAAAAATCGTAGCTTACGTTGTCAGCCAAAACGTCCGCCGGCGATATGTTGATATTTTCGTTGAATAGGCTTTGCGGCTCGCTCAATAAACATACTTTGAGCGAGCTGTCTTTTTGCCCAAATAAATTAGGAAACGTCAAAAAATCGTATTTGTCGGCTTCGGTCGGGCGGTGCAACAAATTGATTTGATAGTTAAACGACAGTTCCTCGCGGCAGTCCTTATCAAGCGCGATACCGTAATTGTTGCCGCCCGGAACGCGCACGATACTGTCGCTATCCGGAACGGAAACTATCGCTTGCGGTAGTTTTTGCGTTTGGTCGAAAGTCCAATCGCTTTTAGAAAATAGCTTAAAGCTCATCAAGTCCGCTCGTCCCATTACGTCAACGTATCGGAACGGCTGCATAGATAAATAGGCATCATCGTTTTTTTCCGTGGTGGAATACTCGTGATCGTCCACAAAGTCGCCCGCTTTGAAATTGTCTGCCATATCCCAATCAAATACAATTCCGTCGTGTAGCGGAAAATGCAAAAGCGGCACTATACAATCGGCGTGGTCGCTCGGCTGTTGCGGTGTTACTGCGTTTGGACTTGTTCTGTCAAGCAAGCTCGACGGGAAAAGTTTATCATTGGCAATACCGAAACCGTTGCTGTCGGTATGCGTTCGCCGTTTATCCGCTTTGAAGCGCGTCCACGCATAATTCGGCATAATCGCCGCGCCTTTGTTGAAAATTAGGTATTTCAAAAAGGCTTGCCATTTTGTCGGATTTAGGAATTGTGGGGCGGCGGCGTTTTGTGGCTTTGTGGTCGAAAGCTCGAAAAAGTCCATAATGCGTACTTCTCGCCTTATTTTCGACCGCTCGCTCACCTCGTAGAAGCGCGGCTCGCTCGGTATCGTTACTATGTTCGCAAGCTGATTGAAATTCTTTGAATATGTTACCTTTTGCAATATCACATCGGGATAATATTCATTCTCAACCACCGTTACATAATAGTCATCGCCATTGATTGTTACAAGGTCGCCGCTCTCTTTTTCGCTCTCGGCTTCGGCACATTCTTGGCGTTGATATACGGCATTACCCACGCGAATTAGCTTTCCGAAAAGGTTTGCGGTAAAGCGTTCGCTGTCGATTATCTTGTCTTGTTGCCCGAAATATTGCTCGTGATGCGGGTATTTTTCGTATGTGCTGTTTTTCATAAAGTTTTGCAAGTCGGGGCGAATTTGCGTTAATCGCAACGTGTCTTGTGTCCTATATTTGACGTGGAATTTCAACTCGTTATATCGTATTTCATTGGTATTTTTGATTGTCGTACCTTGCCAAACGATTTGCAATATTCTTTTCAATGCCATAGGCAAATCGCCGTCGCTTTTTCTCGGCGGCACGAAATTCAAACCTTGTATCTTACTATCGCCCAACGTATAATATAACGCCGCGCCCTTGCACGGATATACTTGGTACGGGTTATCGTTACTCAAAATATCGTATATCGACTTTTCAAATACGTTTTCGAGCGCTGACTTCGTACTCCACGCGCCGCTCGGCAATCGCATAGATATATCAAAATCCAACAGCTCCGTTATAGCGTATGATAATTGCAATTCGGCGGTATTGTTTGACACAAGGAACGTGCTGTCGCTTGTTTTTGGAACTACCCATTCATCGACTACGTTTTGTGGCGAGAATAAATTTGTAACGTAGCTGTCGTACTGCGTGAAAAACTCCGAAAGGTTACGGCTGTTGAAAACCGTAATCTTGTTGCTCGTATCGTCTTTTTTGCGCGTGTCGCCAAGCTGTTTGAATTTCAAAACAAACCTATCCGTACCGTCGTGTGCAAAATCAAGATACGGTATCGCGTGTATATAATATCCGATTTGCAGTAGTACCTCCCACAAATTCTTACTCTCGAATATGGTTTCTTGCATTTTAGCTGTTTTCAGTCGATTATTCCACTCGTCGCTCAAAACGATTGAATGTTCTAACGACGGTTGCGGAACGCCGAAGCTGTCGTACTCATCAAGGCTTGTTGTGTTGTTGTTTATAACGTGCGTGTCGCACGTTAATAAAGCCTTTCGCAAAAGATCGTAGCACGAATATTTAACGCCTTTCGTGATAAGCGCACCGCCGCTCGTAACGACGGAAAAATCTTGATACACAAACGATATGCCCGTTTTGACCGACGTATAATCGACCAAGACGCTTGAATTCGTATATATTTGCCACGAATAGGTGGTTGACGATACTAACCCAATAAATTTGATTTCTTGCGATCCATACTGCACGGCTTCGTAATAGCTCAACATAGCGTTCGTATTTACGGGGTTTGCCACGCACTCGACAATAAAACGATAACCTTTCCCCGCTTCGATTTCTTGTTCGGTAAGCGCTTGCGCGGTTATTGTGATGTTTTTGGAATTCGTATCTTGCTGAACGCTTGCAAGTGCGCTTGTCGTTGTATAGTAATTCGACCAACTGCCCGCGTTTTTGGAGCTTTTGCTTGCGGTACTGCTCGAAATTCTACGCAAATATGCCGTGCCGCCCGACGCATAATATACGGCATTATCGGCGTTTGGAATACTTGTTGCGCCGCTGTAAAATGTAGCGTAAACGGTGCGCGTATTCGGTACGGTTTCGTAGCGGTACATACCCGTTTCCAACATCTCGACTTTTCGGGTTTCCTCTCGGTATACGGTTGTTTTGACGTTCATCTCGAAAAGTGTAGTCCACCCGCCGCCCGACGATAAACAGCCTTTGCAATGCAATCGCGGCGTTTTGAAAGTAACCGACAACGGCAATGCGGCGTTTTGGTATAAATTCACTTTTTCCAATTCGTCGGTGTCCGTCCAAACATATTGATATGAATTCTTAAAAGAAGCCATTACATATTACCTCCACCGCTTCCGTTCAACACATAATAAAAATTGTCCGATTGCCGTATCGCGCTGTCGTAGCCTTGCGGCGGGCTTGTTGTTGCTTGCACCTTTTCGTCGTTATTTTGCGTGGTCTTATAATTTAACGTAACGTCTTGCAACTCGTATGTGAGCGCGATATTGTCAACGTGCATACCTTGCGCTATGACCGATGCTTCGATGAGCGATATGCGGTGCGTGCAAATATCGGCGCACCCCTCGTATTCCTCCACGTCGTCGTGGTCTACTACCATATCCCACGTTTTCGGCACGTCGGTATAGTTTTCGGTCAAATACCGCTCTAAACGTATTTTCGTTTTCGGCGGGAACGCCGTTTTTGTTTCAATCGGCATAGACTTTAATACGATTTCGCCCGTGTCAAGCGTTTCGTCGAGCCGGTCCTCTATGAAAATCGGCGCGGTCAAATAGGCGGTGTATTCCGTGCTTTTGTGTCCGCTTTGCCATAGAAAAACGCGCCAATAATACATTTATCTTACCCTCCCGGTCAGTGCCGAATAGTTGGCTCTTGCAAGCTGATAGGCTTGCGAATTGCTTTGCTCGAACATTTCGTGTGCGTATGCTCTTTCGCGTTCGGCATACTTAAACGCTAAACTTATGCCCGATGATGCCGCGCCGACGACAGCACCGACCGCCGCGCCGATGCCGCCGAAAGCTGCGCCAGCCGCCGCGCCGCCGAGTGCGCCTTGTCCTATACTCAAAACGTCCGTAACCTTTTCAATCTTGCGGTTTACTATCGCTTGATAGTTGCTGTCGCCGCTCGACCGTCCTATGTCGCTGACGAAATAATTTATCGCTTCGCGCCCCGTCTGTACCGCCAAATTTACACCCGCTTGTATGGCAAAAAATGTAGTCGGCGAAACGGCTTGCTTCATCTTGTCTTTTATTGTGCTGTTGTAGTTCAGCACTTTATACAAAAGCGATTTATCCTTTTTCTTTTTGCCGCCGCCGTCCTTGCTATCGTCCGAGCCGAACAAGCCGCCTTTCATCTTACCGCCGTCGTATACGATAATTTTCAAATTATGCAACGCCATTTTTCTTGCCTCGCTTTACGAAAGTTACCGTGTGCGTTTCGTTTCCCGTGTCCGCGTTTACGGTTATTTTGTGGTCTTTAACGATCATCTCGTGCGTGTAGGTGTTTTCGCCGCGCGTTACCTTAACCGTAAACGGTTGGTTGTTGTCTACGCCGCCCGGCGCAAACGATTTGGCTGTTAGGTAATTCACGAACGCATTGTTGAAGCCGTCGAATACCAAAACAAACGATGTTGCGCGTGAAAGGTTTATCTCGCCCACCGTTTCGCGGTGCGTTATGCCCGGCACGGCATCTTGCGTCATCACGCTTGCAAGCGAAAAACTTGTGAGCGGAACGTCCGCGCTCTTGTATTCGCCGTTATCGGTAAAACCGATATTTACGGTGTAGTCGCTGTAGCTTGCTACGTCGGGATAAAGCAAAACCGCAACGTCCACGTCCACGTTTGCCACTTCGCCGAACGGTGCGGCGGTCATTATGTCGCCTATGTTCGGGCGGTCGAAAAATACAACGGCGCGGCGCGTTTCCTTGCCGAACTTCACGGGTATACGCAAACCGCATACGGCAATGTTGCTGTCCTCGATAAGATATTCAAGCAGCTTGATTTTGCTCGTCTGTATGTAGTACCCGAGCGACGCTTGCAAAACTACCGTGTCAACGTCTTTCGAGAATAGCCGCTCGATATTATCCACCGCCAAACCGCAAAAAGCGCAGTTCAGTGCCGCCAACTCGTTTACTTGTCCTTTTTCCGCGAGTATTTCCTTGATCACGTCTTGCGTAGGTTTTGCGCGGTGTTTGAATGTAAAGTATTCGATATTTAGTATCTCGGATATTTTCTTGCCGCGCCACGTTTCGGGCGCGTCCGTATCGTCGATAATAACGTCCACGTCCTCGTCCTCGAATATGCCGCGAATTATCGCAAGCACCGCATCGGCTGTTATGCGTATTTTATTCATACTCTTTTGAGCCTCCTATATCCGACCTTTCGTTCCCACGCGCGTTTGTTCTTGGCGAACTGCTCGGGCTTTTCGTTCTTCACGCTGTTGAGCGCGTTCATATCGCTGTTGTATTGAAAGTTATCCATAACCGCGCGCATCGCCTTTATCTTGGCGGCGGTGCTTTTTGTGTTTTCGAGCTGTTTCAGCGTAGCATACGGCAAGTATAACGGCGTATTCTTGCGTAACGCTTGCACGATTTTCGGAGTATTGTTTATAAAGCTCTCGATTATGGCTTGCAAGGTACGCACACGCGCCAAAACCGCCGCTTGTTTGCCATTTACCGCAATATCGCCCTCGGGTGTAATTTTGCCGTTTAACGCCGCGACAAGGTATTTTTTCACGCGCTCCTCGGTCTTGGCTTGCGAATACACGTTTTGCAATTTCTCGCCCGCATCGAACTGCGGAAATACATTCGCAAGCTGCGCGTTCATAAACAAGTCGCGTATGTGTATATTTCGGTTGTATTCTTGCATCGTTACAGTCCCGCGCTCGAAATCGGCAAATGCTGAAAGGTTTGTATCTGCTTCGGTGTGTAAATGTAGTCGGTAGTCTTACCGTCTATTATGAGCCAAAACCCCGCAAGCGGCGTATCGCCCGTTATTTTTATAACGTCGCCGTCGTCAAACTTTTTGAGCGAATTCGTCCGTATCGTTACATACGAATTAGGCACGATAAGACCGTCGAGCGGTTGCTCGTCCGTGTCTTGCTTCGCTGTTTCCTCTATCCACCGAAAACTACCCACGCAAGCGTAGCGGTTATCTTGCACGGTTATCGTGTCGCCGTTCTTTATCTCGACCGGCATATCGTTCGTAAGCCGCTTATACAACCGCGCCGGCTCGTGCGGCGAAAACATAGGATATTCAAAATTTTGCGCCATTGGTCCCTCCTAATACGCCGACAAGTCCATACGGTATTCGCCGGTCGCGTTCGGGTCGGTAAGGTAATTTGTCCGAAGCCAAATAAGCACCTCATCGTGAAGCCAATATCCCGACGACATATCCACGTCGTTATCGCGCAAGCGTCCGCTCTCACTGTTCACGATCATTTTCGGTGCGCGTTTCGCGTCGCCGAAATCGTTGATATACTCGGCTTGCTTTACGAGCATACGCTCTAATTCGAGCCGCCCCTCTCTCGGTGTTTTCACGCGCCCGAAAAGGCTTTTTGCAAGTCGATAGCACATAAGGTTGTATTTCGTCAATGCCATTATTGCTATGTAGCTGTAAACGTGGTCGGTTGCCGTGCGTATCAACCGCTTTGCTTCTTGCGCGTCGCACAACACGCCGTAGTATTCGAGCGCGGCATCGGTCAAATAATAGCGGTGGTCGCTCTTGTCGTAACGTAGCCGCTCCGTATCGCACGGATATTGCGCATTGCTCGGTATCTCATCGTAAAACGGTATTATGAGATTGCTGTTGTCTATATTGGTATACATAGGTCTTTACTCCTCTCGTGATATTAGGCGACTGCCGCTCGACCACTTTTCGTTACTCTCGCGCCCTTTATATCCGGGCAATGTGCGAACGGTAACTTGACGTTGATTGTGTACGTCAAGTCCTTGCTGTCGGGCGATTTCGAGCCTTTGTCCGACATTCTTCGGTTTAATATCGTTGTTTGGGTCGGTCAAAAAGTCTGCTCTTGCTTTCCAACCTCCCGTATCTTCTTTTGTCGTCGTTTGAACAATCGCAAGTGTATTATATAGCTTGTGGCTTTTGTAGTGTTCTACGGGTACAACTATAACGTCGCCCGCTCTGTATTCTTTATCGGTTTCGTAATCGTATAGCTTGCCGCTTGGCGAGCCGTGACCATACGAAACGCTTACCAGCTTCGCCATTGCGTGTCCTCCTAATTAATCGCCGTTTTATAATTAAAGTTTTTCAACGAAAATACTTTATCGAGCGACCACCCTCTCGCAAGCCGACGCGATATATTCTTTCGGGGTACTCCCGTTTCTCGCGCCCACTCCGTAACCGTTTGCGTCTTGCCTTTATATGTGATTTTGTCCGTTGTGCGCAAATCTTTATCTTCGAAAACTCTATCTATCGGCAAACCTTTATGTAGCCGATTTCGCATAGTCGCATAGCTAATTCCAAGCTCGTCCGCCCATTGGCTCTCGGTTTGCGTTTTGCCGTTATGCGTTATAAGGCGGTTGTTGCGCTTATTGTTGGCTTGAACTTTCATTGTCGCCCATCGGCAGTTGCTCGGCTCATAGTTTCCGTTCGTGTCTATGCGGTCGATAGTCAAATCGTCGCTGTAACCGTTCGCGTATGCCCATTGCTCGAATGCGTAAAAATCTTGCCATTCGTCGCAAATCGTTATACCGCGCCCGCCGTAGTTGCGGTAGTATTTGAAATTTAGGTTATAGCACCGTTGCCGCATATTCTTCCAAATCGTTTTTATTCTACTCGGCATCGCACCGCACCTCCCGTGTTAGTCGTTGTCCGCGTCGCTGTCGTTGTTGTCGTCCGCGTCGCCGCTGTCGGTGCTTATGCCGTCGAAGTGTTCGCTCCACTTGTTAGCCGCCGCCCAATTCTCGCTCTCGCTCGCCTTGCACTTGGTCTTGATTTCGTCGACGCAAGCCTTTATGTCCTCGCGCTCGGGGTTCGCTTCGGCTATGTATTCCATTTCTTCCAAAACGTATTCCAAGCTCTCGCGTGCGCTCGCCGCCACCGACATAGCTCTACCGCATAAGCGGCTCATTCTATTGTCTGCGCTGTGTTCCATTATTACCTCCGAATTGTGGTGTAACGAAATCAAAGGGAGCGAGTATGCCCCGCTCCCGTTGTTTCCGTCGTGTAGTTTAGCCGTTACCGCCGCCGCTCACCGGAGCTTCGACGAACTTCTTGGCGATTGCCTTTTGCGTGTTGCGAATACGCCCGCCGCAAACGGTCAGTATCGATATGAGCGTGCTATTGTGAATAATAGCGTCATACGGTACAAGCCCGATAAAGCGCGCCACGTTGATTATGCATAGCGTCTTGTGGTCGTAGAGAATATACTCGATATTGCTCCAATCCCACAAAGCCTTTTCTTTTTCCCACGCTTCCTTTTTGGCGGCGTCGGTGGGTGCAGTTTCGGAAAGTCCGACAAGTGCGCTGTTGTCTTGTCCGAGCGCGTTCGACGTGAATATCTTAACCTTGCCGCTGAACAGCGTACCGATATACACTTGCCCGAGCGCCGAGGTTTCGGTCGCACTTGCCGCCGAGAAGTATGTCCTTTCGTTCAAATGCTTAAGGAATACAGCGTCGGTGTCGTCGCTTATAAGCAGCGTGTCCGGCTCGGCTCCGGCTTTGCGAATAACTTTGCGGTCATCGATTATGTTATCGATCACGGTCGTTTTCGTGCAGCGCTCCGTATTCGCCGAAGCGGGCGCGCCGACATCGGTCGGATCGGGCGAACCGCCGCCGTTGATAAGGTACGAAAGATAACGAAGCTCTTTAACCTCGTCGTAGCTCTCGGACGCGAGCTGCACCTTGTCGGCGGTCTTGCCGCTTACGCGCGCCTTGTCGATAGGCTCGTAGACAACTTCCGCAACTTTCAGTACGTCGTTGCACTTGACCTCGATAAACTTGCCGTCGCTCGAAGTAGGCACGACGCGGAACGCTTCGTCGTCCGTAGCCTTGCACATATTGACCTTGATTTTGTCGAGCTTGCGAATGAACGCAACCGCGAATTGGTTGTCGACCATAAGGCTCTCGACGTCGGTCGCATAAGTTACGCCCGGTATCATTACCTTATCGCGAAACAAATTCGGCTCGAGCATATCGATTACGCCGCCGTCAACGGTTGCTCCCGCCGTGGGGAGGTTGCTGTCCTTGTTCCAATTTTGGAACGCATCACCCAATGTGATTGCCATAATTGTTGTTCTCCTTTATGAAAAAATTTTAGGTGTCGTACCCCCTTGCTTTCCGTAACTCGGCGACCCTTTTTTCAAAGTCATTCATTACGGGCGGGCTTTCGGGGTTCGGTGCTGTTTTGCCCGCGAGGGGTGGTGTCTTGCCGAATGTAATTCGCCCCTCTTGCGATGCTTGCCATTCGGGGTATTTGGCGACGAAGTCCGCGACCTTGTCTATGGACGCGCCCTCTGCCATAAATAGCTTTGTTGCCGCTTCGATGCGCTCGGCGTTTATACCGGCTTTAAGCAAAGCGTTTTCCACTTTAAGGCTCGTTACCTCGTCGGCGGTTTCCGTCTTTGCTTGGGTTTCCGAACTCGGCGGCGGCGTAGGCGGTTCGTCTTTGTGGGACAGCCGCGTTACCACGCTTGCCGCAAGCTCTTTGACGTTCGGCGTTATGCCTTGCATTACTTGCTGTTTGACAAGCGTCTTGATTGTGGTGTCCTCAAAGGCGTTGTATCGGTCGGGCAAGCTCGCCTTTGCGGTCTTTGAAACGCGCCGGAGCGTTGCATTGTAGGCTTCGTATTGCTCCGCTGTCATTTCCCGCGCCGGTTCTTTTGCCGGTTCCTCTTCGCCTTGTTTCGTCGTGTCCGTTTGTGCTGCGGTGGGATCGTCCGTAGCGGCGGGCGGCGGTGTTTGCTGTTGGCTCTCCGCTTGCGGTTGTGCTTCAGCTTGTGGCTGTTCCGCTTGCGGTTTGCTCTCCGGCTGCGCTGCGCCCGGTGTGGTGATTTGTTCTCCCTCGTTGGGTTTCTGAACTTCTTGTCCGTCCATTGTGTTTGTTCCTCCGTTAACGTCTGGGTGACTATTTTTTTGTATATCTAACCTTGCGGCTGAATACCGTTGCTAAACGCCGTATATTGCGACACACGGCGTTTTGTTTATTCGGCGAGTGTTTGCTCGCCGTCGGGGTTGTCCTTGTCTTGCAAGTCCTTTTGTGCGCCCTCGTCGTCGCCGTCGGGGTTGTCTTTGGGCGACGGTGTTACGACCGCGCTTTTATCGGGCGGCTTCGCGGGGTCTACTACTTGTATCAGCTCGTTGCTCTTCTCGGCGTATATAAGGTTTGCTTCCTTGTATATCGCTTCTTCGTCCCAATCGGGGTGCTGTTCACGAACTGCCGCGAATACGCTCATAATGTTGGCTTGAACTTTGCGTGCGAGAACTGTTGCGACCTCTTCCGGCGTGTCCACTATGTACTTGCGGAACGCCGCTTTTATGCCGTGATATTCTTCGGCGACGATCGCGCTTTTGCCGGTTGCCCTATCGGTCGCGGTTGTGTTGCCGTTGATAAAATCTTCGTATTGAAGCAGTACGGCAAATAGCTTTGTCAAATACCGCTCGTAATCTTTGGCGAACGAGTTACGCGTCCGAATGCTGTTGCGTTCTTTGGCGTTTTGCGTTCCCTCCGCTTCGACGTGTCCGGAAAGCTGCAAGCCAAGCGTCGCCGCGTTTATGCCGGTTTTGTTGAGCGCGATATTGATTTGGAATTTCGCGCTTTCCACGAACTCGGTCGTGTTGAGCTTTGCTTGTATTTGCTGCAGTAGCTTTTCGGCTTCTTTCGCGTTCTTCGGCAAAAGGAACGAATGGCGGCGGGTGCTGAATGCTCCCTTGTCTTTGTCGCCCTCGATATTCGACGGTATCATTTGCTCGTCTATGAGCAAATACGGAAATGATTTGCGTACCGTGTCTACGCAATTCGACAGTATCTCGTCGAGCGCGCTCGATACGCTCTCCAAACCGAAAACCACGCCGTAGGGTCGCGCGTTGCCGTAAACGCTCGCGCCTTGCGTGTTGTTTAAGTTGTTCGGCAAGTAGACGATCGGAAAGTCTACGAGCGGCAGCACTTGCTTCTCTTCGATGCCGTAGGCGTCGAACACTCGCTTTTTCAGCTCTTTGTTTCTATCGCAAAACTTTGAGCCGTTGAATATGCGGTGTCGCTGAAGTATTCCGTCGTCCTCGTAGCGTGTAACGCCCTCGCGTTTGACTGCCTTTTTGCGGCGTGTGTATATGGTGTGCAGTTCGAAGTCTTGCGGCTCGCCGTTGAGAAACACTTGCTGCTTGACCGTGTATTCCACAATGCGGTTATACTTGCGTTTTATCACAAGCCGCTCTGCGGGTACAAGCTCGATTATCGGTAGGTTCGATATTTCGGGGTCAAAGTGTATATGCCACGCCGCGTCGCCGATGCCGAGCGTTTCGATAAGGCTCGCTTTCAAAACCGCCGTGTCGAACTCGTTTTCTTCGAGTATCGGCTGCAATCGGTTCTTTATCTCGGGCGGCACAGTTTCGTCGAAATCGTAACCCGAACCGCATACGAGCTTCGCGATGCTCTCGCATATCATTGGTATAATTCCGAAGAACTCTTCGGCATTTTCCACGAAGTCGTCGCCGTAGTAGAACGAGCGTTTAATCTCGGCTATCTTGTACGCATCGGCAAAGAACCGCGCCGCCTCGACCTTGTAAAAGTGTTTGATAACGGTCGGGTCGTTTGACAGCAGCGCTCGGTATTTCGCCGTATTGAACGCCCAAAATGCCCCTTGATTGTACAGCTTGGTTTTGTTCGCTTCGATAAGGTTCATTTGGTAGGGGTTTTTGATTTCGCCCATTGGTGTAGTCCTCTCTTATGTCGCGCCGTTGCCGAGCTTCCGCAATTCCATTTCGGCGGTGTAGTCGACGGGCGGCTTAATGACGCGGTCTTTCGTCCAATCTTCCTTGACTACCGTCCACCCGCGCTTCTTATAGCCGCCGCGTTCGTAGTCCTCTTCGCATATAACCGTCCGCATTTTGCCGGTCGGGTCTTGTATGCAAATTCGGCTATCGCTTCGCACATTAGCCATTTGCTTCACCCTCGCTTGCGTTCGTGAGCAGTCCGTCGTCTACCGCTTCGCTTTCTTCGGCGGCGTTCTTCGTGGCTTCCACCGCGTCGTTCACCTTTTTGTCGGGCGCGGTCTTTTTGCTCTTGTCTTTCTTGCCCTTGCCTTTGGCATCGCTCTTGCTTTCGCTGTCGCTCGCCTCTTGCATAGCTGCGTCGATGCGCTTGTCTGCGTCGTCTTGCGGCTTCGGCGTGAGCGGTCGCTCTTTCCAACCGTTCGCCTTATAGTCCGCTATTCTGCGGTCGTTATCTTCGACCACCGTTACAAGCGCGCCTTTGGTAAATTCTTTCATGTTATGTCCTCCGTTCCCTTTCCGGGTATGATATTGCCGTGATTGAGATTTGCGGCTTCGGCTTCCTTTTGGGCTGCCAAGCCGTCGACCATAGAATGCAATGACACCGAGATTGCTGCCGCTGTTTGCCCGAGCGTCTTGTCTATGTACAGCTCTTCAAAATCGCCTTGCTTAATGGACGGGTTGCTGTCGTGCGTGTGCATCTCGCATACGTTGACTATGCCCTTGCGTATCTCCGCAAGGTATTTGTTGAGCTTCTTGGTTGCTGCCGCCGACAGTCTGAACGGCTGCGGCTGTTTTCGTTTTGCCATGTGGGCCTCCTAATAGAATTGTATTTTGTTTTGCGGGCGGCGGGTGGCGTCCGCGAGTATCTTTGCTAACCGCCACAAAATGAGATACGAGAAGCAATCGGCGTAGTCTTGCCACACGTCGGCTTGGTCTAATTCCGAACCGTCCTTGTCCTCTAAAATTTGGCGGTGCGCTTTGAGCATTTGCTCGTCGCACCATACGATGCGGCTTGTCGGGTATTGCTTGCTTTGCATCATAAGCTGACACTTAATCGAAGCCCTTGTCGGCAAGTCGGGGCAAAGCCATTTATCGGTCTTTACGCAGCCGAGAACGCTCACCTTGCCGCGCCAACGGCTATGATTTTGCCAAGTGCTAACGAGCTTGTAGTCGGCTTTGTCTATCAGTATCGTTTTGAACTTGCCGTAGAATTTGAGCCAATAGCTATACAGCCACGCTTCGGCTTCGGTGATAATGTCGCGGTGTTCGATGCTGTTTATCTTCTTGGAAGCTATCGCCACGACGCGGTGGTATTGCTTCGTATAGCCGCCAAGCGCAACGATCGTGTGCGATTTGCTGTCGTCCTCGCCGTTTACGCTCGCGCCGACATCGACCGTTGCGACCACTTCTTCAAAGGCGTTAAGGTTTAGGTCGGCAAAGTTTACAAGCTGCACGCCGCCGAGTAGCTTCGCATACAGCGCGCCCTCCGCGTAGCCGCGACAGCCGAGTATCTTCGAATAGTGGTAGAAGCTCCCGACCGGGTAGCTGTTGACAAGCCGCGCCGTTTGCTCGGGTGTCTTGTGCGGGCAGTCGTCTTGTAGGTTGAAATGGTAATAGTGTTCGCTCGGGCGGTCCTCCACCATTTCGTCAAGCTCGATCTTCGGCACGGTGTCGCGGAACATAACCGTCGCGTGGTTTACAAGCTCGGTGTAGAACTCTTGCGTAGGGTTGCCGCCGTTGGTCGTGGTTATCAGCCAACCGGGATATGCCAAACGCTGAACGCGTCCGTATGCCTCGCGTATAACGTCTGGGTGTAGCGCCGACAGCTCGTCAAGCAATATGCCGCCCAAGTCAAGCGACAGTATGTTCTGATAGCTCGCTTTGTTGTCCGCTCCGGCTATGTACACTATTTTCTTGCCGTACTTGCCGTAGATGCAAAAGTGCGAACCGGCAGCGTCCTTGTTGCCGTCGCTGTACTCGCTGCACAGCCCTCTGTGTATGTTGTACAAGCTGTCGGCTTTGTCTACGAAGTTACGCTTGGCGAGTACGCTCGACACGCCTATAATCGCAAATTGGTTGACGTTTGCGGGCGCGTTCATTACTCGATCGAAGAATGTCAAACCGCCGACGAGCGTCTTACTCGTTCCCATAGCTCCGCACAAGTGAATGACCGGCGCGTCGTCCGCGAATATCGCCCGCATTTTCTCCGTCCATATCACTTGGTCGAATGTCATTTCTTCTTCGCCCCTTTGATAGCCGCCGCCGCTCGGTCGTATGCCGCGCGCTGCTCGTCCTTAATCTCCAAGTTTACGGTGGAAGCCGCCGCCTCGCCGCGTATCTCGATTAGCAGCTTGTTGGCTTGCGCGTCGCCGTTCTCGGCTTTTTTCAGTAGCTGAAGCAGTCGGAGCGTTTGACGCGTTCGCATATCTTCGGGTATACCGAGCGCCGCCATAATCTCGTTGTTGCCGTCCTTTACTGCGAGATTGTCGAGCATCTCCACTATCTCACGCGAAGTCTTTGCTTGCGCTCTCGCTTCGCCACTCGCCTTGCCGCCCTTGCGTCCGTTCTTCACAGCTTCCTCACGGCTTGGCGCGGGTTTCTCCTTGCCGAAGCGTTTTAGATTTTTCTCGTTTGCCATTGGTCCCTCCCATTAGAACAGCCCCCACTCGGCAAACTTCTCAAAGCCGCCGATATCGTTTATGTAGCTTCTCGCTATCTCTACGATTTCGGCGTAGGGCTTTCCGTCTATTGTTGTATCACCTATCGCGCACGACAGCTCTACGGGTCGCCCCGTTTCTTGTGCTTTAAGGAATGCGTATATATTCACGCTGACGTCGGCTTTCGATAGGTCTTTGCCGTGTAAGCCGCCGCCCGTTACCGAATGCCCCATATCGCTGCCGAGCTTTCGGTTGGTTGCTCCCGTGTCTACATTCAAACCGCCGAGCCAATCTCCGAGCGGGTTTACTATGATTTTACCGCCGCCGCCTTTGGCGAGATTTTGCCGCAGCTCGTTCGTGTTCGCACGGCTTTGGCATACGATTATTTTGTCGCCGTCTACTATGTACTTGCCGTCGCTCTGATATTCGTCGTATAAGGCTCTTGCAAGCCAAGACGCGCGGTGTTCTTCTTCCGTTAGCGGAATTCCCTTGAATATTCCGTTATCGCCACAGCGTAGCTCACAGCGCTGATTTTCGGCAAGCGCCGCGTCTTGGTTATGTCTTACATAGTCGACCGCGATTGTTCCCGCTATTCGCCACACCGCCTTGTTTATGTCGTCCGTGCGCAGCACCACCGAGCTTTCGGCTATTATGTGGGCTTTGCCGTGTCCGATTAGAACCTCGACCGCTATCTTCGGGTTTCGGTCTTTCATGTACGCCATATCGACGAGCGCGCCCGCTATGCGGTCGGCTATCTTGTCGGGGTGGCTCGGGTTCACTTTTTCTATCATTGTATCTTTACCGCCTTTTGACCGGTCAGCTTCTCCCACCGGTCGATTATTACGTCGCAGTAGCGCGGGTCAAGCTCCATTGTGTAGCAAACTCGCCCGAGCTGCTCGCAAGCTATCAACACGCTTCCGCTGCCGCCGAACGGATCGAGTACGCTCTCGCCCGGTCGGGCGCTGTTTCTTATCAATCTTGCAAGCAGTTTAACGGGCTTCATTGTAGGGTGTTCGGCGTTCCGCGCGGGTTTGTCCTCGTTAATAACGGACGTGCTTTGTTTGTCCGAGAATATGTCTTGCAAGAGCTTGATTGCTTCGTCTTTCTTGAGCTTTTTTAGATTGATGCCTTTGTCCTCGTACACCGTCGCTTGCGTTCGGTCGTCTATGAAGTAATGAGCCGCGCCGTCTTTCCAACCGTACAAGCAAGGCTCGTGTTTCCATTGGTAGTCTTGCCGACCCATAACTATGGTGTTCTTATTCCATACAAGGCATTGTCTTACTTTGCCCAACTGTTCGCGCGCCGCCTTGCGGAAGTTTTCGCCCTCGCTGTCGGCGTGGAATATATACCAAACGCCGCCCGGCTTTAATGCTTCGGCGGCGTTTCGGAACGCGTCACTCAAAAACTCGAAAAACGACGCGTCGTCCTTTTTGTCGTTCTCGATTTTCAGCTTGTCTTTCGTTTTGCCCTCGTAATCTACGTTATACGGCGGGTCGGTCAACAAAAGGTCAAAGAGCGCCCCCCCCCGAGATTTGTATAGCTCAATGCGCTTGTTGCATCTCCGCATAGCAGCGTATGTGCGCCGAGCTTGTACATATCGCCGAGCTTCGCTTTCGGCTCTTCGGGCGGTTCGGGTTCGTAATTATCTTCGTAGGCTTCGCCGGGTAGCGTGGTATCGAAGCCGAAGTCGGTCATATCGAGCTGTATGTCGCTCAATTCTAACTGCAACAGCTCGAAATCCCAATCGGAAAGCTCGGCGGTTTTGTTGTCCGCAAGCCTAAACGCCTTGATTTGGTCGGGCGTTAGATCGTCCGCTATTATGCACGGCACCTCTTTAAGCCCGAGCTTCTTCGCGGCTTTGAACCGCGTGTGTCCGGCTATGATTTCGCCGCCCGCGTCTATCACGATTGGAACTTTGAAGCCGAACTCTTTTATGCTCGCTGCGACCGCGTCGACCGCTCCGTCGTTCTTGCGCGGATTGCGCTTGTACGGCTTCAGCTCGTCTGTTGCCTTGTTAATAATTTGCATGGCGCTTCCTACAAACGCAAAACCCCGCCCCATATACTCGTGGCGAGGTTTTACTTGAAATATTCAATGCTACTATTATAGCATATAAAATCGGCTATTTACACGCAGCCTTTGTGTGTAACTCATAAAAGATTGAATTTCCGCGCCCATTTTAGCGCGTACTCAAGCCAACGGTCGCGCCAACGGTAGAATGTCGTTTCCCATAGTCCGTCGCACAATAACTCTTTGAGCGGTCGCCCTTTTATGTACAGCTCGACCATAACTTTATGCTCCGGCTCGAATTGAAAAGCTATAAAGGTATTACGGACAACCGTCGCCCACGTTCGCTCCGTGTCAAGCTCCAACAGCCGAAGCCCTTTACTTTCGGTCGGGTTGCTTATGTTGCCACCCCCGCCGCCTACGCCGCTATAATTGGCTGTCAGTCCCGCGTCTACTATATCGCGCACTCGGTCCTCGTATAGCGCCGCGTCCGCTTGGTAGTTTTTGAAATGCCATTCTATTTGTTTACGAATTCGTTTCGTCAGCATCGAGTAATCCCTCCGTCAACTCTGTAATTTTGGTGTTGTAGTCTATTGTCAAAAGCTCGCCGAGTATCGCCATAAGGCAAGCTGTTACTATGCTATCGCCCGCAAGGTGGTATTGGCTTGACGGCGATTGATGCTTTGCCGCCGCCTCGTAGTCCTCGCGCTTGACGCCCATTAGCCGGAAGCATTCGCGCGGTGTGAGCTTGCGTATTCGGCAATTCGGCTTTTGCGGTTTGGGTCGTTCGTGAACGCCCACTATCATTTCGCCCGTCCTCGCGTCCACAAAACAGCCTAAATCGTTATTCCACACCACATTTTCTTCGTTGTCTGTAACGACGGGCAGTATAGCAGTCTTGAAACCGTCGGGGCGCGTAGTAATCGCCGGGCTTACGCCGTCTTTATTCACGCGTTTGTTGTATGCGTCTATCGTATCGCCCGGCTCGCAGTCGTTCTCTTGCAAGGTTTCGATCGCTTGATGGTAGAAGCGGTAGCTGTCTAATTCGTCGTCTGCGCTGTTTTGTCTGCTTTGTGCCATAGGTTCAACCACCACTTGTTGCGCGTCGCTCGTTGTGAGTGTTTGAGCTACGCAGTGTCCGACGCGTCCGCGTCGCGTCTTGCTGTTCAGAAATGCTGTGTTTATACTGTCGCCGTAAGTGGCTATATCGTAGCCCTTTTTGTGGCTTCGGGTACGATAATCTTTGGGTCTTGGTGTCCGCCGCCCATTGTCGGTATTGTTGGCGACAATCCGTTCGGCGAATATACCCGGCGGCACAAATCGTGCATTCGTTCCCACCGCTCGCCTTGCAATTTTCCTATTTGTTGGCATTTTGGTTCGTGCATATTATCACCCCATTTGTTCCGTTTGTGTCAATCGTGCGGCTTATGCCCGGGAGCGGACCTCTTTGGAACGCCGCCGATTTCCCGACCGTTATTCCGAAGCTGCCCCCCCCCGCGTTTCCACGACCGCGTTCATTGCTTGGTTTCCGAAGCCTTTGCGGTCCCTCGCACAAATCGTTGCCGCGACCGTCGTCGTCCGTTCGAGCTTCGTTCCGTTGCTCGATAATAAAATTGTCGTCCGTTCTTCCACCGGCTCGGGTGCTGATTGTTTTAGCATACCCCCCCCCGTAGTGGGTTCGAACTTAAAGCCGTTACCTTTCGCTTGCTGCTCTGCTGTGTGCTTTTCAAACATTTCTATCGTAGCATCGGAAAGGTAATACTTTTCGTCAACGTGCCGATCGAGAAAATCTTTCAATAGATATTTTAATTTGCGCGTCGTCGGAAAGGTATAATAGTAGTCGCCGAGTATGCTTACCATAAAGCAACGGTTTCGGTTTTGCGGTATGCCGTAGTCCTTTGCGTTCATTATCCGGTGATAGTTCTTGTATCCCAACTGTTCGAGAAAACCGCGCCACTTTACAAAGTCGGCTATCGCCTTACTGCCTATAACTTGCGGTACGTTCTCCATAAGTAGCACTTGCGGCAGCTCGCGGCATTCGCTTAAAAGCCTTTCAACCTCCCATAATAGTCCGCTGCGCGTTCCGCTCCCCTTACTCATTCCGGCGCCGTTCCCAGCCGGGCTTAAGTCTTGGCACGGAAACGAGTACGTCATTATGTAAAGGAATTCGTCGGTGCGCTCGATTGCAAGGTCGCTTGCTACGGCTTGCGTTATGCTGCCAATATTATGCGTCGCCTGCATAGCGTTATATAGCGTCCGCGCTTTTCTTTTTCCGAAGCGGTTAATTTGGGCTTCGCTCGCCGGTTTGTTGTAATCGATTGATATTTTGTCTAAAAGCCATGCCTTTATCTCGTCGGACGTTAAGCCGTGCGAGTAGTCCGCGTGATCGTCTGCGGCGTGTATGTCTTTGTAAGCTTGTATAGATTTCGTCGCCCACTCGCTTATGCGGTAATGCTCGAACGGCACGCCGAGATATTTCAGCGCGAGCGCTTGGCTTCCGTACCCGGCGAATAGCTCTATAAGGCGTATCGGCTTATTGTTGCGGAACGGTTGCGTACCGTCAAAAAAGCTGATTTGGTTCATTGTTTGCTCCATATAATATCGAATATGCTTATTTGGTTATTGATCAAGTCAATTTCGTGATTCACACTGTCGAACGTGCGACCATACTTGAAGCCTTGACTTACAATTTCCTTATCGTGCGACAGCTTTTCAAGCTCCGACCATAGCTCGGGATATTGATTTTTGAATGCCGCAAATTCTTTTACCGAACAATTAGGGCAAAACCAACACCCGCCGCGCGAACGCGTTTCGTATATCGGCGAAAGCAAACCATATCGTTTGCAAATTCCAAATGTCGCGCTCTCTTCAATGCCATACTCGGCGAGAACACTCCGGCAGTTTGGTTTTAATCGAGCGAGGCGACCCGGCTCGTCAGCAGCTATTCCGATTATTTGTTCATGTTCGCCGATGCTCTTTTTCAGTTCGCGTATCGGTTGCATTTTTAGGCGGTCGTTTGCCATACACATACCACCAAGTAGCCACCCGTGCTTTTTGCCTGCCCCCTTCGATTGGACACCTATTCTTGAATTGAACAGTTGCAAATAGTCTTTTTCGGATCGTATTATGAGTATCTTGTAGTCCATTCTTTCGATTTTCGGTATCGCGGTATTGTAAACCCATTCGATATGCTTCGGGTTCTCGCCGCTTATGTTCCGCGCGTTGTCAAACATAACCTCGCAAAAAACTATACCGTCAAGCTGTATTCCGTTTTCGTGGCATATAGCTATACTTGCCGAGCTGTCCTTGCCGCCGCTCCAATATAGGTATCGTTTCATAGCACTCACTCGTTGCCGTTCTCTAATAGCTCGGGGTTGTCGTGAATATTCCCGATAACTGTGCAGTCCGCTATGTTTTCGTAGATTATGTCGTCCATTTCTACGGAAACGCGGTTAGTAAAATAAAACCGACCATTGTTGTACTCGACAACCCCTACGTTCATAAATATGTCGTCGTGGTATTCGTACTGTCCGGGCGTATCGTCCTCAAACTGCACAATATCGCCCTCGAATACCCTTTTTCCGTTCTTGTCTTGCAAGCCCGTATATTGCCCGACCGTTTCGGGTATAACTTCGGCTTGCAAGTGTCGGTTCGGTAAGCCCCAATCAGTCATACGCGAAAAAACGATCGTGTGATGCGTGTTTTCGGGGTGGCGGTCGCAGTCCTCTTTGAAGCAGTATGTTGTGTCGTCGTACTGCCTATAAGCTCCCTCGTACCACTTGCCGTCGTCCTTGTCTTTACCGCGAAATAAAATATCTCTCATGGTTAAAATATTCCTTTCGGACCTCTACACCCGCACCGTTTGCAATAGTCGCCGCAATCGCCGCACCACCACTTCTTCCAATTTGGATCGTCGAGGTGTTTGCACCCGTAGTCGTTAGGCATCGCGCCTGCTTGCCTTGCTTCTTCTTCGCCCGTTTTGGCGAGCCATTCGTCGATTTCTTTTATTACAGCTTTGCCCGTCGCTTGCGCGTCTTGTCGCATATCAAGCTCACCCATAAGAGCATCTTTTTCCGCTTCGAGCTGCTCGATTACGTTTAACGCTTCGCCGGTCACTATTCCCAAATCGCCGCAGTATTCACGCGCCGGGCATCTCTCACACGCTTCGTGTTCGCTGCATACGTCAAGGGCTTGCTTTAATTGTTCGGTGGTCATTTCTTGTTAGCCCCCTATTCTTGGATCGGGAGCTTTCCATTGGAAGTCGTCAAAGGTTATATCGTTGTTTGTCACGATTTCCCCATTCACGATCTCTACGTCTTGGCAAAATTCCATTCCTTGTTCGGTTGCAAAAATCTTGAAGTCAACCCCGTACTTCTTCGATATTTCTTGCAAGTTTCCCGCAATTATTCCCCACGCTTGCCGAACGTCAATGCAAATTATGAATTTATTTTCTTCTTTGCTGTTTCGGTAATAAGTGTAAATATCTTTGCTATTTATGAACATTCGGCGCGTGTCTTTGATATATAAGTCTATTGTGTTCTTGACGGTGATTTCGTCCTCGCCAATCTCGATCGGACAATCGCGCGGCACGCTCGTTTCTATCAACCCGCGATTACCTTGTTTATCTGTGCCGAGATTGAATTTGTGATCTTCATACGCTATTCCGTTGCGTATAAAGTTTTCGATTTGTTCTTTCGTTCCTCTTATTTTGAGGACACCCTCGCTCCAATTAGGCATTGTTATTATCTCCTTGATTGATTATTTGATAAAATTTTTGTAAGGCGTTTTCGTGCCTTTTGGTGGGTTTATTTGCTGTTATAACCGCCGTAAGGTACAAGTCGAATAAATGCTTGATTTCCTTTATTGCGTTTTTGTAGCCTTGTTGCAAGCCGTCGTGGTAGCCTTTCGCGGGGCGGTTGTCCGCTATTCCGAACTTGCCACTGTCTTGCCCTCCGGCTGTCTTGTTGCGGAGCTGATAGCCCCGATTTGCGTAGTCACTTATCAGCAACCGCTCGTTATTGTCGAGCTGCTCTTCGGGGCAATTAGCGTATTCGATTTGCCACCCGGTCGGGTTCGTATCGCTATACAGTCCGTGCTTTTTAATCGAAAGGTCTATGTGCTGATAGCCGTTCAAATGTTGCGCGAGCCGCGTCAGTAAACGCTTCGCTTGCCCGACGTATGCGTATTTGAAGCCGCTCTCGTAGCGCGTTAATATGTAGATGCCGCTCTCGTCGTTCACGTCCGGGCAAACTGCAAGTATGCGCTGCTTGTTCTTCGCTTCGATCGCTTTTAGCTGTCGCCAATTCGTACCCAGTTTGTCGGCTCACTCGTCCTTTCCACAAAAGCAAAGGCGCGCGCCGATACTCGGAAACGCATTCGACGCCGAACAAAGGCAACTCAGCTGGAACGCGCCCGCATCCGCGCCAAAGCCATAATAGCCCCCGAAAAACGGGACACAGCCGGCGTCGCTTCGCCACGTTGAGCCGTAATTGCAGTAGTACGCTTCGCCCGCGCGCAAATTGTCGTCGGCTTCGCTCGGCGCAAAACCGAGCTTGTTGTCGCCGTGTATATCGGTTATCGCGCCGCATACCATATTCGGCAAATTCGCCGCAATCTCGTAACCGTCGCCCTTGTCGTTAAAGTTTCCGTCCGCAATCTTGATTTTATCGGTCGTAATGAAGCCGTCCACCCATTCAAAAATGTTGCCCCATAAGTCCTCGATGCCGTGGCATTTCATTTGAACGTCGCCGTCTTGACTGCCGAAGTACAGCCCGTCTTTGTCCGTGTTGCCCGTAGGCGCGAAGCTGTCCGCTTCGGTGTAACCTTTACCGAGCGCGGCGCGGCTGTCAAGGCTCTTATAGCGAACTACATACAGCGCTTGTAAAAGCGTTAGCTTGTTAAACGGCAGTATCTCGTAGCCATTTCCGTTGGCTTGCGCGGTTTTGCGGAACGCTCCAATCGTTTTATTGTTCGCCGGCAAAACGCCGCTTATAGAGCGCAATTTACCGTCCACAATATGCCCTTTGTACGCGCCGATATAGAACTTGTCGCGCACCTTGCCTTTGTAGCTGAATGCGTAGTCGGTAAAGCCGTCAGCGAGCGAACGCGCATCGTCCGTTATCTCAACGTATGTATAGTGTTCGTCTTTGCGTATGCGGTAAAATATCTTGCCGAACTCGACCATAGTGTCGAAGTATGCGCGCATTTTCCCGATCGGCTCGCCGCTCGCCGTGCGTCCGTAATCGTTCGGGTCTAAATAGTCTACGACCCTACCGTCGCAAAGTAAGCACGGCTTTATCTTGGCGAATACGGGGTTATCAGCCCAACTGCCCGGCTTTGTTCCGTCAGCCGGCATATAGCGCGCCGCCTCGCCTATGTATTCGACAGCTTCTTCGGGGTCGCTGTTCTCGCGGTCGATCCGAACGCCCCACGCTTTGTACTGCGGTTTGTTGACGGTTACTTTCGGCACTTCCGTAAGCTCTACCGCGCCGCTGTATTTTATTCCAGCAATCTCGATCTCGATTGTGCCGCTGATTTTGGTCTTGGTTTCCATGTAGTTATTCCTCCGATTTTTTATTTTGTTGGGCGGCTCTTGTTCTCGCCCGTGTTTCCGCTCTATGCGGAGCATCGTATGTGTTGTGGCACTTTTGACATAGTGCGCGTAGGTTGCTCGGGTCGTTGTTCTCCGGCGTGTGGTCTAAATGCGCTATGGTTAGCACGACGCGGCTTCCGTTCTCTCGAATGGTGTAGTTTGCTATGCCGCAAAACTCGCACTTATTGTCGGCGCGTTCGAGAATGCTTGCGCGTATGTCTTTCCAATTCTTCGGGTATCGCTCTTTATTTTCCGGTCGTATCGGCATATTCCCTCCGACGGCTATATGCCGTATTTTTTTGCGACGTCGTTCACGTCTTTGCGTACCGTCGAACGGAAGTCGTCGCCCTCGAGCTTCAAAACTCGCGTAGCTATTTCGTTGATGCGCTCGATTATCGCTTTATCAAGCCGTAGCTCGCTTGCGAGCGCGCTTATCTCGTAGTTTGACGAGAATATGGTCGGCTTTTGCGCGTTGTATCGTGCATTTATCACTTCGAACAGCTTTTCTTCTGCCCACTTGGACGAACTCGCATTGTACTCGCGCCCGATAAACTCTTTGCCTAAATCGTCAATGAACGCGAAGTCGTATGCTTGCAAGCGGTTTAGCAATTCGCACTCGCCCATTCCTTGTCCGTCATAGCTGCTGCGTATTTCGCTCAATATCGTTGCAAGGTTCGTGTAGATGCACCGATAGCCTTGCCACAGTAGCTCGTTACAAATGCAAGCCGTTAGGTAGGTTTTACCGCTGCTGTTGTCGCCGTATATGTACAAGCCGATATTGTTCTCGCGCATCTCTTTCGCGTGTTCGACGTAGCGATTGCATCTCGCGTACACGTCTTTGTTGCTCTCGGTGATTTTTGCATCTTGAAGCCGTATGTTTCTATATCGCGCACCGAGCATTGAAAGGTTGCGACGGCTGTTAAATGCTTCGAGTGCTTTTCGTCGAGCTTCTTCTTTTTGTCGCAGCTCTTCGGCTTCGCTTTGGCATTTACACATACACCGCGCAACGAATTTTTTGTCATCGCTTACATACACCCGCGCGGTGTGGCAGTTCTTGCAGTACGGCATACCGTCATCGCCCAAATACTCATCGTCGCGCAGTTTTTCAATACCGTTCGCAAATGCCTTTTGCATCTCGGCAAATACATCGCTAAAATTCATTTGTTAGTCCTCCCGCTTGTACTTGTCGCCGTTAGCTTTGCCCGCCGTGGGCTTGCTTGCGCCGTTTCCTCTGCGCTCCCAAGTGCGGACGCTCGCTTTCCAATCTTTCATTGGCTGATTACCGACGCGCCACCCTTTACTCTCGTAAAAATCGAAGAACGCTTGCGGGTCGACGTTGTTTTTGCGTTCGTTGCAGTAAGCGGTTATTTCTTCAAGGGTCGGCTTTGTAAATCTCGGCTTAGGCGTAGAAAGCGCGCCGCTTGCGGCGTTCTCTTCTATTAACCTATCCTCTCCTATACTATCCTTACCTAATCTAACCTGTGTATCCGAATTGTATCCATTCTGTATACAAGGCGTATCCGCGCACTCAACGTATGCCTTTTTACCGTCAAGGGATAGCGTCGCGCGCTCTTCCATATAGGTGGTCGGTTTGCAGCGGTCGCACTGAATGTAGTTGTGAATTTTCCAATGCTTTATTACGACGACACCGCTCGGGAATACCAGCAAAAACCGCTTTACGATAAGTAATTTGTAGTCGTCCTCGCTTGCGCCTATCATTGAGCGGATACGTTTCGGGTTTCCAACGAAGCCCTCGTCATCGGCGCGCATTGATAAGTGAAAGTAAAGGGCTTGCGCCGATAACGGCATATCGAGGAACGCGTCGCTGTCGATTATGCTTTTTGCGAACATTCTACGTTCTGCCATTTCTACTCCTCCAATTTAACGCCGAGCCTTTCCGCTATCTCGCGCCCCTTTTTGTCAAGCGAGCGCAATTGGTATAACTTTTGGCGCAACGCTTTGTTGGCGGTATCGCGGGCAAGTTTTACATACGGCGATTTGCGTAGCCGTTCGATTTCGGCGGTTATTTCCTCGGCTGTCATAGTTGTTTTGCTCATCTTGCCGGTCCTCCGTCAGAACGGTAAATCGTCGTTATCGACGGGTTGCATATCGGCGAAACTCCGTTTTTTCGGCGGTGCGCTCGGCTCTTGCGGCTTCTTTGCTCCGTTATCGGTCGGCGTCAAAAACTCGATTTCGTCTGCCATAATCTCGGTAACGTAACGCCTTACCCCCTCGCGGTCCTCATAGTTGCGCGTTTGCAAATTGCCGACTACTGCGATTTTCTTGCCCTTTTCCAAATACCTTGCACAGTTATCGGCAAGCGTTCGCCACGCTACTATGTTGAAAAAGTCGGCTTCGCGCTCGCCGTTCGCGTTCGTAAAGTTGCGATTTACGGCGATAGTCATCTTACAAACCGCCGTGCCGCTTGTGGTTGTGGTGTGTTCGGGGTCTTTCGTCAAATTCCCGATCATAATCACTTTGTTCATCTTTCATACTCCTATTTGTGATAAATTCTTTGTTCGTCCGTAAAATTCGGATACCAAAGGTCGAGATGTTCTTTTACGCGCCGAAGCAAGCTCTCACGCGCTGTTGTGTTATCCATTAAATCGTGGCACGGTCGGCATAGCGTAACAATGTTTTGCTCTATCCCAAGACCGCCGCGACTGCGCGGTATATAGTGTGCTTCGGGCATTCCGGGTTTTCCGCATAGTACGCATTGCCCACGGTCGCGCTTATATACCGCCTCTTTTACTGTTTGGCTTATTGCGCAAGCCTTTGTTCGTTCGTTCACGGGCAGCCCTCCCAATTTTCGATAAGGCTTGCCAATTCGTCGGGTGTGCGCGTTTCGATGCCGAGCTCTTTTGCTTCGTATACAACACCGTCTATAAGCCGTTTCATTTCCGTTTTGTCGAGCGTGTGCGTGTGTTTATAAAGCACGTATTGGCTGTAAGGCTTTCCGTTCTTCGCGGTGAAATCGGCGATCCATTTTGCGTATTTGTGGTACTTTGCTACGTCCGCGCTTTTAGGTAAAGCCGCAATTACAACGTCGCCACCCTCCGTCGCTATCGTGCCGTATTCAAGCACCATTTGTACTTTTGCTTCGTCCGCACCGAGCTGCATCGCTTCGGCTATCTTATCAACCAAAACGTGGAAGTACGCGTTTGCGTTCAAGCTCCGCTTTTCTTTGTACCACTCAACAGCCACCGTGAGCCGTTCTTTGCCGTTTGCAAGCCCCGTGCGTATCGTTGCGGCTGCTTGCTTGGCGGGGTACGCTTCGTCCTTTGCGACGCGTAACGAAAGCACAAGCGAGCCGTCCGCGTCCGTCAAGCAGTTTTCGAACGTACAGTTAAATTTGCCGATTTCCTTTGCCAACTTACGCCTCCCGAATTGTTATCTTGACCGTGCCTTTTACTTGCGATATAGTCGTGTATTTTTCCGCAATTTCGCGGTGTTCTGCTCTTAAACGCTTGCCGTCGATGCCTTGCTTTACATACGGATCAACTCGTGTAATTTGCATCGATTTGTCGAGCGTTTCCCACGTCTTAATGCCTTGCGCGGTCATAAATTCGTAAAGTTTCTGACGGTAACCGTCCGATACTTCTTTCGCTTTCTTTTGCACTGCTTCCGCTATTTTAAGCTCGCGTTCCGCTGCTTCCACGCACGCTATTAGGTCGCCCTCGACCACAAGACCCGGTTCGTGATAAATCTCACCGTTGCGCTCACATTCGAGCAGTTTGTCAATTTCGGCGTCGGGTATGCGCTCGATTTCGATAATCTTTGACGCTTCTTCTCGCAAGTGGAATATGAACATTCTGTCGAACTTTACGCCCGCAAGCCGTTCGTACAGCGAGAGCTGCCAAGCGCAAGAACGCACGTCCACTCTTTGCGTGGTTTTAATGTCGACAAGCGTCGAGCCGCAAATGCTCGTGCCGATTAGGTCAGCCGTTCCCGCTATGATATACTTGTCGATTTCGGTGTCGGGTATGTCGCCGCTCGGTAATACGATTTCGCTTTCTTGGGGCGCGAATTGTATCTCGTCCACAAGGTCGAGATAGCCCATAAATTCGGGCGTAAATCCGACCGTTCCGTTCTTGATATACTCTTCGATTTCGCTGTGAACAGCTGTACCCTTTTTCGCGGCTTTTTCCAAAACGTCCGGGTTTACCGCTGAATAATCGGTAGACAGCCCGTGTTTCTTCAAAAGGCGCGTAACGCTTATAAGCCGTTTATCGCCGAGCCAATAGGTATGCTGTTCTTCGTTGAATACTACTCTCATTGTGCATTTCCCTCCGTATTTTCGGTTTGCTGTTGTGCTGCTTGTTGTGCTGCTTGTTGTGCTGCTTTCTTCGCTTCCACTTTTGCGATAGCGGCTTTTTGCATCGCGATAGCTTCCGCGACCTCTTCTTTGCTGATTTCGTCGACGCTCTTTTTGAAATGCGCGGCGATATTGTTTAAGTCCATTTTAAGGGCTTGAACCTCTTTCAGCTGCTCGGGCGTAGGTTTCTCGAACGATTTGTCCGCCGCTTTCGGCTTGCCGTTGCCATTCTCGCCGTTTCCGGTGCCGCCGTCCAATATGTCGCTCTCCGCTATATCGAACATAGCCATATACAAATAACGGCGTTGATACGTTTCGACCGCTCCGAGATTTTGCATATCGTTGCAGCCCGTCACTTTCACTTCGCGCATCGGGCTTGTGATCGTGAATGTTTGCTCGCTGTCGAAGTCGTATGCCGTAAGCGTCGCTTCGGCGGCTGTGAAATTGACAATCGCCGTAAATCTCTCGGCGAGCATTAGCTCGTTGAGCTGCGGGGTAAAGTCGGCTAACTCAAGGTACGGCTTGCTTTCGCGTCCGTTCATTTTGCCGCTTTTTTTCACTTCCGTTTTTTGCAACCCTACGCGAACGCATTGTATCTTTTCGAACAGCGTCTTTTTGCGCGGCGGCTGTGCTTTTGCGTCCGGCTTTTCGGTCGTCGGTTTTTTGGCGGCGGGTTTCTTTACCTCTTCCGCAGCTTGCTTTTCTTTTTCCATGTGGTTTACCCTCCTATTTGACAAATGGATTTAGTAGTGATAGAATGTTTCCGGTCGGGGCATTAGTGGTTTGCCTCCCGGCTGCTCCGCGTGCCTTGTCGTGTAAGGCTGCGGGGCTTTTTTTGTTTGCCGCTTCGTATTGGCTTTTGAGCCGCATCACGCAATAGATCACCCATTCGTTAATGCTTTTGAACCCGCATTGCTGCAACACTTCTCTTGTCAATACTGCGCGGCAGTCGTTGTTGAGCCGTACCGTCATTTTGTATTCGGTCGTTTCTCTGATTACTCGCGCCCCGCCGGTCGCTTCCGTCGCGGTGTTCACGCTCGGTATAAGTCGGACCTCTTCGGGGGTGTAAATGTCGGTCGGCAAGCATTGTAACGCTTCGGTTATGCGCTCGAAGTCGCTCGGTATCGGTAAAGCCCGATAATTCTCGAACCGCGAGTACATTGTTGCGTCGATGCTTGCCGCATCTGCCACTTGCTTGGCTTGCAAGCCCTTTTGTTCGCGTAGCTCTCTATATTTCGGCATAATGTCCTCCCTTGTAAATTTTTGCTACGCTTTTGCCAAACCGTCAATAATGAGCTTTCTTACGATCGCGCTCACGCTCGTTTGTTCTTGCTTGGCGCGCTCGCTCAACTTGTCGAACGTGTCTTTCGGAACGCACAGCGTGAACCGCTTTTCTTTGCTCAATGTGCTGCCCTTGCCCATAAATAACTTTGCCTCCTTGTCGTATTTGGGTTGCCCCGGACGCGCCTTGCACGGCGCGTTTCGTCGTAATCTTCCACGAACTCTTCAGCGGGGTTATGCGTTTTCTTTCAGCTTCTTCAAAATGTTTTTAAGCGTATAACGGGCGTTGTCTGTAAGCTGCCTTTGCCATGCGTTTTGGCTCGGCGACCAATGGAACGCCGCGCCTTTCAGAAGCTCTCTAACTGCTGCGCTCGGCTTGTCCTCGAATATAACTTGCAAGCGCATAGTTTCTTTGTTCTCGACGACCGTCAAATTAAGTCCGTCGGTCGCCCACTCGGCTGCTTCCGTGTTCTTTTCGCGCTCCAATGCGACGAGCCTTTCTTTCATGCGTTTTATGTTGGCATTGTTGTTTGAAAGCTCCCACCCGGCGTGCGGTACTTTTTCAAGCGTTGTAGGAATGACCGCGTCAAGCTGTTCGGCGAGCTTGTCCGATATACCCTCGCAGCCTTTCAGCGTTTTGTGTTTGCGGTAATATGCGTTATGCAGTTTCATTGCTTCTTGCGCTTCTTCCGCGCTTGCAATCTTCGCCTTGAGCTTTTCGACCGCGTCCGCATCTCCCGCAAGTATCGGGAAGCCGCCCATCCCGAAAGATTTGATTTTTTCTAAAATCGCAGCTATCTCGTCGCACTCGCGCATAAGGCTGTCGCGCCGCGCGTTTTGTTTTTCCTTTTTCTTGACGGGGAAGTTTCCGGCGCCGCTGATCATTACCGACGGGCAGCTTGCTTCGTTTGCGTTGTTGCGGTTCGTCCAACTCGCTAACTTTGTGCAATGCCTTTCCACAAGGCGGTCAAGCTCCGCGTGGCGTTCTTCGGGTACTTCTCTTTTGCGCTCTTTCGCTGCTTTGCGTGCTTCGGCGCATTTCGCGTTGTAATTGGCTGTCGCGCTGCCCTCTATGTAGTCGCTGAAGCTGTTTGCGTCTTTCGCCGCGCGTGCTATTGCTTCGTTTATTTGTTCCATGCTTTCCTCCAAAAATGAAAAATAGGCTCGTAGCATTTGCTACGAACCTATCAAAAAAGGCTTGTAACGAATGTTACAAACCTATTCTAAATCAACAGTTTTTAAAAAATTTTCACAAATGTGACAGGCTGAACAGTTCGACATATTCAATAGCATTTTGAAAGAGGACTATAACATTGACTACGAGGACGCAAGCAAAGAATATACCGTATTGAGTACGAAGCAACCATAGCAACGCGCCGCCGCACGTTACAAAGCGACTGCCGCCGCGCCGATGCGGAACGTAGTGAACGCCTTGGCGCAAGGCATAAAGCGGCGTACCGTGCGGAACAAAGGCGCGGAGCGACAAGCGCAAAGAAAATAGCCAGCCTTAACGGTTGGCTATTATTATACCAAATTTGCCCTCAAAGACAAAATATCTAACGAGTTCTAATTTGGCGTGTTTTGGCGGAGAGGGCGGGATTCGAACCCGCGGTACGTGTTAGCGTACGCACGCTTTCCAAGCGTGTGCCTTCGACCACTCAACCACCTCTCCATACGGTTGTGCGCTCTACCGAAAGCAACCGCCGAAACGGCACGGTTGCTTATTAAGAATAAAGAAATATTGCGGATTTGTCAACTGTTTTTTTTGTTTTTTATAAAATCGTTGCGTTACATAAACATATGCTTTAGTTTTTCTATGATCTTATTTTCCAGACGGGAAACTTGCACTTGCGACACGCCCAACACGCGCGCCACTTCGCTCTGCGTTTTATCGCGGAAATAACGCAGCAAAACGATCTTTTTTTCGCGGGCGTCCAAAGAGGCGATGGCGTCTTTTAGCACGATCTTATCGAGGTTATCCTCCACCGTTTCTTTGGCGGCGATCTTATCCATCAGCGACTGCCCGTGCTCGTCGTCCGTTTTTTCATACAGCGACACGGGGAATTTGGTGGAATCGAGCGCGAATACGGCCTCTTGCGGTTCCACGTCGAACGCAGCGGCCACCGTTTCCATATCGGGACTTTCGCCGTGCTCGTTTTTATACGTTTCCACAAAATACGAGATCTTGCCCGCCAACGACTTGACCGAGCGCGACACCTTGATATAGCCGTCGTCGCGCAAAAAGCGTTTCACTTCCCCCGCGATCATGGGCACGGCATAGGTGGAAAACCGCACGCCGAACGACGCGGAAAAATTGCGTATCGCTTTCAAAAAGCCGATACACCCCAATTGATACAAATCGTCGTAGTCTACGCCCTTGTTGCGATAACGGCGTATCACACTCTTTATGAGCGGCGAATTTTGCTCGATGAGTTCCGACTTGGCCGTCTCGTTTCCGTCTTGCGCTTTTTGTATCAGTTCTAAGGTTACGCTGTGTTCCAACAACTCCCGCCTCACTCCGCACGTTTTTTCGAGGCGGCGAACTGCTTGCGCATGCGCACGATCACGCCTTGCGGCTCGTTGCGCACCACTTCCAGCGCGTCCATGAACGACTCCATCACCGTAAAGCCCATGCCCGAACGTTCTTCGTCCGGCTTGGTGGTGTAAAACGGCGTGCGCGCTTGCGCGATGTCGGCAATGCCCACACCGCAGTCTTTCACCTCGATATGTACCGTGTTGCCGCTGCGCGCCACTTCTATCTCCACCACGCCGTCGTCGCGCCCCGCATAGCCGTGCACGATACTGTTGGTGACCGCTTCGCTGACCGCCGTTTTCACGTCGCCCAACTCGTCTACGGTGGGGTCGGCGTCTACGCAAAACGCCGCCACGGCGGAACGCGCAAACGCCTCGTTGGCGCTCACGGCCTTTATACTGAGTTTCATGAAATTGTCCATACGCGCTCCCTATCCGTTTATTTTGGGCATGATCTCGTAAATGCCCGACAACAGCAACAGTTTATCCACCACCGTTTGCGGCGATCGCAACAACAGCGGAATGCCCCGCGCTTTCAACACTTTGTATCGCCCGAGCAACATGCCGATGCCCGTGGAATCCATAAACGACACGCCCGCAAAATCCAGCACCACTTTGCTCAATCGTTCGGTGGCAAACAGCGCGTCTAATCGCATGCGCAACATCGGGGCGCAACTCTCGTCGATCTCGCCGCTCAGCGCTACATACAGTGTGTTATTTTCCGTCTTATGCGTTATTCTCATAAACGAACCGCCTCTCGCCGCTTGGGTCTGTTGTTTTCGCGTTTCCTATTGTAGCAAACCTACGCCGCGATATTTTGGCGTTCGGTGTTCTTTCGAGCCGTATTTTGTCGATTTTATCCGCGCGAAAATTTTTTGGGATTTTTTGCAAAACCGACTTTTTTTTCTTGACAGAAACGTTGATTTGTAGTATAGTTAACAAGTCAGTTTTGACAAGAGCTTTTAGGGGCCTTTAGCTCAGTTGGTTAGAGCAGTCGGCTCATAACCGACCTGTCCGGGGTTCAAGTCCCTGAAGGCCCACCATTATCCCCCATACTCCCCCATTTTTATGGCCTGGTAGTTCAGTTGGTTAGAACGCTAGCCTGTCACGCTAGAGGTCGAGGGTTCAAGTCCCTTCCAGGTCGCCATTATTTTGCCTCGATAGCTCAGTCGGTAGAGCAGAGGACTGAAAATCCTCGTGTCGATGGTTCGATTCCGTCTCGAGGCACCATTAAAAGGATATATTCCTTTTTTTGTATGCCGGAGTAGCTCAATCGGTAGAGCAACTGACTTGTAATCAGTAGGTTGAAGGTTCAAGTCCCTTCTCCGGCTCCATTGACTAATCTATTGCGGCAACATATGCGGACGGGTTCCCGAGTGGCCAAAGGGAGCAGACTGTAAATCTGCCAGCTCAGCTTTCGGTGGTTCGAATCCACCCCCGTCCACCACCTAAAACCTAACCCGAACCACTATTAAAGTGTTCGGGTTAGGTTTTTTTCTTTTGCTATCCGCATTTTGATTTTATATATATTTTTATTGAAATAGTTTTACCGCTGTGTTATAATTTATTTATGGATTTTCTATTTGACATTATATTCGGTTTTGTTGCCGGTATTTTCTCTTTAATTTGCCCGCACTACCAATTAAAGAAATGGCAAGAAATACTTTGCATTATTTTCAGTGTATTGTTACTGATCTCTTCAATCGGTTGTTTTGCGGCAGGAATTATCATGCTTACCGGACTACAAAGTTTCAGAACATTGGGAATAATATTGACTACCGTGGGTGGTTCGTTATTAACAATACAATGCGTGGCGTTTGCAGTTTTAGCCGGTTGTAAATTAAAAGCCTCAACTCAAAAAAATAGTGATAATAACTAAGAAAATTCGTTTTAGGTTACAAGTCTCCTCAAAAAGCGGTCACTTCTCGGTGGCCGCTTTTTTATTACACATATTGAAACCATTGTGTTGGCGTGATACAATAAAACATATTACTTAAAAGGAAGGTATCCTACTCCATGAAAAACAAAACACAAGAATTGACGCAAACCGACGACATTATGCGCAGCCAAAGAAACGTTCTGCGGTTTTTGGTGCTCAACGATTTTAAGCATGGCTCGTTGCATACGCTGAAAGCGCTTTCGCTACTTATTGCCAAGAATATGCACGAAACATTGCACGACTTAAAAGCCGAGTATGCCCTACTATGCTACTTGGGAAACACGCCCGACACCGTGCGTTCCAAACTCATATACTGCATACGCCGCAACTACGACGCTTTGCGCGCGGGCGGGCAACGAACGTATCGTTACGACATGGGCGAGTTCTGCGGTATCAAAGGTTTTATCGACCAAGTGTCTTTTGTTTTCGATTCGTTCGCCCGCAAATGAGCTATAACTTTTTATAACACTTCAAAAAAGCGGCCGTCATCATGATAGTCGCTTTTTTGTCTAATTAGAGCGCACTTTGAAAAAAGTGTTATAAGACACGTTTGGCTTGGCCACTTTCCCCGTCGTTAGATCTTTCTATTTGTTACATTTTCTACTTATATATCTTTTTCTGCATTTTTTTACATATTTTTACATTTATTCGTATTTTTCGGCATCGGGCTACAAGTGTTGCGCCTTAATGATACAATAGAAGAAAACAACCGAAGAAAGGCGGGTAATGCAAACTATGGAAACCGATATGCAAGTATCGTCGCAAACCGACGGGATCGCTATCGACCAAAACAACGTTATGCGATTCTTGGTGCTCAACGATTTTAAGCAAGGCTCTTTGCACACCATCAAAAACATCTCTTTGTTGATTGCCAAAAACATGCACGAAACGCTCGACGAACTGAAAAACGAATACGCACTGCTCTGCGCCGTGAGCGAAACACCCGACACCGTGCGCGCAAAGCTTATTTACTGCGTACGGCAAAATCACGACGCATTGCGCGAATCCGTGAAACGCGCTTACAATTTCGATATGGGCAAGTTCTACGGCATCAAAGCATTTATCGACCAAATGTCTATTATTTACAGTCTATTCGCCGCAAAGTAAGCAATCGGCCGTACCTTCCCTTAGCCGGAAAAGCGACTGCCTTTTTCAGCCGGCCGCTGTTTTGTTGCGGCGCGCGCACGGCGCCAATCGAGTTATTTGCGCTATTTGCAAGATTACTATTGCCATAGCCGCCATTGTGTGTTATACTGATTGCAAGAACTTGCGCGCAAGGTATAACACGGGGTGGCATGCGGTACTATTCGGACAAAACATTTACGGATCTCATCCGAGAACAAGAACGCATAGAAAACATTGCATTTGAGGATTGCGTATTCGAAAACTGCAAATTTTCCGAATGCACGCTAGTTGACTGCACGTTTGCCGAGTGCACGTTTTCGCACTGCTCTATGGCCGATGTGCGGTCGATCAACTCTCATATGGCGTTTACCCGATTTATCCAATGCGCGCTTGTGGGCATCGATTGGCAAAACTGGCAATCGAGCGGCTCTATCTCCTTTCCCTTGCAAACGCTGGAAAAATGCTTTCTGAAATACAACATCTTTTCCAAAATGCAGTTTCGCAAATTCGACTTCATGCAGTCCTCTATCGTGCATTCCACCTTTTCTCAATGCCGCCTATCCGAATGCGATTTTAACGGGTGCGACCTTAAAGACACCGAATATTCCGATTGCGATTTGCAAAAAAGCGATTTCCGCAAGGCAAGCGGCTATAACATAGACCCCACCGTAAACAAAATACGCGGCGCCAAATTTTCTTACCCCGACGCCGTCAACCTTTTGCGCGCTTTTCACATTACCGTAGAAAAATAGGAAAAATATGCAAGATACCATAGAGATCATAGCCAACAAGCTGAGCGGCAAAGGCAACGGCGCAAAGTGTTTGGCGGCGGCGCAAAACTATCTAAACGAGCGCGACATTCCCCACCGCGTGCATGTCACAAAGGCCGTAGGCCACGGCAGAGCGTTGGCGCAAAGCTTATGCGCCGAGGGCGCGCGCACGATAGCGGCTTTGGGCGGCGACGGCACGTTGCACGAGGTGCTTAACGGCATGGATTTTGCGGCGGCGCGCATGGGGTTTATCCCCGCCGGCCGCGGCAACGACTTTGTGAAAGGCACGGGCGCGGCGTCGCTCGATCCCGTACGAGCCATAGCCGATATCGTATGCGGCCGCCCGCGCGACATCGACTATTTGCAAATAGGCGACAAGCGCTGTTTGAACGTGGCGGGCACGGGGCTTGACGTGGAAGTGCTGCTGAAAACCGCCCAAAGCAAAAACAAGCTCAGCTACGTTGCCTCGCTGTTTCGCTGTTTGTTGCACTACAAACCGTATCGCGTGCTAGTTACCGCAAACGGCGACACGCAAATATACGATTGCATTATGGCGGGCGTATGCAACGGCACGCAGATCGGCGGCGGTATTCGCTTGTGCCCGCCCGCTTTGGCGGACGACGGCAAACTCAACGTGCTCGTCATGGAAAAGCCCAAGCGCGTCCCCACCGTTTTGGTCATGCCCAAGTTTGTGAAAGGCAAACACATGAACAAGCCGTACACGCACCATATCGTTTGCGACCGCGTGCGCATCGAAACGCCCGCGCCCGTACAGTTAGACGGCGAAATATACCGCAACCTTGCTTTCGAGGCGCACATCATGCCTCGCGGGCTGAAAACGTTTGCCGCAAACGCTTCCGTATAAATATCTTTGCAACGTTCAGCCGCGTGCGAACCACGAACGCATTACGTCCAACACGGTGTAAAGCTATTCGTCGTCGATCACATACGGCACCATGGCATATAGAATGCGCCCGAACGGCCGACAGAACACGCCTCGGGACACGGCGTATTCGCGAAAGCCGCAAAGCGATCGCTCGTCGTGCACTTCTATGCAAGCGCACCCGCCCATCACGCGCACGTCTTTGATGCGCTCGTCGCATAATCCGCAAAGCGCCGAACGCTGCACCTCTTGGATGTGTTGGATCTTTTGCATATAGTTTTGCTCTTCGAACAGCGTAACGGACGCCAGCGCCACGCGGCACGCCAATGCGTTGCCCATAAACGTGGGGCCGTGCATAAAGGCCATGCGCGGGTCGTCGCTATAAAAGGCCTCGAACACCTTGCGCCGCGCCACCGTAACGGCATGCCCGATATACCCGCCCGTCAGCGCTTTGCCGAGCACCAAAATATCGGGCAACACGAGATCGGCCGCAAAGCGATGCCCCGTACGCCCGAACCCCGTTGCCACTTCGTCGAAGATAAGCAGCACGCCGTGGCGGTCGCACAGTTCGCGCGCCCGTTGCAAAAACGAAACGTCGTACATTTTCATGCCGCCCGCGCCTTGCAACAGCGGTTCCACGATCATGCAGTAAAACGAGTCGCCCTTTTCCGCAAACGCTTTTTCCAATGCGTCGATACGCGTGGGGATATGCACCACGCCGCTTTTTTGCGCAAAAGCAAAGTGATAGTCCTCGTCGTCGCCCACTTCCATGGCCTTGAACGTGTCGCCGTGGTAGGCGTTTTGCAAGGCCAACACCGTGCGGCGTTCGCTTTCGCGCACGTCCATGCCGTTGCCGTGGTGCGCGTCGTTAAGTGCCAACACCGCACGACGTTCGCGGCCGCGGTTCACGCTATACTGCAACGCCATTTTGAGCGCCACCTCCACCGCCACGCTGCCCGAATCGGAATAAAAGCAATAGTCGAGGTCGCCGGGCAACCACTCGCTCAGCTTTTGGGTGAGCTTTTGCACCGGTTCGTGCGTCAGTCCGCCCAACATCACGTGGGCGAATTTGCCGAGCTGATCGGCAATGGCCGCATTGAGCACGGGGTGGTTGTAGCCGTGAATGGTGCTCCACCAAGAGGACACCGCATCGATCAACACGCCGCGGTCGGTGTGCAATAAAACGCCCTCGGCACGCTCCACTTGTAACGGCGGCGCCATGGTTTTCATTTGCGCATACGGATACCAAATCATATCGTTCTCTCCTATTCGTATAAAAACAAGGGATCCACGGGGAACTCGACGGCGCCCGCGGATAAGCGCGCCACCACGGGGTAACCTGTGAGTTGCTCGCAAACACGGGCGTTGTCCTCGCACACGGGGTCGCCCTTTTCAAAACGGTTGAAGATCAGCCCGTTGCACCGTATGCCGCGGGCGCGCATATATTCCGCCGTGAGCACCACGGCGTTGATCGCACCCAGCCGAGCATCGGCCACCAACACGCACGGCAACCGTGAGGCCGCCACCACGTCGGTCAAAAACACCGACTGTCCGTCGTATCGCAAGGGGCAAACAATGCCGCCGCTCCCTTCCATGGTGATGTAGTCGTACCGTTGCCGCAACGCGTTCAACCCCGCAAGCACCACGCCGAGATCTACGGGGTCGCCCTCGTGCAAAGCGGCCAAATGCGGTGACCACGCGTTTTCATACACATACGGACACATGGTGGCAAGCGGCTGACAAAGCCCCGCCGTTTGCCGCACGAAAATCGCGTCGGCGGGCAACAACGCGCCGTGCTCGTCGCGGGCATTGCCGCTCACAGCCGCCTTGTAATAGGCCGCCGCGCCGTGTTTTCGCACCGCCTTGGCAAGTAACGCGGCCACATACGTCTTGCCCACGTCGGTGCCCGTGCCCACCACAAACACCCCCTTAGCCATGCGCTTGCACCGTGTATCCGAGGGTTTGCAGTAAAGCCGCATCGGCCGTCGCGCCCACCCCCTCGGTGGTAAGCATGTCGCCCGTGATGCATGCGTTGGCGCCCGATGTAAAGCAAGCCGCGCCTTTGTCGGGCATGTCTTTGCGTCCGCCCGCCAAGCGTATGGCGGCGTCGGGCAATATAAAGCGAAACAGCGCCACGGTGCGCCGCCGCTCTTCTAACGACAGCGGACGAACGTTGCCGAGCGGCGTGCCCGCAATGGGTTGCAAAAAGTTGACGGGCACCGAACGCACGCCCAGCGCGCGCAACGAAAATGCCAAGTCGATGCGGTCGGCCATGCTTTCGCCCAGCCCCATGATGCCGCCGCTGCACACCGTAAGCCCCGCGTTCCGCGCCGCTGTGATAGCCTCGATCTTATCGGCATAGGTATGCGTGGTGCACACGCGCGCAAAAAAACGTTCGCACGTTTCGAGGTTGCAGTGCGCGCGCTCTACGCCCGCCGCACGCAACGCGCAAAATTGTTGCTCGCGCAAAAGCCCCGCCGACACGCACACCGACACGGGCACGCGGCGGCGCACCGCCCGTACCGTTTCACACAAACTTTGCACTTCGGCGTCGCTCAGTTGCCGCCCCGACGTGACCACCGAAAAACGCAACGCGCCCGCCCGCGCGCTTTGTTCGGCCGCGCGCACGACCGTGTCGGTAGGCAACAACGCATACTGTTCGGCGGCGCCGCCGTAGTGTGCCGACTGCGCGCAGAATTTGCAGTCCTCGCCGCAACGTCCGCTTTTGCCGTTCACGATGGCGCAGAGATCGAAAGCGTTGCCGCAAAAGTGCTTTCGGATACGGTCGGCGGCGGCGCACAGTTCTTCGAGCGGCGCGTCGGCCAACGCCGTCACGTCCGCACGCGCAATGCGCTGCCCCGCGATCGCCTTGTCCTCCAGAGATCGAATATTTATCATAGCCCCACCCCTTTTTTGTTTTTGATCAACACGGGATACAGTCGCTTGGCGGCAATAGCCGACACAAAGCACAAAAATATGTCGCCCGGTACCGCCAACACAAAACAGTATAAAAACAAAGCGCCTATCCCTATGCCCGACTTGGTGTAGAACGTGCAGATCAGCCAATAGTACGCCATGCCCAATATATACACAACGGCAAGGCCCGCAAAGCATGCCGCCAACAATCTACCGAACGACGGCGCGTTGGCGCGGTGCGCGATCTTTCCCGTGATAAACGCACCCGCCAAAAATCCGATCAGATAGCCGAACGTGGGTTGCAACACATAAAATATGCCGCCGCCGTCGCTGAATATGGGCAATCCGATAAGCCCCAAAACCAAATAGCACAAAACGCTGAGCGCGCCGCGCACGGGTCCGAGCAACAGTCCCGCCATGGTGGTGAACAAAAACTGCAACGTAAACGGCAACACGGGTATCGGTATGCGAATGAACGCGCCCGCCGCCGTCAACGCGGTAAACAATGCCATCAACGCCAAGTCCTTCGTTTTCAATTGTAAACCTCTGTATATATTTAGTTTACAATACTATATCACACGCGCAATTTATTTGTCAACCGTTTTTCGTAACGCTTTACAACGGCACGGCAAACGTGGTATACTTACAAAAACGGACGGAGAGCAAGCCATGATCAAAACCAAAGACGCCGTGCTGGCAAGCCTGAAAGCAAGCGGCGACTACGTTTCGGGCGAAACGCTGGGCGAAACGTTGGGCATAAGCCGCACGGCGATAAACGCGGCGGTAAACGCCTTGCGCCGCGACGGCTACGAGATCTCTTCGTCTACCAACAAAGGATATATAGTGACCCGCTCGCCCGACGCCGTCAACTACGGCGAACTGTTAGCCCTCTTGCCCCCCGAACGCGTGCAAAAGATCGCACTGCTCGACAGCGTGGATTCCACCAACAACCGTTTGCACGAATTGGCCGTGGCCGACGCGCCCGACGGACAAGTGGTGATCGCCGAATCGCAACACGCGGGACGAGGTCGCTACGGGCGTTCGTTCGTTTCCCCGCGCGGCAAGGGCATTTACTTGTCCGTTTTGTTCCGCCCCCACGCCTTGCAACCCGCCTCGGCGGCCACGCTGGCGGCTTGGGTGGCCGTGTCTATCGGCAACGCGGTGCAAAAAACATGCGGCGTGCGCCCCGACATCAAGTGGGTGAACGATCTCGTTTTGAACAAGCGGAAAATTTGCGGCATACTCACCGAAACCACGGTAGAGAGCGAAACGGGACACATCCGCCACGTGATCGTGGGCGCCGGCCTCAATGTGAACGAAAGCGCCGAAGATTTCCCGCCCGATCTGCGCGACACGGCCACCTCGCTGTTCGCCGAAACGGGGCAACGTTTCGATCGCGCGCCCATCGTGGCACAGATCGTGCGAGAATTAGACGCACTGTCCTTGGCTTGGCCGCACGAAAAAGAAAAGTTTTTGGCCGCCTATCGGCAACAATGCGTAACGGTGGGAAACACGGTGCGCTTAACGGGCAAAGAGGAACGGATCGGATTTGCGCAAGCCATAGACGATAACTTCGGCCTCATCGTGCGCCTCGAAGACGGAACGCAAACCACGGTGATCAGCGGCGAAGTTTCGGTACGCGGATTATACGGCTATGTATAGATCGCCCGCCCTATACCGCAACACACCGCCATAAATAGGAGAATACCGATATGACCACCATAGAACAACGCGATTCCATGCTGGAAAAACTGCGTTTCGTCCCCGATTTGTTTTGCCGCGCCATGATGGGCGAATTTTTGCTGTATAGCGCGGGGCAACTGTTCGGCGGCATATACAACGATCGCCTATTGCTCAAACGAACGGCGGCGGGCGAAAAATTCGGCTTGCCCGAAGAGATCCCCTACCAAGGCGCCAAGCCCATGTATCGCATTGTAGAACTCGACGATCCCGTTGTTGTGCAAACCATCATTCGCGAAACGTGCGCGCTGTTGCCGCCCAAGAAATAATCGCAAAAAGCCGTCAATTTGCTTGACGCGCACCCCCGCCGTTTGCTATAATAAAACTCGTGCCGAAATTGTTTTGCGCGCAAAAAATGTGAGCCGTGGAGAAGTACCCAAGAGGCTCAAGGGGCTCCCCTGCTAAGGGAGTAGACCGGATAAAACTGGTGCGCGGGTTCAAATCCCGCCTTCTCCGCCAAGAAAAACAGCGATAGAGCTTTTAGTTTATCGCTGTTTTTTGCTATGCAATATGATTGAAAACGGCGTTAATTTGTGGTATAATTTTTCAATATAGGAGATATCTATGCAAATCAGAGAAAAAATCATAAAACAATGGTTTGATATGTGGTTGCGACAAAAAGATACGGGGATTGAAAATATCTTTACCGAAAACGCAGTATATATAGAAAGTTGGTGTCCGCAATATATTGGTCGCAATAAAATTAAGCATTGGTTTGACGAGTGGAATACTCGCGGTAAAGTTACAGTTTGGGATATAAAACAATTTTTTCACAAAGAAAACCAAACAGTTGTAGAATGGTTTTTCAAAGATAAAATGAATAACGGTAAAGAAGAAAGTTTTGACGGCATATCTCTGATTAAATGGACCGATGAAAATAAAATCAGTTTGATTAAAGAGTTTGGCTGTAATATCGACCGCTATGACCCATACGGCGACGGTTTATTCCCAAAATTCAAAGACAATTCAACGGTTTGGTTTTGAATATTCGTAATAGGTTACTATCACTACTATCACTCCGCCAAAAGCACCCGATTGGAACCCAAGCGGCTCATAACGGGCGCTTTTTTATTAACACTATTTACAAACCGCGATAACGGGTATATCGGTTAAAGATCGCAAAAGATCCCGCCGCATGGCTTATATGCGCGCGAGGATCTTTTTGCAATTGCTTACGATATCGCCTTGCATCATGAAACTGCCGCCCACCGCGGCGACTTTTTCGCACGCCAGATATTCCGAAAGGTTGTTGCTATTCACGCCGCCCGTGGGCACACTTTACTTGCGGAAAAGGCGCGCTCAAAGTCTTGATCGCCGCCAAACCGCCGCTTTGGCGCCCGAATACGCGGGGATCTTGGTGAGCGCCGTGACTTTCGCACCCGCGATCTTGCCGTCCACAAAGCCGTTTTGCCCGCCGCTTACCCGTTTTTTTGTTCGGTTGCGTCCTTTTCTTGTCCGCTGATTTCTTGTTCGTTACTATCCTTTTTCTTGGTGATATAAAACGTGAGTTGGGTCATCACAAGCATCAACACCACAAAAAAAAGCAGATACACGGGCATGATCTTAAACCCCAAAATGTTGCCGAGCAACCCGAACAGCGGCGGTATAAAGGTAGAGCCGACGTAAGCGCTCGCCATTTGTATGCCGATGATCGCGCCCGAATTTTGCGCGCCGAAATTATAGGGCGTGGAATGAATGATGCACGGATAAATGGGCGCGCACCCCGCGCCGATGGTCACAAACGCCGCCAAAGAAAGCACGTACGAGCGAACGGGCAACAGCAAAGCAACGATACCGACCGCCAATACGCAAGTGCCTATCACGATCATCTTTCTGTCCCCCAGCTTATCGGTGACGAATCCGCCGATAAACCGCCCCGCCGTGATCCCGATATAAAAGAGCGACGCGAACGCGGCCGCCCGCTCGACGGAAATGCCCTTTACTTCCACGAAATAGGTGCTTGCCCACTGCATGGCGGTGGCTTCCGCGGCGCAGTACGCAAAAAATCCCAACAGCAAAAAGGGCACGCCTTTGATTTTCAAAGCGCCCAAAAGCCCCACGCTCTTTTGCGTTGCCGCAAGCGGCTTTTTGTTCACGTTCCAAACGGGCAACGTGCATAAAAGCAACACGGCTATGGCCAACTGTATGAATCCCACGATGCGGTAGCCGTGGTTCCACGCGGCGTGCGTGAGCGCATACCCCATAATAAACGGGCTTACGATGGTGCCCACGCCCCAAAAGCAATGCAACCAACTCATGTGCTTGGCCTTATAATGCAACGCAACGTAGTTGTTGAGCGCGGCGTCGATGGCGCCCGCGCCCAAGCCGTACGGCACGGCAAACACAATGAGCATCCAAAACCGACGGGCAAACGAAAAACCGAACAACGCAATAACGGTCAAAAACACGCTGAGAACGGTGACCGTGCGCGTGCCCAGCTTTCGCGTGAGCGCATCCGAAAACAGACTGGACACAATCGTCCCGCCCGATATCACCATAGACACGATGCCCATATAGGAAACGGACACAGCGAGTTCGCCGTGCATGACCGGCCAGCCCGCGCCGAGAAGCGAGTCGGGCAATCCCAAACTGATAAATGCTATATAGATAAGCGCCAATAAAAAACTATACATAATCGTAGTAATTGTAGCGTGCGGGCAGCGGCTTGTCAACAAAAAAACAAACGACGCGCGCAAAAAAATGCACAAAAAAAGAATAAGTCGGGCGGCGGTGGCAATACTCCTTTCGGAGGCAAAAAAAGAAAAGGAGAAAAGCGCGGATACGGGCGGCCTCCCGCAAACCGCCGCGCAACCGTTGTGACCATGAAACTCAACCAAAAAGAAGTGCAACTGATCACCGAACTGAAAAACCAAGAAGAGCTTTGCGTGCAGAAATACGATTTCTATGCCGCGCAAGCCAAAGACCCCGAACTGAAAAGTTTACTCAAAAAGATCTTAAAACACGAACAAGCGCATTACGACATGCTCGAAGATCTCATGAAAGGCACGGTGCCCACAATAAAGAACAAGACGCCGAGCGCGGTGAAATACGAGCCGAAGGGCACGCACCCCGGCGACCAAAAGTGCAAAGACTTCGATAAATTCCTGTGCACCGATATCATCGCCACCGAAAAGTATGTGGCCACCACCTACAACAACGACCTGTTTTACTTTGCCTCCACCGACGTGCGCAACGTGCTCAACGCCATCATGACCGACGAGCAAAACCACGCGGAAATGATCTGGAAATACAAAGTGGCCAACAAAATGGCGGCGTAAACGCTTATGCCGCACGGCAAGATCTCTCGCACGCAATAGGTGCGGGAGATTTTTTTTGCGCGCAAAACAGAAATAAAGCACACGGGCGCGGCAAAAAACCGCTCGGCTATCTGTAACGGATATATTCGACAAGCGACTTTACGGCGTTGGGGATAAAAGAGATACCCACGGAAACAAAGAAAAGGCAGACTATGGCGTACACCGTGGGATGCCGCAATAGCGATTGTACGGTCACGGGCGACTTTGTTACGCCCTCCTCGATAACGATCAAAAACAGCAACCCCATAAAAATAAACAACGCCGCCACAAAAAGCTTGAGCAAAAAGACGCTTACGATCTCGTATCGATAAAAGGCAAGCACCACGAACAGCAGACCTATTCCTATGGGAAAACCGCCCACAATGGCGGGCATATCGCCCATAACGCGATAATATCCCAATAAAACGATCATAACGCCCAAAACAGTGCAGAGAATACCCGCGAAAAGCGCACCCGTTTCTATTTGTACGCGGTCGGCGTTTTCGTCGCTGCGTTTTAGGGCAGTGCTTGCCGCCGTGTCGCATGTCGGTTTTTCGGCACGCTCGTTGCCCTTTTTTGCTTTGCCGCTTTTTTTGCCTTTGGGAATTTTTATCTCTTCCAACATATCGCCCAAACACTTTTTGATCAAATATGCGTCGGCGGCGGGCGGCATACAAGGCACGGAGATCCGTTCGGTATTTGCTCTGTAAAACACGAGAAAAAGACCCGCCCTCGACCGTATCATCGAACAAGCGGTCAGTTCGTTTTTATCTATAACTTGCTCTTTGCCTTTTGTTACGATCACGATGCGGTCGTCGAAGATCCGCAAAGCGTTTTCACGGCTTTTATATTTGTCTGCCGTTTGCAATTCGCTTTGCAACGTTTCCATACTGCGGCGGGCTTCCGGATCGTGCGGACGGTACGTTTTGCTTATCATGCGCATAAACACGCCCCATAAGCCGAACACGGTAAGAACGGCGATCAAGATGACAACGCCCAGAATAACAAACAGCATGACGTAGTTTTTGATCACCGAAGAATGCTCGTAAAGCCGCAAATCGAGCACAAAATTCACGATACACCAAGCGGTGATAAGCAACACGCAAAGCAAGATCCATATGGCCGTAAACGATTTGATATATCGCTTTCTTTGGTGTTTGGACATATCGAGCGCGTGCATTGCGTTGCTGTATTCGTAAAACATATTTACATTTGCTCCTTGCAAGGTGTATCGGGCTGTTTGGCCGCGCGCACCGCTTGCGACAGCGACAGCACCGAGATCGCCAACAAAAATCCCCACACGGCGGCGCCCGTTACGGCGCTCAGCGTGAGCATGTCGCCGCGCATGCCGTTGCCGAACGTTACGATGAGCGTGTATTGCAACAACAGCACGGAAACCAACGCGTCTTTGAAATAGATATTGCGCAAGATCTTTACGCTCGTGTTGGCGAACTTGCGCGTTTTGGCATAGTTCACCGAGCCGAACACCGCTTTATACACCGTGTAGGCGGCCACGGCGATGGCGGCCGTTTCCGAATAGCGAATTTCCCGCTTTTGCAACAGCATCAATATGATGGGCGCGACAAGCGCCGAATCGAGCAAAAACAGCAAAACGCTTTGCCACAGCAACAAGCCTTTGCGCTTTTGCTCCTTTTGGATTTCGCTTAAGTTTGCCCTATGGTATTTGTATTCCGCGGCATACACCCACGAGCGCGCCACGATGAGCACGGCGTAATACACCGCTATGCCCAAATTCCACGCCGTTTTATACGCAAGCCCCAAAAAAGCGTTATACCCCGCAAACAGCGCCGTGCAAAAAAAGGAAAGGCCGGACGTCACGAACGTGCGAAATTCGTAATCGTTTTTCAAACGCTTTACATACTCTCGTTTTGTTCTTTGCCGCTCGGCCATGTTTGCTCTCCGTTTGTTTTCGTCCGCACAAGATCATTCCCCTTTTGGCGCAAATTAAGACGCGCGCGAACGCCGCAACCGGTTTTCGTACGTTATTTCATGAACGCGAGAAAGGCTTTGTAATTGCTATACAGATCGGCTTTGGAGATAAGCTCATACGGCGCATGCATGGAAATGACGGGCACGCCCAGATCCACCGTATCGATATTGAGGTTGGCGATGAACTTGGCCACGGTGCCGCCGCCGCCCGCATCCACTTTGCCCAGCTCGGCCGTTTGCCACACCACGCCCTCTTTTTCGAACATGCGGCGCACCTCGCCCACAAATTCGGCCGACGCATCGGACGATCCGCTCTTGCCGCGCGCGCCCGTGAACTTGTTCATGCACGTGCCGCACGATAAAAACGCGGCGTTGGCGCGCTCGTATACTTCCGAAAAAGCGGGGTCGAACGCCGCCGTCACGTCGGACGAAAGGCATTTGGAGGCGGCGCGCACTTTACGGACGTTGGCCTTGAGCGCCGACGCGATCTCTTCCATAAGGTCTTCGAACAGTCTGCATTGCATGCCCGTAGTTCCCTCGCTGCCGATCTCTTCTTTATCGGCAAGCACCACGATCACGGTGTGTTCGCTCTCGTTTTGCAGCAGCGCCGTGAGCGCGGGATACGCGCAAACGCGGTCGTCGTGCCCGTAGGCGCCCACCAACGCGCGGTCGAACCCTACGTCGCGCGCGGCAAACGCGGGCACGGCCGACAGCTCGGCAGATAAAAAGTCCTCTTCGCACATGCCGTATTTTTCATGCAATATATTTAGCACGTTCAGCTTGATACGGTTTTCCACCGACGCGTCGGGATACGGCAACCCGCCCACCAATACGTTGAGCTGTTCGCCCTCTATTACCTTGCCCGCCGTTTTGGCCATTTGGTCGGCGCCCAAATGGGGCAAAAGATCGTTTATGTAAAACACGGGATCGTCCGCCGATTCGCCCACGCACACCTTTTTAACGGTGCCGTCGCGCAACACCGCCACGCCGTGCAAAGCAAGCGGAATGGCCGTCCATTGATACTTTTTGATGCCGCCGTAGTAGTGCGTTTTGAGTAGGCTCATGCCCCCTTCTTCGTACAACGGATTTTGCTTGATGTCTATGCGCGGCGCGTCTATATGCGACGCGATAATGCGAAAGCCGTCTGTTTCGGGATCTTTCGTGCCCACGCGGAACAGCATGATGCTTTTGCCGCGATTGATCAAATATTTTTTATCGCCCGCCTTTAGCGCATCGCCCAAACAATAGGGCGTAAATCCGTTTTTGCGCGCCTCGGCCTCGGCGTAGTCGCACGCCTCGCGCTCCGTTTTGGCGGCGTCCAAAAACGTTTTATACCCCTCGGCATACGCGAAAATGGCGTCGCGCTCGGCCTTGTCCGCCCGTTCGTAGTAGTTGCGCTTTTTATAGGAGAGCGACTCTTGCAACTGTTGCGCTTGCGTTTTATCTTCTTTTTTCACGATCGTATCCTCCCGATCCTCGCTGTTTATTTACTCTCTGTTTGCCACACGATTTTGTCTTTGCGCACGTTGTCCCAAGCGAATGCGTCGGTCAGTTCGCGCAACGTAGCCGGACAAGGCTGTGGCCACACGCCCGCGGCATACGCCAGCTTGCCCAAAATTTGTTGCGGCGACATACGGTCGCACAACCGCGCCATGCCGTCGCCCTCGCTTTTGCTGAGCTTTCTGCCCGCGGGATCGCACACGAGCGGTATGTGATAATACGCGGGCGGACGGTAGCCGAGCAACCGCATCAGCCATATCTGCCGCGGCGTGCTCGTCAACAGATCGTTGCCGCGCACCACCTCGGTAACGCCGCTTTCGCCGTCGTCTACGGCCACCGCCAACTGGTAGGCATATACGCCGTCGCTGCGCCGCAAGATAAAGTCGCCGCACGCCTCGCGCAAGTTTTGCTCGTATACGCCCGCCACCCCGTCCGCAAAACATATGCGCTCGTCGGGCACGGCGATGCGGTAGCACGGCTTGCGCGTTTTTTCCAATTGCGCCCGCTCGCTTTCGCTCCGTTTTCGGCACGTGCCCGCATAGACCACGCCGCCGTCGCGCAAACGCGGCGCCTCGGCCGCATGCAACGCCGCGCGCGTGCAATAGCAAGGGTACACCTCGGCTACGCCCCGCAAAACGTCTTCTTTGGCGCGATACACGTTGCCCCGTTCACTCTGCCACAGCGGCGGCGCGTCGCCTTGCAAGCCCAAATACGCCAGCGTAGCGAGCAATTTTTCGCCCGCGGCGCGCGGACAACGCGCCACATCGAGATCCTCGATGCGCACGAGATAGGCGCCGCCCTTTTTCTTGGCCGAAAGATAGGAAAGCAACGCGCACAGCAAATTGCCCGCATGCGGTTCGCCGCTCGGCGTGGGCGCAAATCGCCCCACTACGGGCGCGAGCAAACCGTCCGTTTGCCGCCCGCTCTTTTTCTCCGCCGCCCTATCTTCCAACGCGCGCTCGCAATTTCGCTCAGTTATCTAAAGATGCCAGCTCTTTGGTCAGTTTGCGAAGGTGCTCGCGTTCCAACTCGATGAGCGACGAAAACACGCGGAAATATTCTTTGTCGGTTTCGTTGGGCTCTTTGTGGTTGAGAAAAGCCTCCAACAACGCCGCTTGCGAACGAATGCGTTTTTGTTCCAACGATTCGATCTCCGCCTCGCTTTCCGAGATAGCCTTTTTAAGGTCGTTCTTCTTAGACATACTGTTTTACTCTCCTATGTAATATCGATTTTATGGGGATAAACAACTTAATTTTGCGCGGCCGCGCACGCGCGAATGGCGCGCACCGTCTGTTCGTGGTCGGCGCTTACGGCCGCCATCAGCGGCGCGAGATCGTCGCCGTACGTTTCCCGTCCGCGCAACGCCTCCGTTATGGCGTGCGCCGAGGCCGCCAACCGCGTTAAAGACAAGTTCATGCAAATACCTTTGAGCGTGTGCGCCGCGCGGAACGCCTCTTGGATATTATGCGCGGCAAGCGCCGATTGTAACAGCGAAAAACTGCCGTCGTCGGCCACCTTGCCCAAAAAGCGCATAACGCGCTCGTCGGTACGCAATCGTCCGATCGCGTCCTCGTAATCGCCGCCCATGGCTTGGTAACATTCTTTTACCGTCATACCTTGTTTCTCCTATGACCGCGACGACGCGCACGTGCCGTCGGCATAAAAAGCAAATCCGTTCTTTTTGTTGCGTTTCACTTCGTACATGGCCGCGTCGGCGCGACGGAATAACTCCTCGTAACTGCCGCCGAAATTTTCGGTGCACGCCACGCCCATGCTGATGCTCACGGCAAACTCCTTAAACGGCTCGCAAAGGCGATCGAAAATGCGTTTTAACTGCGGCGTGACGCTCTTTTTGTATTCCATGAACAAAATAAATTCGTCGCCGCCCATGCGCGCGGCCAGATCGGTGCTGCGTATGTTGCACTTAATGCGGCGCGCCACCTCTTCCAACACTTCGTCGCCGAACAAATGCCCGTAACTGTCGTTAGCTTGCTTGAAATTATCGAGATCGAACACCGCCAAGGCATACTGCTTATCGCCCGCATTTTGCAACAGCGCGGAAATGCGCGTTTTGGCGGCGGTGTGGTTGAGAAGCCCCGTGCGCTCGTCCTCTTCGGCTTTCTGCGCCCAAAAGGCCACGGCCGTCGCCTCGGCGTCTATGTCTACGATCTTGCCGATAGCGCCCTCGAACACGGGCGTTTCGCCCTCGCTCCACAGCGCCTTGGCCGTGACTTTACACCACACTTTGTCGCGGTTGATCTGCAAAAGATACTTGCCCGTGGCCACCGCGTTCTCGGGCGAAGTGGCGCGCAGTTTGCCCACAAAGTCGGCAAAGTTTTCTTTTCCGAACAACTTCGTCCACAACCGATCGGCAGACGGCTCGACGATCTTTTCGGGCAACCCCAACGAATCGGTGCTCTGCTCGGACAGCTTGATCATTTCGGGCACCGCATTGTATTCGAACACGATGTCGCGCGAAAGATCGGACAAAAACTTGAACTTCATGCGCTCTTGCTCCAATAGGCGCACCGACCGCGCGGAGGCGTCCGTTCCGCCCGTTTTGAGCATGCGTTGCACGGTGTTGCGAATACTGTCGTCGGTGGCGTGCCCGAACGACGCCACATGCAGTTCGCTCTCCAGCTTTTGGGAAATGTCTTGCAAACATTCGAGCAACACTGGATTGAACGCGCCGCACTCGCCGTTCGCGATCATGCGCAAAGCGGCCTCGTGCGAAAAGGGCGGTTTATACACCCGCTCGCTGGTGAGCGCGTCGTACACGTCGGCAATGGCCACCACTTGCGCCGCAATGGGTATGTCGTCGCCCTTCAGCCCGTCGGGATAGCCGCCGCCGTCATACCGCTCGTGGTGATACCGGCAAATATCGTGCGCCACGCGCACGAGCGCGTCGTTGCGGCGAAAAGGGATATTTTGTAACATCTTCGCGCCTTCCACCGTGTGCCGTTTCATGATCTCGAATTCTTCGGGCGTGAGCCGCCCCGGCTTGTTGAGCACCTCGGCGGGCACCGATATTTTGCCGATATCGTGCAGCGCCGACGCGTTGCCTATCATGTGGATCTCTTGTTCGGTAAGCGCGTACGCCTTAGACTTTTCGGCCAAGCGGCGCAACAGCAGCTCGGTGATCACGTGCACGTGCAAAACGTGCAACCCGCTTTCGCCGTTGCGAAATTCCACGATGTGCGAAAGAATTTCTATCATCAAGCTGTTGTCTTTTTCTTTTTGATACATTTGGTCGGACAACAACTCGGCCATTTCTTTTTGTTTTACGGTGAGAAGATAGTTGCTGGTAACGCGGTGTTTTACGGTGCGCTCGTCGAACGGTCGGCTGATGTAATCGATGGCGCCGAGATCGTAAGCGCGGTCGATATATGCGCCGCCCGTTTCGGCGGAGATCATGATAACGGGAATGGTTTTAATCCAACCTTTCTCGTTCATCATGCCAAGCACCTCGAACCCGTCCATTTCGGGCATGACGATATCTAAGAGCATCAGCGAGATCTCCAACTCGTGCTCGTGCAATATCTCTATGGCTTGCATGCCGTTTTCCGCCTCGAGAATATCGAACGTATCGCAAAGCATGTCGCTCAATAGCGAGCGGTTCAGCTCGGAATCGTCCACGATAAGGATTTTCTTGTTGGCTTGGTTCATTTGCGTTCTCCGAGGATATCGGCCAAACACGCCTTGAGCGCGGGCATATCGATGGGTTTGGCCAAATGCGCGTTCATGCCCGACGCGAGCGCCGATTTCACGTCGTCGTCGAAAGCGTTGGCCGTCATGGCGATGATGGGAATGGTTTTGGCTTGGCTGTGCTTGCCCGCGCGAATGGCGCGCGTGGCCTCGTAACCGTTCATTACGGGCATTTGCACGTCCATAAAGATCACGTCGTACTGCCCCTCGGCCGACTGCTCGAATTTTTCGAGCGCCTCTTTGCCGTCGGCGGCCACGTCGCATTGCACGCCCTCTATATCCATAAGTTCCAAAAGGATCTCGGCGTTGATCTCGTTGTCCTCGGCGGCCAACACTTTCAGCCCGCGCAAAGAATATTCTTCGATCTTTGCGGGTTTTTCTTGCTTGGCGCCCGTGTCGCGTATTTGCACGATGGCGTTGCGGAAGTTGGAAACAAAGAACGGTTTGGGCAAGAAGTAATCGATGCCCGCCGCTTTGGCCTCCTCTTCTATCTCGTCGAAACTGTAAGATGTGAGCACCATGATGGGAACGTCGCGCCCCACCTTTTCGCGAATGCGCTTGGCCGTTTCCACGCCGTCCATTTCGGGCATTTTCCAATCGAGCAACACCATGTGATAGTCTTTGTTCGCCTTCACGGCTTTAGACACCATGCTCACCGCCGTTTTGCCGTTCAGCGCATACGAAATTTGCACGCCCGTATCGCGCATCAGTTCGCGGATATCCAGACAAACGTCTTCTTCGTCGTCTACCACCAACACGTTGGTCACGTTGTTGTGCTTCCAAAAATCGCCGTCGGGTTGCAGTTTGTCCGCCACGGCAAGCTCTAGCTCCACCGTGAACGTGCTGCCCTTGCCGAGCTCGCTCTCCACCGACAGCGTGCCCCCCATGAGATCCACGATATTTTTGGAGATGGCCATGCCAAGCCCCGTGCCTTGTATCTCCTTTGTTTGGGAGGTCACTTCGCGGGCGAACGGCTCGAACACCGTTTGCAAGAACGATTCGCTCATGCCGAGGCCGTTGTCTTTCACTTCGAACCGAAGGTGCGCATGGTTGTGCACCTTGGTTTGCATAGACTCCACCGTCAGATCGATCTTGCCGCCCTCCGGCGTGTATTTCACGGCGTTAGATAAAAGATTGAGCAATACTTGGTTGAGCCGCAAACGGTCGCCGCACACCACTTCGGGCATCTTGCCGCGCGTGTGCACGTCGAACGCGTGCCGCTTGGCCTTGGCTTGCGCCGCCACCATGGCGTAGATCTCTTCCAAAAATTCGGGCAAATCGAACTCTTCGATATGCAACGACGTTTTGCCGCTCTCTATCTTGCTCATGTCCAAAATATCGTTTATAAGGCTTAAGAGGTGTTGCCCCGAAAAAGCGATCTTGCGGATATAGGCGCGCACCTTGTCGGGCTTGTCGGCATCTTTGGCAAGCAAAGTGGAATACCCTATTATGGCGTTCATGGGCGTGCGGATATCGTGCGACATATTGGCCAAGAAGTTGCTTTTGGCCGCGTTGGCCGACTTGGCGATGTCCAGCGCTTGCGCGAGATCGTTGCTCATTTTGCGGTCTTTGGTGCGGTCGGAGAACATGAGGATGCAACTGTCTTTGCCTTGGTAAGCCGAATGATACAGCGTCATGTGGAACCAATATGTTTTGTCCTCGGTCATGTGTTTCATGGGCAAATCGGTTTCCCACGTTTTGCCGAGCGGCAGTTCTTTGAGTCCGTCGGTGGTAAACGCCTTGTAAGAACCAACGGCGGCGTCTAACAAGCGGCGCGCGTCCGCTTTTACCGTTTCTATATCCAAGCCGAGCACCTCGACCACGTTGGCGCTCACATACTCGGCCGCAAACGTGTCGGGCGAAAACAGCACGAAAATATCGCGGCTGTTGCGCGTGAGCAGATCGAAAAGATTTTCGCGCGACTTCACTTCCAACTCTTTTTCTTTCATGCGGCGGCGATTGATCATCACGAGCACCCACGTGATGGTAACGGCCACCGTAAAGAAGATAAGCGCCATGACCGCAATGGTCACGTTGCGAAAACGGTTCATGCTGCGGTTGACCACATTAGAGCGCACCACGCCCAAAAGCATCCAATCGCCGAAACCGATGGGCGTATACGTCAAATAGTATTCGGCGCCGTCGCGCTTAAAGAGCACGGTGTCCGCGCCTTGCGAGCCGTCTTGCCTGTCGGCTTGCCAATCGTTCGCGATCTCCGCTATGCTCTTGCCGCGCACCACCTTGCCGCCTTGCAAGTAGCTCAGATAATTGGTAACGCCGCCGGAGTAGTTGCTTTCGCCCAACAAGATTTCGCCGTCGGGCAACGCTATATACCATTCGCCGTCTTCCCCGAACGTTTGGATGGAAAGCGCGGCGCGCATTTTTTCCTCTTTATAAGTGATGCCTATGGCCGAATAGGCAAAGCCGTCGAACGTTTTGCTTTCCGAAACTTCTACGGCAAACATCATAAAAGCGTCGCCGTTTTCGTCCCTACACGCCACGCCGCCCTTTTTTTGCGCCAACAACCCCGCCATACTGCGGCGAGTCTTCATGGTAACGACTTGCCCGTTTACGGGTTTGCAACGCACCGCGTGTTTATACGTTTGGGTATCGGCCGCGCTCGCTCCGTCTTGCGGCTCGTTGGCGTCGATAAAGTAAAATTCGTCGAACAGCCAATTTTGCTTTTGCGCCGCCATGAATTCCGACAATTCGTCGCGGCGATCCTCGCCCTCCGCGCCGCCGCCGTTTATGACGTCTACCGAGTTTTTAAGGTATTGATCCCAGCTCGTGAGCAAGTCGCGGTTGTTTTGCACTTGTTGCGAAAACACGGCGTTTACTTGCGAATAGATCTCGCCCAAATGTTCTTTGCTCTCTTTGAACACGTGTCGATCGGCAAACAAAGAATACAGCACGGCCGTGACCGCTACCGCAACGAAACACACGCTTATGATCACAATGTCTTTCCATCTTCGCTTGAGCATTCGTATACCTTTATTCACCCTTAAAAATGCCGATACTTTTTGTCAGTATACCACACATTCGATTTTTTGGCAAGCACTTGCAACATATAGAAAACGTTAGAAAAATAAAATAAACCAATGTGTATTTTATACCCTTTTCGACTTGACGAACGGCGCTACTTACCGTATAATTTACAGTATCGCAATGCTTGACAAGTCCCCCCCCCGTGCTATAATAGACGCAAACGCTTTCTATCGATATTGCGATCCGTGCCGCTTGTTATATTTTTGCGCAGACAGCACGCGCCTCTCCCGCTTGCCGCCTTTGGGCCGGAGGTTTTCATGAAAAATTACTACCGCATTTTGAATATCCGCTCAAACGCCGCAAGCGAGGAGATCAAGGCAAGCTACCGCAAGTTGGCCAAACGCTACCACCCCGACGCAAACCCCGACAACGCCGCGGCGGCCGAAACGTTTGCCGACATCAACGAGGCCTACCGCATTTTATCCGATCAAACGGCGCGCGCCCGTTACGACGCGCAACTGCAACAAGAGAACGCGCCGCGGCGGAGCGCCGCGCCGAACGTGAACGTACATACCGCCGTGCGCCCCGTAAAACCCCAACGAATGACGTTGCAAGACTTGGAGGCGCAAGCGCAACTGGAAATACAAAAAGCCGTGCAAGCGGGCGTACAGGCCCAATTGGCGGCCGTACACGAACGCGCCTATAAGGAAGGCTACACGCGCGGCAGTAAAGACGGACAAGCCTTTGCCGCCAAACGGTTGGCCGACGAGAGCAAAAAATACAAGCAACAGTTGGCCAAAAGCGCGCGCAACCAAAGCGAACTCGAAGAAGAACTGTTTGCCCGCGACCGCGAACTTGCCAAAGCCAACGACTTGGTGCGCGACTTGCGCGCCCGCTTGCAACGGTTGCAAAAAGCCCTACCGCTCGACCGCAACGACCCCGTGGCCGCCACGATCGACGAAACCAAATTTCGCACCAAAGAATTGGAAAACGCCATCGCCGATATCCACATTTCCGCCGACCGTTTGCAAACGTCTGCCACGGCGCAACTCAACGATCGCTACACGCAATTAAAGCGCCGCTTGGCGGCCATCAACGGCACGCTGGGCGAATTGGACGAAGAAGCCGACAATCTTCGGGCGCAACACGATCTGCAAAAGCATTTGTATCAAGCGCAATCGGACGATGCAACGCCCGAAGAACAAACGGCGCAAATGCTGTGGAAACATTTCGGCGAACTGCTTTCTTTGGCCTTGGCGGGCGACGCCGACGCGCAAAACGCATTGGGCGAACTGTACTATAAAGGCGACAAGATCGCGCGCGACCTCTCGCAAGCGGTGTATTGGTTCCGCGAGGCCGTGGCGCAACACCACCCTGCCGCCATCGGCAATTTGGGCAAATGTTACCTAAACGGCGAAGGCGTGCGGCGCAACAAAAGCATCGGGCTTGCCTACTTGCGGCAAGCCGAAAACTTGGGCGCAACTACCGAACCGCCCCGCAAACCGTAAACAAAAAACAGACGGCCGACACCGTCTGTTTTTTTATGCGGTTTGTTTCTAAGCCTCTACGCGGGTGAGCACATAGCGGTTGCCGCGTGCGTTCACGAGCATAAGCTCGTTGTTTTCGTTCAGTTCGAACATTACCCACAGTTGGTCGTTTTGCGGGGGCGTTACCTCGATAAGGCCGCCGTTTACCGTAAAGGCAAGCGTTTCGCGCACGGCTTGCTCCTCTATGGGCGTGCCGTTTTCGTGGGTGGGCGTTTTGGTAACTTGCACCGATCCCTCGCCTTGCGCGCCGCCCGCAAACGTAAACACAAGATCGTAGATATTGCCCATGCTGTCGGTGGCGGTGTATGCGCCGTTCAACAGATCGTCGAACACGGGCAAATCGTTTACCGTGAACGTAAACACGCAAGACACGCTATTCGCCGCGTCGGACGTTACCGTAACGGTATACACGCCGTTGGCGGTAGCGGAGAACGTAAAGCAACGCACGCCGTCTATCTCCGTTTGTCCGATCATTACCGTTTCGGCGTCGCCGTCGGTATCAGTGAGTTGCGCCGTTTGCCGCGCGTCCGAAAAATCGTTTACTTTGCCGTAGAAATACACGTTGCCGCCTTTGGCCACCGTTTGCGACGAACTCGCATAGAATAGCTTGCTTGCGGAGTTATAGATATGTCCCGTCATTTGGGTGGGCGCGTTGCCCGTTACCGATATAGTCAGTTTTCGTTCGGTGTTGCGCGTACGGAACAAAAGCGTCCAAGTGCCGCCGTGATACACCGTTATACGAATGCTATTCGTTGTATCGTCGCGATACACGGTAAAATGTTCGTTAGACAAAAGCGTTTCTTTGCGGCCGCCCAAATAGCTCCCTTCGTAATCAAAATACATTGTGTCTTGCGCAAAACCGGCGGTGGCGGGCTGTATATTGGCGATCTGCACGGCGTATTGGGGCGTGGCCACATTGCACTCTATGGTGGCGTTGTCCTCTAACGTTTGGCCGTTAAATACAAGGTCGTACGATTTGATGCGGAACATATCGCGCTCGTACTCGTTTTCGGCCGTGCGCTCGCCCGCCGTTTGCGTTACCGAAACGATAACGCGTTGCGAAAAACGTTTGCCCGGCGTTGTGATGCCCGTGGCGGGGTCGGTGGTGAACATGGGCACCCACCCCTCCATTTGTCCTTCCAACGCATAGTTGTTTTCGTAGTAGGTCTGCGTATATTGTACCGACTCTATATTGTAATCTTCGCCCAACGTAAACTTTACTTGGGTTTCGTAATAGTCGCTGTCGCGCGAGCCGAACACCAACCCGCTGAACGCGAACGAATAGGCGCGCGTGCTCTCGTCGGCCGTTTCTTTAAGATCGTTGTTGCTGCACGCTTTGGCATGGGCGTATAAATTATCGAGCGCGGCCTCGATGCCGTATTCGCTGTCTTTGTAATACCACAAGTGGAAGGGCACGCCGTTTATCATATCGGGATGGGTCGCGTTGTTTGTTTTTATTACGCCGTTTTCCATATACACGATGAAAACGCCTTCGTCGTCTTTACTGCAATGGAAAGTTTTTTGCGGCGATTCGTGCCATTCTTCGAATTTTGTGTAGTTGTTACCGAACATGTACGTGTAGCGGTAGGCTTCATACGGCGTGCCGTCGCTGATAGCCGGCATGGCGTTTTGCACCTGCGTTTCGCCCGACGCCACCCTATCGCGGTAAAACCCGCCCACGGCGAGCGCACCTTGCACGGTGGAAATATTGATACCGTCTACCGTAACGGCATAAGAGGCTTTCACGTCGCCTTGCGAAATCGTAACGGTGTATGCGCCCAACGCGGCAAACACCTCGTCGGTAACGGTGCCGTCGGCGCTCTGTAGTTGCACGCTGAAATTTTTAAGGCTTGTGGACGTAACGGTGAACAACGCATTCTGCGCGTTTTCGTACGTAAGCTTCAGCACCAAACCGTCGAACGACACGCTATCGCCCAACTGATACGATTTTTTCACGGCGGACGTGTCCAGCTCGATCTTGCGCAACACGTCTTCGGCGTCGTTCACATACACCGTGTACACTACCTTTTTGCCGCCGTAGCTTACCGTGATCTGATAATCGCCCGGCACGTTCATGTCCATGCCGCTCTCTTGGCGCACGGCGGCCTCCGCCGTCACGTTTTTTTCCGTGCCGTCTTTATATTCGGCATACACGGCAAATTCCTCGCCCGTTTCGAACGTGTCGCCCCGCATAAAGCTGATACGCGCGTTTTCCACGCGCAAACGCAACAAGCCGGTATCGGAATCGCACGCCGCCATTGAAAACGCCGCGCACAGCAAAGCCGCCGCCAACAATATCCCTATACCGAACCGCAAAGTTTTTTTCATGATCTCACCTCGTAATCGCCTTGTTTCTTATTCGAAAAATCCGCACGCAAACAGCCATAACGCGTCTTGGTTGGCCGTGTATCCATTGCCTTCGGGCGTGTTTTCGCCCGCCCCCACGCCGTCCGTATACAGCGAATGATTTTCGGCAAACCGCTGTAAAAACGTTTTCAGCTCCTCGGTCACGTAGCAATAGCCTTTGCTGTTGCATATCCCGTAGTAATCGATGCGGATAAAGTTGGTGTAGTCGAACACGGCAAACTTGCCCTCTTCTTCGATCCACACATTGAATATACGCAAATAGTTGCTACTATTGGGCCCCACCGCATTGGCTTTATAGAGCGACTCCACAACGCCGTAGCACGGTATGGATTTTGTGATCGCGCATAACAACACGGGGCCGTAGCCCACGCCGTAGCCGAGCGGATTGTCCGCATACTTTTCCGCGTCGTAACGGTGATACCACCCCGTGTTGCGGTTATAGCGGAAATTGCGTGCGTCAAACAGTTTGGTGCCCATGTCGGCCGCCGTAAACGTTTCGCCCGCATTGGGTTCGGGCGTTTTGCCGGCGATCTCTTTGGCCGACTGCGGCCGAATGTCGGCATAGTCGCTCGAGTACTCGCCGATATACTTGATGCAAAAATCCACGTACACGGGGTATTCTTGCGACTTGCTCGTAGCGCCCACCGCAAACGTGCACGCGTTGCCCACCTCGGAGGCGTCTACCGCGTATTCGTAGCGGAAATTTTTGGTATAGCCGCCGTCGAGCGCCGCGCCGCCGCCGTCTAAAGAGTTTGCATACCACTTCATGGCCGTGCTGCCGTAATACAAGTGAAACACGGGGTTTATCTCGTCGTCGTACACGTTCACCCAAGATTCGATGGCGTACACGCCCGCCGAAAGCGGCTTGTATTCGTAAAACAGCGTGCTTCCGCGCGAAAGTTTGGCGCGATACGTTCCCTCGTAGCGCACGGAATAGCAACCCGTGTTCACGTACATGGAACTGCCGTCGCCGCGATCGGGTTGGCGAATAGCGGTGAGCAGAATAGACACTTTCTTTTGCTCGGCGGTGGCCGTGTAGCCGTTGGGATCGTAAGAATACTCGCTCGGCAAGCCCGTGAGATACACGGTGTAAGTGCCGTCCAATTCGCCCGCGTCCGCCGTGCCGTCGGCGCCGAGCGCCACTCTTTTCACGTCGTTTTTGTTGCGCCACACCACCGTTATATCCAAATCGCCCGGCAAAAACCGCTCGTTGTTGAGATACACGTCGGCCGTGTAGTTATCGGACGAGGGCGGGGTCGGATTGTCGGGATCGCCCGTAGAACCGCCGCCCGAACCGTCGGGCGCGGAGGGCGCGTTGTTTTTGCCGCTGTCGATATACGACCCCATGCCGCAACCCGACAGTGCGAATATAAGGCAAACCACAAGCAATATTACCGCTATCCATTTATTTTTCATGCTTGCGCCTCCTTAGCGATTTGAAGAACGAAACAACGTCTTTCCACTTCAACTGCCGAATGATAACGTCTGTTACGAACAGCGCCACGCAAACGGCCATAAGAATGAGCGTGAACTTAAACACATACGACGTGTATTCCGAATGGGTGTTTTTCAGCGTTTTGATCTCGTCGAGATCCAATATCTGTCCGTTGTCGGTCAGCAGTCTGTACAGATACGCCTTGTTGTAGCTTGTAAAGCTGTCGTACTCGGCATAGTACGACACCGAAAACTCCGTTTGGGTTTCGTACTTTCTGTCGCCGAACGCATAACGCACGGCCACCGAATAGGTGCCGGGGGCGTCGGTGGAAAACACGGCAAAGTACACGCCCGAACGAAGCGCCAACGTTTTGGAACTGACCAACCCGTCGGGATCGGTGAGCGTTACCGTAAAGTCGGTGCTGTCGGGCAACGTTTCGGACGCCGTCACGTTGATCGTGGTGGAACTGCCCGCGCCCTCCACGCTCACGATAAAGGGCACGTCTATGCGCTCGTCGGGCAACGTAACTTCGGGTATGGCCGACAAAAAGGCCGCGCCGCCGCTGCCGCTCGTCCACCCCTCCGTCCACGCCGACGAAAGGTCGGACATAAACGACGCCACTTTGCCTTTGCCCAACGAACAATAGGCGTATATGGGCACGTCGAACGACGTGACGCGGTCGCGGAAATATTCGGCCGTGAGCACCGTTGTGGTCTTGCTTTTGGCGGAATTATACCAAAAGCCGCGCACGGGCGCCATATTTTCGCCGCTTGCGGGGAAATCGTGCGAGCGCAACGTCACGTTGTAGGCGTCGCCTTCTATCATGATCTCTTGCATATCCTCGCGCAACTCGCCCAGCGTTACGTCCACTTCGCTCTCGTGCTTGATGTCTTTGTAGAAGATATTGCCCGAAACGTTGGGGTTATTCATGGCGCTTTGGTTTTTCACCAACCGTTCGAACAACGCGCGCCCGTTCTCTTTGGCAAACACGCTGATGACCGACACGGCAATGTCTTCTTTGGCCATGTTCTCCGCCGCCGACACGGCCGCGTCGTTGTCCCCCGCGGGGTTTAGCCCGTCGGAAATCACGATCACCCGTTTGTCGTAAAAGCGCTTGGGCAGCGCGTTGTGCGTGTGGCGTAACGCGGCGCTTAAGTTGGTTTCGTTTTCCACCTTGCACTCGTCTATGGCCGTTAAAATGGTTTGCACCGACGTAAGATAGGTGGGATCGAGCATAACGCGCACGCCGCCCGCAAATCCCACCACCATGACCATGTCGGTGGGATTGAGTACTTCGAGCAGTTGTTTGGCCGCCCCCTTGGCAATGCCCAAGCGGCTTTCGAAGTTCATGCTCAACGACACGTCCAGCACGATGGCGAACACGCGGGTGTCTTGGTCGGGATTGCCCACCGTGACGGGCAACATTTTGGATAGCTTTGCCAACGCGCCCTTGTCGGCGTCCTCTTCTTGCAAATAGGTGTTGCCGTAGGTGGAAAACGTTTTGCCGTAGTCGTTGACCAACGTGTCTATGCCGGACAAAAACATTTCCCACGAGGGCACGGTGCGCACGTCGAAATTGGAAAATGCGATCTCGTCGTACATGCACATCTCTTCCACGCTGAGCGGCAACTTAGCCACGTCGGTTATATACGTTGTGTCTACGTCGCCGTATACCCGCCGCCCCGCCGTCACGTCCTCTTCCGTACCGCCCACAAACAGCACTTTGCGTTGGTCGGTGATACGTTGGGTAAATAAACAGCGGTTGTTGTGCGGCGAACCGTCGGCCGCCGCGTCCGCCGTTTGCACGCGCACTTCGTAACGGAACGTGCCCACTTTATTTGTGGGCAATGCAAACGTTACCACGTTAAGACCGTTGTAAAAACTGGCCGTTTTGCGCTCCAACAGCTCGTCGTTGCGATACAGCCCCACATACCCGTCGGTGCGCGCCGCCGCTTGCCCGCTTTGGTCTGCGCCCGCATTGGCGCGAATGAGCACGCGTACCTCTTCTTGCTTGTCGATATAGGTATACGGCGTTGCGTCCGCGCCGTCTATCTGCACTTCGCGCGCATCTTGCGTAATGTTGTCGTCGAGATACACCGCGTCTACATACACGCCGTCGTTTTGCAACGAACCGACGATCTTTATGATATTGTTGGTGGCCACCGTTTCCACGCCGTCGGTGATTACCACAATGCGCTTTATCACGTCGTCGTCAAACAAATTGCCCGCATAGCGAATGGCCGCGCCGATGTCGGTGGCGCTTCTGTCCACGCCCGTCACGGTGCGCACGTCGGGCACTTTATCGCCCATGTCGGACACCGTTTTGTAATCGCGCCCGAAACAGATAACGCCCATTTTGGCGTTTTTGGGCAGTTTATCCGACACTTGCTCTATCTTTTTTTGCACGTCGTCGAGGTTGTGTTCGGCCGAATAGGAAATGTCCGCCACCACGTACACTTGGGTTTCGGTGACCACTTTTTCATACGACATGCCGCTCACGGCCAAAGTAAAGCACACAACGATCAACAGATGGATAACGAGCGACGCTACGTTGTGCCCGTTGCGGTTGTCTTTTCGCACCGTGATAAAATAAGGCACGAGCACGGCCGCAAAGAGCGGCACCGCCAACAAAAGCAACCAAGGGTTATCGAAGTTGATATTGCTCATAGCAGTACACCCCCCAGTCCGCCAACAAAAGCACGGCAATGGCTATAAAAAACACGATCAGCTTGTCGTAAAAGCCGTCCGAATAGGCAAATTCTCTCTCGCCGCTCAGCAGCATGGCGCCGCCCGCGTCCGATCGGCTCTCCGATTCGGGCACGCTCGCAAACGCCGACACGATCTCCGTATCGTTGCTGCCTTGCCGTTTCACGGCCAACGTATAAGTGCCCGTTTCGTGCAAAGCCACCTCGCACACGTCGTTGCCTATCGTGTCCAGCGTGGTGCTCTTGCCGCTCGGCGAAGTCAGCACAATGCCCTCGCACCCCGGCACCACGTTCACCGCCATGGTGTCGCCGCACACGTAATCGGTTTGGCCGAGCACCGACGGAAAAGAATATTCCATAAGATTGTGCACCAAAATCAGAAAATCGTCGCGAAAGCCGAAGTCCGAATCTTTGATGCGGAACCCGAACACCACTTGGCGATCGCTGTTTTTATTCAGCCCCGCAAACACGATGTGGTCCTCGCCGTTCACCGTCAAAACGGGCGTAAACGTGCGCGCCGCGCTGTATTGCGCATACGTGCGCACGGCAATGGGACGCCGCACGAGGTCTTTGGTGAGCATGGCCGCCAAAGCCGTGGTATCGCGCGTGTATTCGGGCACCACATAACTGCCCGGCCCCTCTTGGTCGCGCGGGGTAAAATGGTCGCGGTAGCTCACGCCCGTTTTTTCGTCGGCGCCGTCTATCGCGTCTATAAGCCACACCGAGGCGTTTTGAGGCAACTCGTCGGGCGTGTAGCCGTTAAAAACATACATGCCGTAGCCTTGCGCCCCTTGCGCGGCATACGTTTCGCTGTCCGTCACATCCACTTCGGCCTTGCCCGCCGCCGCCATGGCAAACCGCAAATACGCCGAATCGTCCGTTTCGTCTTTGATATCCTCGGCGTTGCGCACGAGGAGCACGCGCCGCACCTGCGCTTTTTCCCGATCGTACATCACCACAAGGTTATCTTCCGCCATGGCGTCGGACGCCGCGATGCGAAGTTCCAAGCGGGCAAACTGCGTGTGCGACGAAGGCAACGAAAACGGGGTGGGCTGTCCTTTTACGGCCAACACTTGCGTTTGCGCCACCCGTTCGGCCGCGCCTTGCCGCTCGTCGGCGATCCACATTTCCACCGTGACGACTTCGTCGCGCGCATACGAGATCACATGCCCCGTGCCGCACAGACCGCCGTCCGCCGGCTCGTAGTCGTAATCGGCAAAGGCAATGTTGTTTTCGCCGCCCGACACGTCTATGAGCGTGAGCGCGTCGTTCACTTCATACGGTTTGTCGGTAACCAAATACATCACCGCCGAGCGGTTGGCGTCAAAGTATTCTTGCGCCATGGTCATGGCCGACGCGCAGTCGGACGCCGTCCAACCCGCCGAAAGCGCCGATACGAACACCTTGGCTTGCTCTTTGTCGGTAACGCCCTCGAACACCACTTGCGCGGTGTCGCCCGCCAATACCAACGAATACGAGCTGCCCTCGCGCGCTTTGTCTATAATGCGATTAACCCGCTTTTGCGCGGCGGCAAAACGCGTTACGCCGCCCGCTTGCATGTTCATGCTGGCCGACCCGTCTAAAATAATATATACATCGTTGGCCGAATCGGGCACGGTAAACACGGGGTGCGCGATACTCACCGACACGATGAGCACGGCAAACAACTGTAATAGCAGCGACACGATGCCCGTAAGCTTGGATATAGGCTTTCTTCTCTTTAAGAATTTTTCGCTCAGTTCCCACAAATAAGTGGAACTCACCGTCTGTTCGGTGTATTTGGACTTGATGATATAGATAAAGACGATAACGGGAATACCGATCAAACCGAGCAGTCCGAGGGGATAATAAAAACTCATTGCAACACCCCCGCCATTGTCAGCCGTTCGAAGAAAATTTCTTCCATGGGTCTATCGTCTTGCACCAACATGTATTGCGCCCCGCGCGCCGCACAGTAGTTTTGCAATCGCTCTTGCACGTAGCGCACCGCCGCGCGGTAAGCTTTTATGATGTCTTTGTTTATGTTTCGGCGATACGTCCGCCCTTCGTTCTCGCTGTCGTGGAAAATGTTTTTGCCGCGCACTTTGGGGTTGAGTTCTTCGGCCGACAGCACTTGCACGCATAAAAGATCGCGTTTTTTGTCCGCCAAATGATCGATGGCGTTTTCATAGTCGTTGTCGGTGAGAAAATCGGAGATCACCACCGAAAGCCCGTCGCCGTAGCCCACATCGGAAGGCAGTATGCCGTCCGAAAGAAAACAGTCGCCGCCGAACGTTATTTCGTTGAGTTTGCCGATCTCGGCATAAAACCGTTCTTTGCCCGCCACCGACGAGATCACTTCGGTGACCTCGCTGTCGTGCACGGCGTACACCGACACTCTGTCTAACTCGCAAACGGACAAATAGGCCAGCGCGGCGGCCATTTCGAGCGCCGTCTGCGCCTTTTGCCCCGACCCGAAAGCCATGGAACGGCTGACGTCTATATAGATCTTGGTGTGCAGTTGCCGCTCGTCGAGATACAGTTTGAGATAGAGCGACTCGAACCGCGCGTAAGCATTCCAATCGATCTTGGTGATATCGTCGCCCGGCATATAATTTCGGTAGTCGGAAAACTCGCAAGACGATCCGAACGTCTTGCTTTTGTGGTTTCCGCCGAACATACCGGCTATATTGTTTTTCAAGGCGGTCTGCAACACTTCCAACCGTTGCAAAAACGCCTCGTTTATCACAAGCTCGTGCATTTTTACGTTGCCTTTTACCGTTTGTTACGCGTCGAGTTTTCCCGACCCTTTGTCTTTGGCGTTCTCTTCGATCAACTTGGCGATCACGTCGTCTACCGTCAGTTTTTCGTTGAGCGCGGCATAATTCACTTTCATTCTGTGCCGCAGTACGGGATACGCCAACGCGTCTATATCCTCATACGAAACGTTAAACCGTCCGTCGATAAGCGCGCGCACTTTGGCGGCCGTGATAAGCGCTTGCCCCGCGCGCGGCGAACAACCGTATTTGACGTACTTTTTGGCCACCTCGCCGCTGTCGGGCAATTCGGGGTGCGTGCGCGACACCAAACGCATGGCGTAATACAACACGTCGGGCACCACGGGCACTTCTTTGGCCAGCTTGCGCATGGCCAAAATGGTTTCGCCGTTCACCACGGCGGTGGCCGTTTCGTCCATGGTTATCTGCGTCATGTTCACGATGTCGGCCAACTCTTTGACCGAGGGGAACCCTACCAAAAGTTTGAACATAAAGCGGTCCATTTGCGCTTCGGGCAACGGATACGTGCCGTCTTGCTCGATGGGGTTTTGCGTGGCCAAAACAAAGAAAGGTTCGGCGATGGCATATGTTTGGTTGGCCACCGTCACTTTGTGTTCCTGCATCACTTCGAGCATGGCCGACTGCGTTTTGGGCGTGGCGCGGTTGATCTCGTCGGCCAACACGAGGTTGGCGAAAATGGGGCCGCGTTGGAACGCCGTTTTCATTTTGCCCGCCGCGTCTTTCTCGATCACGTTGGTGCCCGTTACGTCCGACGGCATAAGGTCGGGCGTAAACTGGATACGCGAAAAGGGCAATTCGAGCACCTTGCCGAGCGAACGCACCAAACGCGTTTTACCCACGCCGGGCACGCCCTCCAACAGCACGTTGCCGCCCGCAATAATGGCCACGATCACGTTGTTTACGATGTCCTCTTGCCCCACAAGGTCTTTTTTGATCTCTTCTTTGATCTTCTGCACCGAACGGCTGAAGTTTTCTACTTGCGTCTTGTTATCCATTTGTATTATTCCTCGTTTATTGTTCTTTATCGCTCATATCGGCAAAATACGTTTCCATGATAAGTTCCCACTCTTTGCGCGAGATCGTGCCCTCTTGCAATGCTTTGTCTACGATCTCTTTGTAGGCCGCGCGCGCCTCGCCGCACGGCACGTATCCCTTTTCGGGATCGAAGAAGGGCACGCCGTTTACGATCAGTTCGCCCGAACCCGTGTTGCCGCCCGACGAAGGATCGTCGTCGCCGTCGTCCGGTTTTTCGGGGTCGTCGGAGCCGTCGGGGTTTTGCTCGCCGCCGGGCACTTGCATGGAAAAGATCTCATATAGCTTATTCACCACGTAAGACTCTTCTTCGCTGTTGCGCGCACGTTGTTCCTCGCTCACGTCGGCGCGGTCGTTGGCGTCGCGTACCGTGTTGCGTATCTGCGTAACGGTGTTTTGCACAAAGTTCGTTAAACTGCTCTGCGACACGCCGCCTTGCAACACGTTGCGCAGGCCTTCCAGCGCTTTTGTCATGCCCGCCTTGACCGTTGCGTCCGCCTTTTGCGACGCTTTCACATATTCTATCAGTTCGTCGAGCGCTGCCCATTCCCAATCGGTGACGGGGCGCGGCGGATCTTCGGGCGGCGCGGTAACGGGCGCCGCAGCCGAAGTGCATACCGCCGTCACGGGCAACGCGCCCACACCCAACACAAGCACCGCCGCCAACACAACGGCTACCGCCGTATACTTGAACGGCAAGGCTTTGACGGGACGCTCGGACAGCTTTTTCGCGGCGTCGTCGCGTTGTTGTTGCAACATGTCGCCCTCTTGCCCGCTATAGCAAAGCGCCGTTTGTACGCGCTCGCACAACTGCAGCTCGGCGTCTAAGCGCTTGGCGACTTTGGCGTTGTCGATACGCAAGAGAGCAAACGAGATCGCGCCGCCCGCCGCAAGGCCGCCTATGGCGATCAGCACATACCACACCGCCGAAAGCCGCACCCCGCACAGTCGACAAGGCACAAACACGGCGTTCACCGCGATAACGGCCGCCGCCAGCGCCGACAGCACGCACACGATAACAACGTGTTGCCATGCCCGCTTTTTGAATTTTTGAAAAGTTTCGTTCATGTCTATCCGTCCGAATAGCGCTATGGCTACCCCGAAAAATCGGGATAGCCGCGCTCTTTTTTATGCTTTTTTACCTCTTGCCGTTTTGCATTCTCTCATTGCTCTCGCAACGTAAGCGTGACCTTACCCACATACGACCCCTCGAGCGAAAGCGTGTTGCCGGCTACGGTAAACGTTACGGTCTCTTCGTCCCACTCGCCTTCGGCGGCAATAAACTTGTAGGTGCCGTCTCCCATATCGGTGATCGTTACGGAGTAAGTTAACGAATCGACTATATACGTTCCTTCGGTCATGTCCGCGTTCACTTTGAGGGATACGCTAATGGGATCGCCCACATTTTTAGAAGTGCCCACATACAAACACATGACTTGGGGTTGTTCGCCCGGATCGGCTTGGGTGATCGTAAACGTTGTCCGCCCCATGCGGCTTGCCAAAGCGCTGAGCGTCATGCCCTCTTTCACCTCGAATGCAACGCCGAGTTCCACCTCGCCGCTGCCCGCATAGCACGCGGCGCCCGCTTGATCGGCAACGATCTTATAGTGCCCCGCCGGCAACGAGAAGAATACCACTCTGGCCGAGTCCACCGTGAGCGTAGCCGTTCCCTCTTGCAACTCGATCGCCTTGGGATACCCCAAACTGCCCTCCAAAAACTCTATGGTGAACGTGTAGCTCTGTTGCGCGTCGGCCGTGATAACGAAATAGATGTTCTCGCCCATAGTGATCTGCAACGTAAACTTACCGTCTTTTTCGGTGGCCGTAAACTGCCTGTTATTGGCAGCCAACGTGAGGGTGAACGCCGCATCGGCGGTGACCGTCACGTTTTCGTTCTGCGTACTTGCAATGTAATATTTGCCGCCCGACGAGGCGGTCGCCGTAGCCGTCAGTTTGCCGTCTTGCGGCGCGCCTTTCACAAATTCCAACGTGGTAGCGTCCACCGAATAGTCCACGCCGAGCACCACGGGCACCGTTTCCGCCGGGCTTTCCAGAATATAGATGGTAACGCTTTGCCCCGCCGCAATAGGCAGTGCGGTCTTTTCTTGCGCAACGAAATCCCACGCTTCACCATCCCACACATAGCCATACGTTTCGTTGTTATACTTGAAAGCAAATTTTTCGCCTTCGAAATCCTCTAAGGTGAGCAATGCGTCCACACCTTCGGGCGCCGTCACCGTTACGTATTGCTCGGGTGCCGCATACACCGTGCCCAACGCATCGATGCGCACGGGGTTTTTCTTTGAACCTTCCGCATACTCAATCTCGTACGTCGCCGTGCCGGTAAGTTGCACACCGTATTGCATATCGTTGGGCGTTAAGCGCAAGTCTTTGCCCGTGTATGCAAGGCCCGCATACGTCACGGTGAAAGCGGCGTCCGCCGTAAAGTGCACGGATTGCACGTCCTCGGCATCGCTTAACTTAAACACGCCGTTTGTTATCGAACCGCTGTCTTGCGTCAAAGCGGTGGCGTCTTGGCTTTGATCGCGGAATGCCATAACCGTTACGTTCTGTATGGTGCCCCATGTGCCGATACGATCCACGGCAATGATCACTTGCTCGTCGGCCGTTAAGTTAAGTTTTACATACGGCTGATCGAAACCCATGCCCTTCGTCCACTGCAAATTGGAGTAACCGTAGGTATTGCCTTTGATCGCATAGCGGAACGTGTAAGCGGGTTTTTCGTAGGAGATAAACATAGCCGCAATGTTATATTCGGCGGTCGTCGGCACGGTGAAACGGAAATAGTAGGTGCTTTCGTTGTCCATTTCCGAAACGATTGCGCGGCCGTCGGTGAGTTCTATGGGATCGTCCTCGCTCAAACCGGGCATAGACGCCTCTCTTGCGATGCTTACCGATACGGTTTCGGGCGTTTCGGCCATATCGCCGATATATACGGCTACAATTTCGCCTTGGGCCAAACGAATGGTCTGTCCGCTCTGCGCCTCGGCCGCCCACGAACCGATCGGTTTAGCGGTATCATTGGGCTTGTATTGCACCGTTGCGCCGGCGGGCAACGTGAAGGAATACCAACCGGTTTCGGTCGCCTTGAAGAAATAATGCCCTTTCACAAAGTCCGCTTTCGCCAACGACAGCGTTGTGTTGCTTGCGGGCAGATCGCTATAACGGATCACCAATTTGCGCAACGTGTCCAAAAGTTCGTTGTGTGCCGCGTCATACAGCTTAACGATCAGAGCGTCGCCTTCGCCCTCCACTTCGGCCGTGTAAACGGTTTTATCTACTTTCAACGTGTATAAGCCGTTATTATAATCGGTAACGACCACTTTCACGCCGCTAAACGAGCTGCCCCAATATTGCGAGTTGTAGGCGCACACAATGGTGAATTGTTCGCCGTAATATTCGTTGCCGTCGCCGCCCAACGGAAGTTGGTCGGGCACGACCACGGCGTTGCCCGTGCGGACATATTCGGCCGACGTAGCAATGCCCGCGCCCGTCACGATAAGCCCCGTCACGTTATCGTTCTCGTCAAGGTTGAGCGTGAACGAATATTGTCCGAACGAAAGCATGTTGCGTTTCGCGTTGTGCACGGCGCCTTTACCGATCTCTTGCGTGTATTTATGCGTGTTCTGCACATAGTACCCGCTACCGTCCTCGTAGATCATGATCTCGGTGATATCCATGGCGGCGCCGTTTTTGGGCGCATAGCGGCCGCTGAACTTGGCAAGCGGAATGGGCTCGCACGGCGCAACGTAAACGAGCGTGACGTTTATACTACCGGCATCGCCTTTGGAAGTGAGCCGATACGTTCCGTCTTGGTTGCGCGTTAAACTGTACGTGGTGGTTGCCGTAAAAGAACCCAAATTCATTGTTTGCACGAACGACAGCGTATCGATCTGCCCGCCCACATACTTGAACGCATACGGATTGTCTTGGAAAAGCACCGTCTTGTTGGCGCGGTCTATGACAAGCGTGTACGTGCTGTTGAAATATTCGCCGTCTAAAAATCCGTCGTCGGGCAACGGCTCGTCGGTGCAGTCGGAAAGCACCAAGCTCGCCGTGGCGTCGGCCGCCATTTCGCGCGAACAAGTAAGCGTTACCACCACAGTCCGGTCTTTCTTCAAATCGAAGTTTTTAACGCTCGCGTCGCAACCGTCGCCATACGTTTGCTCGTCGAGATCGGTGGCGAAATTGCACAAAAGGCTGTTCGGCCCTTGCAGTTTGATCGTGTATCGCCCCGTCTTATCGGCCGTGTAGGCAAAATAGATCTTGCTGCCTTGTTCCACGGGGTAAAAATCGCCGCGATCTTTCACAAGCTTGTGGGCATATTTTATGCTGGCACCGGGGGTGGTGTCCTCTTCCCACTTGGCATATACCGTAACGGGCGCAGCGACTGCCGCCGTAAAATCAAACGGTTGCGTGCATGCGGCGTCGGCAAACCAGCCCTTAAATTTGTACGCATCGGCCACCGGCGTAGCGGGTTGCACAGCCGCAGTGCCCAAAGCTATGTATTGCGCGGCGGGCGCTTCGCCATGGCCGAGCACATCGAACACAACGGTGGCTTGCCGTCCGCATACGTCGCACAAACGGTCGGCAACGTCTTCTTGCGTTTGGTTGTTCACCGCATCTACGTGCGCGCTTTCGTCCTTTTTATCGCCGCATGCGCACTCTTGCCAGTGATTTTCGGCATCGTTTTTTAATTCATACGCATGCGCGTGCATGGCATAGTCGCACACGTCGCACTTTCCGTCGCCGTTTGCGTCCGCGTGCGCGCCCTCGTCTTTTTTCTCTCCGCAATCGCATTCTTGCCAATGCTTGTCGGCGCTCTGCTTCAACTCGTAATCGTGTTTGTGTCCGCAACTTACCAACACAGCCACCGAAAGAACGGCAAGCATACAGATAAGCGGCAAAACTCTCTTTTTCATGTTCCTTACACTCCTTTGTCTTAGTTTCTTACGAGTTGCAAAAAAGGGCGCTATAAACTATAGACACCCTTGTCGCACCAAGCATTATATAATTAGATTATATAATACTATACCACGCACGCCGCCGCTTGTCAAGTATTTACCCACAACTTTTTCACCGTTTTTTCACATAGCGCCGAAAATCTTTATTGCATAATACAGTGGGCAAACAAACGGCTATAGCAATACCGATGGCGATCCCGCCGTTCGCCAGCAACATCAGCCATTGATCGGCAAAAGACACCATGCAAAAATGCACTACCGTTAGCGCTGCCGCAAAGATCAGAATGTAAGCAAAATTCTTAACATAATACGATTTGGCGCTCGATCGGAATGCATATTTATACAACACATGCGGCTCGACAATGTGGCAAATAAACAAATTGGTAAGGATCGTTGCCGCAATTACGCCCACCACATTATACTTTTCGGGGAAAACCAACACAAACAAAATGGATAGGCCGATGTTCAAAAGACCTTCGCATAAAGGTTTCCAACGATCGTTGTAAAACGTACCCGTAGCGTCTCGAAATAAAATAGTAGCTTGTCGTAAAAACTGAATAAAATAATTTAATGTGATCACAAAAGAGATCGTACGCATCATCTCGAGGTTTTCTCCGAAAAATAACGTTACGAAATTGTCGATCACAGCATAGTATCCGAGAAAAAAGACCACGCCCAACACGAAATTAAACGTATGGAAGAAATTGTGATATTTCCGCACGGCATCGCCGTTTTCTTCCGCAACCATGTGCCCGATCACGGAAGTAAGCGGCGTAAAACACAACGTAAGCACGCCCACCATAGCCGTCATTACCGTGACATAATTGGAATATTTCCCCAACACGACAATGCCGATAAATGCGGAAATGATCAAGCTGTCGGCCGTATTTACAAGAACGCCGCCGATTTTATGCATAAACATCGCTTTAACATTTCTAACAACCACTTTTTTGGTGTCGTCATCCACTTTCTGTTTGTTTTTTATGATATCGCCGTGTCGCATTCGCGCAATCAGTTCGGTTACACTCCATTGCAAAACGGCGGCTATAATGCGGCATAGCAAAAACCACATAAACGATTTTGTGCAAATCAAAACAACTATTTGCATGCCGCCTTGCAAAAGAATGCCAACCGACGATACAGTTGTGGTAATATAATTATTTTTGTATGCGTTGATAAGCGATGTTTTGGAACTGAATAAGTAAGAAATGACCACCGAAATAAGCATCAATCCAAATGTGACATACAAATTAACGTTTGTATTTTGGTAGCCTTTTGCCAGATACGGCAACAACGGCATCAATATACACCCGCCTAACAAAATAATGCCGCCGATGATCAAGTATAATTTTGTAAATAATCCGTAAAGCGCCGATACCTTATCGAAATCTTTTTCCACGATAGGTTTATACATGCAAAACGTGATAGCGCTCCCCACCCCGAGTTCTGCCACCGACAAAAAGTCCAATATGGATGCGTATAGTGAGTTCAAACCGTTGATTTCATTGCCGATATATTGGATCAGAAATCTGCGCACCAAAATATTGGTTACCAAAATAACCAACTTAAACGCTATAGAAACGCCTACATTTATCGCACCTTTCTTTTTATCCATTGTTATATAACTTTACGGAAACAAAATCAAACATACAGAACTCGATCAATCAGTTCATCCCACTCAGAATGTATCTTATTCGGACTAAATCTTTCCGATTTTTCTTTTGCCCCCTTACCTAATTTTTTACGCAAATCACTATTTTCCGCCACAGTTTTCATTGCCGCCGCCAATGCGTTGATATCATCCATCTTAACCAAAATACTATTGGAATTATCCAAAGCGGGTAAATATGCCGGAATCTCAAATGCCACTATTGGCAATCCCGTCGTTAATGCCTCTAAAACCACCAAAGCAAATCCTTCAAATTTCGATGTCATTAATAAACATGAAGCATTATAGTAGTATGGTTTAATATCTTGCACATAAGGATGTATGATTATCTCTTGTTCTAAGTGGAATTTTGTAATCAGATTTTTATATATAGGTAACTCCGCCCCTTCTCCCACCATATGCAATTTCCAATCCGCATTACTAATTTGACGAAACTTATTATAAGCTTCTATCAATTTGTCAAACTGCTTTTCCGGCGCAAATCTTCCCACTGCCAAAAAAGAATTCGATTCCAGCATAGAGGTTTCAACAGAATCAAAACTTCTCGGATTATAAATATAATCCACATCTAATTTTAAATTGTCACTAAATTTTTGTTTGTCTATCTCATTAAGTACAACGTATCTATTCAGCTTGCCTAAAGTAGTCTTAGCATAATATTTTTGTTTCCAAAACCATAAGTCTTTTACTTCAAAATAAGCTTCAAACGAATTGTGTTGCCACCCAATCGTTTTCGCATTGATTTTTTCAGCAATACTACCCAAGATGGCCGAAAAAAAACCTTCCACGCCTATTACCAAGTCATAGCCATTTTTATTGATAAATTGAATCAATTTTTTTTGATAACGTATTGGTGAATATAAGCGAACACAAAAATCGGCAAATCGCTCTTTATCCAGAACACCCGATAAACGATTTAACTTCATAACAGCCCGTTCCCAAATGTTGTATTCGAATTGATTGCCAATCACATCCGCCAACGCAATGACCTTAATAGATTCTTGCAATGCATAAGCATAATCCTTTCGATCAATAGGAGGTGCAAATTTGGAGATTATATCCACTTGATACGTAGCACTTAAATGATTCGCTAAAAAGCATGCCATTCTTGCCGCACCGTCAAAACGGGTTACGCTATGCGCAATAAATAATATTTTTTTAGTCATTTATACTACACATCCTTCCACACTTGTCGTTCCTATCATAAGTTTTTACTATTCAATATATTTATTTTAAATATTTTATTAAACGATCGTACATAGCCATTAAATCATATTTGGGGCGCCAGCCCAATTGACGCAACTTTATCGTATTCAAGTTAATCTTAGAAATCGGCGCATAATGCGTACTATTTTGCGGTTCGATAATCACTTGCGATCCGCCGAATGCATTGAGCACTCTCTGCGCCATATCTTTTACGGATATATATGTGGCATCATTTGCCAGATTATATGCCTCCCCTGCAGTGCCTTTTAACAATATATAAAATATACCCAAGATCGCGTCCACTGTGTATACATAAGGTTTTGATGATTCACCCGTAGTATGCAACACAATATTTTTATGTTGTATAGCCGCCTTAGCGATTTGCATAAAGATTCTGTTATCGCCACTCGACACGCCCGGACCGAATGTTTGCGTCAACCGACAAATATTGCAGTCCACCCCATACTCTTTTGCATAAGAAACAATTGCGCATTCGATCAATTTTTTTATAAGCGGGTATCCGTTTCGCACATTCAATGAATCGATAGTGCCATAATCGGTTTCTTGCATTGTTGCGCCGTCCAGTATTTGTCCATACACCTCCACCGAAGATAAATATGTCAACTTACTATGAAAATTTTTCGCATAATGCAACAAATTAACAGCAGCATACATATTATTTTCTATAGTTTCAACCGGTTGCTTTGCCAAGAATTCAGTTTGTGTCGGGCTAGCCGCATGAATAATAAAATCCACACGATCTTTCATAAGTATCGGTTGCGACATATCTTGTATAAACCACCGCACCATAGGATCAAAATGCATAGCTTCTACTTTTTCTCGATCGCGCGCAAATGCATACACTTTTATATTTATATCGTATTTTCTATTGATGGCAACTAAAGATTTGATCAATAAAGACCCGATAAGCCCCGTACCACCGGTGATCAAAAAACTCTTACCCACTATATCGGAGCAAAATGGAAATCTATCAATAATATCCTCGATATCTTCTTCCAATACTGTTACTTGCATTTCAAATCCTTTTATCGTAATCCTAATTGCTCGTTTTCCTTGGCCTCTAAAATAGCCTTAAAAAGATAATAATCCAACGGCGTTGTGATTTTGAGGTTCTCGTTATGCGACAACACAGTATGAATCTTATATCCATAATGTTGCATCAACATAGCAGAATCGATAAAATCAAATTTTTTTTGCCGAATTGCTTGCAAATGACATGATAAAATGTCTTTTAAGTAAAACGCTTGCGGCGCTTTCGCCACATTGCAATATTGACGATCCATCACTTTATCTACAGTAGAAGCTTCATTTAACAATACTATTGTTTCAATCGCTTTACTGACTGTAACCGATGATCCATTCTGTTTTACACAATCAACATTCGCTTGGATCAAATCTTCATTGATCAACGGTCGCACCCCGTCATGAATCAGCACAATATCATTTTCATGAACACCATATAATCGTTCCAACTCCTTCAAACCGAAAAATATGGATTGTTGCCCACAATTTCCGCCGGACACGACCGACACTACTTTGTCAAGCCCATATTGCGAAAGCAATGATTTCATATATTCCAAATAATCGTATAAACATACTACCACAATAGCATCAATACAAGATGCTTTTTGAAAATGCTCTATAGTATGCACAATAATCGGCTTAGAGTGCACCAACAAAAATTGCTTGGGAACAGCTGCATTTCCCATCCTTTGTCCCATCCCTCCCGCAAAAATAACTGCATAATTCATTCTCTTTCCTCCCCAAATCTATACCGTCTTACGCTTGCTTTTCTCATTCACAGCACAAAATAAAATTACACCCAACAAGAGCCAAAATTGATCTTGAAATATAGGATTATCGAATATTCCCAAAATCATGATATAAAGCCACGAAAATAGAGAAAAAACCGTATATTCCATTGTACCGTTCTTAATTGCAATTTTGTTCTTTTTATATAACTCTTTCAGTAAATAAAATAATGCGGAAAGCAAAATAAAACCGCCTACTATACCTGTTTCGCAGAGCAATTGCAAATAAATATTATGCACATTCGTTATTTGCGGCAAGATGGCTTGCGCATAAAATCGATATTGCCCCCACCCTATACCGAATAACGGATGTTCACAGAACAAAGACCACGCCAATGCGTATAATTCCGACCGTCCATTGGTAATATCTTGTCCTTGCAAAAGACCGTAAACAGATGCTATCAATCTATTGCTACCTTGGTAATGCCAAATTCCTTGCCTTACAAAAAGTACAACTATCAACAAACCAATAAAAGCAATCACACAACCAAACAGTATAATAATTTTTAAACGTTTACTCCCCATTAAAAACAACATGCATATCCAAGCCGCAACTGCAGCCAACAGCTCCGATCTCCGATTAACCAGCAAAAGTGCAATAAACAATACTACCATAACGACAGCATGCTTTTTCTTCTTTGTTTGCAAAAATCGGCCAAAACAAATTGCTATGCCTAATGCAATATAATTTGCCGTAAGACTGATATTGCCTCCTAACGCCCCGGAATACCCTTCACGCAATAATAATATGATCCCGTTATACGCTTCTATAGCAAAATGTGATGCAATATATCGAACATAAAAAGCCGGAAATAATCGACTCAAAAAAACTATAAACGCACTTATGCCCGCTACAAATAAAAGAATGTTTAATGCAACTTTTTTTGCCGCCACGTTTGGTTTGATAAATAGTAGCGCATACACAACAAGAAACATGCCATAAAGGTAGAATATATTGCTTTGAAAATAATCAATACTACGTATATTCAATAAAATGGTAGCAACCACCAAAAACAATCCAACTCTATACGTTTTGACTTCCGGTTCTTTCAATACATGTGATTTCAACACAAAAAATATTGCAAATACAATGAAAACAACAAGTGCACATACCGTTAAACCTCTTCCCAAATCGGCAAATAAAAAGAAAAACGAGTAAAAACATACAATAAGCAAAAATTGTATATTACTTACTCTATTACTATTATTTTTTACGTGCAACATATTGCTTTCTAAATTTTTCATAAAAATCGCTCTATTACTTCGCAAATTTTTTCAGTTGCTTTGCCATTTTCAAAACTGCCTAAATCCGTATGATGTTTTCTTACCGATAATTCGTATTTACTTAATTCAAATGTTTCTATCGCATTAATCAATTCTTCTTCCGTACAAGCAATCGGAAATCCCCATTCTTCGATTGGTGTATAAAAATCTCGTTCGCTTTTATATTTTGTTAAGTCATAGCAGTACAATAAACAAGGCTTTTTAGTAAGAGAATAATCCCAAATTGCCGACGAATAATCTGAAATCAAAACATCGGCAAGCATAAGTAATTCTTGCATATCATCATAATCGGAAACGTCTATGCATTTATTTTGATTTCCTATTACTGCGTCAGTTAAATAATGACACCTATAAGCAAATAACCATTCTCCGTCGAAACGCTTACTCAATGCTCGTATAATTCTATCCGTATTAAGCTTCAAATCATTTTTATCAGGATCATCCGTCTTCCCTCGAAATGTCGGTGCATACAAAACAACTTTTTGATTAGGCGCAATCCCCAATTGTTCTTTTATAGCAAATACATTTTCATCATTTGTTGCAGCAACCAAACAATCGTTTCGAGGCATACCTATCGGCAAAAATATATCCTTCGGCATGCAAAGCGCCCGAGACATGACTTGTGTAAATTTCTCACAACCCGAAATAAAGAAATCTGTACTTTGCGCCGATAAAAGCATACGTTTCTCGCCCGTTCCGTTTACTCGTTCATCGATATCCATTCCTACCTTTTTATACGCACCTGAACCATGCCATGTATTTATACATTTTTGTTTTTTTCGCAACGGAAAAACAGCACTGATTCCCGTATTGGTTACAATTATATGGGCTGTCATTATATGGTAAATATAACTAAACGAATTATGCTTTACCGTTTTTTCATTGCATTTTCTATCCGTATTGCATTCCCATACATATTGCAATGTATCGCCATATCGACTACGCAACATTTTATAAATGTATTTTGGATTACACGAAATCGTTTGTCCTTCAAAACTCGAAAAAAAGATTTTATTTCGCTTAACGGGGAATACATAAAACAATCGCAATAAAAATCGTATAAAATAAACTTTCCACATATTATTCTTTAGACCTATTGCGCCAGCGAGAAATGCGCAACGATAAACGTTCCCCCAACACCTTTTTTACAAAGTCCTTAAACTTCTTTCCGCGTTGATTTCCCCAAGCTCCGTTAAAATGATGAATGGCCACAGAATTTTCCGTTAAATGCACTTTCAATGAACGACTATCTTTCGGACTAAAATAATCACTTGGATAAACGGTAAAACCGCTTATCGTTTGCTTTGAATTATTTATTATCAATCCCAATGTCTTAACTGCTTGCGTCATCACTTTAACATTCGTCGTCATATCCATTTGCCCATTCGGCAAAAGAAAATGTCTGTTTGAATAGTCTTGCAATAATGAATAAATAAATGTGTTCCCTTGTTCCGCTCCCATTATTCCGGTAGAAACACTTGTTTCGTTCTCAAATCCCAAAAAACCCTCATTCTCCAAAAAAGAGTCTAATGAAGCCAACACTTCAACATCGGTATCCATATAAATACCGCCAAAATGATATAAAACAAATAAACGTACATAATCGGAAATAAACGCCCATTTTTTACATGCAAACGCTTCTTGCACATAAGGACATATTTTCAAATCGAAATTAGATTCATTCCATTCTATAATTTCATAATCGGGACAATGTTCTTTCCAACTGGCTATACATTTTATAACCAACTCAGGTAAAGGGTTGCCGCCAAACCAACAATAGTGTATTTTCTTTTCAATCATGCCTTGCCTCTCTGCATAACTGCTCCGATAATTTATATATTATATCTGCATCTAAATTCATATCAAATTTTCTTGCCAACAAATATCCCTTATCTTTCATTGCATTTAACATATCCAAATCTTTTAAAGTAAATGTCTTGGGAGAATCTTTACAATCTTCCCAATCTATATAAGTTAATATATTTTCCAAATTTTCGGCTACTGTGCCATGATTGAGATATAATGTTTGAAAGAAACTTTCATCAGGACAATGACAATGACTATAAAAACGATAAAATCGGGGATTATCAGCAAGATACTGCATCATAGACACTATCGCATTATATGGCAAACACCACCAAGAGCTACCGAAATAGAAAGTATCCTTTTGATAATGACGACGAAATAAAGCAAATGTATGATAGCGCCCACCTGTCAGCATATACCAAAAATTACGAAGCAACCGCGCACACAATCCTTTGCGAACCGAACACTGCGCTGTCCATACTTCGTTGCGCTTCAACAATCGCTTATACCTCTTGGTATCAATTGATAACACCTCCATGTAAGCAGAATTTTTCTTACTTTCCAGTTTATCAAATATTTTCAAATTAGTAGCTAATGGGAAATCTTGTCCGCTTATCAACCAAACAAAATCATAAGTTTTTCCGCTTTTCATAACCGCTTGTAATAGTTTCAATGTAGCATCAACTTGACTGATTTGCCCCCACTTAACCGCTACCGTTTCTTCTATTGGTAGAACATACAAATGTTCTTGCAAAATAATTTGATCTCTCAAACCAATAGACTTTCGATCAATATGCAAATAAACATCATTTTCTTCAAATAACAAGTGTTTCAATAACATATTTATTTGTTGCGGGTTTTTATGACATTGTACAATATAAGCAATTCGCATATCAAATTTACTCCCGTGATTTTTTCGGCGCTTTGTGTATCATTTTAAAAAACACCCACCGACGCAACCAACTCGGTGCAATGCAAACACAAAACTGAATAAAGTTTGTTTTAGCATATTGTCCACGCGATATAAATCCCGTTTTATAAATCGCTTTCCTCGCATTTTTGTATTTCTTATAATATCGTAATCCGCCGCGACGCGCAATCATATCTTTATTGGTGCGTACTTTGCAAAGGTACTCGTCTATATTCATACACTGCGCCCCCGCCAAGATCATATCCACCCAAAGCATATCGTCTTCCATCAGCGGACAATCTTTATAGTTGCCTGCTTGAAGAACCTTACTTTTCTTAAACATTACAGTTACATGATTGAACGCGCTACGCTTTTTTTGATACGAAATGATTTCATCTTGCGTCAACGGTACGCGCCGTTCGGCGATCGGCATATCGGGATCGGTTTCGAATTCTATGATTTGCCCTCCGCACAAGTCCAAATCAGGATTTTTTTCAAACTCGGCAAGTTGCTTTTCAAAACGATCGGGCACGGCAATGTCATCGGTATCCATGCGAGCGATCAACTCGTAGCTACATGCCGGAACGCCTACGGACAACGCGATCCCCAACCCCTTGTTTTCTTCCAACTGTACTTCCCGTATACTTACGTCATCAAATTGCTTATATTTGTCTATAACATCTTGCAGCGCTTGCGGGATAGCGCCGTCTTTTACAATGACCCATTCATCGGCTTTCACGGTTTGCAAATACATGCTTTGCAAGCACGTATCGAAATACGACGGTGTTTCTTTATAATAAACGGACATTAAAACAGAAAATTTCTGCCGCGTATCTTTTTCTTCCATATCTTCACCTCTTTAACACCGCGCCGACCGTTTTGAACATAGTGCCGATATCTTTCCAAAAGCCGAATGCGCGAACGGCTTGCAAGTTATAAACCATTTTAGCGGGCAACACTTCTTTTACATACGTTTCGTCGGCGTCTACGGCATTTTCGAGCAAAGCGGCCTCGTCTTTATAGCGAATGCTTGCCTCGCTGGTGACGCCCGCTGGCAACAATAGCGTGGCTTTCATTTCATCGGTATAACGCGCCACATAGGCGGGCACTTCGGGACGGGTGCCTACAAAGGTCATCTTGCCCGCCAAAACATCTATCAGCTGGCTGATCTCGTCCAAACGGCATTTGCGCAAAAAACGACCCGTGCGCGTGACGCGGCTGTCGCCCGCCACCGTGACCTGACCGCCCAATTTGTCGGCATTGGCCACCATGGTGCGAAATTTATGGATACGAAACGTTTTGCCGTATTGCGTGACGCGCACTTGTCGATAAAACACCGGCCCGCGCGAATCGATCTTGACGGCAATGGCCAATACAAGAAACAACGGCGACAACAGCAACAACAGCAACAACGAAACCACGATATCGAACGCCCGTTTGCAAAACAGCGAAAACCACTTTTTGCGCAACGTAAGGTAACATTGATAGACGGCGTCGTTTTGCATGTTCGACGGTATCTTTTTCCAACGACACATCAGCATATGCTCGCGTCACCCGCTATGCGCGCGAAATTTCCGGCCACATAGTTTGCTTCCTCATCGGTCAAACACGTGTGCAAAGGTAGCGACACGGCGTTGGCATAGTTGGCATAGGCGTTGGGAAACGCGTCGATGGAATACCCCAACCGCTTGTAAGCCGTATGCATGGGCAGAGGCTTATAGTGCACGTTGCACGCGATCCCCTTTTGCGCCATTTGCGCGATGATCTCGTTGCGGCGCGTTTCGGTGATATGCGGCACGCGCGCGATATATAAATGCCCCGACGAAGTGTGTTCGCTCGTGTAATGAGGCAACACTTTTATACCGAGCGGCACAAACGACGCATCGTACAGCTTTACGATCTCTTTGCGTCGACAAAGCATTTGCGGATAGCGCTCGAATTGCGCCAACCCCATCGCGGCGGCCACGTCAGTCATGTTACACTTATACCACGTGCCGATGATGTCGTATTCCCACGCGCCCAACTGCATTTTGGCAAGCGCGTCTTTGTTTTGTCCGTGCAAAGACAACAATTGCAAACGGCGATAGATCTCTTGGTCGTCTACCCCGTCGATATGCCGCCAAGTGAGCGCGCCGCCTTCGCCCGTGGTAAAATTTTTAACGGCGTGAAAAGAAAAAGCGGAAAAATCGGCAATACTGCCCGTCTTTTTTCCTTTGCGCTCGGCGCCGAACGAATGCGCCGTATCCGCCAACACAACAATGCGGCCTATGGCTTTTTGTATATCGTTGTTGGCCGCAAACATGCTTTTTTTGCGCTCTACGATTTGAAAAATCGTATCGTAATCGCACGGGATACCGCCCAGATCCACGGGGATAACGGCTTTGGTGCGCGGCGTGATCGCCCGTTCCAAAGCCTCGTAATCCATTTCCAAACTGTCTTTTTGCGTATCGATCAATACCGGTTTTGCCCCGACGTGACACACCACCGACGCCGAGGCGGTGTATGTATAGGCCGACGTGATCACCTCATCGCCTTCGCCGATCCCCAATAACCGCAACGCCATTTCGGCGCACGCCGTTTGCGAATTAAGACACACGCATTTTGCCGCGCCCACATAATTTGCCACGGTTTCTTCCAACCGTTTTACACGCGGCCCCGTTGTGATCCAACCCGACCGCAACGCATTCGCCACTTCTTCGATCTCGCGTTCGGAAATATCAGGCGGTGAAAATTTAATTTGCATAGGGGTTACCGTCCTCATTCGTTGTCGTCCATTTAATAGTAGGTGCCCGTTTTTTGTGTTCATTATACTATATCTATAACAGAAAATCAATCGATTGCATGAAAACTTTTTCAAATGCGTTCGAAAATCGAGGCTACAAGCCCCAAAACAAAAACGATAACGTTACGTCTTTGCCGTTGCGCTCATACGAACCGAGTTCGAACGTTTTGTCGCACTTACAAAATACAAAAACAAAGTCCCGAATTTTTTTCGGAACTTTGTTTTTCTCGCTGTATCACAGTTTGATTTCCACGGCTCGGTTTTTTTCGCTTAGAGCAAAAACATTTTCACCGCATTCGATAGGAACATCTCCGCCCTCGATCAGTTCGAAACGCGCTTTTTCCGACGAAATTTCAACGCGGACGATCGACCCCCTAAAACGCAGTTTGAAAGAATAAGACTGCCAGCCGTCCGCGGTTCCATATAGTCGAAGATCTTTTTTTTCATCTCGATCGTAAATTCGTTGCTGCAAAGGAACATAAGCAGCACCAAATCGGCTTGTTTGCAAACTTGCATACGCCAAAGATTGAGCGGATGATAATGGAACAGCATGGGCATTCTTTTCGGATCGAGCGAATCCAAATCCACCGGGTCGCGATACATAAATTGGTCGTCTTGCATATACATATCGTATTCTTGATTGTACGGCAAATACATATTGTCGGCGGCGCGTTTCCAAAGCAACAGTTCGGCATCGGTCAATCCGCATTTTTCTTTTAATCGAGCGTATTTTTTCGGATATTCGTTTTTGAGCAGCTCCGCCGTTTCCAAGGAATAGCGCAAATGCTTTCGCGTCAGATAGTTGGTATAACAGTTGTTGTCCACAAGAGGCGTATATTCGTCGGGGCCGCAAATAACGTTAATGCAGAATTTTCCGCCCTTTTCCTTTATAAACGCGCCGCGGTGCGCCAAACAGCGCGACCTTTCGACTTGTCCAAAATACGGTAACGGTAAATCAAAAGCTGTTTTGCGGTTTCGGGAAACGTATAATTTTTTATAATTTCTGCTTTTATACTCCTTGTTTTATTTTTTTATCTTTTTTTCTTTTCGTGATACCATTGTATTACTAAAAAACAAAATTTGCATAAGGAGCATTTTTTATGGACCACGCTTACGCTCGCGTTTCCGCTTTCGATCAAAATTTCGACAGACAATTCGACTCGTTTCTCGCACAAGGAATTTCTCCGCGCAATATTTATTCCGATAAAAAGTCGGGCAAAGATTTCGAGCGAACCAATTACAAACGCTTTATCCGAAAGCTCAGACAAGGCGATTTGCTCATTATTAAATCGATCGACCGACTCGGCCGCAACTATGAAATGATCATGGAAGAATGGCGCAAGATCACCAAAATCATAGGAGCAGACATACTCGTTCTGGATATGCCGCTACTCGACACGCGCGATTGGAATAAATCTCTTACAAGCAAATTCGTTTCCGATCTTGTTTTGCAAATTCTTTCCTATGTTGCGGAAACAGAACGCGAAAACATAAAAGCCCGTCAACGCGAAGGGATCGCGGCAGCCAAGCGTCGCGGCGTCAAATTCGGCAGACCACCCGTTCCCGTTCCGCACAATTCAAACGTGCTTAATTTCTCTTTGTTTTTTATCGCCCAATTTACTATATCCGATTTTTTACTGTCGTGGGCAATTAAAGCAATTATTTTTGTCTTTTTCATAAAATTAACTCTACATACGGGCATTTCTGCCCGTATGCGAGTTATCTCCTTTTTACGCTACCGTTTTAGGGGTAGGAAGTTCGTTTGCAGTATAGTTCCAACCTTCGCCGAGCGTGGTTTTGAGCGCTTCGCCGTATAAGTCGCTTTCTGCCGCAACCGTTACGTTTCCGTCAACGTCTGCCGCAGAAGCCGTACCGTTTACACGAACGCTGTTGAATACGCCGAAGTAATTAAGCGTTCCGTCCTCTCTCGTAAAGTTTGTAAGGTCAACACCCATAGACGGTGCGATTGCTTTTACAATGGCATCCATAGGAATCGAACCGACGGATTTCAGTTCGCTTGCAAGAACGGAAGTTCCCGTCGCCGTCAACGCGGACATATCAATGCAGCCCGTTATTCTGTCGCCTTGAATGCCGAACATTGCGCCGACAAGCCCCATCGTTGCATCGAACCCACCGAGTATTCCGCCCGTGGCGAACGACTGTCCCGTAACAACCGCAGAGTTATTGTTGCTAAATATCATAGTCGCTTTTGCAAGACTGTTTTGAATATATCCGTAACGCTGTAAGCCCGAAAGTCCGCCGAAGTAAATATCGGTAGGACCTACCGCTTTGGTGTAGTTAAACGTTACGTTACCGCTGTAAGTTACGCCTTGTAAGTAAGTCGAGCTTGCCGTTGCGCCGCCGAGATATACGTTTACGGGGACGTCTGCTTTGGTAGGTTGCTGCATATAATCAACCGTATCGTACTGACCTACCGTAGTGCGGCTATCCGTAAGCGTATAAGTTACGTTTACATTTTTAGCATCGCAGTTCTTTACCCAAGCATAACCCTCGCCTACAAGTCCGCCGATATAGTTGGCTTCATAGGACTTGCCTTCAAGTATCTTATCCGTCGCAGTCGTTACATTTATCGTGGAATCGACAACATTACAGTTTTTAGCGTTGCCGCCCCAATGTCCCGCAAATAATCCCGCAACCGCAACATACCAAACATTCTTGGTCGATACGGTTATCGTTGCATTTGACACCGTGCAGTTTTCAAACAACGTATCTGTACCCTGTACAAAAGCTGCAAGAACGGAAACATAGGCGTGATTGTCAGATTCATAATTCGTAATCGTTACGGTTGCTCCGTCGATAGTAAGATTTTTAACCGTACAATTTACGGCACTTGCAAATAAAGCCGTCGTACCGTCGGCACTACCTTCAACTTGTGCTATTACATTATCCGTAAAGTCCAACGTAGAAAGCTGTAAGCCCGAAATTTTATGTCCGTTTCCGTCCAACGTACCTCTGAATGAATACAACCACCAAGCGGGCTGATAGAACTCATAATTTGCATAATACAAGCCGACGGGCGTCCATTCTTCCGTAAGGGTAATATCTGCCGTGAGTTTATACCAACCTGTAAGATCGTTTGCCATATCTTTAAGCTGTGCGGCAGTAGATATTTCCTTTACCTCTACCCAACGAGCATAAAGCGTTGTGTTGTCGGTAATTTCCATTACGGCATTCTGTAAGTGTGCGGGCGGTTGATTATACGTTGTTTCCAATTTCGTGCCGAACAAATACTCCTTATCGGAAGCACCGTTCGTAAGCGTAGGATTAGCTACCGTGTACCAACCTGCAAATTTGTATCCTTCTCTCGTAGGAACAGCCGGCGCAGTTGCAACGTATTCTTTGTTTACGTCGTTGAGTTTAATTGTTTTTGTTTCCGTTGTTCCTCCCGCAGGTGCGTCCGTATAGTTCAAATCATATGTAACGGTATAATGCTTTTCTACTACAACTGCCGAATCAAAATCAAACGTAGTATCACCGACAGGCGAAGGTAAGTTAAATAAAATACTTGCACTATATTCAAAAGTTTCGTAATTGACGTTAAGCGTATAAGCATCTTCCGCAAGCACATTTGCTTCATCGCCTGTTACGGTAAGAACAATGTTATATGTGGTTGTATTCATCTCCCATGTTCCGCTTGCCGTTGGCGTATACGCATCGCCAAAGTAACAAATTGACACGCTCCAAGTTTTATCTTCATACAACTCGATTTTTGCTTTTTGTGAGCCGTTATCGGCGTTAAGCGTTTTAGATACTACTTTTTGCGGCGGAGCTTCTACTTCTTGTTCAAAAGCAAAATTCAAAGCAGTACCGCCGATTGTAGGAACGGAATCAGGCATTGTTAAAGCTATGGTTGCGCTATAAGTCTGTGTTTCATAATTTATAGCAAGGTCATACGAATCTTCTGCAAGCATATTCGCCGTATCATTTTCTACAACAAGAGTTATGCCGTATGTTTGCGTATTCATAGACCATCTTCCGTCTGCCGAAGGCGTATAAGCATCTTCGTAATAGCACATGGAAAGTACCCAAGTATTATCGTCTTTAAGTTCTATCTTGGATTTAATCGTGGATACTTCCGCAGATAAAGTTGCCTGAACTGTCGCTTCGCCTTGGCCCGGCATATCTGCGCCACATTTGTCGCACTTCCCGTCTTTTGGATTTGTGTCAACGTGTTCGGTGCAAGGCGGCGTCGGAGTAGAACTTTCGCCTACCTTATCCGTCTTGGGATTCAGCGTGAATACGGTGTCCGAAGCGCTGGGCAAATTAACGCTTATTTTGAAAACCCCATTCGACAGCGTGTATGTTTTAGGTTGACCGCTCGTTGCACCACGCAAAGACATATCGTCGTTATCCCACGATGCCGTAAGTGTCAGTTCGGTTTCATCCGAATTCATTTCCCACTTACCCGAGAGCCAAGATTGCCATTCTCCTTCATTCTTCACCTTTACATTGAAGACATAGCCATAAAGTTTCCCCTCTTCCTTTTGTTCGGGTTCGGCAATATAATCGAATGTCATATATGCGCTGCCGAAACCCGACCAAAATGACTCTGACTTCGTCTGATAAATAGTGCTGTCACCGGCCGAAGGCGGTGTTTCGGGTTTTCTTGTCAATAATACAGCCAGCGTAACGCCTACGGCTATTGCGATTGCCGCAACAATTGACAATACAATGATTAGGGTTTTCTTTTTCTTTGTCATACTTTCCTCCAAAATTTTATTTTTTATGACGGCGGATTTAATTCCGTTATCACTGATTTAAGTATTTATCGATAAACGATTTTGCATTTTTAAGCGCTCTTTT
>CAJULQ010000002.1 GCA_910587595.1 uncultured Christensenellaceae bacterium
GCCTCATATATACATATTTCATTAAACATAAAACACCTCGTTAAATTACTGTTTACCGCAAACGTATTATATCACGAAAAATGAAAGAACGCAACCGATTGAATTTTGCGGAAAATATAAAACATATCTATATCTCACTAGGCTACTCGTAGCCTAGTTCGTCCCCGCTTAAAATACAATAGAGACGGTATGGCTTTATGCCATACCGTCTCTATTGCCTACGTCTTGCCTAAAATTCCCTATGGGAATTACGGAAAAGCGACGGTTTTTGTTTTATTCGTAGTAAGCGGGGGAGATATCGAATAGGCGGTCGTCCAATTCTTTGACGAACAGCGCGCGGATATAGCCTTTGGCGGTGGAAGTGGAATGCACGTAAAACTGCTTACCGTAATAATAGCGTGCCAACGTGTAGTATTTTGCGTTGGTGTGCAGCGCAATGGCGGCAAATCCCGCCTTGCGGCAGTCGTCTATGGCGGCTTGCAATAGGTCGCTGCCCACGCCCGTATTGCGAATGGTGGGATCCACGCCGAAACGGTATAAGTAGGCCAGATCGGCGCTCAGCGCTTTGATACGCAAACTGCCCAAAAGCGCGCCGTCCTCTTCGGCCACAAACACGTTGTGCGCGCGGATATCGTCCAGCACGGCCGATTGCGGTTCTTCCAGCGCTTTTACGCGGCTGCCCTTTTGCAGTTCGTCGGCATAGAGGGTGAACGCTTTGCGCGTTATCTCGTTTATCTTAGTCGCGTCTTGCGGCGTTGCCTTTCGTATGGTTGCCATGGCTATCTCTTGTTTTTCATTAAAAGATACATCACCGCTTTTTGGGCGTGCAAACGGTTTTCGGCCTCTTCGAACACAATGCTTTGCGCGCCGTCGATCACTTCTTCGGTGACCTCTTCGCCGCGGTGGGCGGGCAGACAGTGCAAGAATACGGCCGACTTATCGGCTTTTGCCATGAGCGCGCCGTTCACTTGATAGGGCATGAGCGCCGCCACTTTTTCGGGCGACTTTTCTTGCCCCATGGAAAAGAACACGTCGGTATAGATCACATTGCAGTCGCGTATCGCTTCGTTTACGTCGGACGTTACGGTCACGTTGCCGCATTGTTGCGCCGCTTGCACGATCTCGGCGTTGGGCATGTATCCTTCGGGCGAGCAACAAACAACGTGCATGCCCACTTTGGCGCCGCCGAGCATAAGGGAATGCGCCATGTTGTTGCCGTCGCCGAAATAGGCCATTTTCAGTCCTTCCAAACGGCCGAAATGTTCGTATATCGTCAGTAGATCGGCAAGCACTTGGCAAGGGTGGTAATCGTCGGTCAAGCCGTTGATGATAGGGCAAGCGCTGTATTTGGCCAATTCTTCGAGATCGGACTGTAAGTAGGTGCGGATCATGATGCCGTCTATGCCGTAGCGGTTCAATACGAGCGCGGTGTCGCGTATGGTTTCGCCGCGGCCGAGCTGTATGTCGCCTTGTTGCAACACGAGCGCCGAGCCGCCCAACTGCTTGATGCCTTGCTCGAACGAAACGCGCGTGCGCGTGCTCGACTTGGAAAAGATCATGGCAAGCGTTTTGCCCGCGAGGTAGGCGTGCTTTTTGCCCGCGCGTTGTTTTTGTTTGAGCGCCACGGCGGTGTGCAGTATTTCGTAGATCTCTTCGGTCGAGTAGTCGCGCAAGGTGAGCATATGCTTGTTTTGTATTTTTCCCGTCGGTTTGTACATGCGGATATCCATTGTTTGTCTCCTTTCGGTATGCGATGCTTTGGGTCGCGTTTTTGTTTTTTTATTTTCTAATCAAATGTTGGTGCGGGCAAACAGATCCATGAGTTTGTCGCACGCAACGTCTATCTCGTCTTTTTGAATGGTGAGGGCGGGGGCGAATCGCAACGTGTTGTTACCCGCTGTGAGTATGATAACGCCGCTTGCCGCCATTTTGCCCACGATCTCGGTGTTTTTCACTTTGTCGTTCAATTGCACGCCCAGCAGCAGCCCTTTGCCGCGTACGTCACGCACAAAGTTGAACTTTTTGAGTTTGCTCAGTTTGCCGAGCAGATATTCGCCTTTTTGCGCCGCCTCTTCCAATAGGCCGTTTTTGAGTTTGTCTACCACCACGTTGGCTGCGGCGCAAGCAAGGGGATTGCCGCCGAACGTGGTGCCGTGGTCGCCGGGAGCAAACGCCGTGGCAACGTCGCCGCGCGCAAGTACCGCGCCGATAGGCACGCCGCCGCCCAATCCCTTGGCCAAAGTTATTATGTCGGGTTGGATGCCGTAGTGTTCGAATCCGAACAATTTGCCCGTGCGCCCCATGCCCGTTTGCACTTCGTCTATAATAAACAGTATGCCGCGGCTTTTGGCCAGCGCGTAGGCGTTCACGATATAGTCGTAGTCGGCGGGGAGCACACCGCTCTCGCCTTGCACCACCTCTAACAAAATGGCGGCGGTTTGCTGATCGGCTTGTTTTTTGAGCGCGGCAAAATCGTTGAACGGCACGTGCACAAAGCCGTCGGGCAACGGCGCGAACGGGCGAGAATATTTATCTTGCCCCGTGGCCGTTACCGTGGCCAGCGTTCTGCCGTGAAAAGAGTTTATCGCCGTCACGATCTTGGGGCGGTGTTCGCCCTTGTTGTAAAAATATTTGCGCACCAACTTGATGGCGCCCTCGTTGGCCTCGGCGCCGCTGTTGCACAAAAACATGCGGTCGAAAATAGTGTCGTCTAATAAGTTGCGGCACAGCTCGGCTTGCGGTTGGTTGTAATAAAGATTGGAAATATGCAAAAGTTTGTGCGCTTGCTCGCATACGGCCGCCGTGAGATCGGGGTGATCGTGTCCCAAGCAGTTTACGGCAATGCCCGCGCCCATGTCGATGTATTCGTTGCCGTACGAGTCGTATAGCTTACTGCCCTTGCCGTGCGTAAAACAAACGTTTTGCCGATTGAATACGGTCATGTAGCGTTTGGCGTCTATTTCTTTTATTTCTTTCAGATCCATTTGCGCATTCCTTTTTGCGTTGCGCCGCAACGCGCGTTATTTGTTTACCACCATGGTGCCGATGCCCGAATCGGTGAAAAGCTCCAGCAAAATGGAGTGGGGGATGGTGCCGTTGAGAATGAGCACGTTTTGCATGCCGCGCTCTATGGCGTCTATGCACGAAAGCGCTTTGGGCACCATGCCGCCGTGAATGCGTCCGTCCTCTATCATCTCGCGCAAATGCGTCGCGTCCGTTTCGGCAATGAGCGAATGCGGGTCGTTCTCGTTTTCGCGAATGCCGTCTATATCGGTGAGATACAGCAGTTTTTCGGCGCGCAACGAACCGCCTATGGCGCCCGCCGCCGTGTCGGCGTTCACGTTATACGCCCGGCCTTGCTTGTCTACGCCCACCGTGGCGATCACGGGGATATAATCTTTTTTTAACAGCGTTTCGATCACTTCGGTGTTGATGTTCACAATCTTGCCCACGTAGCCGTAATCGGTACCGCTCTCGTCGCCGAACTTGTCTACCTCTATCAGCCCGTTGTCTTGTCCGCATAGGCCTATGGCTTTTACGTCCAGCGTGCCGAGCGCCGCCGTCACGTCTTTGTTGCGTTTCATCAGCGCCATTTGCACCGCGTCCATGGCCGCCTCGTCGGTCACGCGCAAGCCGTTTTCAAACCGCGAGGGAATGGCAAGGCGTTTTAAGAGCGCGCTGATGTCCGGCCCGCCGCCGTGCACCAACACGGGTTGCACGCCCACGATCTTCAAGGTGGCCACGTCTTGCATGATGGTGCGCATCACGTTCGCGTCGTTCATGGCATTGCCGCCGTATTTGATCACGATGGTTTTGCCGCGGTAACGCGAAATATACGGCAAGGCCTCCGTAAGGATCTTTGCGCGTTCGATCAGTTCTTCTTGTTGCGTAGAGGTCATAATTAAGCACCTTTTTATAAATGATTTCCGATAGCGGGCAACCCTTCGGTTTCGGGCAACCCGAACAGTATGTTGGCGTTTTGCACGGCTTGGCCGCTCGCGCCTTTTATAAGGTTATCGATAGCCGACACAATGATGATACGGTTGCTTTTATGGTCTATCTTGTAGCCGAAGGCGCACACGTTGCTGCCCGCCACCCACTTGAGTTCGGGCAAAACGCCTTCGCCCAGCGGCACGGCAAACTTTTCGTCTGCATACATGCCGTATGCTTTGTCGATCGCGGCCGCCGTAGCTTGGGGGGCGAGATCGGCGTAAATCGTGGCGAGTATGCCGCGTTTTACGGGCAACAGATGGGGCGTGAAGGTAACCGTCGCATGCAATTTTTCTTCTATCTCGGTGGTGTGTCTGTGGGTGGTCACGCCGTACGCTTTATAGTTTTCGTCCGTTTCGCAAAAGTTATAGTCCACGCTCTCTTTTCGCCCCGCGCCCGTAATGCCGCTGGCCGCGTCCACGATAATGCCGTGCGGCGAAAGCAGCCCCGCTTGCAACAACGGATACAGCGGCAAAATAGAACAAGTGGTATAGCACCCCGGATTGCCCACGATGTCCGCTTTTGCGATGTGCGCGCGGAAGATCTCGCACAAACCGTAAACCGCGCGGCGGTTGAGTTCGGGGCGGGGGTGCGTTACCCCGTAGGTCGTTTCGTATAAGTTTATATCGGTATACCGAAAATCGGCGGACAGATCGATCACCTTGATGCCTTTGTCGTGAAACGTTCCGCCGATGGCCGCGCTCGCCGCGTGCGGCAGAGCGGTGAATACCACGTCCGCTTTTTTGGCGATCTCGTCGGCGTCGGGCGGCACGAAAACGTCGTTGCCGCAAACAAAGGAAAGCGCGGGGTACACGTCGCGTAGGCGCGTGCCCGCAAAGGAACGGGACGCCGCCGCCGTAAGCGTGAAATGCGGATGATTGTACAAAAGTTTGATCAGTTCGAAGCCCGTGTAGCCGTTGGCGCCCACGATGGCCGCGCGAATTTTCACCGGTATTGTCCTCCCGACGTTTCTATACATAATTATACATTGCAATGAATATTTATGCAAGCATTTTGGGCGCATTTGCTCTTTTTATAAAAGAAAAGTCATATATGCGAGGGGATACGGCGTATATATGAATAAAAATCTTTGCGATTTGCAACGAATAAGTATTGACGCGGCGTGCGGAACATGCTATACTTATGGCGTTTGAAAATCGCAAACGGGAACGGGGCAACGTTCCTATCAAAAAAGGAGGTGAGCGCGAATGGCGGATAAAGGCGTGTGCGAGTTGTGCGGCTTTGCCGACGACAGTTACCGTATCGACGAAAACGGCACTGTAATGAAAGTTTGCAAATTCTGTCACGACGGTTACCTCGAACGCATGGGGCTGTCGCCCGATGCGGACAAGCCGGTGCAAGACGTTGCGCTCACGATAGACGTAAACGCGTTGCAAGCCGACGATATCGACTTTGACAGCATGACGCCCGAAGAAGTGCAAGCGCTCAAAGACGAGTTGGCGGGGCGGCAGAACATGCGCGTGCCAACGTTAGACGAACAGCAGCTCGGCACGCTGTTGAGCGTGACCGAAGACGATAAACGCGTTTTAACGGGCGTACGGCAAAAAGAGCGACGGCGCAAAAAGAAAGAAACGGAAAACGCCGACAGCGCGTTGATCGCCAAAATAGAACAAGCGGAAAAAAAGAACGAACGACTGCAGTTGCAGTTTTCGGAAGAAGACGTGCAAGCGGTGGCCGACGCCATCTCGGCAAAGGAGAACGACATGCCCAACAAAACGAGCAAACCCGAAAAAAACACGCGGGAAGAAAAAGAGGCGATAGCCAGAGAACGGATCCATGCGGCCGCCAACCAAACGATCGACGACGAGCGCATTCGCATCACAAGTCCCGAAGTGGAGTTGCGCAAAGACCGCCGACCCAAAACCAATCTCGACGTGGCCGTGTCCGAATATGCGGGCGGCGTGCGCTTTCTCGACACGTTCAAATATGTGTTGCACCGCATAAGTTACGCCGTGTTTTTGGGTCTCATTGTGTTGGCGGTTTCCACCGTGCTGTTTATCCGCGACGGTTGGCAACACGGCCTTATCGTGCTGGGCGGCGGCTTGGGCGCCGTGCTGATCGGCTTTTTGCTTGTATGGTATCTGTCGCGTTGCTACGAGTTGGATCGCCGCGCATTGCTGTTGCGTATCCGTCAGCAAGAAATTTTGTTTGAAAGCATGAACAGCGATTGCTACCGCGAACTGCGCACCAAATACACCATGATAAAAGCGCTCGGTTGGCTTTTGAACAAGTTGTCGGTGTTGTTGCCCTTGGCCGTTTTGGTGGGCGGAAACATCGCCGCCGTGATCGCCGCGTTCTTGCGGTCCTATTGGCTGTTTCCCGTGCTGTCGGGTTGCGCCACCGTGGCGGCCGTGCTCGTGTATTATCTGGTAAAGTTTGCCGCCGACCGTATCGCTTATATGCTCGACCGCGAACGCAACCAGCAAGTGCAACAGCAGACCTTATTGGATATTTTGGATCGGTTGAAAAAGTAAGACCGTAAAACGCATAAATAAAAAAGCCGCATTGCTTGTGCGGCTTTTTTTATACGATGCGCAACTCTTGCATCAGTTCGAGCATGGTTTGCTGTCTGTCTTCGGGACGCAAAGCAAGCGCTTTCATGATGGCGTTTTCCACGTATTCGGGCATGGCTATGCCGAGCGCCGAGGGCTTGGGCAATCGGTCGTGCTCCATGCGTTCCGTGGCGCCCGCGGGGATATACCCCGTAACGCAGTTGAAAAGCGTGGCGCCTATTTGGTATACGTCCGTCCACGGGCCTTGCGCATAGGTGAGCGGTTTATACAGCTCGATGGGCGAGTAGCCCGCCTTGAGCACCATAAACGGCTTTTCCTCGCTCGTGCGCTTATACAGCGCCGCCGCGCCGAAGTCTATGAGTTTAACGTATTTGTTTTGCACGATCTGTATGTTTTCGGGACTGACGTCTTTATGTATCACGCCGCTTTCGTGCAAAATGTGCAACGATTCGGCAATGGGGCGCAACACGTTGAGCGCCTCCGTCCACGCGATCTTGTGGCCGCGCACGGTCAAATACGAGCGGAGCGACTCGCCCTCCAAATAGTCGGTAACGATATAGGCGGTGTTGTTGGCTTGGAAAAAGTCTTCCAGCTTGACCACGCCGTGCAAACTTTTTATGCGCAATAAAATGCGCGCCTCTTCCACAAACGCCTTTAACCAATGATTGAACGACGAAATGGCCTCGGGCGTGGCTATGCCTACGCATGTTTCGCCCGCTTCGCGCACCGCGTAGCCTTTTGGGAAAAATTCTTTGACCGCCACTTTTTTGCTTTCGGCCATGTCGTAGGCCAAATAGGTCACGCCGAATCCGCCCATGCCCAGCACGGACGCGAGCAAATATCGATTGTTGAGCAGTTCGCGTTTGGCAAGCGCGGGCGGGGGATTTGTATGTTCGCCGTCTTTACTTCCGCATACGGGACAAACACCGCTCTTTTCGAGAGTGGCGAAACAGTCCAAACATATGGTAGTAATGTCGCGTTGGTCTTGCATGGGTATATAAATAGTCTACCACGAAACGACAAGAAGGTCAAACGAAAAACCGCGGTGCGCGCGTTTTTTCAAAACGGTGTTTATAAAGGTTGACATTTGCCGTTGCGGTAAGGTATAATAAAAACGGAATGAGGCGTGCAACGCGTTGCGTTTGCATGCATGCTCCGCCCGCGGTGTCGATTTATCCGCCGCAAACGGGGTCAAACCGCTCGGCGTTTTCGTCCGCGCGGTTTTTCGCAGATATACGGATAAGGAAAAAACCATGTACAAAAAAGCAGATCCCAATCAAAAAGTTACCGAGCGCGAACAAGAGATCATCTCTTTTTGGAAAGAGAACGACGTGTTCCGTCAATCGCTGGCCGCCACCGAAAAGGGCAAAGAATTTTCCTTTTACGACGGCCCGCCCACGGCCAACGGCAAGCCGCACATCGGTCATATTTTAACGCGCGTAATGAAAGACATCATCCCGCGGTACAAAACCATGAAAGGGTTTCACGTGCGCCGCAAAGCGGGGTGGGATACGCACGGCTTGCCCGTGGAACTCGAAGTGGAAAAACAGCTCGGGTTCGACGGCAAGGGCGATATCGAAAAATTCGGCATCGAGCCGTTTATCGGCAAGTGCAAAGAAAGCGTTTGGAAATACAAAGGCGAATGGGAAAAAATGAGCGACCGCGTGGGGTATTGGGTGGACATGGACGACCCGTATATCACCTACGACGACAACTACATCGAATCGGTGTGGTGGGCGCTCAAAGAGATAGACAAGCAAGGGCTTATTTATAAGGGCCACAAGATCGTGCCCTATTGCCCGCGTTGCGGCACCGCGCTGTCCAGCCACGAAGTGGCGCAAGGCTACAAAGACGTGGAAGAAAAGACGTGCGTGGTCAAGTTCAAGGTGCTCGACAAAGCGGACACGTACATTTTGGCGTGGACGACCACGCCGTGGACGCTACCCTCCAACGTGGCGCTGTGCTTTAACGCCGACTTTGACTACGCCACTGTTTTGCAAGACGGCGCGCGCTATATTTTGGCCGAAAGCTTGGTGTCGGCGCATTTTTCGGGCGACTATACGGTGGAGAGCGTGCAAAAGGGCAGTGCTTTCGCGGGCACGCGCTACGCGCCGCTTTTTACCTATTACAAGAAGGACAAGCAAGACTGTCACTATGCGGTGTGCGATCCGTATGTAACGCTTTCGGACGGTACGGGCGTTGTGCACATTGCGCCCGCGTTCGGCGAAGACGATGCGCGCGTGGGGCGCAAACACGATCTGCCGTTTGTGATGATGATAGACGAGGCGGGCAAATTCAAGCCGGAGGCTGTGGATTTTGCGGGCGTTTTTTGCAAAGACGCCGACAAGCTCATATTGCGGCACCTAAAAGAAACGGGCGCCTTGTTCAAGGTGATGCCGTATACGCACAGCTATCCGTTTTGTTGGCGTTGCGACACGCCGCTGTTGTATTACGCGCGCAGTACTTGGTTTATCAAAATGACCGAAGTGCGCGACCGATTGGTAAAAAACAACGCCGCCGTGCATTGGATGCCCGACAGTATCGGCACGGGGCGCATGGGCAACTTTTTGGAAAACGTGATCGATTGGGGCTTGTCGCGCGATCGCTATTGGGGCACGCCGTTGCCCATTTGGGTGTGCGACAAGTGCGGCAAAACGCACGTTGTGGGCAGTAAAGAGGAACTCAAAACGCTTGGCAAGTTGCAAGGCGACATAGAACTGCACAAACCGTATGTGGACGAAGTGACGTTTGCTTGCGAATGCGGCGGCGTGATGCACCGCACGCCCGAAGTGATCGACTGTTGGTTCGATTCGGGCAGTATGCCGTTTGCGCAATACCACTATCCGTTCGAAAACAAAAAGGTGTTCGAGCAAACGTTCCCCGCCGATTTCATTTCCGAGGCGGTGGATCAAACGCGCGGTTGGTTTTACACGTTGTTGGCCGTTTCCACGCTGTTGTTCGATAAAGCGCCCTTTAAGAACTGCATTGTGCTCGGGCACGTATGCGACAAAAACGGTTTGAAAATGAGTAAGCATAAAGGCAACGTGGTAGACCCGTGGTCGGTGCTCGACGTGCAAGGCGCCGACGCAGTGCGGTGGTATTTTTATACGGCAAGCGCGCCGTACTTGCCCAGTCGGTTTTATCCCGAAGCCGTATCGGAGGCGCAACGCAAGTTTTTGGGCACGCTGTGGAACACCTATTGTTTTTACGTGCTGTATGCCGATATAGACGGGTTCGACCCCACGCGCTACGCGCTGAAAGATTGCAAACTCACCGTGATGGACAAATGGATATTAAGTTCGCTCCATTCGTTGGTGGCCGCGGTGGACGAGGGGCTTGCGTCTTATAAAATCACCGAGTCGGCGCGGGCGGTGGGCGATTTTACCGACGCGCTCAGCAATTGGTATGTGCGCCGTTGCCGCGAACGGTATTGGGGCAACGCCATGACGGAGGATAAAAAAGCGGCGTATATGACGCTGTATACCGTGCTCGAAACGTTGACGCGTTTGGCGGCGCCCTTTACGCCGTTCATTTGCGAAAGCATCTATCAAAATATCGTGCGCGGCGTAAACAAAAACGCGCCCGTATCTGTGCACTTGTGTCCTTTCCCCGTGTGCGACAAAAAGGCTATCGATAAAAAGTTGGAAAGCGACATGGCGGTGGTGTTGGAGGCGGCTACGTTAGGACGCAGCGCCCGCAATGCAAGCAAAATAAAAAACCGTCAGCCGCTCGGCCGTTTGCTCTTGGCGGGCGAGGGCGCCAAGCGCTTAAACAGCGGCATGAAAGCGGTGATCGCCGACGAGCTGAACGTGAAAACGGTGGAAACGATCGACGGCGCGGCGGAATACGTTTCGTATGAAGTAAAACCGCAACTCAAAACGCTCGGCCCCAAATACGGCAAGCTGATAGGCGCCATTCGCGAGTATTTGGCCGCGCACGGCGAAGAGGCGGTAAAAGGCGTGCGCGGCGGCAAAACGCACATTGTTCGTTTGTCGGACGCCGAAGTGTGCTTTACCGAAGACGACTTGCTCGTTAAAGTGGTGAGCCGCGAAGGTTACGCGGCCGAAAGCGGCGAGCTGGTTACGTGCGTGCTTGACACCGCGCTCACGCCCGAACTGATCAACGAAGGGTATGTGCGCGAGTTGATCAGCAAGATCCAAGCCATGCGCAAAGAGGCGGGGTTTGCGGTGACCGACCACATTGCGGTGGGCGTTTCGGGCGATCCCGCGATCGTGGCGGCGGTAAACGCGTTTGCCGAAAAACTCAAAGCGGCGGTATTGGCCGACGCGATCGTGGCGGCGGACGGCGGCGTGTCGGTAGACGTCAACGGAAAAACGTGCGTGCTTTCGGTGACCAAACAATGACGGCGGACGGTTGGCGCGATTACGAAGTGCTTGCCACGGGCGGCGGCGAAAAGTTGGAACGGTGGGGTAACGTGTTGTTGCTTCGTCCCGATCCGCAAGCCATTTGGAAACCGCAGTTCGATCTTAGCAAGTATAAAGGGTTGCATGCCCGTTATATGCGTTCGGCCACGGGCGGCGGCTATTGGGAAAAATACCGCGCCTATCCCGAAGAGTGGACGGTCGCATACAAGGATCTGACGTTTGCGATCAAGCCTATGGGCTTTAAGCACACGGGGCTGTTTCCCGAACAAGCGTATAATTGGGACGCCATGCGGGCGCTCATTGCGGCCGAGAAACGGGAGATCCGCGTGCTCAATCTGTTTGCTTACACGGGCGGCGCCACCGTGGCGTGCGCCAAGCAAGGCGCGTTCGTCACGCATGTAGACGCCGCGCGCGGCATGGTGGATCGCGCCAAACAAAATTGCGCGCTGTCGGCGGTGCCCGCCGATCGCGTGCGCACCATTGTAGACGACTGCGCCAAGTTCGTGCAACGCGAGATAAAGCGCGGCAAAACGTATGATGCGGTGATCATGGATCCGCCGTCGTACGGGCGCGGACCGGGCGGCGAAACGTGGAAGTTGGAAGACGGCATACACGATCTCGTGGCGCTCACGGCGCGCGTGCTCAGTCCCGATCCGCTATTCTATCTCATAAACAGCTACACCACGGGACTGAGCGCCACGGTGATGCAAAATATATTGGCGCTTACATTGCCGCGCGGCAAAACGCAAGGATACGAACTTACGTTGCCCACGGCGGAAAACGGCATCTTGTTGCCGTGCGGCCATTCGGCTTTGTGGAAAGGATAAACTATGGAAGAACCCGTTATACTCTACGAGGACAATCAGATCATTGTGGCCGTAAAGCCGCAAAACGTGCCCACGCAAGCCGATTCGAGCGGCGATGCGAACTTTTTGGATATCATCAAAAACTACGTGAAAGTCAAATACAACAAGCCGGGCAACGCGTTTATCGGATTGGTACACCGATTGGATCGCCCCACGGGCGGCGTGATGGTTTTTGCCCGCAACAGCAAGGCGGCCGAAAGACTGTGCAAGCAGATCGCACAAGGCGACTTTATAAAAAAATATTTGGCGGTGACCGTTTCGGCGCCGCGCGACGCGCGCGCCCGTTTGAGTCATTGGCTGATAAAAGACGAGAAAGAAAACATGGTGCGCGTATTGCCCGCCAAGAGCGAAGGCGCCAAGTTGGCCGAATTGGACTACAAGGTGTTGGAAACGACCAACGATCTGGCACTTGCGGACGTGAACCTCTACACGGGGCGCAGTCATCAGATTCGTGCGCAAATGGCGCACATAGGTTGCCCGTTGTTCGGCGACGCCAAATACGGCGGCACCGTAGGGCGCGGGCACAATTTGGCGCTGTGGGCGTATCAGCTCACCTTTTCGCACCCCACGCTCAAAAACACCATGGTTTTCAAGGTGTTTCCGCCCACCGAAAACGTGCCTTGGAAATTCTTCCGCGTGGAAAAACACATCAACACGGTCAAACCCGAATAGATCCGATTTTTGCCGCGTTCCCTCGCGGAAAAAATAAAAGACCCGTAACGAATAAATTTATGTGCCCCGCGGCGGGGCAAAAGGAGTAACTCTATGTTAATTTATCCCTCGGTAGAAAGTTTGCTGTACTACGCGCAAACGCACTTGTTGCTGGACGATCTGGACGTGATCTGGGCGCGCAATTTGCTGTTGGACGAACTGAAGTTGCACGACTATGTGCAATACGAGGTGGACTACGAAGCCATCGACGCATTGGACCGTCCCGACAGCGTGCTGGAACCGTTGGTGTCGTATGCGGTGGAAAACGGCATCGTGACCGACGACAAGCGCGAATACTTTGCGGGCAAGCTCATGAACATCGTGAGCAAGCGTCCCGCCGAAGTGGCCGATATTTTTGCCGATCTGCACCGCAAGAGCGCCGTAAAGGCGTTTGATTGGCTGTATGATTACGGCGTGAAAAGCGACTACGTAAAACTCACCAAGATCAGCGAAAACGTTAAGTGGGAGGCCAAGGGCACCCGCGGCAAATTGGAGATCACCATAAACACTTGCCGCCCCGAAAAGAACAACAAGGAAACGGCGGCGGCGCTCAAGGCGCAAAAGTCCGAATATCCCGCTTGCTCTATCTGCAAGGAAAACGAGGGGTATGCCTACGGCGGACAGATCCGTCAAACGTTGCGCACCGTGCCGCTTACTTTGGGCGGCGAAGAATGGTTTTGGCAGTTCTCGCCCTATGCCTATTTCCATCAGCATGGCATTGCGGTGAACGGCGAGCACGTGCCCATGAAAGTGGACGGCAGCACGTTTGAAAAACTGTTCGACTTTGTGGACTATATGCCCGGTTACTTTATAGGGTGCAACGCGGCGTTGCCGCGTATCGGCGGCAGCGTGCTCACGCACGACCATTTCCAAGGCGGCGCCAAACTGATGCCCATGCACAAAGCGGGCGCCCGCACCGTGCTCAAAAACAAAGAGTATCCGTATATCGACATGTGCGTGGTGGATTGGTACAATTCGGTGCTTCGCTTGAGCTGTTCGCACCGCGAAAAACTGATCGAGTTTGCGCAAAAGGTGAACGATGCTTGGCAAAACTATTCGGACGAGAGCGTGGATATCATAGCGCAAACGGACGAACAGCACAACGCCGTAACGCCCATTGTGCGCAAGGCGGACGACAAATACGTGGTGGACATCATCTTGCGCAACAACCGCACGAACCAACAATATCCCGACGGTATTTTCCATGCGCACCCCGAATACCACAACATTAAGAGCGAAAGCATCGGCTTGATCGAGGCGATGGGCTTGTTCGTATTGCCGGGACGCTTGGCGCGGCAAACCGCTCGGATCGAAAAATATCTCACCAAAGAAGAAAAGTATTCGGAGAGCAAACTCGAACCCGACATGCTTTGCCACAAGGACATGATCGAAAAGCTCGTGAAAGCGTCCGGCTCGGCCAAGATCGGCGCCGCCGAGGCAAAACTCAACATTAAAGACGAGATCAACCGCGTATGCGAAGAGATCTTGGAAAACACCGCGGTGTTCAAGCAAGACGAGAAAGGCCAACAAGCGTTTTTCAAGTTCTTGGCCACGTTGGGCATCGAAAAAAAGTAAGCAAATTTACCGAAAATTTCCAATGGGCGACCGTATTGACGGCCGCCTTTTTTCATGTTAAAATGTCGGTGCAAGGGCAAAAGACAACCATAAAGGAGTACATAATCATGAAAAGCAAAGTTTTGCTTGCGTCGCTTTGTCTGTTGGTGGGCATGCAGGCGATGGGTTGTGCCGCCGATAAAAAAGGGTGGGAGGAAACGCCGCCTGCCGGAGAGATCGTTCTGCCCCAAGAGCCCGAGTTGCCGCAAGAGGAGGCACCCGATGTGCCCGTAGAGCCGGATATACCCGCAGCGCCGGACGCGCCGCCGCTCGTTCCCATACAGCCGGGCACCCCCGTGGAAACGCCCGACACGTTGATTTCGTCTACGGTAAACGCATTGCAAGTGCGTAGCGGCGCGGGCACCAAATATGCCGCCGTAGGCTCGCTGGATAAGTCGGACATGGTAATGCCGTTGCGCAAGGTGGGCGAGTGGTACGAGGTCTATTATAAAAATTCGCTGGGTTATGTTTCCGGCTCCTACGTTCGTTCCGTGCCGTTTGCCAAAGGCGGGTCGATCGTGGAAAGGATCATCGACGAGGGCAAAAAGCAATTGGGCATGCCGTATGTGTACGGCGCGCCGCGCTACCATTGGGGCAACGGCAAACCGAACGCCGACTTTACGGGGCAAAGCTTTGACTGTTCGTCGTATATGCAATACATATTCAAGCGGGGCGCCAACGTTAACCTTGCCATGACTTCGCGCGAGCAAAGTTTGCAAGGCGTGTACGTGGCGCGAAAGGACATACGCCGCGGCGATCTGTTGTTCTTTACCAATGCAACGCGCTATGACAAGACGGGGGTGGAACGGATCGGACACGTTGCGCTATATTTGGGCGACAATATCATTTTGCATACCGCCTCCGACCACGCCGTGATCGAACCCATTTCGGCGCAAAGAAGCGCCTACTATATCACCGCGCGCCGTTTGGTCGATTGAAAAAAACGTTGTTTCGGTTCCCTGTTTTCGGCAAGCATATTTTTAACCGAACGAACGCAAACTACCGCTATTATGGTGGTAGTTTTTTTCAAATCGCTCATCACGTTCTTTTTGGTGCTCATCGTTGTGCGGCTCATGGGCAAACGGCAACTCGGCGAAATGCAACCGTTCGAGCTAGTCATCACATTTATCATTGCCGAAGTGGCTTGCATTCCCATGAACGATCCGTATATACCTTTTTATTACGGCATTGTGCCCATCATCACATTGGCGGTGTTGCATTTGGTGCTCAGCGTGTTGGCGCGCAAAAGCATTTTCGCGCGCAAGGTGATCAGCGGGCACAGCGTTATCGCCATCGATAAAAACGGGATCAACTACCAAAATCTCAAAAAAATGAACATGAACGTAAACGACCTTATAGAGGCGGTGCGCAGCAGCGGCTATGTGGATTTTGCCGATATAGAGTACGCCATTTTCGAAACCAACGGCAAAGTGTGCGTGGTGGAAAAGGCGTCCGACCCCACCGAGGTCAAGCCCGCGTATTTGCCGCTCGGCTTGTTGATCGACGGCAAATTCGACGGCGATAATTTGAAATTGGCGGGTATCACCGAACCCGAACTGAAAAAGGTGTATCTCAAAAACGGTATCAAATCGCCTAAAGACGTGCTGTATACCGATGTGCGCCAAGACGGCACGCTGTATGTCAGCCCCAAATACGCGGCGTGCTTTACGCAAAAAATTTCCATACAAGGCGGTGAAAACTGGTGAAAAAACTGTGGATCATTTTGGGATTTTTTGCGGTGATGGCGGCGCTCGCCACTTGGGAGATCGTGTCGGTGACCGCCTTTTACAAAAAGACCGTTTCTTTGTTGGACGAGTTGGAAACGCGTATAACAGCAGTGGAAGAAGTGAACGACCCCGCCGTGCTCACAACGCTGGAGCGGCTGGAAACGCATTGGAAGGGCGGCAAAAAATTGGTGCGCACGTTTTGCAATCACACGGTGGTGCGCGGCGCCGACGAGCGCATGACGGCGCTCGGAGAGTTCACGCGACAAAACGAGCGGAGCGACGCCATGGTCAGCTTAAAGCAAGCGCAAACGTATATACGCGATCTTATGCATGATCTATACCCGACGCTCACCAACATGCTGTAGGGGCGTACGGGCGGCTACGCAAAACAGCGCGTTAAAACGTTTGCAAAATTTGTGAAAATGGGGTACAATAAAGTCGGAACGCGTTGCGTTGGCAATGCGTGCCGATTTTCTTTGTGCGAGGGCAAATTGCTTTTCAGCGAACTGAAAAAACACATGACGACGGGACCGTTGCATGCGGCCTATCTCGTTACCGGCGAAGACGCGTTTTTGGCGTCCGACGCGGTGGCGCGGTTTCGCGCGCTGGCCGAACCCATGCCCGATTTTAACTTGAGCGAGTTGACCGCGCCCGAATCGGCCGCGCCTATCATAGAGGCATGCGAGAGTTTGCCGCTGGGCGGCGACAAACGCGTGGTGATCGTGCGGCAATGCAAAGCCGATCTTTCGCCGCTTATGGGGTATTTGTCCGATCCGTGCCCGTCCACCGTGTTGGTGTTTTGCGCCGAAAAACCCGAAAGCAACTATACAAAGATCCTCGGCAAACTCACCGTGGTGGATTGCGCCAAGCTGGATACCAAAACGGTGTTGTCTTGGATCGCCGTGAAGAGCAAAACGTTCGGCGCGAGCGTGAAAGAAAATGCGGCGCGTTTATTGATAGACTATTGCGCGGGCGACATGTCGCGCGTATCGGCCGAGTTGCAAAAGCTGTGCGCTTTCCGTTACGGCGGCGTGATCGAAGAGGCCGACGTCGTGGCGCTCACCGCGCCCACATTGGACTTTAAGATCTTTGCGTTGAGCGAGGCGGTGGCTTTGCGGCAGTCGCAAAAGGCGGCGGCCGTGCTTAAAAATATGTTGGAGAGCGGCGTGTCGCCGCTGCTGCTGCTGGGCATGCTGTACGGCCATTTTCGCCGCTTGCTGTATGTTTCCATCACCCCCGGTTACGAGCGTATGCCCGCCGACCTCGGCGTGAAAGAATATGCGGTGCGCAAAGCCAAAGAACAGGCGTCGCGCTTTACGCCCGTAAAACTCAAAAAGATATGCGACAGTTTGCAAGAGGCAGACTACGAGGTGAAATCGGGCAAGATGAACGACAAGACGGCGCTGGAGTTGGCGGTGTTCAAGGCGCTGTCGGCTTGATCGGAGTGTGAAAAGTGGACTTTATCGACAAGAAAAAAATTCATAAGGGCATTATGATCGCGCTGTTGTTCCTTTCGTTCGGTTTTGCCGAATGGCAGTCGACGCGCGGCGTGTTGGCCTATATGTCTTACAGCTATCCGGAGTTGGCGCAAGCCACGTGGTTGTTCAACGACGCGGTGGCGTTTTTGATGGGCGGTGCGGTGCCCCTTGTTTTTTATGAGTTTATCACCGCGTTTGCCGCGCGTTTTGCGGCGCCCCGTACGGGCGGCGCGTCCGACGATCTCAAATACGCGTTGCGCTTTTTCTATATTGCCGCAAACATAGTGATCGGCGCGCTCAAATTTATTTACTACGCCCATCCCGTCGCGTCGGTGTTCGGCAATATTTGGATCGATTTTGTGGTGGCCACCGTTTTCTTTGCGTTGTATCTTTGGTATTGCGCCAAGCGGTATGTGGATAAAACGCATTGGGGGTCGCTCTTTCTCACGGTGGGCGGCACGTATTTGATCGTGCAAGCGCTCTTGACCGTGTTCGGACTGTTGACGGGGGTGTTGCTGGCATGAAAAAGATAGTTGCTTGTTTGGCGGCGCTGGCGCTCGCCGTTTGCGTGTTGTGCGGTTGCGGCGAAAAAGTGACGGGCGGCGAACGACCCGACGGTCCCGCTTTTGTATCGGCGGCGCAAGTGGAAGAAAATTTGCGGTACTTTTTGGGGATAACGCAGCAAAACGTCGGCGGCGACATCGGCGACCGCACGCCCACGAGCGCGTCCGAAAAAGCGGCGGCCGAGCGGCTGTATGAAAAGTATGCCGACGAAAAGATATATCCCGCCTTGCGCGTTACCATGCTCGAGGACACCGCGTTCGAAGTAAAGGTGGGGGAGCAAACGCGCACGTCGCAAAACGTGGAAATACGCTTTAATGAAACGCAAAACGCCACCCAAAAGCGCGTGATTGTTTCGGCGGGATACGACAACGCCTACGGCGACTATGCGGCCGAATACACGGGGCAGTCGGCCACGGGCGCGTTTGCCAACGGCACGGGCGTGGCCACGGTCATGAGCATGATAGACTATTGCAACGCGCATGCCGACGAGTTGCGCGAAAAAATCGACTTCGAGATCGTGTTTGTGTTTTTCGGTTGCAGTGCGTATAATTCCAAAGGCGCCGAGCATTATTTGGCCGATACCATGACGGCCACGCAAAAGCAAAACACCCTTCTCATGATCAACGTGGATAAGATGGGCGGCGATAAAATGTATCTTTACGCCAACGAAGTATCCACCGCGCACGAAAAATTCATGCGCGACACGGCGAGCGCGCAAGGGTTGCGTATTCGCACGTTGCCCGCCAATATGCCGCTTATCGAAGGCACCTATCTCAACGACGTATACTACACGCATTTTGCCATGATAGGCAATCACGCGCCCTTTATGGAACGCGATATTCCCACGGCCTATTTGTTCAGCGGGGCATACGGCGGTTTCAATTTGTCCGATCTCGAAAGCAAAGGGTCGGCTAACTTGGGCGGCACCGCGCACGACACGTTCGGCAACTTGCAACAAAAACGCGCCGACTATGCCGCACAAGGCAGCGACGCGGCCGCGCTGGTGCTTGCCACGGTGTGCGCGCCCGACTTTGCGCAAACGGCGGCGGCCTCGCGTAACACGGTATACGACTACGCGTTTTGGGTCAGCCCGCTGTGGGCGTATCTTATCGTGATCTTTGCGGTGATCGCTTTGGCAATCGTATTGTTGATTTTGGTAAAATATTTCGAAAAGAAATATCCGTATGTGCCCGTTGTGCGCAAAATGAAAATACCCGTGTTCGGCATGGAATACGAAACGCCCGAAGAAACGGATATATTCGTAGACATCAAAAAAAGAGGGGACAATCCGTTCGACGGATACTAAAGAATACAAAAAAGCGTTGCCTTGTAAGCAACGCTTTTTTTTGTCAACTGAATATGCCTTTTATCTTACTGCCGATGGTTTTGAAGAACCAAAGAACGGAATGCTTTTCGGTGGGTACTTTGCCGAGCATGTCTTTGATCACCACCCAAAGGTTAAACGTTTCTTTGTCGAGCATAAAATAGCAACACAGCAAAACAATGCCCACGGTGAGCACTACCAATATCAAAAGGTTAAGCAGACAACTGCGCACCGAAAAGGGACTGCGCAGTTTTTTAAGACGCGACGAAGGGTCTTGGCTCTCTTTGATCGCTTCTTCGATTTGGGCTTGCGTCATTTGGTCGGCCGTCATTTGGCTGCGGTCGAGCGTCATGTTGTTGACGTTTGCGCCCGCGGCGGCGTCGTTTGCGCCCGGTGCGGACGACTGAGGCTTACCGCTCGCGGCGTTGGCGCCCGCTTTCCCTTTCATCTTTTTTTGTTTTTTCTTTGTTTCCTTCTTCGCCATACTTCCTCACAAGTATACACTCTGTCTTTTATATTATATCTCAGTTTACGTATTAAATCAAGCACTTTGCCGAAAAAAAATGCAAAACGTGGAAGAATTGAAAAAAATCTTGCTTAAATGTTTGATAAATTCTTAAAATAAGTGTATAATGAAAAAAAATCATCGGCAGAGGCGGTAGCGGTGAAGCAATTTTTGGAAAACATCAAAAACGAAATTTTGAACCGTCCGGTGTATGCGGCGATAGACGTGGTTTTGTTCGCGTTTTTGCTGTATGCTTTGTTTGTCTTTTTGAAAAAGAACGACGCGGTGCGGCTGTTCAAATATCTTGTGTTGTTTTTGGCGGTGAGCGTGGTGGTAACAAGCCGAACGGTGGCGTTGCCGCTGTTGTCGCGCACGTTTAGCTATGCGTTTTTGATCGTGGTGATAGGGATCGCCGCGCTGTTTCCGCAAGAGACGCGCCGCGGTTTATGGAAGATCTCCTCGCCGCGCGATATGCAACAAGCGTTTACCACGCAGTACGATTGCAGCGACGAAGAACTCGAAGCGGCTATATCGGATATTGTGCGCGCGTCGTTGAACATGGCCAAAAAGGACGTGGGCGCGCTTATCGTGATTACGCCGGAACACATTCCCATGCATATCAAAGAGAGCGGCACCAAGTTAGACGCCGTGATCTCGTGCGGGTTGCTCGAATCCATCTTTAACACCAAAGCGCCGTTGCACGACGGTGCGGTGTTGGTGCGGGGCAACCGTATCATGGCGGCGGGTTGCTTTTTGCCGCTCACGCAAAGTTTGGAAGTGGACAAAGAGTTGGGCACGCGGCACCGCGCCGCCATCGGCGTGACCGAAACCAATAACGTGCTCACCATTATCGTGTCCGAAGAAACGGGCGTTATCTCCGTGGCGCACCGCGGCGAGTTAAAGCGATATTACGACGCCGAAATGTTGGGCGACGTGTTGCGCGAGTTTTACGGTATGAAAGCAATAGCCGAGGCGCCTGCCAAACGGGGCAAACGCGCGCGTCGGGCGGATAGATAAAGAGAGCGAGGTGGATTGCGTATGAACGAGGAACAGCAAGAAAAGAAAGAAAACCCCGTAAAACGCTTTTTCAAAGCGGTGTTCGTGCATAACTTTTGGGGCAAATTGGCATCGGTGGTGATTGCCGCCGCGTTATGGGCGTTGGCGGTGGGGTTGCAATGAGCGTTGCCGACTCTACGCAAACGGTTTGCGTGCCCGACATTTTATTGCCGCAACACTGCGATATGCATAAATGGGCGGTCGTGGCGTGCGATCAGTTCACGTCCGACAGAGCGTATTGGCAAAAACTCGACGCGTTGGTAGGCGATGCCCCCGGCGCGTTGCGTCTTATTTTGCCCGAATGTTATTTGGCCGACGCCGATGTTTCGATGCGCGTGCAAAGCATCCAAAGCGCCATGCGCGCCTATGTTAACGGCGGGTTATTTGCCTCCGTTCGTTCGTATATTTTGGTGAAGCGCACGTTTGCGAGCGGCAAGGCGCGCACGGGCATCGTGGCCGCCGTCGATCTGGAGGCCTATGATTTTCGCCCCGAAAAGAAAGCGCGCATACGCGCCACGGAAGGTACGGTGGAAAGCCGATTGCCGCCGCGCGTAAGTATTCGCGCGCACAGTTTGTTGGAGTTGCCGCATATCCTTTTATTGGCGGACGATCCGCAAAATACCGTGTTTGCGGCGGCCGAGCGGGCAGCGGGCGATACGCTGTATGATTTTGCCTTAAACGGCGGCGGCGGGCATATTTGCGGCCGTGCGGTGACCGACGCGGCGGCGGTAGACCGTGCGTTTGCGGCGCTCGGCGAAGATATGCGCGCCCGCTACGGACAAGATATACTTTTGTTGGCGGGCGACGGCAACCACTCGTTGGCGGCGGCCAAGCTGTGCTACGAGCAAGCCAAGCAAGCGGGCGATCCCACGGCGTCGTTAAAGCGCTACGCCTTGTGCGAGATCGTCAATCTGTACGATAGCGGCATCGATTTTCAACCCATACATCGCGCGGTGTTCGGCGTGGATCCCCAAATATCGGCGGCGGCGTTGGCGGCGGCCTCGCAAGGCTACGCGCGCAAAACAACGGTGCGGGGCGGCGGACAAACGTATACCGTAGGTCTGCCGGACGATCCCATTGCGGCGGTGGCGTTCGTGCAAGACTTTTTAGACACGCACCCGTCGGCCAAAGGCGGCACGGTCGACTACATACACGGCGACGACGTTTTGCGCCGTTTGGGCGATCGGGCCGATTGTTTGACGATCGCGTTGCCGCCCATGCAAAAAGAGGGATTTACCGACTATATCGTGCGCAACGGTATTTTGCCGCGCAAAACCTTTTCCATGGGGAGCGCGCAAGAAAAACGATACTATTTGGAGGCGCGGCGTATCGGCTGAAAAACGTTCGTACGAGGGCGCAAGCACGAAAAGGAGAAAATATGAAAGTTTTGAAATTCGGCGGCACCAGCATGGCCAATGCCGCGTCTATACGCAAAGTGGCGGAGATCGTGGAAAAGGACGCGCGCGCCAAATACGTGGTGGTTTCGGCCCCCGGCAAACGCGAAAGCGCCGATATAAAAGTGACCGATCTATTGTATGAATGCATCGAAACGCGCGACCGCGACGGCTTGTGCGACGCGGCGCTCGAAAAGGTGGTGCGGCGATTCGACGAGATCATTCGCGGGCTGTCGCTCGATCTCGATTTAACGCCGGAATTTCATGTGATCCGCGATAAGATAAACGGCGGCGCGGGGCGGGATTATGCATCCAGCCGCGGCGAGTTTTTGTCGGCCATCGTTATGGCAAAGTATCTCGGCGCCCGATTTGTGGATGCGGGCGACGTCATTCGGTTTGATATGGACGGTAACTTCGACAGCGAAACCACCAACCGTTTGGTGGCCAAGCGCTTAGAGGGCGGCGGGCGCGTGGTGGTGCCCGGTTTTTACGGCAAAATGCCCAACGGCAAAGTGAAAACGTTTTCGCGCGGCGGCTCGGATATAACGGGTGCTATCGTTGCGCGCGGCGTAAACGCCGAGATCTACGAAAATTGGACGGATGTGGACGGCTTTTTGATGGTGGATCCTCGCATTCAATCGTCGCCGCAGATCATAGAAATGCTTACCTATAAAGAGTTGCGCGAGCTGAGCTACATGGGCGCCAACGTGTTGCACCCCGACAGCATTTTCCCCGTGCGCAAGGCGGACATTCCCATCAATATCCGCAACACCTTTAACCCGACGGCCCCCGGCACTATGATCGTGCCCACCAAAAAGTATATGAGCGGCGCGTATACGCGCACCGACCGCACCATAACAGGCATAGCGGGCAAAACCGATTTTGCCGCCATCTATGTGGAAAAGAGCATGATGAACTCCGAACTGGGCTTTGCGCGTCGACTGCTCAAAATTTTGGAACGTCATAATATTTTGCTCGAACATTTGCCCAGCGGTATCGACACCATGACGGTGGTCATCGATCCGTCGGGACTTTGCCCCGAAGAACTGAACGCCGTATTGCGAGAGATCAAAGAAGAACTTTCGCCCAACAATGTGGAATATGTAGACGGAATTGCGTTGATCGCCGTGGTGGGGCACGGCATGAATCGCAAAAAAGGCACCGCCTCGCGCGTGTTTGCCGCGTTAGGCGATGCCGATGTGAATATTCGCATGATCGATCAAGGATCGAGCGAAATGAACATAATAGTGGGCGTGGAAAACGGCGACTATCAAAAGGCCATTCGCGCCATTTACGCGCAGTTCAACGTATAGCGAACAGTACTGCTACCGTAACATACATGGCCGCGGTAAGCACGGAAAGAAACAGAAACCATACCGCCGAATAATACCGGTTGCGTATGGTTTCTTTGCTTAATAAAAGCAACGAAACAAGTTGCAAGGGAGCGCCGACGATCAAAAACGCAACGCATGTCGTGGTTGCTTTGCCGAGCAATAACAATAGCAATACCGCGCCGCTCGCTATGGCAACGAGCAGTGCCGTGATGCCGCCCGCCGCGATACGCGTGCGGTCGCCGCGCGGCGCGATCCTATCCAATCGTTTAGCCAAGAATATCGCTTTTCTGTTCATGGCTACAGTATACACTTTTTGGCGACGGCCGTCAACTTCATTCGGGGCCGAACGCAAAAGTGTGGTTGTTACAAATACTTATATCGCTTGCGAAAGCAAGCAAAGAAGATCGCGGCGAGCAACAGCGCCGCGCATTCGGTGGCGAACATGGCCCACCAAATGCCTTCCACGCCGAAGATGAGGGGCAAAAGGAACACAAAACCCACTTGAAACACGAGTGAGCGCAAAAAGGATAACAGCGCCGAAACCAATCCGTTGTTGAGCGCGGTAAAAAATCCGGAAGAATACAGCGTGATGCCCGAAAAAACGAATGCGAAAGAAAACCGCCGAAAAGCATGCACCGTAAGGTCGTACAGCTCTGCGTCGTACCCCACAAACAGTTTGGCCAGCGGCACGGCCAACGCTTGCGCCGCCGCGGCCAGCGCCACGCCCGAAAAGCTCATAAGCAATAAACTTTTTTTGAACACGTTTTGCAGTTCGGTGTGGTTGGCGGCGCCGTAGTTGTAGCCTACAATGGGCGCGCTGCCCACCGTGAAACCTATTTCGATGGCAATGAAAATAAATTGCACGTACATCAACACGCCGTAAGCGGATACGCCGTCTTTGCCCAAGTATTTCATCAATTGGAAGTTGTATAGTATGCTCACGAGCGAGGCTGCCACGTTGGTGAGCAGTTCGGAAGATCCGTTGCCGCACGCTTTTAACAGCGGTTTTATTTGCAGTTTGGTTTTGGTAAAACGCAACAAACTGCTGTTTTTCTTGGCAAAGTAAATAAGCGGAATGCCGCCGCCGATCACTTGGCCGATGCCCGTGGCCACGGCGGCGCCCACGATGCCCCAGTCTAAGACGGCCACGAACAGCGCGTCCAGCGCGGCGTTGGTTGCGCCCGCCGCCACGGTCACGATCAAGCCGAGTTTGGGTTTTTCGGCCGCCGCCAAAAAGCTTTGGAATATGTTTTGCATCATGAAAAACACGGTAAAGCCGATAATGATGCGACCGTATAAAACGCAGTCGTCTATCATGTCGTCTGCGGCGCCGAACAGATAGGCAATGGGGCGCACGGCACACATGCCCGCGGCAGTGAGCACAAGTCCTATCAGCACGGCAAACACCACCACCATGGTAAAGTAGCGATTGGCCGTTTGCTCGTCTTTGCGGCCGAGTACGGCCGAAACGAGCGCCGTGCCGCCCGTGCCGAACATAAACCCCGTGCCGCCCAAGATCATGATAAACGGCATGATGAGATTAACGGAGGCAAACGCCGTTTTGCCTACAAAATTGGATACGAAAAGACCGTCGATAACGCCGTACACCGAAGTAAGTATCATCATCAACACGGTGGGTAAAACAAACCGCAACAGTTTTTTATAGGTGAAATGTTCGGATATCCGTATCTGCATAAAAGGGTGCTCCGTTAAAAAAAGCAACTTCTTGTAGGAAGCTGCTTTATGTGGTGGCAAGTTTGGTTTGCGCCGATAGGGGAGAAAGGCAAAAGGTTATTCCGCTTTCTCTTCCGCTTGCGGTTTTTCTTCGACGGGCGCTTGTTCGGCGGCCGCTTTTTTGGTGGGCGCGCGTTTTGCCTTGGGCTTTTCTTCGGCGGGCGCATCTTCCGTCTTGGCGGCCTTTTTGGTCGCTTTCTTTTCTTTTACCTCTTCGGGTTTGTCGGCCGTCTTTTTATCGGCCGTTTTCTTCTTGGCGCCTTTTTTGGCTTGCGCTTCCGCTTCCAATTTGGCTTTTTGCGCTTCCAAACGGGCGGCCTTGCGCTCGGCGGCCTTCGCTTGGTATTCGGCTTTTTGCTTTTCGCGCACTTCTTGCGCCGCTTTGGCTTTTTCGGCGGCGATGGTCTTGTTGTCTTTCTTGATCACAATGGTGATCTTGCCGCTCTTTACGTCGCTCAAGCGCTTGCTGAGCGCCGACTTTTTGTTGGCGGCTTGGTTTTTGTGGATCACGCCCTTGGAAACGGTCTGATCGATGATCGACATGGTTTCGGGCAACAATTTCTCGGCGCCTTCGATATCGTTGGTGTCGATGGCATTGTTGAACTTCTTGATGGCATGGTTCATACGCGTTTTGTAAGCGCGGTTCTGTTCGTTCTTTTTCGCGGTGATCAACACGCGTTTTTTCGCGGATTTGATGTTGGGCACGGTAGGTTCTCTCCTTGTTCTTATACTGAAACTGATTTTTTTTGAGGGTAGCACGCGGATTGGGCGCCGCGCACCTTACTAACTACACTATTTTATCACAAATTTTTCCGAAAGGCAAGTGATTAAAAGCAACATTTTCGGGACAAACTGAAAATGATATGAAAAGAACGGATATGGCGTGCGACTTTATGCCGCACGAAGAGATCGCGCCGCGGTATGTGCACAGCTTTACCGTAACGGTAAACGCCGCGCTCTCGCAAAAACTCAAGCGTCCCAAGGGCAAGTATTGCACGGTGGAAAGCCGCGCCGTGCCCGACCGCAACCGCGAACGGTTCGGCGAGGTGAGCGTGCAGTTGGCGCGCGCTCTTAATCGCTTGGTGCCGCGTTCCGCTCGCTCGGTGTTGGTGGTGGGGCTGGGAAACCCCGGCATGACGGCCGATTCGCTGGGCGCCAAAACGTGCGCCCATATCGTTACCACGCGGCGGGGCGCGCAACGGTCGTCGGGCGGCGCGCTGTCGGTGCTGACGCCGAGCGTGGCGGGCGTGACGGGTGTGGAAAGTTTCGACGTGGTGGCGGGCGTCGTGGAGCGTACCCGTCCCGACGCGGTGATCGCGGTAGACAGTTTGGCGTCGGCCGCCGCGTCGCGTATCGCGTCCGCTTTTCAAGCCACCGACACGGGGATCACGCCGGGCAGCGGGGTGAGCAACCACCGCGAACGGCTTTGCCGCGATTCGTTGGGCGTGCCCGTCGTTTCGCTGGGCGTGCCCCTTGTGGTGTATGCGTCCACGCTCATAGAGGACGCCACGGGTAAGCCTTGTCCCGCCGAGAGCGAGGACGTGGGCAACATGGTGGTAACGCCCAAAGACATCGACTTGTACGTGGCCGATTGCGCCGATATATTGGCATCGGCCGTTATGCGGGCGTTTTTGTAATGCGCGCGAACGCGTAAAAAGCAAGCCGCATATATACAACTGTATGGATAACCGACCCATTGGCATATTTGACAGCGGGAGCGGCGGCTTGACCGTTTTGGACGCGTGCCGCGCGCTGTTGCCCAAAGAAAATTACATATATGTGTCCGACGCGCGCGCGGGCGGATGGGGCAGTTTGTGCGAAGAGGAGATCGCCAAACGCGTAAACGATTGCGTGCACGCGCTTTTGTCATGCGACTGTAAGGCCGTTGTGGCGGCTTGCAATACCGCCACGGCCACGCGTATTGCGGCGTTGCGGCACGATTGCTCGTTGCCCTTTATCGGCTTGGAACCGGCGGTTAGGCCGGCGGTGCGCGCCTTTCCGCACGGCAAAGTGGTGGTGTTGTGCACGCCCGCCACGGCGCGACAAGCCAAGTTTCACGATCTTCTCGCGCAGTGCGGCGGCAACGTTACGGTATCGCCGCAACCTACCTTGGCGCAAAAAATAGAACGCAATTTGCATGCGCTCGGCGCGTTGCGGGAAGAGGCGCAAAATATCGTGGCAGTCGAGCGGCCGGACGCGTTGGTGCTCGGTTGCACGCACTATGTGTTTATGCGCGCTTGGTTCGAACAGATATTGGGCGCGGACAGAGTGTTCGACGGCAACGGCGGCGCCGCGCGGCGGTTGCAGTCGGTGCTTACCCAAAGCGACATGCTGTCGGCGTCGCGCAAAACGGGCGGCGTTACCTTCGATTCTGTATAAATTTGACAAAACTTTTTTTGTATCGGTGCCATACGTTGTCAACAATAGTATGGTATACTGTTGCCATGGACGTATTCGACAAATTAAAGATACTGACCGATGCGGCGAAGTACGACGTGGCGTGCACGTCGAGCGGTCTAAATAGGACAAGCCGCGGCGACGGGATCGGGTCGGCGGCGTCGTGCGGCATTTGTCACACGTTTTCGGCCGACGGGCGTTGCGTTTCGCTACTGAAAATTTTGATGAGTAACGTGTGCGCATACGACTGTGTGTATTGCGTGAATCGAAAGAGCAACGACGTGCCGCGCGCTACGTTCACGCCGCGGGAGATCGCCGACCTTACGATCGGGTTTTACCGCCGCAATTATATCGAAGGGCTTTTTTTGTCGTCTGCGGTGGTGGGCGATCCCACCCGCACCACCGAGCTGATGGCCGAGGCGTTGCGCATTTTAAGAGAGGAATACAGGTTTTACGGGTATGTGCATGCCAAAGCCATTCCGGGCGCCGATGCCGACGCGTTGTATCGTCTGGGCTTGTTGGCCGATCGCATGAGCGTGAATATCGAATTGCCCAGCGAAAAAAGCTTGACGCTGTTGGCGCCCTCCAAAACACGGCAAGCGATCTTATCGCCCATGGCGCAGATCCGCGACGGTATCACGCAATCGAAAACGGAGATAGTAAAGTATAAGCATGCGCCGCGCTTTGCGCCCGCGGGGCAAAGCACGCAAATGATCGTTGGCGCGAGCGGGGAGAGCGATTGTCACATCTTGCGCCTCACGCAGTCGTTGTATCGGCGTTACAGTCTTAAGCGCGTGTTTTTTTCGGCGTACGTGCCCACGGTGTCCTCGTCGTTGTTGCCCAGCGCCGACAGCAAGCCGCCGCTGTTGCGCGAACACCGATTGTATCAAGCCGATTGGCTGTTGCGCTACTACGGGTTTACGGCGGAAGAGTTGTTGCGCGAGGACGAAAACTTCAATTTGTATCTCGACCCCAAGTGCCATTGGGCGCTCGGCCATTTGGAGCAGTTCCCCGTAAACGTGAACAGCGCGCCGTATGAAATGCTGTTGCGCGTGCCGGGTATCGGCGTAACGAGCGCCAAGCGCATCGTGGCGGCGCGTCGCTCGCGTTCGCTCGATGAGACCGCGCTCAAAAAGATAGGCGTTGTTCTAAAGCGTGCCCGCTACTTTATCGAGTGGGGCGCGCGCAACGCCGACGTGCGCCTTACCGAAAACGTTATACTGCGTAGTTTGCTGTCCGATGTGAGCTATGCGCGTTTGGGCAGCAAACAACTGTCTATTTTCGACAACGCGACTGAACCCGCGGCGGGCGGAGAAGAAGAGATAAAAAGTCTTTTGGGGCAATTTTGAAAATGACGCAAGGAGAAAACAAAACCGTGCCGCCCGTTTACGTATACGACGGCAGTTTCGACGGATTGCTGTGTTGTCTGTTCGCCGTGTTCACATATAAAGAATTTCCGTCGGACGTTGTAAGGCAATACGACGGCTTTTTGCCTTGCCGAACGGTGGCGTCGAACGACGAGCAAGCTACGCGCGTTCGAAAGGGCATATTGGCCAAAATAGGACAAGAGGCCGAACGCTATGCCTTTCGCGCCTATCTGAGCGAGCGCGACGGTATCGAAAAACATATTCTTGCCTATTGGAAAGAGGGTTTTTCGGTGGGGCATACGCTGTATGCGCGCGCGGCCGACGATCATGTGGCGGCGGTGCACGGCGCGGCCAAATTCACCATGAACGAGCGCCACCGCATTTTGCAGTTTTTGCGCTTTTCGGAAAGCAACGGCGTTTTAACGTCGGTGATCTCGCCCAAAGCCAACGTGTTGCCGCTTATCGCGGGGCACTTCGGCGAACGGTTCCCCAACGAGCGCTTTTTGATTTACGACAGCGCACGCGGCATGGCGCTTGTGTATGCCGACGGCAAGCACGTTTTTTTGCCGTTAGAAGACTACGAGCAACCGCCCGCCGACCAAGAAGAACAAAAATACCGAAACCTTTTCAAAATGTTTTACAACACCATAGAGATCAAAGAACGGCACAACGAACGTTGCCGCATGTCGCACATGCCCAAGCGCTTTTGGAAAAACATGACGGAATTTGCAGATTCCGAAAAAGAAATTGCCGCTATCTACAGCAAATCGCTTGCCAAGCGTCCGTAAAATATGCTATGATATAAAAGATGCGCCGCCGTGGTGGAATTGGCAGACGCGCCGGACTCAAAATCCGGTGGTAGCGATACCGTGTCGGTTCGACTCCGACCGGCGGCACCAAAAAAAGCACCCTTGCAAGGGTGCTTTTTCATTGCTCAGTCTTTCGGCGCAAGGCGGAACTTTGCAAACTCCGTCTTTGTAAATTCGGTTGTTACGTGCGTGTATATTTTCAGCGTGGTGCTTATGTCGGAGTGTCCCGCAAGCTGTTGCGCTACGTTAATATTTATACCGCTTTCGGCACAGCGTGTCACGAATGTGTGCCGCAGATCATGCAAGCGGTGTTCGGGGCAAAGGCGGTGGAACGCATGTGACACGTTTGTTTTGTTGTAGGGGAATACGAGAACGCCCGCGCCCGTTGCCTTGCGCTGTTCTTCGAGTGCGGCGGCAAGGTCGGGCAGTATGTATACGGTGCGGTCGCTACTTTGCGTCTTTGTGCCCGCAATATGTATGCGGCGCAAGTCAAAGTCAATGTCTGCCCACCGTAAGTTTAATGCCTCAGAACGCCGTGCGCCCGTCAGCAAGTAAAATTTGAAGAGGTTGATATACTTGCTGTCCTTTGCATGTTCGAGGAAATGCGCCTGTTCTGTGACCGTTAGCGCGCGTCCCGTCTTGGCTCGGTAGCGTACGCCCTCTATCTTGGTGGTTATGTCGTTCGGTATGAGGTCTACACAGTATGCCTTGCGTAGTGCATTGCGTAGTGTGAAGTAAAGATACTTGCGCGTGCGTGCCGCCTTGCAGTCGGCAATAGCGCGGTCAACGTCTAACGCTCGTATATCTTCCAGCGGACACGCTTTTAGCCGTTCGGGGACGTGTAAGCGGATAATGCCGCGTAATCGCTCTACACTTGCCGCTGTGAGGTAGGGCACTTTATAGATTTGTAGCCACTCTTGTAGCCATTCTTGTAGCGTCACAGCCTTTTCGACCGCCTTATTTAATAGAATTTTTTGACCTTATTTTTGACCTAATTTTTATGTAACCACACCGCCGCAAAAACGGCTTGCGCCTTATATTTTGCGGCGGTATGGCTTATTTTTCCTTTGGTATGATAAGCCGTACGACTTTAGCGTTTATCACTAAATACTTGCGACCGTCCGCGCTACTGTTTCGCATAAGTTCGCCCTCTATCAATACATTATCGCCCTTATTGAAATTTTCCGCGAACTGTACGGCGTATGCATTCCACAAAGTAATCGGTATGTACTCGATTTTCTTGCGGTCTGCAGATATGATTTTGATGTCGAAGTAGCAACGCTTTCCGCCGTTTTTCGTCGGCTCTACGTTCAAGTTCGACGCGATAAAGCCTTGCAACACCATTTTGTTTACGTACAGTTCCATGTCATGATACTCCCGTGTGTGTTTTGCCGACGGACTGACAGACGGTACACACACTATATACTTTTTTCTTTACTCTACTTTACTTTTGTAGCATTTATCGTCAAATAAACTCGGTTTATCGGTCGAATAACTCCGTAAAGCATATGTAAAACTTTTTCGAGCAACCGATTTTCGCCCGAATGTAAAAGCATACGTTTTTGACGATAGTCAAGCGACTTTACCGTGTGCCGACTTTTGCGGCGGTAGTCGCCGAAAAGAATGCTGTTGCGGTAGCAGTTGCGCCCTTACGGTTTACAGTGTTACTCGCTCAATTCCTTTGCGCTGTCGTGTTTGTGTTTTTGTCCATGCGTTTGGACGCCTTGTGCAACCAGGCAACACAACGCAACTGTGCAACCCTGGTTGTTATGGTCGTACCGCAACGACGTTTCGCAACGGCACTGTGCAACAGCAATCTGCAACGCAGCTGTGCAACCCCGGTACGTAACACCGTTACGGCGATACTGCCGCCGTTCCTACGTTGGAACGCCTGAAACTGAACGCACACATTGCTGCGCGTTTGTTCTCCTCTTGTCGTGGCAACGATGCCCAAAAGCGATCATAATACGGCGAGTTGATTTCGCGCAATTTGTCAAGTATCTTGTGATACTGTCCCGCAAGCGTTCGTCCCGCTCGGTTGCGTATCTTTTCTACGGTGTCCCACTTGGATAAATGCAGAAAGTCGGATATTTCATAGTCCGTCCAATTCGTGAAAATCTCATACATCATAACGGCATATTCATTGTCAGCTGTGAGCGCGTCGCGCAATATGTCACGTATAGTGTGTTGAGAAAGATACTCTTGTACTGTAGTTTCTTCGAGTGTCAGCAAGTACATATCTTCGGCACTTTGCGGAAGAATACCCGCGGTAGACGCAATGAAGTCGAGCATATGAGCATTGCCTTCCTCGTCTATGGGGTTATCCAAAAAGCATAAACCGAGGGTGCGCGGTTCGGTACTTATTGTCAAGCCGCCAACGTCTACGCGGTCGAAAATGCGGTAAAAGCTTAACCCGATAGTGTAAGCGCTCCGATAGTCTATGTACGGCAAATCTACATACGCTTGCTGTAGCATGTCGTCAATAGAGTAGCGGTGCGGTGCACGACCGCGCGACGGCATACAGTAATACGGCGCGTGTTCACGTAAATAGCGAAACGCCTTGCTTTTTATGCGCTTGTAGTTGTCGTTGTAAAACTGTGCCATAGCTTGTGCGTCTTTGGCGGCTATTTTTGCCGCTTGCTCGTCGGTTACAGCCCATCTACCGTATTTCTTCTCTATATTTGCGTTATTGGTCACGCTATTTTGTTGTGTTGCTGTCATGTTTACTCCTTTTGCGTTGCCAATACCGCATTTTTGCGGTGTCGGCAACGCATTTACCATACTTTGACGATATCGTATTTGCGGTGTCGGTCACGCAATTTGCGCTTTAAGTCCATTACCGAGCCTACGCGATACAAGAGCGACGGACGAGGTTCGCCGCCGTCCTCACACTCAAACACATAAACAAAGTACAAATGTGTCATGCGCGGCTTGCGTAGGTCTATAAATCTCATACCGCACCGCCTATGCCCATTGAATGTCCACGATTTCGCCGTGCTCTGCGATACACTCCGCAAGAGTTGCCGCAAATTCGCCGAATGTGCGCTTGTTCGTTTCGATTACTCTACAACCGTCTGCCAATACATAAACTACCATGTTTACACCGTCCTTTTGCCCGTCTATGGGCGTGTGTGATTGATTTAACGTCATTGACGTTACAAACAGTATATAGCGTCATTGACGTTAAGTCAAGTATTTTAACGTCATTTACGTTATAATTTAAATAAAAGACTTTTGGAGGGTTTCAAAATGGTTACAAACGAACAAATACGCGAAAAGCTAATTGCCGCTATACGTACAAGCGGAATGACGCAAACAGAGCTTGCAAAACGTGTTGGTATTATTCAATCGTCGCTTGGGCAATACCTTCGGGGTAGGGCAATGCCCGCGCTTGATACGTTCGCAAATCTGTGCATAGTGCTTGACCTTGACGCAAACGACATACTTTGCGTAGAGGGCAACCGCAACACGGTTGTATCTAACAGCTTTAACAACAACAGCGGCACAATTAGCTTTAACGGTTAGTGCGCGCGTGATCGGCGCGGCGCATAGTAAAAAAGACAGGCAAAACCCGTCTTTTTTAATCACTTACTTTCAGTAGCACGGCAACTCAGATTTACAACCCCGGACAAACAACCGGCAACACAACGACGTTGCGCAACCTCGAATTGCAACACCGTTTCGGCTCGTTCAAAATCCGGTGGTAGCGATACCGTGTCGGTTCGACTCCGACCGGCGGCACCAAAAAAAGCACCCTTGCAAGGGGGCTTTTTTATTTGCGGAGCGAAAAGGGTAAACTCGTATACGTTATTTATTATCGTGGCGAGTGGTGCGCGATCAGTGGGGTGCATAGAGATCGTAGGCGAATGCGATTTGGTCGATAAACGATTTGATGCCTGCGAATTTTCCGATGTCGTAACGGTAGGCGGACAAAAGACCGTTGCGCAAGTCGGCATGATTTTATTTGATGCAATAGATGAGTTTTGCGCGCACCGATTGCGGCCGTTCTCCGCGAGTGGCAAGTAGTGCGTATTCCGATTTGAGATCGGCAAGAACGTTGCACGCGCATTTTGCGATCAGCAAAGCAACGCTGCGAAGGGTGCCGAGCGAACCTCTCGTAAAACCGTTGGTTACCAAAAAGCGTAAAATGTTATGTTGTTCACTTTTCATTTCCGCAGTATTCGCCGCCGTAAAATCATTTTCCATGGTGTGCCCTTGCCGTCCTTTTGCAAATATTTCGTTGCTATTGTATCATTAAAACGCCGCTTTGACATTAAGGTGTAAAAAAACATAAATAAATGGTATTTTTTGAAAAGCGGCGAGAGGACGTATGCACACAAAACATAAACACTTGACGCATACGGTGATGTGTGATACAATTAAACAAACTATACAATACGAGGTACGCTGTGTCAAAATACGAAAGAATACGCTTATTTTACGCCATCGCGCTCGGTGTGTTTACCGTGGCGGTGGGCGTGGCGGTGATCTGCGTGACCGCCGACATATACTACGCGGGCAAAGGTACGGGCGAGATCTATACACGGGCCATAGCGTCTAAACGGTTGCAAGCGCTTGCCATTCCGCTCATTTGCTTGATCGCCGCCGTGGCGGTGGGTGCGGTTTTCCCGTTGTATGAAGTAAAGGCAAAGCGCAACAGCGAGGACGCCGTAAAAATGTTGCAACAAAAAATGCCGACGGGCGGCAACGGCGCGGCCTTTGACGAGGCAAAGCGCAACTACGATACGGCCAAGCTTGTGCGTTGGATCGTTTGGTCGGTGGCGTTGGCCGTGGTGCTGGCCTCTTCGGTGGCTGTGCTGTGTTATGTGCTGAAAACGTCGCATTTTAAGGGAGAGGACGTAACAAAAGAAATTTTTGCCATGGCTAAAAACGTGTTGCCTTGGACGGCGGCGGCGTTTGCCGTGTGGATCGCGGCGGCCGTGGTGGGCGGTGTGTTTGCCGAACGGCAACTCGTTGCGGTAAAAGCCATGATAAAACACGGCAACGGCGAGATCGCGCCCAAAACAGACGGTAAGATCGTTTCGGTTGCCAAAGCGGTGGCCGCCAACCGCATCACGCTGTGGGCGGTGCGCGGCGTTGTGCTTGCCGTGGCGGTGGTATTCATTATTGTGGGCGCATGCAACGGCGGCGCGCACGACGTGTGGGTAAAAGCCACCAACCTTTGCCAAGAATGTATCGGGTTGGGCTGAGAGGAGAGAACGAAAGATGCAAGTTGCGATCATTATAGTTACCGTCGTTCTCGGCATGGCGCTCGTGGCGTTTTTCATACAGCACGGTTTGCGCCAACGGGCAACGGCAAAAGCGTTGGCGGCCAACGGCATAGAACGTCCGCACGGGGTTAAGGCGTGGATAGTAAATCATTTGCCGAGCAAGCGCCGTTTGATCCAAGTATACGCCGCGTTGTTATACAACGCCAATTTGAAAGGGTATATAACGGGCGACATTCAAACGAGCGCCGCCACCAAATATTTGTGCGTGCCGGGGTTAAACTGTTATTCTTGTCCCGGCGCGGTGGGTGCGTGCCCCATGGGCGCCTTGCAAAACGCGTTGTCGGAAAGCAAGACGCGCGCGCCCTATTATATGTTGGGCATTATCGCGTTGTTCGGCGTGATATTGGCGCGCACCATATGCGGATTTTTGTGTCCCGTGGGGTTGTGCCAAGAACTGTTGTATAAGATACGCTCGCCCAAGCTGCGCAAAGGGCGGGTCACGCGCATATTATCCTACTTCAAATACGTAATATTGGCTTTGGCCATCGTGTTGCCGCTGATGTATGCGTTGCGTTCCGTTCCGTTGCCGTCCTTTTGCAAATATATTTGCCCCGCGGGCACATTCGGCGGCGCGGTGTTGTTGCTCATTCATCCCAAAAATGCCGGACTGTTCGGCCAGCTCGGTTGGCTGTTTACTTGGAAATTTTGTTTGCTGATCGCCTTTGCGGTGGCGTCGGTGTTTATCTTCCGCGTGTTCTGCCGCTTTGTGTGTCCGCTCGGCGCCATATACGGGTTTTTCAATCGTTTTTCGGTGTTGGGCGTAACGGTGGATCAAGACAAGTGTACGCATTGCGGACTGTGCGTGCGGCACTGTAAGATGGACGTGAAGTGCGTTGGCGACCACGAATGCATCCAATGCGGCGAATGCATGGCGGTGTGTCCTACCAAGGCGATCCGTTGGAAAGGTTCCAAAGTGTTTAAGCCGCGTGCGGCCGCCGAGGGACAATCGGCGCTACATACAAAGCCGATGGCAATGCAAGCGCAAGCCGACGCAACGGTCGCCATGTCTGCGGCCGATACGGAAATTGCGGTTACAAGCGCCGCACCGCCGCCGAGCGAAAACACTTCGCCGCCCGCCGTTGGCGTAGAGCGGACGCAAGAGCCGCCGCCTAAACCCAAAGCCAAAAAGAGCGCCAAGTTTTGGGTGGAGCTGTCCGCATGGATATTGGCCTTGGCTGTTTTATGCGGCGCGCTGTTATACTACAATGTATTATATAAAGATAAGGCGGTAGGGCCGCCGCCCGCTACGGAGAACGAGGGCTACGAGGTAGGCGATACGGCGCCCGACTTTACGGTAAAGTTATACAACACAGAGGACGGCTCGTTCACGCTTTCGCAAAATCGCGGCAAAGTTACGGTGATTAACTATTGGGCCACATGGTGTACGCCGTGCGTGGCGGAAATACCGTACTTTAACGAGTTGGCGCAAAAGTATGCCGATATACAAGTGATAGCCGTGCACGGCACGGGCGGCAACATGTCCACCGTGCAAAAGTTCATAGAAACCAAAGGTTGGCGCGACTACACCATGACGTTCGCGCAAGACAATATAGAAAGCGGCAAATCCGTAACGTACACCTACTTTAACCAAGCGAAAGATTCCGCAACGGGCGCATGGCCCATGACGGTGGTGGTAGACGCCGAGGGCAAGATTGTGTATAACAATACAAAATCGTTCCACAGTTTTGCCGATCTGGAAAATGCAATGCTTGCGTTTATAGCGTAAACAAAAAAACCTTCTCGAAAGAGAAGGTTTTTTGTTTGGTAAGTTTTTGTTATCGGGCGGCTTTTACAATTGTTCGATAAGCGCCGGGTTCTCGGCGGGTATTTCTTCGTAATAGTAGCAAGGGAACAGCCATTCGCTACCCTTTAGAGCCTCTACGTTAAATTCTATAAGCATAGAATTGTTTTGGCAGTACAGTTGCAAAAAGGTTTTTAATTCGTCGTTAAGGGGATACACGCCGTCGCTGTTCACGTATTTGGCATAATAGTGCGTTGCTTTTTGGGCGGGCTCGGTAAATATGGGGTTTCTGTCCGTGCCGATAGTGATGTCGTAAGCACCGAAACCGCGCAAAAGCGTGCGGTAGTCTACATAGGTATCGCCCTTGAACGGGTCGTTCTTGTCGGCATCGGGCGTAGCCTTAAAAACATATTTGGCGGTATTGTTTGTTTTCTTTTCGGCATAAATAATGGGTACGCCGCTTGTTTGATAACGGGAGGTGGGGTTTTCGGTGGTTAAACGCACTACTACTTGGGGATCGTTCGCTTGTTGTTGTTCGCCTATTTGGTAACGGTATATGCCGTCGGCGCTTTTATACACCACTGCGTCTTCCAAAAGGGGAATGCCCACCAATCGGTGAGCATCCTTGTCTTCGTATTGGGTAAGGCCGTTGGCTTGCAACACGTTTACCGTACTTTTGGGATATACTTTTATGGTCATCTCGGTTTCGTCGCTGTCTTTTAAGAAATCAGCGCCGGCGTAGTAGCCGTTCACGTCTTTGTCATACGTCCAATCGTCGGGCAAGCCGAGGATCTGCACGTGATAGCTGTTCTTGGCCACGTATAGCTTGGCTATGCCGTCGGCCGTGTTGAGCGCTACGGGCGAAAGACAGTTGCTGTCCAGCGTGCAAACGCCTACCGTTACGTTTTCGGTCACGGTGGCGGGCAACACGTTGCCGTCTTTGCCCACGATCCGAACGGTGTAGTGGAATGCCTCTGCGAGCGTTACCGTAAGGTTGCGTTTGGTGGGGGAGAGCGTAAGGTCGGCGTTGTCTGCCACGGTGAAGTTTTCGGGCAGTTTGCTGAGTTTTACCGTGTAGGTGTCGTCGGGCACGTCGAACGATACTTTGCCGTCGGCGCCCGTTGTTTGGGTGTCGAACTGGGCGTTGCCTTTGCCGAGCGTTACGCGCACGCCGACGGCGGGCGTATTGTCGCTTGTTTGCACCGTTACGGTGTAGGCGTTGGATCCGTCGTTCGATTTGTCCTTACACGCCGCAAGGGCGCCCGCGCATACGGCTACGCACAATGCCAACAGTATGAGAGAAAGTCTTTTGCTTAACGTTTTCATAGAGTTTTTTACCTCCGAAAGTTTTTATCGATAGTTAAGGATTGGTAGCGCTGAATTCTTTGTAATACCAGCAGAATCGCAACCATTCGTTTTCGAGCGCGCGGTCGTAGTCTACGGTGTTCGTGTCTTCATCGAATATCGTCATGGTGTTGCGCGATTCGATAAACAGTTGCAAGATCTTCATGAGTTGCTCGTCTACTTTTACAAAACCGTCTTTATCGGCTTTTTGGATATAGCCTTTCATGATATCGGTGTAGTCTTTGTATTCCAGCCCCCACAAGTCGTCGGTGCCCCAAGACGTGATGTCGGCAACGAAGTAGCCGAACTGCGATTCGGTTTCCGAGATATGTTCCACCGTGTAACCTATCCGTTTGGAGAAGTCGTACATTTTGAACAGCTCTTTGCTTTTATCCAGCGGATCTTTTACCCAGAAGTTCACCGCCGCTTTCACCGAAAGCATGCCGCCGAAGATCTGAGGATATTCCACGTCGAGATAGATAAAGTCGCCTAAGCTGCCGTTGGCGTTCACCGCATGGTAGTAACCGTCGGTATGCAATGTGTAGTCGATGGCGTTGGCGAGTGTCACCTCCATGGTGGCGTTGCCGAGATCGTCCAACACTTGGTAGTAGTAGTTGCCGGAAGCGGGGAGCAATACCGTTTTTTTATCGCCTTCGAGCGTGATCTTATACTCGAACGTGCCCGAACCCATCATTTGGTAAGCCAAGCTATAGTAATATTTGTGGCCGGCCTCCAAATAACGATGTATGAGGAAATTGTATTCGTTCACGCCGTCGCGCGTGAGGTAGTCTTCGCCGCAGTAAGCGAGCGGATCCTCTTTGGTGTTATCGTCATACAGCCAGATCTGCGTAGAATCTTTCTCGCCTTGTTCTTTCGTGAGGAGCGACTCGAACTTGTACACGCCGCTTTGGGTGGGCGTGAACGTGTAGATATTGATGGGGAAAGGTTTCATGTTTCTCGTAAGATCGGCGGTGAGCGTTTGCCCCACGTCGTCTTGCGTGATTTCGTACGCCGTTTTTTCGGTGAGGCCCATAATGGGATTTTCGATGGTTTTAAGCGTGCCGTAGCAAGAATAGTAGTAGCATGCCTCCAACCACTCGTTTGCATGCGTGCTTTTGCCGCTTATGCGTTTCATGAATTCGGTGATGAGATCGCGCAGTTCTTGATCGACCGGCACGCAGTTTTTGACGTCGGACGCCGAGGATACTTGCATGTATTTGGCCAAATCGGCGCGGTAATCTTTGGTAAATTTGTTTACGGTAAAGTTGCAGTCCACCAAAAATTCGCCCGTTTCGTCGTCTTTGCCCACAACCATGGAATTGATAGGCGTGCCCGACCAGTTGGTGGCGCCCAACGTATTGAGCAACAGTAAGGGCGATTCATCCACGCCCGCATATTCCTTGCCGAGGAGGTCGTTGCGTACAACGTGATAGTAGCCGTCGCTGCCCATTTCCACTTTGGCGTAGTGGGGGTACGTTTTGTCGCCCGTTTGGGGGGTGCCGTAGGCCGCACTGCGCCACATATATGCCGATTCGCCTTGGCCGATCGAGGCCGTGTAATCGGCGAAAGACACAAAGCGCATGTTGCGAATATATACGTTGTCTTTGCCCACAAAGCTGTTGGAATCTTCCGAATCCTTGGTAAAGGCAAACGCCATGGTGTGCGTGTCGTCCGTCAGATCGGTGTAAAGGTAGCAAGTTTGCCAGCCGTTGGAATTTCCCGTGATCTCTTGGATCACCTTGCCGTCCCACACGATGGAGAGAATGTCTTCACCGTCTTCGGTGTCGGCGTAGTAATCAAACGTAAACACCTTGCCGGCGGGCGTTTTTAGCGTGCCGTACAAGATAGACATGGTGCTGTGCTTGCCCGCGTTGGAAGAATACAAAACGGGGGAATCGGCGGGCACGTTTTGGTCGTTTAGTCCCAAATCGCCCGCGGTGGCGTAAAGATACGGCCAAGCGTATTCGTATTCGGTTTCGGGATACCACTCCACCGAAACGGTGGCGTCGGTCGCAAAATTCGTGTTGAACGTATCGTTCAGCACATCGTAGTGATCATCGGGCAAAATGACGTCGGGTTTTTGCAACTCGTTGTTGATCGAGCCGCTGGAATCGTCGCCCGGCGTAAACGTTTGCTTGTAATCGTCGGCGATATACATGTTGATCAGCTTATCCCAAGCCGAATCGGCGACAACGGCGCCCACTTCGATACGCGCCACCACGCCGTAACGGTCGATGATCACGGTAGTGGGCCAGTTGGTCAAGCCGAAACGTTTGGTAAATTCGTTGGTATCGCGCATCATGGGGAAAGAGAGTTTCTTTTCGTTGCGGAACGCCACGATGGTGCTGTCCGAATCGCCGCCCGAATAGTTGCTCACGGCAATCATCTCTATGTCGTCTTTATACTTTTGGTAGGCCGTTTCCATAGCGGGCATTTCTTTAACGCACCAAGTGCAGTTCACGCCCCAGTTGTTGAGAATAATGGCTTTTTTGGTTTTGAGAAGTTCTTCTATGGTGTAGGTGGCCGGTTTGCCGTTCACGTTATACGGCGTGGTAAACGAGTAGTTATGGATCACGTCGCCCAACACGTATCTTTTGTTGTCGGCGGGCGGCGTTGTAATGACCGAAGAGTACAGCGTGATCTCCGTTTCGCGGGCGGTGGCCGAAAGCGTAGCGGGTTGACCGGTATAACCGTCGGGCAGATCGTTCAAAAATGCGTTGTAGGTGCCGTCGGAGAGGGCGAACGTAAACACGCCGTTATCGTTCGTTTTGCCCATGGTTACGGGGATCTCGCCCACCGATACGACCACTTCCACGTTTTTGAATTTGAGGCCGCCCTCGCTTTTCACGGTAACCGAATAGCTCGCGTTTTGGCCGTGCACCAATTGGAAACGCACGTCGGGAGAATCTACGGTGGCGGTAAGCATGCCGCTTGTCACGTTTTCGGAAGGCAAGTTGGCAACGTTTACCGAATATTCGCTTTGGTTGAGTTCTGCGGTGGCCACGCCGTCTTTGCCCGTTACGGCGCTGCCCGCCACGCCTTTGGCGTTGGCCCACGTTACGATGGCATTGGCCGCGGGCACGCCGTTTTTATCGATGACCGTGGCGGAATACCGTATTTTGGAATGATCCAACGTGAGAATAACGTTGGGTTGGGACGCGTTGACCGAAACGGACGTGTAAACCACGCCGTCGTCAAGGTCGAGGAGCGCTACTTGATAGGTGCCCGCGGGCAGTTCGGCGGTAGCCACGCCGTCGGCGTTTGTTGTGGCAATGCCTTTGTTTTTGCCCGACTGTTGCCAAGCCACGCGCACGCTTTCGGCCGGCGTTTCGCCGTCGAAAGAAAGAACGGTGACTTTGTAAGTCGCCTTTTCTTCCGTGCAACCCGTGAGCACGGCGGCCGATGCCGCCAACAGCAACACGGCGGCCAACACGAAACCAAACAATTTCTTTTTCATATAAGAGCCTCTCTTTGGAAAAATGGCGCGAGATAGAATAGTCTCGACGCCATTGTCTTAGTGGGGATATTCTACCATGATTTACCCGTTCCGTCAAGTATTTTGCCGCACGATGTATATATTTATAAAGTTTAAGAAAAAATCGTGTGTGCCCATTGTGCAATGTGGACAGATAGAAAGCGGTTTTTTGTTCATTATGTAGTTGATATTTGCTTTGGCGATATAGTATAATAATATTGTTCATAAAGGGGCGCTCATACGGGCGCGCCGCGATCAAAAAACAGTATGGAGGGAAGAAAATGGCAAGTCTGTCGTTAAGACACATCTACAAGATCTATCAGGGCGGCGTGAAAGCAGTGTCCGACTTCAACCTGGAGATCGATGACAAAGAGTTTATCGTATTCGTAGGGCCGTCGGGTTGCGGCAAATCCACCACGCTTCGCATGGTGGCCGGTCTTGAGGAGATTTCGGCGGGCGAGCTGTATATAGACGGCAAGCTGGTGAACGACGTAGAGCCCAAAGACCGCGACATCGCAATGGTGTTCCAAAACTACGCGTTGTATCCGCATATGACCGTTTACGACAATATGGCATTCGGCTTGCGCTTGCGCAAGATGAACAGCAAAGAGATCGACAAGCGCGTGCAAGAGGCGGCGGCTATCTTGGGCATCAAGCAGTTGCTTTCCCGTAAACCCAAAGCGCTTTCGGGCGGTCAACGGCAACGTGTGGCGCTCGGCCGTGCCATCGTACGCGAACCCAAAGTATTCTTGCTCGACGAACCGCTGTCGAACTTGGACGCCAAACTGCGCGTGCAGATGCGTACCGAGATAACCAAATTGCACAACAAACTGGCCACCACGTTTATTTACGTAACGCACGACCAGACCGAAGCTATGACCATGGGCACCCGTATCGTTGTTATGAAAGACGGTATCATTCAGCAGATCGATACGCCCACGTGCTTGTACGACAACCCCGAAAACTTGTTTGTGGCCTCCTTCCTCGGCTCGCCGCAAATGAACTTCTTCAAGGCACAATTGGTGAAAGAGGGCGATAAGCTGTATTCGGTGTTCGGCGAAAACAAGATCCTCGTGCCCGAATCGCGCGCCAAACGCATTATCGACGATTACTATATCGGCAGAGAAGTGGTGATGGGCGTTCGTCCCGAAGATATCCACGACGAAGAGATCTTTATTTCCTCCAACCCCGATTCGGTGATCAACGCCGAAGTGGACGTTATCGAGAAATTGGGTAACGAAACCATTCTGTATATGAAGGTAGACGGCAAAGAGGACTACACCGTGGCGCGTATCGACGCCCGTTCGCAGTTCGCTACCGGCGAAACGGTGAATTTGGCTATCGATACCAACCACATCCACTTCTTCGATCCCGACACCGAGCTCACCATTATGGGCGTGCCGCGCGCCAACCGTATCGCGGCCAAATTCTTGGCTACCGAAGACGGCCTCGTGGTGCGTTTCGGCAACATCGTGATTCCCGTGAGCGCCGAAGTGGCGGCTCGCTTGACCGATCTCGAACAGATCAACCGCGACGTAACGTTGGAGATCGCGCCCGACGATCTGACCGATACGGAAGAAGAGGGTTGCGTGAAGATCGACGGCGTGGTGGACTTCGTGGAAAAATATCCTCGCTACACCGCCGCGTTCAGCGTGGTGCCCGGCAAAAAGGGCTTTATGGTGAGCAAGCACCCCGTAGACAGCACGGTGGCTCCCGGCGACAAGATCACGCTGTATCTGCGCCCCGAAGCTATCCAACTCCGCGATATCGACCAGAACGAGAAACTCATTGCGTATAAACCCGTTACCACCAACAAGGCAACGGCGCTCATCACCGTGAAAGACGGCACCGCCGCCATTTCGTTCGGCAAATCCAAGCTCAACATGATCACCAATTCCGAAGTGCGCGAACCGGGCACGGCCGTGATCAACATCGATCCCCGCCGCATTCGCGTGGGTAAAGAAGAGGTGCAAAAAGCACCCAAGATGGTGGTTGTGGGTCGCGTGAAAGACGCCGATGTATTGGGCGCCAACACCATTGTATATGCCGACGTAGAGGGCATCGAGGGCGGTTTCTGCGCCATCGTTCCCGGCACGGTTAACTACAACGTGAACGACAAAGTCAAATTCGTGATCGATCCCATCGGTATCACGGTAGGCGAGAAACCCTCGGTAGCGGCCGTGATCGCCGAAAAAGCGCAGTATGCGCCCGAATATGTGTTCGTGGAAGAAAAGAAACCCGAAAAGAAAGCGGCACCCGTGAAAGAGGCTGCGGACGAAACCGCCGCTACCGCGAGCGAAGAGAGTGCGGAAAAAAAGCCGGCCAAAAAGCCCGCCGCCAAAAAGTCGACCACGGCGGCCAAAAAGCCCGCTACCGCCGCGGCTAAAAAACCCGCCGCCAAAAAGCCCGCGCCCAAGAAATAAGGCAAAAGGGCAAATGGAATACAACAAGAAAAAGGAACACGCGCGTGTTCCTTTTTTTGTGTTATGTCATTTCGACAGACGTGCTGTTTGCGTTTCTGTTATTGCGAGCGTGAGCGAAGTAATCTATACCATTTTGTCATTTCAACCGAGTTTTCCGCCGCGCGTGTCATTTCGACCGAAGTGAGCGACAGCGAACGCAGCGGAGAAATCTGTTTCATTCGCAACAAGCAGACCCCTCGGCTTTGCTCGGGGTGACGGGGCGCTTTTTTGTATAGCCCCCTCGGCCTTGCGGAATTTTTTTGCTCGGCAAGTTACTTTTTGTGCAAGGAGAATCCTTCTTTGGTGTCGGCCACAGTGTAACCCAATGCGGCAATGGCGTCGCGCAAGCGGTCGCTTTCCGCCCAATCTTTGTTTTTGCGCGCGGCAAGGCGTTGCTCGGCCAAGGCGATCGCCTCGGCGGGCACGGGCGCGTCGTCCTCTTTGGGCGGGTGCGCCGTGTGCAAGTTCAGTCCCAGCACTTTGTCGAATTCGAGCGCCAACGCATACAGCTTGTGCGACGGTTTTTCTTTGGTCATCGTCCACAAAACGCCCAATGCCAACGGCAGGTTGAGATCGTCGTTCACGGCGGCGTCAAACCGATCTTTGTAGCTTTGCAACACGCTTTCGTCGCAATCTTCCGCGCTTTGTTTGTGTTTATACAGCGCTTCGAGCAGTCGGTCATACGCCGTTTGCGCCGCGTCCATGCCCTCGAACGTGAAATTCAGTTTTTTGCGATAGTGCGCGTTCAAACAAAAATAGCGAAAGGCAAGGGGATCGTAGCCGCGCGCATGCAGTTGATCGATGGTGTAGGTGTTGCCGAGCGACTTGCTCATCTTGCCGCCGTCCACCAGCATGAATTCGCCGTGCATCCACACGTTCACGGTGCGGCAACCCTCGCGCGCCTCGCTCTGCGCGATCTCGTTTTCGTGGTGCACGGGGATATGATCCACGCCGCCGGTGTGTATGTCGAACGTAACGCCCAAATATTTACGGCTCATGGCCGAACATTCTATGTGCCAGCCCGGATACCCCATGCCCCAAGGCGACGGCCACTGCATGATGTGGTTTTTCTCCGCTTTTTTCCACAGCGCGAAATCGGCGGGGTGTCGCTTTTCGGCGTTCACTTCCACGCGTGCGCCCGCGATCTGATCGTCGAGATTCAAGCGGCTGAGCTTGCCGTATGCGGGGAACTTGCCGATATCGAAATAGATACCGTCGCTCGTTTCGTAAGCGTACCCTTTTTGCAAGAGATCTTGCACGTAAGCGATCATTTCGTCGATATGGTCGGTGGCTTTGGCAATCACTTCGGGTCTGCCTATGTTGAGTCGCGCAAAATCCTTAAAAAACACGTCGGTGTAATACGCGGCGATCTCTTGCGGGCTTTTTTTCTGTTCTTTGGCTGCTTTGGCCATTTTGTCCTCGCCGTCGTCGCCGTCGCTCAATAGGTGCCCCACGTCGGTGATGTTCATAACGCCTTTTATTTTATAGCCGTCGTAGCGCAAAACGCGGCGCAACATGTCCATGAACACATAGGTGCGCAAATTGCCGATGTGCGCATAGTTATACACCGTAGGCCCGCACGAATACATGGTCACGGTGTTGCCCTTTAAGGGGCAAAGTTCTTCTTTTTGCCGCGTGAGCGTGTTGTAAACTTTCAGCATAGCGTATCCTTTTTCACCCGTTGGTTTTGTTCAGTTTTTCTTCCAAGGCGGCCACGCGCTCGCCGAGCGCTTTCAATTCGTCGCCCATGGGGTCGGGGAGCGTTTGGTCGAGATCGTCCACCCGTTCGTTGCCTATCTTCACGATGCGGCCGGGCACGCCCACCACCGTTGCGTTGGGCGGCACTTCTTTCAAAACGATGCTGCCCGCGCCGATCTTGGCGTTTCGCCCCACCGTAAAGGGGCCGAGGATCTTGGCGCCCGCGCTGATCATCACGCCGTCTTCCACCGTGGGGTGGCGTTTGCCCACGTCTTTGCCCGTGCCGCCCAGCGTTACGCCTTGGTAAATGAGCACGTTATTGCCCACTTGCGCCGTTTCGCCGATCACCACGCCTTCTCCGTGGTCGATCACCACGCCGTGGCCGATCTGCGCGGCGGGGTGGATCTCCACGCCGGTGAGAAATTTGGCCAGCTGGCTCACCATGCGCGCCAACAGCTTGTAGCGGTGCACATATAAAAAATGCGCGAACCGATACAAAATCAGCGCATGAAAGCCGCTGTACGTCAGTATCACTTCGGCTTTGCTTTTGGCCGCGGGATCGTGTCGGAACACGGCGTCCAAATCTTTTTTGATCTTGTACGATGCGCGCATGCTGTTTGATCCTTACTTAAAATCAAGGCACGTAAGACAGCAGCTCGATGGCGGCGTCTAACGTGGCGAGCGCGGAGTTGCGCTCCATATCGTCGGTGAGCACGGTGGCGAACTTTTCGTTGATGGCTTGCAGCCGTTGTTCCACCGTCTGTTTGCCCTTATCGGTGAGGGCGTAGGTGAGCGCGCGCCGATCGCCGCTCTGTTTTATCTTGCGAATGAGCCCCTCTTCCGCGCATTTGTTGGCAAGCAACGCCAAATTGGATTTGGCCATGCCCAGCGTTTCCATCAGTTCGCGCGGCGGTTGCGGTGCGGGTAACAAACAAAAAAGCAACCGTTCTTTCAAGCCGAACGGCCCGTTGGGCAAAGCGGTCGCTTTGCGCGTATACAGTAGCAACTGTATGATCTTGTCCGCCGGTGCGCTTATGTTTTCCCTCCGCTTTTTTGGTGTTTGTTTTGGGGGTTGCTTACGTCCTATTATACATAATATGCGCCGGAATGTCAACAGCTTTACCGTATTGGTGTTTTTTTCGTAAAAGTTTGCCCATTCCTTTTCGAAATTTGCCTAAAACGCATGGCACTTGTGCCTTCGGAGTGTTAGCACTCTAAAAGGCAAAGTGCTAATTTTTATTTGAGATTTAGCTAAAACAAAATGCGGCAAAACAAACAATCGCGCCCGAAATGCGCCAAATACAGGTGTACGGTGTGGCTGTTTGCCCCTTTGGGCGGGGGATTGTTTATTTTACACTCATCTAAAATAAAAGACTTTTCAATGATCTCAACGTTGACATTCGGGCATAAATATTGTATTATATAGTAAACACATAGGATGTAAACGGGAGAGTAGCGAAAAATGCCGATATCCGATCAAGTTATAGAGCTGGAAACCAAAAAAACGGGGCGAAACGTCGTGTTTATCATACTGATCGCCTTGTTGGCGGCGGCCAGCGTGGTGTTTGCCGTGTTATGGGCCACCAAGGAGGCGGCCACGCCGCCGCCCGCTATCGACGCCATTAAAGTGCAAAGCACCGATATGTATGAAAACGCGCCCGCCGAGGAGGGAGCGTCGTCTACCTATGTGGTGGTGCCGTCGCAGTCGTATACCGTGCGGTTCGACGTGGTGCTCAAAGAAAACACCGACTTGCAACAAGTAAATGCTTTGCTCAATTGGGAGACTCGCCCCGCCGGCATGATCGAAGTGACTTCGGGCGGCTTGGATCCCCAAAATCCCGGACAGTACGTACTTAATTTCACGGTGCTCGCCAATGCCCAAGAAAAGTTTATTTTGGCGGTATCCAGCGAATATTCGCCCGAAGTAAAACAAGAATACAACATGCTCGTTTCGCGCAACGGCTATGTGGAATATTTCGATATTGCCGACGGAGAGAAGGGAAAAACGCTCAGAAAGGTGGGCAAGACCTCGCAACTCAAAGACAGTGTAGACACTTCTATTTTGTTTGCCGCGTCTGATAAAGTGCCCTCTACCGAAACGGCCAAATATTATGCGCTCAGCGAGGCGTTGCCCTATTACGAAGACACCAAGCTAAACCCCAACGAGCACTTCATGTTGCCTTTCTCGCAATTGGGCGCCATGGACGCGTTCGGGCGTCGCTTAAAGATCATGCAAGGCGTGCAGACCGAAACGGGTCGGTTCGACCAAGTGCAAGTGTTTATTGCCGACAGCGCCGCCGCCGACGCGACGGAGGCCGACTATAAAGAGATCACGGGCAACGGCGCTACCAAAAATCTCAACGTGTATCTCAACATGGGGCAAGAGTATTGCAACGGTTTTGTGCGGTTCGGTGCGCGCACGGCGGGCACCAGCACGATCAAGTTGGTGGCCAACGCCTACAACGGCGCCCCGCAAAAATACGAGCTGTATGTGCAGATCACCTTTGCGTCCAGCGATTCGTTCGGCGAGATCACCAAGATCAAGTTTTATAATCCGTATAACCCCGACCGCTACGCCCAAAACGACACCGTGACCGAGTTCGACCTATACTTGGGCGATTACACAACGGCCAATTTGTTCCCGCTGTCCGATTATATCCAAGTGGTGTGCGGCAAGCAAAACGGCGCCGACGTGGTGGTGGATAAACCCGAATGGGGCAACTATGCGTTGCGCGGCATCGTGACCGACGAATCGGGCAATCAAATACGCAATTCCATTTTGGCGGCCGACGATACCGACAACGGCTTTGCCGTGTCGCCCAATATTTCGGCCATGTCGGGCAAAGCGTACGTTACCATTCGCGACAACTCGCCCACGGGATTTTCCACGTCCGTGATCATCACGGTGAACATTCGCCCCGCCATCGAACGGGTAACGCTCAACAAAGAGCGCATCAATATGTTTGCGGGCAACAAAGACAAAGACGGCAACACCGAATTAAAGCTTTCTTACACGCTGGGCAACACGATCAACAAAGACGATAAAAACATTATGCGCAATCTCAACACGGAGTTTGCGGTATCGTATCCCGCGCCCGCTGTGGTGGGGCAAAAGAGAACGGGCGAAAACGAAAAACCCGATCCCGTGTATAACTACAGCTTACCCGTATGGAAAGAAGGGCTTACTCCCACCAATGCGGCCGACACCATCTATATAGAGGGCATGACGGCCGACAAAAACGGGACGATCTACTACGTGCCCAAGCTGAACGAGGGCAGCCTCGATTCCGAACCGCTCCGTTGCTTTGTGGGCGAGAACGTGAAAACGGGCGACTATAAATTGGAATTCGTGTTGGCGCCGCAAGGCTTGACGGGCGCGCCCAACCACGCGGTAAAACAGCCGTTGCGGTTGTCTGTTACCATCACGGTGACGCGGGCGGCCACAAGCGTGAACGTGAACGAGAACGCCGTGTTCGAAGATTGCGACAAGCACACTTTGGTGGAGCAAACGGGGCAAAACACGGCCACCTTGACCATTGCTGCGGGCACGGGCAAGTCGGACGGCAACAACTATTACACGCAGTTCGGCTTGCAAGATATTTTGGCCTATTATTACCACGACCAAAGGTTCGAAGACGTGGGCAACGTGATTTATAACACGCTCAAGATCACCATGGGCCATAACGCGTCGATGTCCTCGGTGTTCAACGACGACAAACACTTCTTTGTGCCGCAAACGCCCACAAGCAACACTTACGAGGTGCACATAGAGCTGTCGGCGAGCTTTACGTTGTATCTTAAGGTGGAGTATAAGCAACCCGTGGAACACATTATTGTGTCGGAAGCGGCGCAAACAGTATACTATACGTGGGATGCGAACAACGACCCCGTGGCCGTGTCCACCTATTTCCAAGCGCTGTCGCACTACGGCAGAGAGGACTCGCGCATTACCCAAGCGGGGCATATCAAATACCCCGAAAAACTGCATGCCGATATTGCCGTGACCATGGCGGACGGCACGGTCAAACTGCTGACAAAGAAAGCGGGCGCGGCGCAGTATACGGCCGAGTATTATTGGGACACTTCGCTTGTGTTCACCGTAACGCTCGACCCCAACAGCATGACGTTTGCCGTGCAACTGCAAAAAGACTTGTTTGCGTTGAGCGTGGCAGAGGGCAAAGATTGCCAGACCATTCGCCTATACTATAGCTACGGCGACGACGTGGACATTTTGCACGCCTCTTCGTTCGTGGCCTATACGGAATATTCGTTTGTGCGTCGGTTCAACGACGTGTATGTGTATCCGGCCGACAAAGACACCGCGCAAGAACCCTTGGCCAAGCGGAGCGCGGGCGGCGAAACGGAAATAAACGACGTGGTGTCGGGCGTGGCCTACACGTTGCAATTGGCGGGCGTTATGTATCTCGACGGCAATAGCGCAAACGAATACTATGTGTGGAATAACGAAAAGGCGTTTGCAAGCAACGATCTGACCGCCACCTATTCGGTCACGTCGGGTAACGCCAAAATCGAGAGTTTGGCTGCGTTGGGGCAATTCCGCATGGAATGCGACCCCGGCGTGGAACATTCGCGCGGGAAAGCGGTGTTCAGAGAAAGCGAGAACGGAAAACTTTTTGGGCGCGAGCTAACGCTTATATTGCGCGCGAGCAATACCGCCACCGAACTTGAAAGCATTACGCTCGAAACGAGCGATCCGTTGCTGCTGTATCGCAACCGCCAAGACAGCGCCATCACGCTTTCGTACACGGTAACGTATAAAACGCATACCGCGGCGCACTTGGGGTTGGGGCAGTTCGATTTCGAGTTTGCGGACGGCGAACTTTCGTTGACGGGCAATACCGAATGGAGCTTTTTCAGCATTGCGCCCAAAGCGTTGGAAGTGAACGAGGCATATAAGGCCCACGGCTTGGAATTGGCGGGCGATCACTATGTGTATAAAGGCACCGTAACGCTCAAACCGAGCGCTGCCGCCGAAAACAAAGAATACACCTTTACGTTGCGCGGCGCGGGCGTGTCCGACAGCAAAACGGTGCGCGTTACCACGGCCATTGCCGACGATTCGTTTGCGTTTGTGCAAAAGTGGAACAACGACGCCGAAATGTCGCTCGTGGCGGCGGCGCCCGACGAAGGGCAGATCGCCACGCTGTATCTTAAGCATGCGGCGTCGAGCGACCCCGCCGCCAATACGTATGTGTTCGGCGTGCGCGCGGGCGGCGTGGATCTTGCCAACGTGACCTATACCGCGGCTTTTGTTAACGGCGTGAACGGCGCGGAAACGCAAGTGAAAGGGGCGGAAACGGCGTTTATCAAAGATAACAACGACCGATACGTGCAGTCTTTCCGTTTGCAGTTAACGGGATACAATATCGATAAACAACTTTTGCGTATCACCGTTACCGAAACCATAGGCGCGCAAACCACGCACTATTACTTGTATGTGTATATTGATGCGGACGTGTCGGTGGAAACGGCCGACCTACGCGTGGGCGACACGGTATTAAAAGCCAACGAAACGTTTACCGTGACCACGACGGGCGCGCAAACGCCGCAGTCTTTCGATCTGCAAGCCGTGATAAACAACGGCGAGCAAGACCGTTTGCCGCGCAACGTGCAAAGCGAATTTGCGCTCGAAAACTTGACGGGCGCCACCGCCGATCAAATGTATGTGCAAGGCGGCAAGCTGTATGTGTCCGACTCGCTCACCGAGGCGTCGGCCGTGCTCACGCTCACGGTGAAAAAAGACGGCGTAACGGTAAAAACCGCCGATATTACCGTGGCGGTGAATACCAACATTGTCACGATAGCTTTTGTAAACGCCGATTTGGACGGCTCCGTGGCGGAACACAACAACGGCATCGACTTTACGGCCGTTGTGAAAAACGCGGGCACGGGACAGACGGTGGCCGCAGACATTGCGTATGATTGTACGGCGAGCAACGGCGTAACGGTGGAAAAAGAGGGCGCGGTGTTCACGCCGCACGGCGGTAACGGCACATTCACCGTTACGGCTTCGTACGGCAACATATCCGTTTCGGCTACGGTCACGGTACGGTTGCGCGCCGTAGGATTGGAAGTGAAACGGGGCGACGCCGCTTTGGAAAACGGTGCCACCGTTTCGGTGATAGAGGGGCAAACGCAAAATTGTGAGTTTACCGTTACGGCTATATCTGCCGTGGCGGGGGTGGCGCCCGCCGACACCTCTGTGCAAGAGGCCCAATATAACGGCGACGGCGAAGTGACTTTTGCGTTCGACGGCGCTCGAAACAAATACGTGCTCACGCCCGTAAAGGCGGGTAACGTGCGCGTAACGCTCCGTGCGACCGACGGCGGCGAAACGTTCGTTCTCAACGTTTCGGTGCTGCAAAGCGCGCTCACGGTGCGTTTCGAGGGCGACGCGGGCAGTGTGTATAATGTGTTCGGCAATGCCGATCCGTTGTTTACCTTCCACGTGTTGTTGCCGAGCGGCGCGCAAGCCGACGCGGCGGAAATCACCGTTGCGGCGGAAAGCGGCGCGTATTCGGAAAATCTGTTCACCGTTTCTCGGCTCAACGGACAGTATGCGTTGGCGCTGCACAAAGAGCGTTTGGCGGGAACCGATCTGCAAAAGTACGTGATCACCGCAACTTATACTGTGAACGGCGTGCCGTGCGCGGGCACGTTGGAGTTCGCGCTCAAGGCGTCCGAAGAATACAGCCCCGCGCTCACGCTCTCGCTGTCGCAAGCCGAGTTGGGCGGGGTGGATACCATCGATAAAATGCGCCCGCTCGATTCGTACACGTTCACGTTGGGCGGCGTGCCCGTAGGCTTTGCCGAAACGGCGGGCGTGTCGTTCTCTTCCGACCAAGTGACGTTGCGCGCCGCGCAACTTTCGGGCGGCACCGCCACGGCGCAAGTGGAATCGCTCAAAGGCGAAACGTTCACGTCGGGCAAGGTGACGGCGTCGGTCACGCTGTGGGGCAATACCTATCGCAAAGAATTTGCGTTTACCGTGGCCAATTCGGCCGAGATCACGGGCGCGCTGTACTATAATGCGTCTACCATCGCGTCGGGCGGCAGTTTGTTGCTTGCCGACGGCTCGCTTAATACCTCTTTATTCACGGCAAAACCCGACGATATCGGCTATGCCGACGTAAACAACAACTATGTGGTGCTGATCGTGGATTACACGGGCATACCATCGGCCGCTGCGGCCACCGCGGCCACCTTCCGTTGCACGGTAACGGGCACGGCGGACGTCACGCAGACGTTTGCGGGGCTTGCGCATAAGAGCGGCGCCGAGCACTACTACTTTGTAACGCAGTATCGCGTGAATACAGCGGGCACGTTGCGGTTCGACGTGCACACCGAGGTGCTGGGCGGCAAGGCGTACGCCATCGAAAAACAAGAAACGTCTTTTACCGCCACGCGACCCGACTTTACGCTTTCCCGTTCGGTGCTTACGCTCGATCCCGGCCAAAGCGCTGCCGTCACGCTTACGAGCAACGCGTTTGCGGGCAACGTGACGTTTGCCGTAGCCGACGGCTATAATGCCGATATCATCGCGGTAACCAAGACCGAGAACGACCGCAACTGCACGCTTTCCGTAACGGCGGCGACGGGGGCGGGCGGCAGCACCGAACTTGTGCTCACGGCCACCGTAACGAGCGGCATGTTCGCGGGCGAGACCTACCATTTCACGGTAAACGTTACCGTGCGCGCGTACACGGCGCCCACGCTCACGGTGCCCAATGAGGCGGTGTGGCTGCTAGGCGGCGGCGAGAGCGTGGATATCCGCGACCTTATCGTTGCCACGCACGACACCCAAGACACCGAGTTTGCCTTTACCGTGGAAAACGTGCGCGGCGAGTTCGGCGCGGGCGACGGCACATTGCAAGACACGGTGTTCACCACGAGTAACGTAAAGCCGTATAAAGGGCTAAATATCACGCTGTACTTCCAAGTGCGGGTGAGCGGCGGTTTCTATAAAGACAAAGTGGCTTTGCAAGGCGACGGCATCTTCGTGAAGATCGTGGCCGCGCCCGAAGTATACTTTGCGCAAGACAAGAGCACGTTGGCGCCCGACGAAACGCTCGATTTGTCGCTGACTACGTATAACAGCGGCGCCGAGGTCACGGATGCTACGTATAAAGTGAGCCCCGCGGCGGCGGGCACGGTGTCGGTGCAAAACGGCAAGCACGTGTTTACGCCCGCGCAAGGCTTTGCGGGCAACGTGACGGTCACCGCCACGCCCGAAGTGCTGTATAGCGGGTATTCGGGCGCGGCGTTCCCCGCCGAAAAAACGTTTACGGTGTCTGCGCTGAACATCGATGTGGCCGTGCGGCAACCGTCCGACGATACCACCGTGTACGAAGGCAGTGCCAACGTGGCCGTGGATTGGACGTTCGAAGTACGTTCGGGCGCGCACCTTATAGACTATTCGGCCAACAATGTGGGCGGCACCTACACCGTTACCGTTACGCGCAAAGCCGATACGGCGGGCGGCAGGGTAGCGTACGCCTTGATCGCCACGGCGGTGGATGCCAAGTTCGGCGGTATGCAACGCGTGTTCGAATATTCGGACGAGGTCGAAGGGGCGGCCAAACCGACGGCCGATGCCAATCTAAAAGTTACGGCGCAAAACGACACGAGCGTGTTGCCCGTAACGGGCGGAAAGATCACCGCCGAGGTGGTGGGTTGCGCGGGCTACGGCATCGTGTCTACCGCGTTCGATATGCCGTATGCCGACAGAGCGTATCTCAACATCGACCAAAACGGCAACTATGTGTTCCTCAAAAAGGACACGAACGAACGCGAGGTGACCGTTACCGTGCGCGTAACCGTTTCGGGCGTGCCGTATGAAAACGTTGTGCTCGAAAAAACGGTCACGGTGTACGTGCCCGCCAAAAACGCGAACACCAAACCCGTTCTCGAAGACGGCGAAGTCACCGTGGATTTGACCAAAGCGGGCAACGATAACACGCTGTATCGCGGTAAGTTCGTGTTGGCCGATACGGTGGCCGCCAAAGGCATATCCGTGCTTACGTTTGTGCCGCACGGCGCGGGCATCGTTATGCGCGCCGACGGTACGTTCGATTTCACCGCGGGCGCGGGCGTTATAGACGTTACCGTATACTACACCATCACCGCGGGCGACTACGCGGGCGAAACGGTGAGCAAAAAGATCTCGGTAAATATCCCCGCCTTGCCCGACGCCTCTGTTACGGTTACGGGTACTTCTGTGCGGCTCAACGTGACCGAGAACTTTACAAACGCAATCTATACGGCCGACGATCCTACCTATTTGACCATGCAAGAAACGGACAACGGCGTGTGGACGTACGGATTCAAAAAGGGTGTGGGCAAACGTTCGATCACGTTGACGGTCACCGCCACGATCGATCGAGCGGGGCATATCTATCACGGCTATCCCGTATCGACTGCCTACACGTTGGAGGCCGACGAGCCGGAGCTTACGGCAACGTTCGATTACGCCACCATGCAAGTGTCTACGGACGGCATGAAAGGCGCGCCGTATTCGGCAACGTATACAAGCAGCAATACTAACTATGTAACGGTAGACGAAAACGGCTTGTGTTCGTTCTTGCCCGCGGCTTTCAACGCGAGTGCTTCGGTTACGATCACCGCAACGTTTACCGTAACGAGCGGAGCATATGCAGGCAACGAATATACGGCAACCGCAACCGTTCGTTGGACGTCTAAAACGCAATACGTATTCACCGTAACGCTCGGCTATGCCTCCGGCACGAATGCCAATCGCAAATACAATCCGACCATAGCGGTGGAAAACGGGTACACGCGGTTAAATATCAAGGCTGTGTCGAATAACAGCAATGTAACGGTGGAGAACGAGGACGGCACTAAACTAGCAGCGCCTACCGGCGGGTATTATGCGTATACCGCTACCGTGACATATTACGGTGTGTTCCGTGCGGCAAACGGTGATATTATATTGAGCACAGATAGTGTCAGCATATCTGGACGCGGAAATAATAATTAACGAAAAAGAGGCAAAAGAAAAATGAAAGAAACGTTCACGGTGGATATTTGCGGCAGAAAAGAGGCGTTGCCCGTGTTGCAATTGGAGAGCGGCCCCAAAATAGCGTTTTTCAATCTGCACGGCAACGTAACGCTTACCGAATATTGCGCCGAGAAGTTGGCGCAAAAGATCGCCGGAAAAGCCGACGTGTTGCTCACCGCCGAAAGCAAAGGTTTGCAGTTGGGGCATTGCGTGGCGCGCAATTTGGGGCAACCGCTGTATGCGGTGGCGCGCAAAAGCAAAAAGCTGTATATGCAAGACGGCATATCGGTAACGGTGCAAAGTATCACCACCAAAGAGGAACAGCACTTGTATCTGTCGGCGCACGACGCCGCGCTACTGAGCGGCAAACGCGTGGCCATCGTAGACGACGTGGTGTCTACGGGCGGATCGATCGAGGCCATGCGCGAGTTGGTGCGCTTGGCGGGCGGGCAAGTGACCGTGCAAGCCGCCGTACTCGCCGAGGGTGACGCGAAAGAACGCGCCGACGTGGTGTATTTGGCGCACATTCCGCTACTGTGATTTTTGGTTTCGTTGTCATTTCGACCGTAGCGCCGTAAGGCGCGAAGCGGAGAAATCTGCTGTTTTCTTTTAGGCTATTGTGCTACGGCGTAGGTGAAATGTGCATTTATTGTTTTGGCGAGAGACTCCTTATTGCAAGCAAGGAGTCTTTTTTTTGCACAAAAAATCACCGCGTTACTATGGTTGCCAAACGTAAAAATTTGTGATATACTTATACATACCGTTATATAAAATTTGCGGGGCAGACGACCGTATTTTTGCGGCCGTTGTCGGGTTTGGCAAGGAGGAGCAAAACCGATGAAAAAGTTTTTTAAGGAGTTCAAGGCGTTTATCACACGGGGCAACGTGCTCGATATGGCGGTGGGCATTATTATCGGCGGCGCGTTCACGGCCATCATCACCGCTTTGGTGGGGCACATTTTAACGCCGCTTATCAATTGGATCCCCGGATCGGACGGCACGAGCGCCTTGCAGTTGGTGTTGCGCGAGCCTACGTTAGACGAAACGGGCGCGGTGATCAAAGAGGCTATCATACTCGATTTCGGCGCCGTGATATCGGCGGTGGTCACCTTCCTTATCACGGCGTTCGTGTTGTTTTTGATCGTGAAAACGGTAAACAGCGTGCGCGCTGGCGGCAAAAAGTACAGAGCGGAGCAAGACGCCTTGCGCAAAGCCGAATACAAGCAATTGCGCAAAGAGTTAAAGGCGCAAGGGTTGGCTAAGCGTGAAATAAACGCCGAGATCTTGCGCAGAGAGCAAGAAAAAGCGGCGCTCGAAAAAGCGCAACAAGCGCAAAAAGAGGCCGAGGCGGCGGCGCTCGAAAAAGCGGGATCGGCCGAAACGTTGTTAAGAGAAATACGCGATCTGTTGGCGGCGAACGCGGGGCAAACGAAAAACGCGTCGGCCGACAAAGAAGAAACCACGCGTGCATAACGGCGTGCCGCGCTCGGCACAATAAAGACAGGCAGAGGTAAAACCATGAAAGCTTGGAGATTACACGAGGCGGGCAAGTTGACGCAAGACGAATTGCCCGTGCAAAGCGTGGGCGAAGAATGCGTAAAACTGAAAACGTTGGCTTGCGGCATCAGCTTGAGCGACGTGTGGATGTATGAAGGCAAATTGCCCCTTTCGTCGGCGCCGCTCATCATCGGGCGGCAGTGCGTGGGGCTTGTTACCGAAACGGGCGCCTCGGTCACGGGACTGACTCGCGGCGACCGCGTGGCGGCCGATCCGTATGTGTTTTGCAAAACGTGCGCATCTTGCAAAAACAATCGCCCCGACGAGTGCGAAAAAATGCTGTGCTACGGCGTGGACGACAACGGGTTCATGAGCGATTTTTCGGTGGTGCCCGCGTCCATGCTGTATAAACTGCCCGACCGTATCAAAGACAACGACGCGGTGTTTATCGAACACATTGCGCTGTCTATCAATGCGGCGAGCAAATTGGCGCTCGAAAAGGGCGAACACATTGTGATCGTGGGCGCCGACGCATTGGGCATCATCATGGCGCAAGTGGCGCTCTATTACCAAGCCGTGCCCATTTTGGTGGATACCGACGCAGACATGTTGCGCATTGCCGAAAACTTGGGTATTTATTACACGGTGAACAGTGTGGAAACCGACCCCATGAAAAAGATATTTGCCATTACGGGCGGCAAAATGGCGGAAACGGTGGCGTTTATCGCCACGTCGCGCATGGCGTTCGGCCGCAGTCTGGAATATGCGGCGCAATGCGGGCGCGTGGCGCTCGTCGGGTGGAGCAAAATGAACGGCGACATCAGCGGCGCGTTTTCCACCGTTTTGAAACGCCAACTCAAAGTGATGGGCGTAAACAACGGCGCGCGGCTGTTCTCGTCGGCCATCAATATGTTGGCCACGCGCACGGTAGACGTCAGCCCGCTCATCAGTTGCGAGATCGCATTCGGCGAGGTGGAAAACTCCATACGCGCGCATGCCGAAAACAGAAACCGATTCGTGAAAGCGGTGGTGAAACCGTAATGGGCGTTAAAATACCGCGCAAACAGCGCAAGTTGCAGATCATCAAAAAAGAGAACCGCGCGTTCGATTGCTTTGCCACCATAAAGCCGGACGCCTACTGCATGCCCAGCAAGTTTTACGCCACCACGGTGTATTATCCCGCCACGAAAGAAGAAACGCAAACCTTTCTCACCACGATTGACGCCGCCGCCTATAAGGGCACCGAAAAGGTGAAAGACGTGTATCTCACCGACGAGTTCGATACCGCGCGCGACGCGCTCAAATGGATCAAGCAAACGTTTGCCGAATTTTTGAAAATCGTTTGATTTTGTCGGAAAATATGAAAATGCACGGCAAATCGGTTGCGGTTTGCAAAAAATCATGTTATAATAAAAAGGCTTGGAACGATCGTTCCGAGCCTTTCCTTACTCTCGCGCGAGCGAGGGTCAGAGACCAAAAGGAGGTAAAAAAGCAGTATGAACAAGTACGAAGTCTTGTACATTCTCACGGCCAATCTCGACGAGTCGGTGAAAGAGGCGCAGATCGAAAAATACAGCGCGCTCGTGACCGCCAACGGCGGCGAGGTGGAAAGTGTGAACAAGTGGGGTAACAAGCGTTTTGCCTACGAGATCGACGGTAAAAACGACGGTTACTATGTGCTTATGAACTTTACCGCTGCCGCAGAGTTCCCGCAAGAATTGGAACGCCAAATGCGTATCAGCGACGAAGTGATCCGCTACATGGTTGTGCGCAAATAAGGAGTACGAACGATGAACAAATGTATTTTGGTGGGCAACCTTACCCGCGACCCCGAACTTACGCAAACCACTTCGGGCATTTCCATGTGTCGGTTTTCCATTGCGGTGAACCGCACCTACACGAATGCCAACGGCGAGCGTGAGGCCGATTTTATCAATATCATTACGTGGCGCGGTCTTGCCGAGAACTGCGGCAAATATCTGGCCAAAGGGCGTAAGGTAGCCGTGTGCGGGCAGATCCAAACGCGCAGCTACGACGATAAAGACGGCAACCGTCGGTATTCCACCGAGGTAGTGGCCGACGACGTAGAGTTTATCGGCGGAGCGAACAGCGAAGGCGGCAACGCGTACGGCGGCGGCAGTGCTTTCGGCAATCGCGAGGAAAAGAGCGCCGCCCCCAAAAAGACGACCGGCGAATTAAAGCCGTTGGAAGACGACGACTTGCCGTTTTAACGATAGCGGCGAATTATCAAAATGAATTGTAGAGGGCATTGAAAAATGGAACAGAAAAAACCCGAGATCAACAGTGAAGACAAGGGCAAGCGCATGCGTCGCGCGCCCAAGAAAAAGGTGTGCGCTTTCTGCGTGGAAAAGGCCGAAGAGATCGATTACAAAGATGTTGCCAAGCTCAAACGGTATATCACCGAAAAAGGCAAGATCATTCCCCGCAGAACGAGCGGCATGTGCGCCGAACACCAACGCGCGTTGGCCGTGGCCATCAAACGCGCGCGCGTGATGGCGTTGTTGCCTTTCAAGGCGGAATAACGGCGGCAACGCCGTGCTTTTCGCGGCGTCTTATATAGGCGCCGAGCGGCAAGCAAAACAAAGGCGGCATACTGTGCGTATGCTCGGCTTTTATCAAAAAGCGGTAGCGGCTCAATATTGTTGGGTCGCTATTTCAAAAAAGGGGACTTTAGGCATGATCAGCGTAAACAACGTAACATTGCAGTTCGGCGGCCGCGTGCTGTTCGAAAACGTGAATATGAAATTCGCCAAGGGGAATTGCTACGGCATCATCGGCGCCAACGGCGCGGGCAAATCCACCTTTTTGCGTATTTTGAGCGGCGAGCTCGAACCCAACAAGGGCGACGTGACCATCGACAAAAACGAGCGCATGAGCGTTTTGATGCAAAACCAAAACGCGTATGACGCTTACAGTGTGCGCGAGGCGGTCATGTGGGGACACAAGCGGCTCATGGAGGTGGCCAAAGAGCGGGACGAGTTGTATAACAAGCCCGACTTTTCGGACGCGGACGGCGAGCGCGCGGCCGTTTTGGAGGGCGAATTTGCCGATATGAACGGCTATGAGGCGGAGTCGGCGGCCGAAACGCTGTTGTCGGGGCTGAAGATAGACAGCGCGCTGTTCGACACGTCTATGGCGGAATTGGACGCCAAACTCAAAGTAAAGGTGTTGTTGGCGCAAAGCCTATTCGGCGATCCCGATATTTTGGTGCTCGACGAGCCGACCAACAACTTAGACGCCAAAACGGTGAAATGGTTGGAAGACTATTTGATGGAACTGTCCGACACCACCGTGATCATCGTGTCGCACAACCGCCACTTTCTCAATCGCGTGTGCACGCACATTTGCGACGTAGACTTCAAGCAGATCAATCTGTTTGTGGGCAACTATGATTTTTGGTACGAAACCAGCCAATTGCTTGCCCGCCAAGCCAAAGAGCAAAACAAGAAAATGGAGGCGCGCGCCAAAGAGTTGCAAGAGTTTATTGCACGCTTTTCGGCCAACGCCAGCAAATCCAAGCAAGCCACCAGCCGCAAGCGCGAGTTGGAAAAGATCCGTTTGGAAGATATCAAGCCGTCGTCGCGTCGCTATCCTTTTATCGATTTCAAGTATGAACGCGACATCGGCAACGAGATCTTGGAAGTGGAGGGGCTTACAAAGAAAGGCTATTTCGAAAACGTTTCGTTTAAGTTAAAGCGGGACGATAAGATCGGTTTTTTGTGTTCGTCCAGCCAAAGCATGAGCATGCTGTTCGACGTTCTCATGGGGTTAGAGACACCCGACGCGGGGTATTTCAAGTGGGGACAAACCATCACTGCCGCCTATTTGCCGCAAAACTACGATAACTTTTTTGACGGCGTGGATCTGTCGTTGGTGGAATGGCTGAGCCAATACTCCAAAGACCACTATGAAGAATATTTGCGCGGCTGGTTGGGTCGCATGCTGTTTTCGGGACAAGAGGCGCTCAAAAAAGCCAAGGTGCTTTCGGGCGGCGAAAAGGTGCGTTGCATGTTGGCGCGCATGATGTTATTGGGCGCCAACTTCTTGATCTTCGACGAACCCACCAACCATCTCGATCTCGAGAGCATCACCGCGCTCAACAAGGGCATGACCAACTTCAAAGGCGGCATGTTGTTCGTAACGCACGACGAAGAGATCATTTCCACCGTGGCCAACCGCATCATAGAGATAGAGGGCGGCAAAAAAATACTCGACCGCGATATGACCTACGACGAATACCTCGAATTGGAATCATAAAATTCCGCGACAAGCAGGAGAGAAAAAAGAATGCAGATCATTGTATGTGAAAATTACGACCAAATGAGCTTTCAAGGCGCGGAGATAATAAAAAGCATTTTGTTGCACAACCCGTCCGCCGTGCTCGGCCTTGCTACGGGCAGCACGCCCATAGGCATGTACGGATTGTTGGCTGAGGCTTGCGCCCGCGGTGAGATCTCGTTTGCCGCCGCGCGCACCGTCAATTTGGACGAATACGTGGGGCTGGGCGAAAAGGACAGTCAAAGCTACGTGCATTTCATGCGCGAAAATTTATTTGACAAAGTGGACGTTCCCATGGCCAACACGCATTTACCCAACGGCAAGGCCGCCGATCTTGCGGCCGAGTGCGCGCGCTATTCGGCGCTATTGGCCACGATGCCGCAAGACGTGCAAGTGCTCGGTTTGGGGAGCAACGGGCACATCGGTTTTAATGAGCCGGGCACGCCGTTCGACAGCACCACCTATGTGGTGCGTCTTACGGAGAACACCATACGCGACAATTCCCGTCTGTTTGAAAAAATAGAGGACGTGCCCGTGCGTGCCGTTACCATGGGCATTTCGGAGATCATGCGCGCCAAACGCATTTTGGTGATGGCGAGCGGCAAAAACAAGGCCAAAGCCGTGTTCGGCATGGTGAAAGGAAAAATCACCGAGGACTGTCCCGCCAGCGTGTTGCAACGCCACGCAGACGTTACGGTGGTGCTTGATAAAGACGCGGCAAGTTTGCTGTAAAAGGGGCGTCGCGCGGCAAACCGAGGGAGAGGGCGTATCGTGAAAACTTTTCGAAAAACCCAAGTATATGCGGAAGGCAAGGGCATTGTGCGTACGGACGTAGCGTTCGATACGCACATTCGTTCTTTGGAAAATAGTGCGGGCGATGCGATCGACTTGCCGGGCAATGCCATGGTGTTGCCCGCATTTATCGACCAGCACGTGCACGGCGCGGGCGGCGCCGATACCATGGACGGCACCGTGGCCGCGTTGTCCGTTATGGCCGACGCCTTGGCCAAAGAGGGCACCGCGCGTTTTTTGGCCACCACCATGACGCAGAGCGACCAAAACACCCGCCGCGCGTTGCGGGCGGTCAAAGCGTATCGCGAGAGCGAACGGGCCGAGGGCGCGGGGCTGTTGGGCGTCCATTTGGAGGGGCCGTTCATTTCTCCCAAGCATATCGGCGCGCAACCGGCCGAATATGTGATATTGCCCGATACGGCTTTGTTCGATGCGTGGCAAAACGAGTCGGGCAACGCCGTGCGTTTGGTCACTTTGGCGCCCGAACAAGAGGGCGCTTTGGCGCTCATACGGCATATCGTGCAGTGCGGCGTGCGCGTGTCGGCGGGGCATACCGATGCGGACTACGAACAAATATGCGCCGCCGTGCAACAAGGCGCCACATGCGTTACGCACACGTATAACGCGCAAAAAGGCTTGCATCATCGAGAGATCGGCACGGTGGGCGCGGCGTTGTATTGCAACGATTTGTATACCGAACTGATCGCCGATACCGTGCACGTGTCGGTGCCCGCCATGCAACTGCTGTATAAAAACAAGCCGCGCGGCAAAGTTATCTTGATCACCGACGCCATTCGCGCCAAGGGGGCGGGCGAGGGCGAAAGCGAGTTGGGCGGCCAGCCCGTGTTCGTGCGCGGCGGCGAGGCGCGCTTACTTAACGGCGCGTTGGCGGGCAGCGTGCTTGCTATGAACGTAGCGGTGCGCAATATGATAGAGAAAACGGGCGTGCCTTTGTGCGAGGCGGTGGACTGCGCGACCGCCGATCCCGCAAAACATTTGGGTGTTTTCAACGAATACGGCAGTATCCGAGAGGGCAAACGCGCCGATTTTGCGGTGGTGGATGAACACATGCGCGTGATCATGACCGTGCGCGACGGCGAGATTGTTTATAAAGCGTGAGAATATGTTTTACGGCATAATAAAACGGTATCCGCCCTTGCGGGCGAATACCGTTTTTGCAGGTAGGGATTGCGCAAATAGATAATTATCTGCGGCAGCAGCCACAGAACAGTCTGCGGAAACAGTCGCAAATGTTGCAACCGCACGAACGGGTGCGGCAGCAGCAAGTCTGCCGTCTGCATTCGCAGTTGTTGTGGTTCTCGTTTCCGCATTGGCACCCGCCGTTGCCGTGCGAATGGTTATCGCACGGGTTTTGGTGCGGGCAACGGCCGCAACCGCAAGAGCAAACGGGACACGATTGGTTGTAGTTGTCGAATTCGTTCATGATTTTATCCTCCGTATACTATCATACTATGCGCGGCCGTTGCATGAGGTGTGTTTGCAATAGCAAAATTTTGTAAAAAAATTGCTGAGAATGCTTGACATCGGACAAGCTATACTATATAATAACAGTAATTATTACTGTTTAGGAGGCGGTCGTGCGTTACAGTAGTCGGCGGGACGCGATCTTACGGGTCCTAAGCGCAACTACAAGCCATCCCGATGCCGAATGGGTGTATCGCAAAGTGCGCGAAACCATTCCGAACGTCAGTTTGGGAACGGTGTACCGCAATTTGCGCGAAATGGGCGAGGCGGGGTTATTGGAAACGGTGGAAACGGAAAGCGGGCAACTGCATTTCGACGCCGACATCCGACCGCATGCGCATTTTGTGTGTTGCGAGTGCGGTGCCATTTCCGATATATTCGATTGGCCGGACGGGCATGCGGCGCTTCTATCGCGCGGTTATTTTGTGGAACGGATCAAAACAGTGATATACGGCGTGTGTCCCGCTTGCAAAGCGCGCGCCGAAAAATTATCGTAAACGGCTGTTCGTATGCGAAGAGCATAGCCAAAATAAAAAACAAAAAGAAAGGAGAAAATCACCATGAAAAAATTTGTTTGTTCGGTCTGCGGATATGTGCACGAGGGCAACGAGCCGCCCGCAAGCTGCCCGCAATGCAAGGCGCCCGCGTCTAAGTTCACCGAGCAAGGCAGCGGCCGCAGTTGGGCGGCGGAGCACGTTGTGGGCGTTGCGCAAGGCGTGCCCCAAGATATTATAGACGATCTGCGCATGAACTTTAACGGCGAGTGCTCCGAGGTGGGCATGTATCTTGCCATGGCGAGAGTGGCGCACCGCGAGGGATACCCCGAAATCGGTCTGTATTGGGAAAAAGCGGCTTGGGAAGAGGCGGAACACGCGGCCAAATTCGCCGAGCTGTTGGGCGAAGTGGTTACCGATTCCACGGCCAAAAATTTGCAGATGCGCGTAGACGCTGAGAACGGCGCCACCGCGGGCAAAATGGATCTGGCCAAACGCGCCAAGGCCGCCAATCTCGACGCTATCCACGACACCGTGCACGAAATGGCGCGCGACGAGGCCCGTCACGGCAAAGCGTTCGAAGGGCTGTTGAAACGCTATTTCGGCAAATAGACCCGTTTGTCGATTCGAGCATAGCGTAAACACCGAAATAACAACATACAAAAAAGAGCGTTCATTGTTAGGAACGCTTTTTTTGTTTACCGCATACATATCATACGGCAAACGATATACAAAAAGGTAAAAAAAACCATTGTAAAACGCTTGACTTCGGGGGGGGGGTGCTATTGTATCATATGTATGTTTGGATATTTTGTTTAGCTGGCAAAATGTCCGATCGAAATATTACCTAGGGTAGGAGGAGTTGTATGAAGAAGAGGAACATTGTGTTGGCTATCGTGTTCAGCATTATCACGCTGGGGATCTATGCGATCTATTGGTTTGTGAAACTGACGAACGACACCAACAAATTGGATCCCGATCATGCTACGATGGGCGGTGTTGCGGCGTTCTTTGTTTCGCTTGTCACGTTCGGTATCTACGGTATCTATTGGTACTACAAGCTGGGCGTTAAAGCGGGCAATATCCGTAACGAAAACAGCATGGGCATCGTGTACTTGATTTTGGGATTGTTCGGTTTCGGCGTGATCGATTACTGCTTGGCGCAAAGCGCTATCAACAGTCATCTGAGCGCAACACAAACCGCGGCAGCGTAAATAAAAAAAGAGCGGGTCGAGTGATCCGCTCTTTTTTTATGCATTTTTTCGGGTGCATGAACAACAATTTACAGTTGCTTGTTTTCTTGCTCATTGTCGGTGGCGGCGTTGCACGTATCGACAGCAGGCTGTTCTTGCACGGGGGCGTTATCTGGCGGCGGCGTGTCGGCCGAACAATTGCACGATCGGCGGCGGAACAATCGGAGTATGCTTGCCTCCGTCAGTAGAGTGCGCAAACGTCCGCCCGCCTTGCGGTAGGTGAGCGTGCTTAAAAGCCACCCGCCAAAGCCCGCCGCCGTGCCCACGAGCATGCCCGCCAACACGTCGGTGGGGTAGTGCACGATAAGATATACGCGCGAAAACGCCGTCAAAACGGCAAAGGCAAGTCCCGTCCAACTATAGCGCTTGTCGGCGGCAAGAAAGAACGCAATCCCCGCCGCAAAGGCGGCCGTGGTGTGTCCCGACGGGAAAGAGGGCGAGTCTTCGGGGCTGGCGCCCGCCGCCGTCCACCAAAGACGGAATAGTTCGTGGCTGTTAAACGGGCGTGCTCTGTCCACCAAGTTTTTGAGCAGTATGTTGGTGATCAGCGCGCCGATAAACAGCGCGAACGCCATACATAGTCCCGTGCGCCGCATTTTGCGAAACAGCAAAAACACGAACGCCGTAACGATAAAAAACCAACCGAGCTCGCCGAAGAACGAAACAAACTTGCAAAAGCCGTTAAAAAATCCGCCCGCTTTTTGTTGCAAAGCATGCATCCACGAAAATATTTCGCGGTCGAACGGAAAAAACGTTTTATCCAACCAATGTGCCATGCGTTTAGTATACCCGTTTGCCCGCATAAAGTCAACGCAATCAGTAAGATTTACGGCGGCAAGGCGTTTTTTCTTGACGAACGGCATGTCGGGGCGTTACAATACGAGAAGAAAACAAACCGAAGGAGGGGCGCGCCATGGCGGAAGAACACGTTTTTACGGGCGTATGGATCACCGACGATGCTTTTGCCGCGCTCTCGCCGTTACGAGTATTTCACAGAGAAAACGCTCCTATGCTGTCGGCGCACGATGCGAGCAAGCAAAACGCGCATATTCTTTTTCGCGACACTTTCACGGTGACCGATCGGTCGGCGGTTACCGTTTGCATTTCGGCCGACGATTATTTCAAACTGTATATCAACGGCAAATTCGTGATGCAGGGGCCGGCGCCGTCCTATCCCTTTTTATATCGCTACAACGAGGCGGACATTTCGGCGTACGTGCGCGAAGGCGTCAATACGTTGGCGGTGCACACCTATTACCAAGGTCTTGTGAATCGCGTATGGGTGAGCGGCGATCACCGCCACGGTTTGCTGTATGATATTTGCGAGGGGACGCGGGTGGTGGCTTGTTCGCGCGCGGGCGTGAAAACGCACCGCCACACGGCGTATGCGGCTTTGGACGTGATCGGATACGACACGCAGTTTGCCGAGCGGTATGACGCGCGCGCCCGCGAAGTGGGTTTCGAGCAAGAGCATTTTTGCGACGAGTATTGGCAGAGCGCTTTGCCGCGTCGCGTGACCGATTACACGCTTGTGCGGCAACGCACGGCGCCCTTGGAGATATACACCATGCCGCCCGCGGCGGTGCGCGTTGCAAAAAACGAAGTGTTTTTAGACGTGGGACGCGAGATCGTGGGCGCACCGCAATTTTTTGCGACGGGGCGCGCGGGCGACACGGTGGAAATATTGTGCGGCGAGGAGTGCAACGCCGACGGAACGGTGCGCTACGATATGCGTTGCAACTGCGTATACCGCGACGAAATGGTGCTGTCGGGCGGACGGGACGAATGGCGGCCGTTCGATTATAAGGCGTTTCGCTACGTGTGCTTGCGTTTTCCCGACGGCGTGCGCATTCAAGACGCGGCGGTGCAAGTGCGGCACTATCCGTTTGCGCCCGTTCGCTTTTTTGCGGCGTCTACGCCCGCGTTGCAACAAGTATACGATCTTTGCGCAGATACGTTGCATTACGGCGTGCAAGAGGGGTATCTCGATTGTCCGTCCCGCGAGAAAGGGCAGTATTTCGGCGACGCATGCTATTCGGCTACGGCGCACGTTTGGCTGACGGGGCGCACGGAATTGATGGAAAAACTGATAGAGGACGCGCTGGCGTCTACGCGTATCGACGCGGGCGGCATGGCGCTCGGCCCCGCGGCGTACATGCAAGAAACGGCCGAGTTTCCGCTCATGATATGCGTGTTGCTTTGGGTGTATTACCGTTTGGGCGGCAACATAGAGTTTGCCGAATCGTGTTTGCCCGCGGCCGAGGGGATCGTTTCGTGCTATCTCAAGCGATACGGCATGCCGCTTAATAAGGTAGACAAATGGATCGTGGTGGAGTGGCCGGACAGCGCCCGCGACGGCTACGATTTCGATTTGATGCCTTGCAAGGCGGTAGACGCGGCCAATAACGTGTTGAATGCATATATGCTGTTTGCGTTGCGCGCTTTGGCACGGTTGCGCCGCGCGCTTCGTAAACCCGCGAACGATACGCTTTGCCAAACGTTTGCCGCGGCGTATCGGCGCACGTTTTACCGCGAAAACGAGGCGCGTTTTACAGACGGTTCTAAGAGCGAGCACACGTCGTTTGCCGCGCAAATTTTCGGAGCGCTCACGGGCGTTGCCGACGGCGACGAGGCGTTGCGCGCCAACGTGTTGTCGCTTATCGATCGGAAACAGCTTTCGGCTTGCAACTTGTTCGTTACGCCCGTATTGTTTTTGCTGTTGCAAAAATGGGGCGAAAAAGAACGGTTGTACGATCTGATCGCCGACAAAAACGCATGGCGCAATATGTTGGCGCAAGGGGCTACGACAACGTTCGAGGCGTTCGGCAAAGAGAAAAAATGGAACACTTCTCTTTTTCACACCATGTTCGCCTTTCCCGTCTGTTTTTTGGCGCAAGACGGGCAAGACCTCTTTTCTCTGCTTTTTTCTTGACGAACGCGGGGAGAAGATAGTACAATAACAAGGGTAAATATACTCGGTGGGAGAGCGAATGGAAAAAGTATTGCTGATAGACGGGAACAGTTTGGTCAACCGCGCATATTTTGCGTTGCCGCCGTTGAACAATCCGCAAGGCGTGCAAGTGCAAGCGGTTTACGGTTTTGCCACCATGTTGATCAAAATGATAGAAACGGTAAAACCCGACTGTATCGTGACCGCGTTCGACGTGCACGCGCCCACGTTCCGCCATAAGTTGTACGACGGCTATAAGTCGCGGCGCAAAGGCATGCCCGACGAGTTGGCGGCGCAAATGCCCGTATTGAAAGATATGTTAGACGTGATGGGCATTCGTCGCATGGAGGCGGAAGGCTACGAGGCGGACGATATCATCGGCACGCTGGCCAAGCGTTTGGGCGGCGATACGTATATCGTAACGGGCGATCGCGACAGCTTTCAGCTCATAGACGACAATACGCGCGTGCTGTTTACCAAACGGGGCATTACCGAAACGGACGAAGTGGACGAGCGACTGCTGGCCGAAAAATACGAACTTACGCCGCAAGGCGTGATCGAATACAAGGCGTTGGCGGGCGACAGCAGCGACGATATCCCCGGCGTGCCGGGGGTGGGCGACAAGACAGCCAAATCGCTTTTGCGAAAATACGGCGATACGCAAAACATATATGCGCATTTGGAAGAGATAACGCCGCCGTCGTTGCGCGAGCGGTTGCGTACGGGCAAAGAGAGCGCCGCGCTCAGCCGCGTGTTGGCCACCATCGATACGAACGCGCCCATAGAATGCGACGCGGAAAAGTGCCGCTACCGTTTTCCCTTTTCGGCCGAAGTGTTCGCGTTTTTCGAGCGGCAAGGGTTTAAGTCGTTGTTGCGGCGCGCCGAGATCTTCAACACCGATACGGTGCTTGTGCCCGCCTCGCAACGGACGGCGGCCACGGTCACGGCGGTGACGTCGGTGGAGCAATTGGACGACGTCGTGCGCGGCAAAAACGAGATCGCCGTTTGCTTTTCGGAAAACACTTTTCACTTTGCGGTAGACGAGCAAAACGAATACACGGTGAATCTTAAAATAGATTTCTTTTCGTCGGGGCTGAGTGAGAGCGAAGTGGTGCGCGCGCTCCGCTCTATACTTGCGGACGAAAAAGTGACCAAAGTGGTATTCGATTCGAAAAGTTTTATCACCTATATCCATAAACAATACGGCTTTATGGCAGCGGGATTTTTCGACGTGCAGTTGGCGCAGTATTTGGCCGACGGCACGGTGCCGCACGCCAAACTTTCCGATCTGTTGGAAAGCTACAGCATTGCCGCCGCCGACAAGGCAAGCGGTATGCTTACGCTTAGGCGGCGTTTGGACGAAGAACTCAACGCGTCGAGCATGCATCGGTTGTATTACGACGTGGAACAGCCGCTCGTGAAAGTGTTGTTTTCCATGGAGCAAGCGGGGTTTGCGGTCAACCGCGCGCGGCTCGAAGAGATCGGCAAGGCTTTTTCGCAAGAGGAAGAGGTGCTCACCAAACAGATCCATGCGGCGGCGGGGCGGCCGTTCAACATCAAATCGCCGCGGCAGTTGGCGCAGGTGCTGTTTGAAGATATGGGCATACCGTATCCCAAAAAGGGCGCCAAAACGTATAACACGGGCGCCGAGATCTTGGAACAGCTCGATCCGTCGTATACCATTGTGCCGCTCGTGCTCCGCTATCGTTTTATCACCAAGCTGAACAGCACGTATGTGGACGGCTTGCGCAAACTGATCGACGCGCAAGGCACGGTGCACACCGAGTTTAGGCAAACGCTTACCACCACGGGGCGGCTTTCGAGCGTGGAGCCCAACCTACAGAACATACCCGTGCGCGAAGAGGACGGCAAAGTGTTGCGGTCGCTGTTTGTGGCGCGCGAAGGGTTTACGTTGGTGTCGGCCGATTATTCGCAGATAGAGTTGCGCATCATGGCGCATTATTCGGGCGATCCCACTATGTGCAAAGCGTATCGCGATGGGGCGGACATTCACGCCTACACCGCCGCGCAAGTATACGGCGTGCCGCTCGAAGAGGTAACGCCCGATATGCGCCGCGCCGCCAAAACGGTCAATTTCGGCATTATTTACGGCATGAGCGATTTCGGGTTGGCATCCAGCCTAAAGATCGGCAAGGCCGAGGCCAAAAAGTATATAGACAATTACTTCGAACGGTTTGCGGGCGTGCGCAAATATTTGGACGACTGCGTGGAAAAGGCCAAGAAAACGGGGTATGTTACCACGCTGTTGGGGCGGCGTCGCAAGATCCCCGAATTGTTTTCTTCGGTGTATTTCACGCGGCAGTTCGGTGAGCGCGCCGCCATGAACATGCCGTTGCAAGGCACGGCGGCCGATATCATAAAAATAGCCATGCTCAATGTGAGCCGCGCGCTGGAGGGCATGCGTTCCCGATTGATCTTGCAAGTGCACGACGAATTGATCGTGGAAACCGCGCTCGAAGAAAAAGAGCAAGTGAAAGCCTTGCTCAAAGACAAAATGGAAAACGCGTTTACGCTTGCCGTGCCTTTGGTGGCCGAGGTGAGCGAGGGCAAGAGTTGGTTGGATTGCAAGTAGGGCGGGGAGAACGTATGCGACAAAAAATCGTGGCGGGATTAACGGGCGGCATAGCCGGCGGAAAAAGCACGGCGGCGCAAATGTTTAGAGAGGCGGGCGCATATACTATCGATACCGACAGTGTGTCGCGCAGTGTGTCGCAAAGCGGCGAAGGGTACGAGCGGCTGTTGCGCGCTTTTCCCCAAGCGTTTGACGGCGGCGTGTTAAATCGCGCCGCTTTGCGCGAAATCGTGTTTGCCGACGAAAGCAAACGGCAAACGCTCAATGCCGTTTTGCACCCGCTTATTTTGGACGAAACCCGTCGTTTGGCGCAAAAAGCGGCGGCGGACGTGGTGGTCGTGGAGGCGCCTTTATTGTTCGAGGCAGGCTTTGATGCGTACACAAGCCCCAATATCACCGTTTCTTGCCCCGAAAGCGAGCGCATAAAGCGGCTTACGGCGCGGGACACTATATCGGTAGACTTGGCAAAACGTATGTTGGCCGCACAGCTTTCCGACGCCGAACGGGAGGCGCGCGCGGATATCGTGATCATGAACGACGGCACCGTAGCGCAACTGCGCGCACAGGTATTGCGCATTTATCACGAGTGGACGCAAAAAAAGTAGGAGGGCGGTTTTATTTCCAAGCGGGCAAAAATCGTGTGTATCGTTTTGGCATTGGCGACGGCGGCTGTGATTTCGTGCGTCGCTTTTTTGTATGCGTATTTTCCGCGCAAATACAACGCCGAGATCGCGGCGGCTTGCCGTGAATTCGGCGTGGAAGAAAATTTGGTGCGCGGCGTTATTCATACCGAAAGCAAATTTCGCCCCAAAGCGCGTTCGCAAGCGGGCGCGGTAGGGCTCATGCAGTTGATGCCCGCCACTGCGGTGTGGTTGGCCGACCGATTGCACGAGCCTACGCTGGCGCTCGATCTTACCCACGCGCCCTCCAATATTCGGTTGGGCGTGTCTTATTTGGCGTATTTATTGCAAAAATATCCGTTGCGCGATGCACTGGCCGCCTACAATGCGGGCGAGGGCAACCTTTTGAAATGGCGCGCCGAGGGGCGGGAAAGCTACGGCTTTGCCGAAACGCGCTCGTATGTGAAAAAGGTGTTGCGTGCCAAAAAGATCTACGGCATGCTATAGTTGTTTAGCATGCGTTTGCATTCCACGGCCAGCTCCTCGCGCAAAAAAGACGGTTGGGTCACCGTAACGCTCGAACCGAAGCTCAAAAGCTTGCTCACCAATTGGTTGCCGCCGAACATTTCGGCGTGCGCAACATAGCATGTGCCTTTGTCCTCGATGGCGTCGGTGCCCAGCCACTCTTCTATTTCGGGCAAGATCAGGTTGGTGAACTCTATGGTAAAAGCCACGGTGTCGTGGTCGGGAAAATCGCCGCGCAATTTTTCGTATACGTCGCTCGGCTTTTTCACAAACGTTTGTTCGGTCACCACCACGTCTTCTATGCGCGCAATCTTAAACAGACGAAAGTCTTTGCGGCGATGGCACCACCCGTACACATACCACATGCCGCTCTTTTGCACCAAGCAGTAGGGGTCGAAGTATCGTTCCGAAGATGATTCGTAGCGATCCACATATTTCATGCGCACCGTTTTTTTGTCGTTGACCGCGCGACCCAGAACGGAGATCTTGGCGCCCGTGGGGTGCGCCGCGTTCCAACCCGACGCATCGATAATGAGCGACTCGGAGCGAACCAGATAGTTTGCGTCGGCCGCGGCAAGACTGCCGAGCTTGTCGAGCACGTTGTCGCACACGTTGTCGGTAAAATTCTTTTTGGCCGCGTGTATGCAGTTTATGATACGCGCCTTTTCTTCGGCCGAAAAAGCAGCTTGCGAAACAACGTAGTCGTCGGGGATATAATAGCCGCCGTCCGGCCCCGTTTCCGAATACACGGGCACGCCCGCCAAAGTGAGCGCGTCTATGGCACGCGAAACGGTGCGCACGTTCACGCCCGCGCGGGCGGCCAGCGTGCTCCGCTTTACTTTTTTGCGTTTGTTCATCAGCGTGAAATAAATGATCAGTATGTAGTCGGCGTTCATGGGCGAAAAACTCCCGTTCCCAAAAAATTTTATTTATGCTTTATTATTTTATCATTAGTGACAGATGTTGTCAACAATGCTGTGTTATACTGTACAAAAAGAAAGAGAGAGGAACAGCGCATGTTTGCCATGATACGAACGATAGGAACAGAGAACATTTGCCCCGACGAACCCGTGGTGTTGCGGTTCGACCGCGAATACGGCCGCATTGCCGCTTTCGGGATCGGCGGCGAGGCATACGGCTTTTTGTGCGAAAAGCAACCGTCGGGGTGCGTGAGCGAATACGCCATGTATGCGCGTATAGGAGATCGTCGCATTTTGGCCAAAGCCGCCGTGGTGATGGAAGGCGGTTTGTTGGTGAGTTTCGATTCGCCCGTGTTTGCTGCGGCGCCGCAGTACGCGCGCGTGGAAAAAGCGGGCTACGGTTGGCTGGTTTCGGTGTGAAAAAGGGCATGCGCGCCAAAAGTTTTTGCCAAGCTTTTTTGAAAAAGCGTGGCAAATGATTTGTAATTTCGTTTGGAGTGTGGTAAAATAAAAAGAGCCATTTGGTATTCTTTAGTAAATACGGTCTATCCGCCGTAACGGAGGTTCCCACTCTAATGAAAATATTTAAGCGCGTTTACTATCCCGTGATGGCAGTTCTCGTTGTGCTGATGCTCGTATTGGGCATCGTCGACGCCCATGTGGGCGGCGGCGCAAAAGCGGGCGACGCTTACGCGTATGCCACGGCTATATCGCAAGCGGGCACAAACGATACGCGCACGCACAATTCGTATGACGCAGCCGCACAGCAAAACGTTCGCAACTATATCGTGAACACGCTCAAAGACGCGGGCGCGCGGCTTGTGGAAAGCGAAAACACCGACGACGACGGCAATAACCTTGTGGACTATGCGCAAGAAAACGGCGCGGCCGTGCCCACGCTGTACGTGCAAAAGGCGACCGTGACGCAAGCCTCGCAAGCAAAAGAAGACGAGGCGGCGGTGGCGCGCGAAGTGCAGAATATTATTCTGGCCGTGCCCGGCACGAGCGACGACGCTATTTTGTTGCACGCCCGTTACGACAGCACCGTTTTGGGCGGCGCGGCCGATGCGGCGGCAACGGGCGCTTTGTTGCAAAATGCGGTGCGCACGCTCACCGAAGGCAAAACGTATAAAAACACGGTGGTGTTTTTGTTCGGCGACGCGGGGCAAGAGGGCGACCTCGGCGCTTGCGCGTTCGTAGGGCAGTTTGCCGGTTTCGACAACGTGGCGAAAAAGGTGCGCGCGGCGGCCGACTTCTCGGCGGGCGGCACGGACGGCACGCTCATGATGTATGCCGGCAAAGGCAATTTGAAATTGGTGGGCAAGTATGCCGGCTTTAACGGCGGCACGTATGCGTCGAGCGCTCTTAAACTGTTTGCCGATCGGAGCGACTATGCGTCGAGCGGCGTGTTCGGCGATTACAACACGCTCACGTTTACCAACCGCGGCGGCTTTAACCGTTACGGCACGGCCAACGATACGACCGTGAACAAAAAGCTCGTAGGCCAGCAGTCGAACGCCATGGGCAAGTTCGTTTCTTGCTATGCCGACGCGTCGGTGCGCGATCTCGACAGCAAATCGAGCGCCGTGTATTTCTCGTATTTAGACGTTATGACGGTGTATTATCCCGCGGCGATCGCCTTTGTGATCGCGGGCATCATCGTGGGGCTTATGATCGCCATTGTGATCCTCAACATGCGCAATAAGGCCTTCCCGTGGGGCAAGGCGCTTGCCGGCGCGGCGGTGCAAGTGGTTACGCTGTTGGCCACGGCGCTCGTCACGGTGGCGCTGTATTACGTGTTTGCCTTGCTGTTATCCGGTTTCGGCGTGTTGCCTTTCCACGGACTTTCGGGTATCAAGTTTGCCTCTACGGGACTGTTGCTTGCCGCGTCCGTAATGGCGATAACGGTGGCCGTGTTCTTCTATATCTTGTTAAAACGCACGTTTGCCGTAAAGGCGGCGGACGTGGTGCGCGGCAATGCGTTGGTGTTTGCGGCGGTGGCGGTGGTGCTCTCGTTCGCGGCGCCCGCCATAAGCTATCCGTTCACCTGCGTGGCTTTGTTTGCACTGGTCGCCATGTTGATGACCGTGTTGTTCAAACAAAAATTCAAGCAAAAATTCTCCACCGACATCGAGCGGTTGTTCTTGTATGTGTGGCCTATCGTGTTTGCGTTGCCGCTCATCATGCCGCTTATGTATGCCGCGCAAACGTTTTTCCCCGCGGTGAGCTTGGTGGTTGCGTTGGCCGTCATGGTGGGGTTGGGCGGATTTATCGCGCCGTATGCCGATTATCTCAAACCCGTGTTCGACAAGGTGTTCAAAAAGTTGCCCGCGCGTTCGTTGCGTCATGAATACATGGCCACCGAGCGGGTAGAGGATCGCGCTAAAAAAGGCAAATTCACCGAAGTGCAAGTGAAAAAGATAGAAAAAGAAAAGGTGCCTTGGAATTACCTTAACCGTATCGGCTTGACCTTTACGACTGTTGTGTCGGCAGTGCTTATCATGCTGTTCTGCTCGTTCTCCACCACCTACAGTTCGTCGGCTTTGGCGGCGCCTTCGTACTACAACGGTATTTACGACGACGCGTTGCTGTTCGTTTACGAAAAGGACGGCAGCGGCACGGGCACGGCCACGGTGGAAGTGCACGACCTCATTGCGTACAACGACATTCGCTACGCGGTAAAGGATCTTAGCTGGAACGGCGAAAAACGCGCATACACCAAAAATTACAACCGCAGCGTGGATTCCGTTTTGTCTATCGAACCCGCCATTTCGGAAAACAGCGGCGTGGTGAGTTTTACGTCGCTCGAGTGGGAATCTTCGCAAGTGGTTATCACGCTCAAAAATGCGACTTCGGTCACCAAAGTGCAATTTAACGCCGACGACGAAAACACAAAGACGGAAGAATACGAATTCGAAGAGCAAGAAGAGATCACGCTTCGCTTGCCGTACGGCTACATGCTCAAAGATATGAAACTGTCGGCCGAAAGCGGCACGCCTACGTGCGATATCCGATTCGAACAACATGTATACAAGAGCAACAACTTGTTTACGGGCGGCACCGATTGGGACGCCGCGCTCGAACGGGTGAGCAATCTTCGCAGCGGCATCGTTATCAAACTTTCGCATACGATGTAAAAGCGTAAAATTTATTGCTTAAAAACCGTGTTTCGAAGGGTGAAAATGCGTAAAAAAACGTATTTTTGCCCTTTTATATCGCCTTTTAGGTAGACAAATTCCGCTTTTCTGTGGTATACTATGTAGGCTACGTATTGATTCAAAGAGAAGAAAATATATCGAAAGAGGTCGAATTTTTTCATGGCAACCATTCGCAAACCCAAAAACGCACTGCAATTTATCATGCCCGCCGGATGGTGGGGATCCACTTGGCGGGAAGCTATCCCCACGGGCAACGGCGTGATCGGCGCGTCCGTGTACGGCGGCGCCGCCAACGAAGTGGTAATGATTACCCACAGCGACAACTGGTGGCAAGGAAACGTGGGCGTTTTGCAAGACGTTGCCGATAAGTTGAAAGACGTGCGCAAGAAAATGGACGACGGCGACGTGCGCGACGCCGAGGATATTTTCAAGAATGCGTTGATTGCCAAACACTATCGCCCCACGCTCAGCTATCCGTTGCCGCTGTGCGATTTTCACGTGGACATGCGCTTGGATCGTGCCGTGAAAGAATACAGCCGCGTGCTCAATATGGAGAACGGGGAAGTTTCGGTGTCTTTCAAAGACGGCCCCACGCGTTACGACCGCTCTATGTTTGTTTCGCGCGCGCAAAACATGGTGGTGTATGAGATTACGCGCACGGGCAGTAAGCCCATAGACGTAACCTTTTCGCTCGATCTGCACGACCGATTCAACGTGCGCACGCCCGACGCGATCTCCAAATTGCCCGACGGCGTGAACGTGAAATACGAAAAATATTTTATGCATTTTTCCGCCCGTAGCGATTCGGGCGCGGAATTCGGCGCCGTGGGCTTTATCAAGCATTTCGGCGGCGACCAAGTGGTAGACAACGCCGGCATCACCATTCGCGGCGCCGAAAAGATCATCGTGTTTATCCGTCCGTTTGTGGAAAGCCAGCGCGAAAAAGAATGGAAAGCCATTCACGAATCGCTCAAAACCATCAAATCGACGTATGAGCAACTACTCAAAGAGCATACGCCTTTGCACAACAAGCTGTTTAACAGCGCCGAACTCGATCTCGACGCCGAGGGACGCGATATCCCCGCCGACGAACTGTTGCGCAAAGCGTTTGTGGAGGGTGAGGCAAGCCCCGCATTGGTGGAAAAACTGTGGGCGTTCGGGCGCTATTTGATGATATGCGGCGCATCCGACGCATCGCACCCCTTGCCGCCTTACGGTTTGTGGTGCGGCGATTACAAAGCGCCCAACAGCCAGATCAATGCGTCGGGCAGTTTGCAGACCACCTATTCGCACGTATTGGCGGGCAATTTGGCCGACCAGATGCTCAGCGTGTTTACCTATTACGAGAGCGTGTTAGACGATCTGAAAAAGAACGCGTCCCGCCTTTACGGTTGCCGCGGTATCTTTATTCCGTCGGTGATGGCGCACGGCACGGGCGTGTTGGGGCTGATCGACAGCAAAGTGATTCATTTTACCGCCGTGGCGGGGTGGATCGCGCAACTGTTTTACGATTACTATCTCTTTACCGACGATCTCAAATTTTTGAAAACGCGCGCTTTGCCGTTCATGAAAGAAGTTTCGCTGTTTTACGAGAACTTTTTGAAAATAGGGTCGGACAACAAATACGACAGTTGCCCTTCCTATTCGCCCGATACAACGCCCGCAAACTACAGCAACGGCGGCGTAGACACATTGGAGATCGCGCGCGATGCCACCGTAGACTTTGCGGTGATCAAAGAGTTGTTGCACAACTTGGTGGAAGGCAGCGAGCGCGCGGGCATGAACAAAGCGGAGATCCCCAAATGGAAAGATATGCTCACGCGCATGCCCGAATATAAGTTGGCGGCCGACGGGTCGGTGTGCGAATATATCCATTCGGCATTTACCGACAACAACGCGTCGGCGTCCACTTCGCTGTTCTATCCCGTGTATCCGGGGTGTGAGATCACGCCCGACAACGAGGAAATGAGCAAGCATTTCTACAATACCGCCAAAAAGAAAGTGGCGGGCGCCACCAAAGAACACACCAGCATGAGCCTTATACGCTATGCGTCGGTGTTTGCCCGTTTGGGCGACGGCGCCACGGCTTACGATATCGTAACCACCGTTACGCGCGCCATGGCCATGAACAATCTTGTGTATTCCGTTTCCGATTGGCGAGGCATGGGCGTTGGCAACAACGGCAATTGGGCGCAATATACCGTGGAAACCAACATGGGCGTTACGGCGGCCGTGCAAGAAATGCTTGTGCAGTCGGACGCAAACACCGTGCGGCTGTTGCCCGCTTTGCCCGATGCATTGCCTAAGGGCGAAATATCGGGCTTGCAAACGCGCACGAGCGTAGAAGTCACGTCGTTGTCGTGGGATATGCGCAAAGGCGTGGTGCTCGTTAAGCTCAAGTCGCGTCGTGCCACCAAGATCGATCTGCGGTTGCCCAAAGGCGCCAAGCGCTTTGTGTGCAAACCCGCCGCGGGCGAAAAAGCAGATTACGAAAGCGGCGTGGTCACGGGGCTTAGCCTTACGGCCGGCAAAGCGGCCGCCATCGAGATCCGCTTATAAAAACAAACAAGCCATAAAAAAACAGCAACCGAGCGGTTGCTGTTTTTTCGTATAAACACAAATGTCGTGTTGTTTTATAAGCGGATCATGTCGCGCATATCGTATAAGCCGACCGGTTGCGATCGCAACCAATGCGCGGCTTGCAACGCACCGTTGGCAAATATGTTTCGATTGCCGGCCGCGTGCGAGAGCGTGACCGTTTCGTCCGTGCCGAAAAAGGATACTTCGTGTATGCCTACCACGGTGCCGCCGCGCACCGCGTGCACGCCGATCTCTTTTTCTCGGCGTTTGGCCAGGCCTTCGCGGCCGTACACATACGAAGGGGTATAATCCAGTCCGCGTTCGGCGGCGCGGCACAAAAGCTTGGCCGTTCCGCTGGGCGCGTCCGCTTTTTGGTTGTGGTGTTTTTCCACGATTTCTATGTCGAAACCGCGCAACACAGCCGCCGCTTTTTCCACCAACAGCGAAAGCGCGTTAACGCCCAAACTCATATTTTCCGATTGAAACACGGGCACGCGTTTACTTAGCCTTTGGATCTCGGCTTGGTCGGCTGCCGTGTAACCCGTACTGCACAGCACGCACGGGCACGCGTATTTGTCGGCAAGCAAAAGTATGTCATGTAGCGTTTCGGGGCGTGAGAAGTCGATAAGGACGTCTATGGGCACGTTTACGTCTTTTGCCGCGGTAAAGGTGGGGAAAGAGGGTGATGCCGCCTTATCTAAGCCGCCGCTGATCACGTCGTTTGTTGCCGCCGCGCATTCGCAAACGGCGCGTCCCATTTTGCCGCCTATGCCCACAATAAAAATATGCATGTTTTGTTTCCTCCCGATTTAAGAGATCAGCCCGAGTTTTTGCATTTCCGCCCGCAGTGCTTGCGTGTGTTCGGGTTCCATTTCGGTGAGCGGCAAGCGGGGAATGCCCGCGTCGATACCCAACAGTTGCAACGCCTTTTTGCACGGAATGGGGTTTACTTCGCTGAACAGTTTTTTCACGAACGGATTGACGCGAAAGCCGAGTTGCGCCGCTTGGGGATAATTTCCTTGTTCGCACAGCTCGGTGATCTCTTGCATTTCGCGCGGGATCACGTTGGCCGCCACGCTGATCACGCCTTTGGCGCCGATACTCATGGCGGGCACCGTCAAGCTGTCGTCGCCGCTGTAAAAGTCCATTTTGCCGCTTATGAGCCGCGCCACTTCCAACATTTGGTCTATATCGCCGCTGGCCTCTTTGATGCCGCGCACGTTTGGCAGTTCGCATAAGCGCGCCACGGTGGCGGGCGCCAAATTAAACCCGGTGCGCGTGGGCACGTTGTAGGCGATAATGGGAATATGTACGCTTTCGGAGATGGCTTTATAATGCAGATAAGCGCCGTTTTGCGTGCATTTGTTGTAGTAGGGCGTTACCACCAGCAAGCCGTCGACGCCCAATTCTTCGCACCTACGGGAAAAGGCAATGGCCTCTTGGGTGTTGTTGCCGCCGCTGCCCGCAAACACGGGCACTTTGCCGTTTGCTTTTTGCACGCAATAGGAGATCACGCTTTCGCGTTCTTGTTTGGTCATGGTGCTCGGTTCGCCCGTGGTGCCGCAAGCAAACAGCGCGCCCACGCCGCCGTCGAGCACATGGGTCAAAAGAGCGTCTAACGCCGAAAAATTCACGCCGCCGTTCGAATCGAACGGGGTAACGAGCGCTACGCCCGCGCCGTTGAAAAGTGCCATAGCAATTATGCCTCCCTTATCGAATTGCCGTTAAATGTTGTTGCTTAGTATGGTTTGCAAGATCTGCACGGCGTTTGTTGCCGCGCCCTTGCGAATGTTGTCGGCCACCACCCAAAGGTTGACGCCGCTTTCCACGCTTTCGTCTTGGCGAATGCGCCCCACGAACACTTCGTCGCGGTCGGCCGTTTCGCGCGGGGTGGGGTAAATGCCGTTGGCGGGGTCGTCGGTCACCACCACGCCTTTGGCGGCGGCCAGCGTTTCGCGCACTTGCGCCGCCGTAACGGGGGTGTTAAATTCCACGTTGATGCTTTCGCTGTGGCCGTAATACACGGGCACGCGCACGGTGGTGGCGGTGATACGGAGCGACGTATCGCCCAAGATCTTGCGTGTTTCTTGGATCATTTTTTCTTCTTCTTTGGTGTAGCCGTTGGGCAAAAACACGTCTATGTGCGGCAGTACGTTGCCGAAGATGGGCAGGGGGAATTTTTTGGGCGCTTGCCCCGCTATGCCGTTTTGCAAGTCGTTATAGCCGCCCACGCCCGCGCCCGACACGGCCTGATAGGTGGAGTAAACGATGCGCTTGATGCCGAACGCACGGTGCAAGGGCGCCAACGCCACCACCGCTTGAATGGTGGAGCAGTTGGGGTTGGCGATGATGCCGTGGTGCTTAGCTATGTCTTGCGGGTTCACTTCGGGCACGACAAGCGGCACGTCGGGATCTATGCGCCACTGGCTGGAGTTATCGATCACCACGGCGCCGCATTGGGCGAATAGGGGCGCAAACTGTTTGCTTACGCTGCCGCCCGCCGAAAACAACGCATAGTCTATCTTGCGCGCGCGCACGTTTTGCTCGGTCAGTTCCGTAACGGTGTATTGCTTGCCCGCAAACGTTATTTCTTCGCCCGCGCTGCGCGCCGACGCGAACGGCACGATTTCTTGAATGGGTAGGTCGCGTTCGCCGAGCACTTGCAACATCTTTCTGCCCACCATGCCGGTGGCGCCCACAACGGCAACCGTGTATTGCTTTTTCATACTTTTTGTATTCTCCTTCTTGCGCGGGTGTTACCCCGATTTATACATAAAACAAAACGGCGGCACTAACCGCCGCCGTAAAATCCTCAGGGTCGGTTAATGTGCTCCGAAAGCCGTACAGCCAACGACAGTTGCGGGGTATTCTCCCTCGCACCCAACGATCGCCGCGAGAACAGCCGTGCGCGGCAACCGTTTCGGCGTAGATACCCTTTCCGCGGCGCGTCCGCACGGATTCGGACAAGCGGCGCCGCATACTATTGTTCTACGCTCCTCATTAACAAGAAACAGTATAGCGCATGTAACGAAAATTGTCAATCGTTCCGAACTATATTTGCCAAAGATCGCGGATAAGGCAAACGGGATAAAATTTTATTTTAAATGCGTATTTGATTGAAAAAAGACGGAGAATGGTGTATAATCATTACTATGGGGCATACCGACTATCTCATACAAACGCGGCGCGCGTTGCACCGCATACCCGAACCGAGCGAACAAGAGTTTGCCACGTCCGACTATATCGCCGCGCAACTCAAAGCCATGGGGCATAAGTTTCGCCGATTGGGCACGGGCATCGTGTGCGACGTGAAAGGCGTAGACACGTCGCGCCTCATTGCTTTGCGGTGCGATATAGACGCCTTGCCCATAGTAGAGCGCACCGACTGTTCTTTCAAAGCGGACGGCAACTATATGCACGCGTGCGGGCACGACGGCCACACGGCCATGCTGTTGTGCGCGGCCAAAATGTTGGCCGAACGCAAGCCCAAGCAAAACGTGCGCTTGCTGTTTCAGTTCGGCGAAGAGGGCGACGGCGGCGCCGAAAAGATGATGGCCATGGGTGCAATAGACGGCGTGGACGAGATCTTTGCCTTTCATATGTGTCCCGAATTGCCTATAGGGCAAGTGGCCTCGTGCGAGGGCGCAATGTTTGCGGGCACGGTGGAATTCGACGTGGCTTTCACGGGCAAAAGTTGCCATTGCGCATGCGCGGCCGACGGGCGCGACGCGCTGAAAGCCGCCATGCGTTTTTACGAGCGTGCGCAACACGTAAACGACGATTGCCGCAACGGCACGGTGTTCCATATCGGAAAACTGACGGGCGGCACGGCGCGCAACGTGGTGGCGAACGAGGCCGTTGCCTATTGCACGTTGCGTTATTTCGACCCCGACGTAATGGACATGCTGATGATGCGTTTGGAAGGCTATTTGGTGGAGGGCAACAACTTATCGGGCACCGACCACCGCGTAACGGTGCATGCCGTGTATCCGCCGCTTATCAATCATCCCGCATCGCTTGCCAAAGTGCGTGCGTTGGTCAAGGTGCAAACGTGCGCGCCGCGGTTCACGGCCGAGGACTTTGCGTTCTATCTCCAAAAGACGGAGGGGTGCATGCTGTGGCTGGGGTGTCGCGACGAACACCACGTATCGCCGTTGCATAGCGACACGTTCGGGTTCGACGAAAAAGCGCTACTCACCGGCGTGGAGATCTACGAAAAACTGCTGTATTGAGAGAAGAGAGAGGATAAAAAATTGGCACAGAAAAAAGGACTTATCTATCGTTTGACCATGGGCAAAGACAACTTGCCCGACTTCACGCCCGACAAACTGCCCGGCACGCGTTTTCAACTGTTCAAAGACGTGTTTTTCAATCGGTTCGGCGCGCTCTTCAGGATCAACTTGTTGGTGCTGTTGTTTTGCTTGCCCGCCATTGCTTGGATGGTGATCATGTATATGATCAAGCAAGCGGACGGGTCGCTGTTGCCCTATTCGGCCAATATCGGCGCGGGCATGGGCATACCCGTGGCCGACGTGTCGGCACTGGGGCGGCAACGCGCGTTCCAGTTCGATATACAGACCTATTTGGTGCTCATTCCGTGCATTATGGTGGCCGGCATAGGTTTGAGCGGCGCGTTTTACGTGATGCGCCGATTGGTGTGGGGCGAGGGCACCAGCGTGGGCAGTCATTTCTTCCACGGGATCAAAGCCAATTTCTTGCCCTTTTTGTGGTCGTCGCTGTTTGCGGGCGTGTCGCTTTTTTTGGTGATGGCCAACGTAGGCATCTACAACAATATCACCGATATCCATATTGCGTGGCGCGTGGTGGGTATTGCCGTTTCGGTCATTCAGTTTGTACTGCTACTCAGCATGTTTATCTTTTTGACGACGCAAGCCGTGACCTACAAACTCAAAACGTGGGCGCTTATCAAAAACAGCTTTTTGTTTGCCATCGCGCTGTTGCCTACCAATATTTTGATGCTTATATTGAGCGCGATACCCGTGGTGCTCGTGATGATTTTGCCCGGTTTCTTGTCTATGTTCGGACTGCTCATCTTTGCTCTCTTCGGTTTTGCGTATATCATTTTGGTGTGGACGGTATATGCGCATTGGGCGTATGACAAGTTCATTAACGACCGCGTGGAAGGCGCCGTGAAAAACCGCGGCATGTATAAAAAGACCGAAGAAGACGAAAAAGCGGCGGCCGAGCGCGATCGTAAAAACAAGAACATACGTTTCAACAATCCCAAAAAGCGCGCCAAGAAGATCACCAGCATCGACGAGGGCGAAACGTTCACGCCGTTGCCTACCAGTTTCTCGCGTGCCGACCTTATGAAACTCGAACAAGAGAAAGAGGCGGTAAAACGGAGCATCGACGCCGAATACGAAGAATCGGACGAGGCGTACGAAACGGACGATTTGCAAGAAGATACGTTGGCGCAATCGCCCGAACAAGAACAGACAGACGGTGCGGACAACGCCGCGGCGCAACCGAACGCCGACGAATAGCATGTATACGGCGCTCGGTAAAGTTTACGACCTGTTTTATCCCGACGATACGCAACGCCGCGCCGATGCCTATGCCGCCGTTTTACCGAGCGGCGAGGGAGTGGATATAGGTTGCGGCACGGGCGCGTTAACGCTTGCCTTGCATGCGCGCGGGTATCGCGTGTACGGCGTGGATCCCTCGCCCGATATGCTCAACGCGGCGCAAGCGCGGGCAACGAACGCGGGCGTAAACGTGCGGTTCGTGCAAGCGAGCGCCCAAGACGTGCCCGCCGCGCACCCGCTCGATTTTGCCTTGGCGGCCAACGACGTGTTCAACTACGTGCCGCGGCTCGATAAAGCGCTACGGAGCGTGTATAAAGCGCTCAAGGCGGGCGGCGTGTTCGCCTTCGATATCAGCAGCGCATACAAACTCACCGAGGTGTTGGCGGGCAACACGTTTACGCAAACCGAAAACGACGTGACCTATATCTGGCAGAATTTTCGGCGCGGCAAACGTTTGATTATCGATTTTACGGTATTTTCGCCCCAAGGGGAAACATATATAAAGACGTGTGAAACGCAAGTGCAGTATATTCGTTCCCGCGAGGAAGTGACCGATGCGCTTGCGGCGGCGGGATTTATAAACATCCGCGCCTACGCGTTCGGCACGAAAAGGGCGCCCGCGGCCGATACGCAAAGAATACTGTTCACGGCGCAAAAGGAAAGGAGAACTTAGGGTACATTGGGAACCATCGTTAAATTCAAGCCGACCATCGATTACTACTATTCGCGCGGGTTGGATCGCTACGAACACGACGATTATATCGGCGCCATCGAGTGTTACCGCGAGGCGTACCGAATGACCGAAAACGGCGCGGGCGAAGAGTTCCGTTCGCTGTTGGAAGTGGAAATGGCTTGCGCCTATCGCAATCTGCATTTGGTGCGCGAGGCGCAACTCATGTTTTACAAAGCGCTGTGCGACGACAACCCCGACGCGTCGTTCGACAGCGTGGTGGGACTGATCGAAGTGTTCGGCACGAGCGGCTCCAATAACGAGGCGCTCAAATACTATATGGATATGGCGTCTAAACGCGGCTATTCCCGCGAGCTCGATTATCTCGATGCGGCGGCACAATTTTTCGCGCAACGCGACTATCACGTGGAGCCGTCGTCCGACAAACACATGGTAGACCTCGGCAAAAAGCTGACGGAGGCGGGGCAATACGATTTTGCGCGCCAACTGCTGGAAGTCATACCGCCCGATTCGTCGGTGTACGGCGAGGCTTGCATGGCGTTGGCCGCTTTGCACAACAAGGGCACGGGCGACTACGAAAAAGCGCTCGACTATTTGCAAAAGGCGGGCGATAAAGTGCCCACGGCCGAATATCTCATCCATTCGGCGTTGGCGCAATACAAGTTGGGGCAAAAAGAGGCTTTGGACGAAACGGTGCGGGACATCGCGTCTATCGATACCGACGACGTGGGCGTGCTGTCAAGATTGATTCACACCGTGGCGCTGTTGGGAATGGACGATCTTGTGATCTCGTTTGGCAAAAAGTTGGCTTTACGTTCGCCGCAACGGGCGCCCATGCTGTGTTATGCCATTGCGCTTGCCAACCGCGGCGAATTGCGCGAGGCGCGCAAAATCTTGGTGAGCTTGCAAGCCTTGTTTCCTTTCGACGTGGCCGTGCGGGTGTTTTCGTCGCTGATCGGGTCGCAGACCGCGGCCACGAACTTTTCTTTGTTGGGCGATCTGCCCGACGAGGTGGAAAACGAAATGCTGGGCGCGCTCAACGGCGCGTTGGCCGATTGCGGCAGCGACCGACAAATGTTGCGCAACAAACTGCGCGAACCGCAATACCGCGTGCCCGTTCTCATGGTATTTCAAGCGGGGAGCGACAACTCCAAGCGCATATTGGCCGACATCGTGGCCGACATTCCCTTTTACGAGCGGTATATCCGCGATTGCTTGATGGATCCTGGATTTTCGGACGCCGATAAGCGCATACTGTTGTCGGTGGCTTTGAAACGGTTTCGGCGACGTCCCGTGTATCTTACTTGCCGCGACGTTTGCCGTCCGTTGTACGGTAAGCCGCCCGCCAAAACGGGCGCCCGCTGGAAAGAGGTGTATTGCATGGCGTACGGCGCGGTGGCGCTTTTCGGATTCGAGAACTTCGAGCGGGAATTCGACGCGGCATTCGGCAAGTTGAAAGACAGCCTTTCGGAAGAAGAGGATATCAACGAAACGGCGGCGGCGGCGCTTTTGGCGCATCGGCTAAAGTTTGTACCGCCGCTGTCCGACGACGAGTGCTGTATAGAATTGTTCGAGGCCGACCGCGAAAAATACTTTCGGTATAAACATATCACCGCATACGGCGGGCATAAAAAGCGGCCGTACGAGGTGAGCGCAAAACCCAAAAGCGTCAAAAAGAAAACGCACGAAGAAAAATAGAAAGGCGGAAGAAAAATGTTTGATTTCGATAAAAACTACGAAGAGTTTGCCATTCGGTGGTTTGAGAACCACCGCGACGAGTTGGCGGACGACGGGGAAATGGAAGATAAAATGCCCGAACTGTATGAAAAGTGGGCAAACGAGCCGCTCGATGCGCTCAGCGGATTGTCGCCGCGCACCTTTTTCGAGAACATCGAGGCGCCCGATCTTATCAAATTGATGGTTTCTTCGTGCGAGGGCGAGCAAAACCCCAGTTCGTTGTTGCTTGACCGTATTGCGCAAGTGCCCGCTTGCGTGCAAGGCTTGCAAGACGTGATCCGCACGTCGCTCAACGACAAAGCGCGTATCATTGCCGCCAATCTTCTCAACGAGATGGGCGCGGCACACCCGCTCGACGTGTATGCGCGTTTGATTTCGGACGACGGCGCGGACGAGGGATTGCGCGAACTTGGCATAGAAGTGCTTTGCGAGCATGCCGACGAAGTGGCCGATACATTGTATAAAAAGATCCCGTCGGCCACGGCGGCGCAAAAGGGCATGATCGCCGAAGTATTGGTAAACGCCAAGCGCGACGACCGCACGTTGCGGCTTTTGGAAGAGCTGTTTGCGTTGGGCGACAACATTCCTTTTTATGCGGGACTGATGGGCAAATACGGCGACGAGCGAGCGTCGGCCATGCTGTATCGCGCGCTCGACACTTGCAACTATATGGAGTATATCGAGATCAAAAACGCCATCGAACGCATGGGCGGCGTAGTGGACGATACGCGCGATTTTACCGACGATCCCTATTATCGCGCCATTCGGCATTTGGGATAAGGACAAGCTATGACGAGAAAAACGGTTACATTGGAAATGGTGCGGGCGAATACGGAATTTCGCCGTTTGATCGACACCGCCAATACCAATCTGGAAGTGATGGGATACACCGAGCACGGCTTGCGGCACGTGGGGTATGTTTCCAAGACCACCGCCAATATTTTGACCGAGTTGGGATACGACGAACGCACGGTGGAGGTGGGCGCCATTGCGGGGTGGATACACGATATCGGCAATGCCGTGAACCGCAAGCACCACGGGCTTACGGGCGCCACGCTTGCGTACGACGCGCTCAGCCGTATGCACATGGACATCGAGGAGATCGCCGTGGTGATCGGGGCGATCGGCAACCATGAAGAAGAATCGGGACTGCCCGTCAATGCCGTTTCGGCGGCGCTGATCATTGCCGATAAGTCGGACGCGCACCGTAGCCGCGTGCGCAAGAAAAAGCCGTTCGATCAGAGCGATATACACGATCGCGTGAACATGGCTATCAAAAAGAACTATTTGGTGGTAGACAAAGAAAAACGCAAGATCCGTTTGGTGATCTTTATGGACAAGATCTCGTCTACCCTCGATTATATGCAAATATATCTGTCGCGCATTTTGCTGTGCGAAAAGGCCGCCGAGTTTTTGGGGTGCGTGTTCGAACTCATGATCAACGGTGCGGTGATCAACCGCCAAAAACCCACCGCCGCGCTGCCAAAGCTCACGCCCGGCGAAAAGCAAGTGAGCGACGAAACGGGCGCCGCCGAGGATAAACAGTAAGCACTCGGCGGTGCTTTGCGCGAAAGCTGTCGAATACCGTCGCATATTCCGTTTGTTGCGCGCATACACATGAACTATGCGAAAAATACTTTCCGTAGCCATGTTGATCGTGGGCACAATGATAGGGGCGGGGTTCTGTTCGGGGAGGGAATTGGTTTCCTTTTTCGGCAGCGGGATCTCGGTGTTGGCGGCACCGCTTTGCGGCGTGTGCATCTTTTTGGTGTGCGTGCTGTTTTTGTCGGTGGGCGCCAAGATCGGTCAAAAAAGTTTGGATAAAGTGAACGGCAGATTGCTCGGCAAATATCATTTCGTTGCCGACGTTTTTTTATTGTGCAACAACTTGATCGTTTTGTCGGCCATGATCGCGGGTTTTAACAGCCTGTGTAAGCCCGTCGTATCTTTTCCCGTGTGCGGCACGGCGGTGGCCGCGGTGTGCGCCGTGATCTCTTGCAAAGGCGCCAAAGGCATGCTGGACTGCAATTTTGCGGTGGTGCCCTTTTTGATCGCGGCGCTGGCCGCGGTGTGCGTGGTGGGCGTTCGTTCGGGCGAACTTTCCGCCTCGGTGGGCTTGTTTCGATTTTCGGTTTTACCGGTGGGGATCGTGTACGTGAGCATGAATATGATGTTGGCCTCTACCGTGCTCACCACGTTGGGCGCGTTAACGCGCAAGCAGATAATTTGGGGGAGCGCTTTGGCCGCCGCGGTCATCACGGGACTTATGGCGCTTTTGATCACGGCCATTAACTGCACGGGCACGCATTCGGCGGAAATGCCGCTGTTGGAAGTGGCCGCGGGCGGGGGCAAAGGGCTTTACGTATTGTTGGGAATGGTTACGGGCATCAGTATTTTTACCACCATGCTGACGGCGGTGGGCGGCTTGCACGGCTATTTGCAAAGCAAGTTCGGCGGCAATTTCTTTACGGCCGCCGCGGTGGTGATCGCGGGCACCATGTTGTCGTGGGTGGGATTTTCCCGCGTGGTTTCGTTGTTTTATCCCTTGGTGGGCGTGTTCGGATTGGCGTATATCGTGCTGTGCGTGCGCTTTATGCGCCGTGAAAAAAAGCCCTTCCCGCAGAGGGGAAAGGCTTTTTCGTGCAAGAAACGGGCGCGTCGGTCAGCGTGATCTTTTCACGTGTTTTTCAAGCAGCGCCACCGAAAGATACATGAGCGCCGCCAACAAACACAGTATGAGAGTGCTGGCCATTACCAAGTCGAGTTTGAACACTTGCCCGCCGTAAATGATGAGATAGCCGAGGCCGGCGCTCGAAACGAGATATTCGCCCATGATAACGCCCACCCACGAAAGGCCTACGTTTATTTTGAGCACCGATATCAAGTTGGGGAGCGAGCTCGGCAACAATAGTTTCCAAAGGATCTGCCATTTGTTGGCGCCCATGGCGCGCATCAAAAGGATTTTGTCTTCGTCGCATTCCATAAAGCCTGCCAAAACGCTCATAATGGTAACGATGATACAGATGAGCACCGTCATGGTTATGATGGCTTGATAGCCCGCGCCCATCCAAATGATGATGATGGGGCCGAGGGCGATTTTAGGCAGTGAATTGAGCACGACGATGTACGGCTCCATCACGCGACGCAACGTTTTAGACCACCACAGAAACACGGCGATGATCGTGCCGAGCACGGTGGCGATCGCAAAGCCGCAAATGCATTCGAGCAATGTGATGCCGACGTGGCGAAACAGGTCTTGCCGCACAAGTTGCTTGAGGGTGATAAGCATGCGCGACGGCGAACTGGTGAAAAACGAATCGATGGCACCCGTTCGCGCCAACAGCTCCCACAGGCCGAAGAAAAAAAGGAGCACGGCAATCTGGATCAAAACGATTTTTAATTTTTCCATGCGTTTATCGAACAAGTACTGTTCACGCAAAGTACGTGTTTTTTTCATGTGCTTACGTCCTTATATATCACGTCGAACCACCGAGAAAAAGATTCGTCTTCCCGCCGCTTGAGCGGTGTGCCCGCAATGGCGGGGGTGTATATCTTTTTGACGGTGGCGGGGCGGTGCGACAACACCACGATACGGTCGGCCAAACTGATCGCCTCGGATATGTCGTGCGTTACCAGCACGGCGGTCTTTTTTTCCGACTTTATGATGCGGTGCACGTCGTCGCAAACCGAAAGCCGCGTTTGGTAGTCGAGCGCCGAAAACGGCTCGTCGAGCAATAAGATCTTGGGACGGTAGGCGAGCGTGCGTATGAGCGCCGCCCGTTGCCGCATGCCGCCCGAAAGTTGGCGCGGATACGCTTTTTTGAATTCGCCCAATCCGTATTTTTCGATGAGCTCTTCGGCGTACGCCACCGCTTCGGGCGTCTTTTTGCCTTGCAGTTCGGGTCCCAATAATGTGTTGGACAATATCGTGCGCCAAGAAAACAAATGGTCGCGTTGCAACATGTAGCCGATGTCGCCCACCGGTTTGTCGATCTTTTTGCCGTCGAGATAAATGGCGCCGCGGGTAGGACGCATCAACCCCGCGATAAGCGACAGAACAGTGGTTTTTCCGCAGCCGCTCGGTCCTATAACGGCCACGAATTCGCCCTCTTCTATGCTTATGTTCACGTCTTTCAGCGCTTCGGTTTCCGCCTCGTTGGTTTGGTATATCAGCGATACGTCTTCTATCTTCAGTATTTCCATGGCGGCGCGCTCCTTTGCGTTACGCCGCTATGGCGTTGGCAATGGAGTTATCCACCGCCGAGGCAAAGTCGGCGCGCGACGAAAGTTCGCCCGCGTTTTCCATAATGTCTTGCAATAAGGTAAACGCCTCTTCGGTCATAACGGGGGTAGAGCACCAAGCGTCGATGGAAAGGTAGTTTTCCACCGCCATGGCGATCGCTTCCACCGACGTGCCCGTAAACGATTTTTCAAGCACTTTGGCCACCGTTTGGGCGTCGTTGTTTTTGATATATTCGTAGCCGCGTTGCACCGCGCGCAAGAAGTCGGTCACTTTTTGCTTGTTGTCGGCAATGTAACTTTTCTTGGCGGAAAAGCCGGTAAAGGGAACGTAGCCGCTGGCTTCGCCCACGCTCGCCACAATATAGCCTTTGCCGGCCGCTTGGAATTCGGAGGCGGTGGGTTCGAACATGGTGCAGTAGTCGCACTCGTTGTTGCCTTCGAATGCGCCCACCATCACGTCGAACTGTACCGTGGTGTCAAAGTTGGGGCCGGACGTATCGATACCGCGTTGGTTGAGCACGTATTGCAACGTCATTGCGGGCATGCCGCCTTTGCGCCCCGCCAAAACGTGTTTGCCGTCTAACTTATCCCAGCTGAAGTTTTCGTCGGGATCTTTGGCCACCAGAAAAGAACCGTCGCGTTGCGTAAGCTGCCCGAAGATCACGGGATAGTCTTTTTGCCCTTCCACATGGCAGTATACCGTGGCTTCGGGTCCCAAAAGCCCGATGTCCGCCGATTTGGAGGCAATGGCTGTCATCACGTTGTTCGAGCCGCCTGCGTTACTGAGCTTAACGGTGATATCATACTCGCCGAAGTAGCCGTTGTTGATGGCCACATACAGCGGAGCATAGAATATGCTATGCGTTACCTCGCTCAGTCGAATGACGTTCTTGTCTTTGTTCTTGTTGCAACCGAGTATCGGTAAACATAGTAACAGTCCGCCCAATACCGCTGCAATCGCTCTTCTCAGTTTCATACTTTCTTCTCCTTTTTTGTAAATGCCCGTGCATTTTCGGTAGGCATTTATACACCATACTATGCGCCCGCCGCCGAAAGGGGTACAGTTGGGCATAACGGCAAACACAAAAATTTCGGAAACAAAAAACAAACCCCCGATCTTTTGTCGGGGGTTGCATGTTCGGGCACGGCAGTATTATTTTTGTTGTTCGGCGGAAGAAAAGGTGTTGGAAAGTTTTTTGCGCCATTGGCCGGGCGTGATCCCATAGATTTGTTTGAAAATGCGTATATAGGTGCTCTCGTCGCTGAATTGCAGGCGTTGCGCGATCTGCGCGATGGGAATACCGATACCGGGCAACAGCAACACGGAGTAACTGCATTTGCGTTTGTGGATATATTCCACCAGCGTCTGGCCGGTGTATTTGCGAAACTGCCGACACACGTAGCTTTGGTTGTAACCTATGGAATCTATGATCTCTTTCACGCTTTTGGTCATAAAATCTTCGCGATCGAGATTGACGAGCAGTTGCGTCAGCCACAACGGATATTCTATTTGCGCGTAGCGCTGGTTTTCCAAAACGGTACACAAAATGTGCGACGCGATCACGGAATGCATCATGCTAAAATCGTCGTCGCGGCCGGCAAAATAGTTGAGCAAAGACTCGAATTGATTGGTTTCGCTTACGGAGAGCGAGGCGGAAAGGGGATACCGTTTGGATAGTAGCGTGTCGTAAAGGTTTTCGTCGATGGCTGCGCATATGCGTTTCATCTTTTCGATGGGTATATAAATATCGCGGTGCACATAAGGGGAAGACTGCATATCTTTGGGTATTTCGGATTGGGCAGGGGTTATGCAGTGCACGTCGTGCGGACGAATGATATAAACGCTGCCCGTTTGCATGGGTTCGGACTTATCGAGAAAGCGTTGCGTGCTGTTGCCGCGGAGCACAAGGCTGATCTCCCAAAAGTCGTGGCGGTGAAATTCTTGCGTGACGTGCCACACTATGCTGGTGAGATTGCCGTGCAATAGTATGAGTTGGATGTTGTTTTCTATGGTGAGCATCCAATTGTTTTCGGCATGTAAGGGTTGCAACGTGTAGGTGGGTATCTCGGTTTGTTGGGGCCTATCTTTCATACAGTCAGTATAAACGAAACGCGGGCATTTGTCAAGATGTGTGAGAAAATCACACGAAAGTCAATATACTTCTATTTTAAGTCAATAAAAATCTATACAATATTTTTTAGTTGCGGTATGCTGAAGTTGTGCGGTTGTTTCGATTGACTAACGGCGCACAAAAATGTATACTACAAAATAGGAATAAAAGGAAACAAGGTGCGTTATGAAACTCAAGATCATGGGAAGCGGCGGCGGCGAGGGGTATCCCGCACTTTTTTGCGAATGCGAGCACTGCAAAGCGGCGCGCAAAGCGGGCGGCAAAAGTTTGCGCTCTCTCAGCCAAGTTTTGATAGACGATAAACTGTTGATGGATTTGCCGGCGGCAACGCACGCGCATTGCCTTGCTAACGGCATCAGCTTGGGGCACGTCGAGCATCTGCTGATCACCCACACCCATACCGACCACTACGTACCTACAATACTCGATACGCGCGGCGGTGATTATGCGCATAATATGGCGGCAAAACAACTGCACATATACGGCAACAAAGAGGTGCAACGGAAATTCGAAGCCACTTTCGAACTGTTCCCCATAGGCAAAGAGATACGCGAAAGCATAGTGTTGCATACGGTGCATGCGTTCGAGCCGTTTACGGCGGGCGAGTATACCGTAACGCCCTTGAAAGCGTGCCATGCGTTCGAGGAAGACAGTCTCAATTATATAATAGACGACGGCAAAAAAGTATTGTTGTATTTATTGGACAGCGGCTATCCGTATGACGAAACGTTGCGCTTTATCGCCGACTACGGCAAGAAGATAGACTGCGTGGTAATGGACGCCACCATGGGCAACGGTTATTATAAAGGACACATGAACTTTGCGGAAAACAAGAAACTTAAGGCCTATTTGACGGGCGAAGGCATGTGCGATGCAAACACCGAATTCATTGTCACGCACATAACGCACAACCATGCGGGCACGCACGAAGAAATAGAGAAAATCTTTGCGGGCAGCGGCATAGACGTGTCGTTCGACGGTTACGAAAAAAACTTCTGATAAAACAGCGAAAGGAGAACGGCCATGCGGATGGTGGAAGAGATCGTAAAAAACATGACGCTCGAACAAAAAGCGGCGCAACTCGTGCAAATACCGTACGCGCAAGTGGGGCGCGAAAAAGCCGAAGAGTGGGCAAGGCTGGGCGTGGGTTCGTTCTTGCACGTGATGGGCGACAACGCGAAACGTTTGCAAGAGATCGCGGTAAAGAGCGGCGCGCATATACCCTTGCTGTTCGGTATAGACGCCGTGCACGGGCATTGTCTAAACCGCAAAGCCACCGTTTTTCCCACGCAATTATCCATGGCGTGTGCATTTGATCCCGCGCTCGTAAAGCGTATGGCACAAGCCGCGGCAAAAGAGATCTCGGCCGACGGCTTGCACCAAACGTTTTCTCCCGTGCTGTGTCTTGGCAGAGATATGCGCTGGGGGCGTGTGGACGAAACGTTCGGCGAAGATCCGTTTTTGGCGGGCGAACTCGGGGCGGCCATGGTGGAGGGCTACCAAGGCGAGGACAACGCCGACGACACTTCGGTCATGGCGTGCGCCAAACATTATATAGGCTATGGCGAGGCCACGGGCGGGCGTGACAGCTACGATACGAGCATAACGTATCGCAAGATAAAAGACACGTTTTTGCCGCCGTTCGAAAAAGCCGTAAAGGCGGGCTTAGCAAGTATCATGACGGCGTACGGCAGTATAGACGGCACGCCGTGTACGTCGGATAAAAAGCTACTCAAAGAAATACTGAAAGAGGAGCTCGGGTTCGACGGCTTTGTCGTGACCGATTGGCAGAACGTTTCGCACCTCATACGCGAACAGCATGTAGCCGAAAACGAAAAGGACGCGTCGCGGCTCGCGCTCGAGAGCGGCAACGACATGATGATGAACGCGCCCGAGTTTTACGAGGCTATATTGGATCTTGTGGAGAGCGGCGAAGTAAAGGAAGAACAGCTCGACGCCGCGGTGCTGCGAATCCTTACGGTAAAAAAGCGCTTCGGCTTATTCGAAGATCCGTTTAAGCAAGCCGACGAAAGATATTTGGGTTGCGAAGAACATTTGCGGCTAAATAAAGAAATTGCGCGCGAAAGCGTGGTATTATTGAAAAACGACGGTATTCTGCCGCTGACGGGGCAAAAGAGGATACTTGTTGCGGGGCCGAGCGCCGACGATATCCGTTGCAACTACGGAGATTGGACGTACTTTTCCCACCCGTTGCCCGATTACGACACCCAACCCGTACGCCCTTACGTAACGTTGTTAGAGGGTGTGAAAGAGCTTGCGAAAAAGCATAACTGTACGGTGGATTACGTAAAAGGTTGCGAGATAAACGAAGAAATACAAGGCGGAATAGAAAAAACGGTTGCTGCGGCGAAAAAAGCGGATATAGTGATATTCGCGTGCGGCGACAATATTTTGTTGGCGGCCGAGGCGTGCGACCGTGCCGACGTGCGACTGCCCAAAGCGCAACGCGAATTGTTCAAAGCATTGTGCGCAACGGGAAAGCCGATCGTGACTGCGCTTATATGCACCAAGCCGCTGTGCGTGCCGGAAGTAGATGCGCACAGCACGGCGGTGCTTACAAACTTTAACGGCGGCATGTTCGGCGGGCTTGCGCTGGCCGAGGCCGTGTTCGGAGAGATAAACCCGCACGGAAAACTGCCGATATCTTTTCCGTATCACGTGGGGCAACAGCCGTGTTACTACAACCAACTGCCGGGGTGGCACTGCCGCAGTTATGCGGACATGCCGGAAAAACCGTTGTATCCGTTCGGCAAGGGACTTTCCTATACGTCGTTTGCGTATTCGGATATGTCGTTTGACGCGAAAACGCTTACGTTGCGCGTCAACGTGCAAAATGTAGGCGAGCGGGACGGCGCGGAGATCGTGCAAGTGTATTTCCGCGATATTGTGAGCAGCGTGATAACGCCTGTAAAACAGTTGGTCGCTTTTCGCAAAGTGCAATTAAAAGCGGGAGAGAGCAAGGAACTGCGATTTACGTTTACGCGTTCGGACTTTTCTTTGGTGAACGCGCAAGAACGACGCGTGACCGAGGCGGGCGCGTTCGAGATCATGGTAGGCGGCCGTTCGGACGACGCCGACTTGCAAAAGTGTATGTTTACGCTTTCGTAAAAAGCGGGGTAAGTTTGATCGCCGTGCGGCAAGGCGCAATCGGTGTGGCCGAGGGAGCAATTTTGTATGACAAACTATGACGCATTGATCAAAGAATATATATTGCAACGGGTGCGCGGCGTTTTGAAACCGCCGTCGGGCGATCTGGCCTATCCCTTCATCGATCCGGGCGCGGGATACGGCAACGAGTTGTGGGATTGGGACTCCTATTTCACGGCGCATGCGCTCATATCGGCGTGTCAACGTTTTTCGGACAGCGAATTGCAACGGGCGGGATTGGATCGCCAAACCGTGGCCGCGCACAGCAAAGGTTGCGTGCGCAACTTTCTGGCGGCGCAAGAAGCGGACGGCTATGTGCCTATTTTAACGGCGGCGGCGGGATTGTTCCGCGGCTATTTTCATGCCGAGCACCAAAAAGGCACGCCGCTCAACCAGCACAAGCCCTTTTTGTGCCAAGCGGCGCAACAAGCGAGCGAGTTTTCCGGCGATTACGATTGGCTGGACGCGGCGTCGCTCGTGCGCTATATGCAATATTACGAACAAAAGCAGTACGACGAAAACAGCGGCTTGTTTGTGTGGCAAGACGACATCATGGTGGGCATAGACAATAACCCCACGGTGTTTTTCCGTCCGCCGCACAGCTGTGCCGACCTGTATCTCAACTGTTTTATGGTGCTCGAGTACGAGGCGCTCGCGCACATTTTGGCGTGCAAAAAAGACGATCGCGCCCAAACGTATGCGCAAAAAGCGGAAACGCTCAAGGCGGCGATAAACCGCGAAATGTGGGACGAGCGCGACGGACTGTATTATTCGCAAGACGTAGGCTTTCATCGCGTAACGCGCAAGATCGGCGATTTTGCCTTTCATGCGGGACTTGCGCCCCGTTGGCATTCGTTGCCGCTCAAAATTCGTTTTTGGGGTTGTTTTTTGCCGCTGTATGCGGGCGTGTGTTCTTTGGAACGCGCCCAACGCATGTGCGCGCATTTAGACGATCCCCGCATGGTAACGGCCTACGGCATACGCACGTTGGCCTCCGACGAAAAAATGTACGACCTCGAAAAAAGCGGCAATCCATCCAATTGGTTGGGCGCCATATGGACGGTGGCCAACTATACGGTGTATAAAGGACTGTTGCGCTACGGTTTTACGGAGCGGGCGGAATGTATGCGCGCCGCCACGCTCGCACTGCTCGGCAAAAACTTGCACGAAAGCGGCGAAATGTTCGAGAGTTACCAACCCGACACGGGCGAGCCAAATTTGCACCCCGGTTTTTTGAGTTGGAACTTGCTTTCGTTGGAGCTGTTGGCCTAAAAACATTATAAAAAACACAACAAAAAAAGCGTCCGCACGGCGGGCGCTCTTTTTTGTGTTGTATACGAAAGATAAAAGGGGAAGATTTCGGCCGCTTATGCTTTGCCGTTGCAACCGAGCACGTTGACCAACTTGTGTTTTACGCACTGTTTGATCATTTCGCGAGCGGGGGCAAGGTATTGGCGGGGGTCGAAGTGGGCGGGGTTCTCGATAAAGTGCTTGCGCACCGCCGCGGTAAACGCCATGCGAAGATCGGAATCGATGTTGATCTTGCACACCGCCATGCCGGCTGCTTTGCGGAGCATATCTTCGGGCACGCCCTTGGCGCCCGGCATGGAACCGCCGTTTTCTTGAATGATCTTTACATATTCGGGCAACACGCTGCTGGCTCCGTGCAATACGATGGGGAATTTAGGCAAGCGTTTGGCCACTTCTTCGAGAATGTCGAAACGCAAGCGGGCGTCGCCCTTGAATTTGAATGCGCCGTGGCTGGTGCCGATGGCAATGGCAAGGCTGTCTACGCCCGTTTTGGAAACGAATTCTTCCACTTGGTCGGGATCGGTATAGCATGCGTTGGATTCGGACACGTTTACGTCGTCTTCCACGCCGGCAAGACGGCCGAGCTCGGCCTCTACCACAACGCCGCGGTCATGCGCATATTTCACGACTTGCGAGGTGATCTTGATGTTCTCGGCGAACGTGTGGTGGCTGGCGTCGATCATCACCGAAGTGAAACCGTCTTCGATGGCGGAAACGCACAGTTCGTAGGAATCGCCGTGATCGAGGTGCAAACTGATGGGCAAGCCGGAATCTTCCACGGCGGCCTCCACCAATTTTTTAAGGTAGCGGGGGTTGGCGTATTTGCGCGCGCCCGAGCTTACTTGCAGAATGAGGGGGGCGTTTTCTTCCTTGCCCGCTTCCACAATACCTTGGATCATCTCCATGTTGTTCACGTTGAACGCGCCGATGGCGTAGCCGCCCTCGTACGCCTTACGGAACATTTCTTTGGTCGTAACTAATGGCATAAAAATACCTCCGAATTTTTTTGTACGCATACAGTATACTATATATTACGGTATTTGACCAGCAATTCGCGGTAAATAAATTGACTTTTTTTTCTTGCGGTACTATAATGAAAAACAGAGAAACACGGATAAATCAGGCTACGGAGGAAGAGAAATGACCGACCCCAGAGTGGAAAAACTCGCGCACGGCCTTGTGCGCTATTCGGTAAAAGTAAAAAAAGGCGATAAGGTGCTTATCGAGGCGTTCGAAACGGACACGGCGCTTGTAACGCAACTTGTAAAAGAGGTGTTCGCGGCGGGCGGTCAGCCCTTTGTGGAGTTGCGCGACAACAAAGTGCAACGCGCGCTGCTGTTGGGCGGCGACGAAACGTATTTCGAAAACCTTTGCAAATACGATATTTACCGCATGCAAGACATGGATTGCTATATAGGCGTGCGCGGCGCGCGCAATTCGTACGAAACGAGCGACGTGCCCGCGGCGCAGACCGAAAAATATTCGGTGCTTTACAGCCACCCCGTGCACCACGACACCCGCGTGTGCAAAACGCGGTGGGTGGTTTTGCGGTATCCCACCGATTCCATGGCGCAATTGGCGGGCATGTCCACCGAACAGTTCGAAGATTTTTACTTTAACGTGTGCAATCTCGATTATTCCAAAATGGACAAGGCCATGGATGCGCTCAAAGCGCTCATGGACAAAACGGACAAAGTGCGCATCGTGGCGCGCGACACCGATATTTCCTTTTCCATCAAAGGGATCGGCGCCATCAAATGCGCGGGCGAAATGAACATTCCCGACGGCGAAGTGTATACCGCGCCCGTGCGCGACAGCGTGAACGGCGTAATCCGGTACAATGCGCCCAGCATAGAAAACGGCATCAAGTTCGAGGACGTGCGGCTGGTGTTTCGCAACGGCAAGATCGTGGAGGCCACAAGCAATTTTACCGAAAAGTGCAACGCTATTTTCGATACCGACGAGGGCGCGCGGTATGTGGGCGAGTTTGCAATCGGCGTAAATCCTTACGTTACGCAACCCATGGGCGACATTTTGTTTGACGAAAAAATATGCGGATCGATACATTTTACGCCGGGCGCCAGCTACGACGATGCTTTCAACGGCAACAAGAGCGCGGTGCATTGGGATTTGGTGCTCATTCAAACGCCCGAATACGGCGGCGGCGAAATTTGGTTCGACGGCGTGCTCGTTCGTAAAGACGGACGGTTCGTTCTGCCCGAACTGCAGTGCCTCAATCCCGAAAATTTGCGGTAACAAGGCGCTTGTCTACCTAAGAAAAAGGATAAAAACGCATGATCGAAGTAAAAACCATATGGAGCGAAGCGCTGTTGCAAAAGTGCAACGCGGCGCAATCGCGGCGGCGTTTGTGGTTGCCGTTGGTTGTGATGACGGTATTGGCGGCGGCGGGCATAGCTTGTTTGTTTGTGGACGGCTTGGGCGTGGTTTGCGGCGTGCCCGTTCTCTGTATTGCGGCGGCGGTGCCCGTTGCCTATCTGGCGATTTCTCACTTTTGGGTGCGCAACATGGTGCGCAAGTCGGCGGCGGTGCAAAACCAAACCACGCAGATCGTGCGGTTTACCGACGCGATCATGGTGAACCAATCCAATAAATACACGGCGGCGCAAGATGTGCGCTTTTCATACGACGAGATCGCCAAAGCGTATGAGCGCGAAGAGGCGTTTTATTTGCATGTGGGCGCGCAGACCTATATATTAGACGCCAAAGGGTTCCGAATGGGCACGCGTCGCGACTTGCACGACGTGCTTTTTGCGCGGTTGGGCGCCAAGCGTTTTCATTGGCAAAGCCGTTTATACGCCAAGAAATGATCGGGCTGGCGGGCAACATCAAACTGCATTTCGGCGCCAAATACATGGCCGAAGATACGGCGGGCTATCTATTATATCGGTTCGACCGCGCGGCGCTGGACGGGCGGGCGGTGGATATGGCGCGCCTAGCCCGTTTTTTGGGACTTGCCGTGCATTGCGAATACATAACGGGCGATTGCACGCAAGCGTTGGGCATGGTGGCATTCGAGCCGCAACGCGTGTATACGGCGGCGGGCGCGCTCGATCTTTTTACGCCCGCGGCGGTGGTCGAACGGGATATAATCGAACGCGGAGAGGGCGGACTGTATAACTTTGCGTTGGCGCTCATGTGCGCCGAGGCGTTGTATTTCGGCGCCAAACACGATCAAGACGACGGCGCGCAACTGTCGTTCGGACTGCACAGCGTTGCCTCGCATAACGGCAAGCGCATAGAATTGGACGCGGCGGCGGACGATATTTTCTTAAAAGAAGAGAGCGCGGCGCGCTTTGCGCTCAAATTGCTTATGCCCAAAAACGGGTTCAAGCGGCAAACCATGGTATTGTATGCCTATTTGCATATCAACCGCGCCACGCTCGACGAGCAAAAACACTTGCCTTTTGTGGTGGAAAATATGGCCGAAAGGTATAACGTGCCCGCGTTTGCCGTGCTCGCGCGCATGAAAGAGTTGAATTTGTAGCGGCCCTCGGCTGCCCGTTCGGCGGGAAAAGGCGGGGATAATTTCGAAAAGCACGGTAAAATCGCTTGCAAAATACGTAAAAACAGTATATCATATATGTGCAAATAAAAAAATGTTCGGAGGAGAACAAACAATATGGCAAACAAAGACGTAGTCAAAGTCGGCATCAACGGTTTCGGTAGAATCGGTCGTCTTGCGTTCCGTCAGATGTTCGGAGCGAAAGGATACGAGATCGTGGCGATCAACGATCTGACCAGCCCCGCTATGCTTGCGAACTTGCTCAAATACGACACCGCGCAAGGCGGCTACTGCGGCAAGATCGGCGAGAACACGCACACCGTGGCGTCCAAAGAACCCGTTTACGAAGAAGACGGAAAAACCGTGAAAGTGCCCGGCTCGATTACCGTAGACGGCAAAGAAATCACCATCTATGCCATGCCCAAAGCGCAAGACCTGCCTTGGGGCAAGTTGGGCGTAGACGTAGTGCTTGAATGCACGGGCTTTTATTGCTCCAAAGACAAGTCGATGGCGCACATTGCCGCCGGCGCCAAAAAAGTTATCATCTCCGCGCCCGCCGGCAACGATCTTAAAACCATTGTGTACAGCGTGAACGAGAAGACCTTGAATAAAGACGATCAAGTAATCTCCGCCGCTTCGTGCACCACCAACTGCTTGGCACCCATGGCCAAAGCGCTCAACGATTACGCGCCCGTGCAGTCGGGTATCATGAGCACCATTCACGCCTATACCGGCGACCAAATGATCTTAGACGGCCCGCACCGCAAAGGCGATATGCGCCGCGCAAGAGCGGGTGCCGCCAACATCGTTCCCAACTCGACGGGCGCCGCCAAAGCGATCGGCTTGGTTATTCCCGAATTGAACGGCAAGCTCATCGGTTCGGCGCAACGCGTGCCCGTGCCCACCGGTTCCACCACTATCCTTACCGCCGTTGTAAAGGGCAAGGACGTGACCAAAGAGGGTATCAACGCCGCCATGAAAAAGGCCGCGAGCGAATCGTTCGGCTATAACGAGGACCCCATCGTTTCGTCCGACGTGATCGGCATGCGTTACGGCTCGTTGTTCGACGCCACTCAAACCATGGTGTCCAAGATCGGCGACGAGCTGTATCAAGTGCAAGTGGTTTCGTGGTACGATAACGAGAATTCGTACACCAGCCAAATGGTGCGCACCATCAAATATTTTGCGGGACTGTAAGATACAATCTCGCAAAACAATACAATAAACGGATCTGGCAAAGAGGCTATCGGTAGGGTATACCTATAGCCTTTTTTGCATGTTCGTTTGTTTTTGTATCGTTTACAAGGGCATTGCACTTGACAGCTTGTTCGAAATAGAATATAATTATATTAGTATACTTATAGTATACTGTCCGTAGTATACGGCTAAACTATCACCGCAGGCAGCGGACCGAAAGGTAAAATTACCCATGACAAAAAGTTGGAAAGTTAAGATCATCGCTCTCGGCTTGTGCGCCGTGTTATTCGGCAGCACCGGTTTTGGGCTGTTCGGATTTGGGACAAGTCGGGCGTCCGGCCCCGTGCTCGCGGCGGCGACCGATCTCGAAGACGTTACGGGACAGTATAGTCTTGACGCTATAAAAGAATCGCAATATAATTCGTCGGTGCAAAAAAACACATTCCCCGAAAAAGGCGAAGGCAATGTGATCGTGCAGATAAAAGGCGACAGCGTATACGACCGTTATGCGGAAAAAGACCGTAGCGCGGCGTTTTCGGAGTTTGTCGCGTCGGCGGAAGGCAACCGCTATACCGATTCGGTGTCCGCGCGGCAAGACAAAGTGTTGGCCGCCATGCGCCGCAAAGGCATAAACTATGAGTTCAAATATGCGTATACGGCAATCGCCAACGCCGTGGCCGTAAAGGTTTCGTACGACGACGTTGCCGCGATCGAAAAGATAGACGGCGTGGAGGGCGTATACTACAGCAACACCTACGCGGTGCCCGAATACACCGTTTCCAACAACAACGCCAACGTGTATTCCACGGGTATCTATAACACCGACGGTATCGAGGAGAGCGGCGAGGGCATGAAAGTGGCCATTTTGGATACCGGCCTCGATTATACCCATGCCGCGTTCCAAACCATGCCCGACGAGCAAAACGATTTGTGGCACGAAAACGACATTGCCGAAAATTTCGATAAGTTGTTGGCCAAAGAACGCGTGCCTTCGTTGCAAGTGTCCGACGTGTACGTGAACGCCAAAGTGCCGTATGCGTTCGACTATGCCGACAACGACGCCAACGTGTATCCTTCCTATTCCAACCACGGCACGCACGTGGCGGGCATTATCGGCGGCCGCGACGACAACAAGAAAGTGGGCGAAGAGGGCAGCGACGAAACGTTTGTGGGCGTGGCGCCCCAAGCGCAATTGGTTATCATGAAAGTGTTCACCGACGACCTCGACAGCATCATGTTGGGCGGCGCCGATTCGGCGGATATTTTGGCGGCAGTGCACGACTGCGCCGTTTTGGGCGTAGACGTTATCAACATGAGTCTGGGCACGTCTTGCGGTTTCACTTCGGAGGATACCGACGATTTTCTGACAAGCGTGTATGAACAAGTGCGCGAAACGGGCATCAGCTTGATCGTGGCGGCCAGCAACGAATCGAGTTCGGGCAACGGCGGCGGCAACGGCTTGAACCTTGCCACCAACCCCGATTCGGGCACGGTGGGTTCGCCCTCTACGTATGCAGGCTCGCTTTCGGTGGCCAGTATCAACGGGCAACAGTCGCCCTATTTCGTGGCCAATTCGGGCGAAAAAGAGAGCGTTGCGTTTATCACCAACGCCGCCGATCTGTATTCCAACGAGATCGAATTTGTAGACGAGGTGATGAAAAAGTTTGCCGCCGACGTAGACGCAAGCGGCAACTTGCAACTCGACTACGTGGTGGTGCCCGGCGTAGGGCGCAACAGCAACTATACCGCGTCGGTGCGGCGCGCTTTGGCGGGCGGCAAAACCATCGCTTTGGTAAAGCGCGGCGATATATCGTTCTCCGATAAAGTACGCAACGCCATGAATGCGGGCGCGGCGGCCGTTATCATTTACAACCATCTTTCGGGCGAGATCCGCATGTCGCTTGCCGATATCGAAGATCCCATCCCCGCATGTTCCATCGATTTCAATGCGGGCACCGCTATGGTGACCAACGCGGTATCGTCGCGCGGCAAGATCACGCTAAACAAAGAATACGCGGCGGGGCCGTTTATGTCGTCGTTCAGCAGTTGGGGCGTTACGCCCGACTTGCAGTTAAAGCCGGAGATCACCGCGCACGGCGGCGAGATCTACAGCGCGGTGCCGGGCGGTTACGATTCGCTCAGCGGCACCAGTATGGCGGCGCCCAATATGGCGGGTGCGGTCGCTTTGTTGCGCCAAAATCTGCAAAAGAGCAATCCCGATATGCGCGGGGTGGATCTCAATGCGTTGGTAACGCGCCGTTTGATGAGCACGGCTACCATTGCCGTCAACCCCGTGGGCAATCCCTATTCGCCGCGTAAACAAGGCGCGGGCTTAGGCAATATCCTTTCGGCGATCGCTACGCCGGCCTATTTGATGGTGCCGAACGGCGAGGGTTCGTATGCCGACAAGACCAAGATCGAGTTTGGCGACGACGCACAGCGCACGGGCGTGTATACCGACACGTTCACCTTGCAAAATACATCGGATAAAACGCTTTCGTATACGTTCTCGTCGTATGTGTTTACCGAAACGTTGGCGCTCAACAAAAAAACGGTGGAAGAAAGCGCCTATATGTTCAACGATGCCGACGTGCGCTTTTCCACAAGCGGCGCCGTAACCGAAGTTACGAACGGCAAAGAAGGCGCCGAGATCAAAGTGGGCGCGGGGAAAACGGTGGACATCACCGTAACGGTGCGCTTGACCGACGCCGACAAAGCGTATTTGAACGAAAGTTTTGCCAACGGTATGTATGTGGAAGGCTACTTCCGTTTGCTTTCCACCGATAAAGCCAACGGCGGAATCGACTTGTCGTTGCCCTTCTTGGGATTTTACGGCGATTGGAGCGACGCGCCTCTTTTCGATTATTCCATTTACGAATTGGCGGTGACCGATGCCGACCAAAGCATAGAAGAGGTGGATAAACCCAAGGCCTCGGCGCGGGCGACCACGCCGCTCGGCATGTACGACGACGGAAAATACATTTTGCCGCTCGGCGGGTATATTTATACGCAAGCCGAAGAGGACGTGGAGATCTTCCCCGATGCGGCCAAAGCGGCCATTTCCATGTACGACCAACCGGGCAGTCGCACCATTTACGAGCTGTATATGCTGTACGGCGGATTGTTGCGCGGCGCCAAAACCATGGACGTGACCATTACCGATACGGTAACGGGGGAAGTGGTGTACGAAAAGACCGAGCACAACGTGCGCAAATCGTATGCCAACAGCGGCAATACCATGGGTTCGCCTATCAATATCGATCTGCGCCCCGACGTTTGGGGACTGCCCAACAACCGCGAATACACGCTCAAAGTGCAAGGCACCATCGATTGGGATAGGAAAGACGGCAAGGCAAACAACGATTCGTTTGAATTCAATTTCCATACCGATTACGAGGCGCCCACCATTCAGTCTTATTCGGTGCGTTTCGATCCGTACACCGAAAACAAAGTGACCAAGTATCGCATTTACTTGGATATCAACGTGCACGACAATCAATACGTGCAAGCCGTTTTGCCGTGCTATCTGCAAAATAACGAGTTAACATTGTTGACCGAGCATGCCGTGCCCGTGTATTCGGCCGCCAATTCCTTAAGCAAGGTGTCGGTGGAAATAACCGATTATTACGAAAAATTTCACGACGAGATCTACTTGGCGGTAGAAGACTACGCCATGAACCAAACGTTGTATCGCCTCGATCTGGATAAAGCTACTAACTATTGCGATACGCTGTCGTTTGAGCAAGACGGCCCCCAATTCGTGCAGACGGGCGTGCAAAGCGCCACCACGTCTATCAACGGCCAACCCGTGAAATACGAATACCCCGTGTATTCGCTCGAATTGCAACCCAACGAGTCCTATACGTTAAAACCGACTACCACGCCCGACGATACGTATTCGTATAAACTCAATTGGTCGAGCAGCAGTTCAAGCGTTGCCGACGCCTACGAAAACGAGGTGTTTGCCAAAAAGACGGGCACCGCTATCGTTTCGGTGCGCGACGGGAACGGGCTTACCAAAGTGCAGATTCGCGTGAAAGTGGCGGGCCGCGAAGTTTCCGCGCCCTCGCCCGAAAAATTGACTTTCCGTCCCGTGATCAACAAAGACAAATACGTGCAGTCGCTCACGGCGGGCAGCGTGTTGGAACTGTACCCCAACATCCAATTGCAAATGCAAGCGGACGTCACCCCGTGGTATGCCCAAGATACCGCAAAGCTTTTGTGGGAATCGAGCAACGAATCGGTGCTCACCGTGGACGAAAACGGTTTGGTGCAAACGCACAAAAAAGGTACGGCCTACGTAACGGTGCGCTCCGCCGATAACAGCCGCGTGACCGCCACGGTGCAAGTGCGCGTGGTAAGCGGTTTCCGCATTGTCAATTACACGCTGTTCGAGTATCACGGCCCCAACGACGTTGTGATCGAAGACGAACTCAATGTTATGAGCTTAGACGAAGATTGCTTTGCCGGCAATACGGAGATCACGAGCGTGACGTTCCCCAAAACATTGCGGGAGATCCCCGAAAACGCGTTTAAGGGTTGCACCAATTTGCGGTGGATACGCATTCCCAGCGAGCTTACCGTGATCGGCACCGAGGCGTTTGCGGGCTGTACCAATCTCGAAAAGATCATTTTGGAACCGTTCGAAGACGAGGAACACCCCGGCGACATCATGAACGGCACCATCACGTTAGGCAATCGTGCGTTCTATAACTGTTCGTCGCTTTCTTATATCCAAAATTCCATGCGTTTGACCACGCTGGGCAGAGAGGCGTTCTACGGCTGTACGTCGTTGAAAGGTTTGGACATTCGCGGCGTTGCCGTGGCGTATGAGCGCGCGTTCAAAAATTGCACGTCGCTTGAACGCGTAGTGCTTTCGGCCTCCACCGGTGCGTCTGCCTATATGTTCGACGGGTGCGTGTCGCTTTCCGAGCTCTTGTATGCAAACATGACCGACGATATCGTGATAGGCGAAGACGGAACGGTGACCACGGGTTCGCCCGCCAACGGGTATCCCATGCGCTCGGTGCCCAACGGCATGTTCTACGGTTGTTCCGCATTGCAAAACGTCACGTTTGTGGGCGATCTGCTGTCGATAGGCGAGAGCGCGTTTGCGGGTTCGGGTCTTACGGGCGTAACGATCGATGCCAACGTGCGTATCGGATCGTATGCGTTTGCCGATTGCAAAAACTTTGCGTCGCTTACGTTGGGCGACAAGGCATTGCTCACCTTTACGGGCGCGCAAGCGTTCGGCGGCGATCCCGCGTTCGATACCGTTACCGTGGCAAGCGGCAATACGAATTATGCCGCAGACGGCAACGTGCTGTATAACAAAAACAAAACGGAGATCGTGTTGATCCCCGACGGCGTTTCGGGCGTTACTTTGCCTACCTCCGTTACCGTGATCGGCAACGGCGCGTTTGCGGGCAAAGCGATCTCGTCTATTTCTCTCGGCAACGTCGCCGAGATAGGGGCGCATGCGTTCGACGGTTGCGAAAATCTTGCGTCTGTCACGTTGCCCGCCTCGCTCACTCGTTTGGGTGACAATGCGTTTAAGGGTTGCACGCAGTTAAAAACGGTAACGTGGCAGAGTGCCAACCTTGCCGCGATCGGCAACGGTGCGTTTGAAGATTGCGTTGCGCTTTCGTCCGTCACGTTGCCCGCCTCGGTGCAAACATTGGGCAACAATGCGTTTAAGGGTTGCACGGCGTTGCAAAGCGTTGCCTTTGCGGGCGGCAGTCTGTTGCAATCGGTGGGGAACAGCGCGTTCGAGAATGCGCAAAACCTTTCGTCGATCGTGTTGCCCGCCTCGGTCACGTCTATCGGCGACCGCGCGTTTGCCAATGCGAGTGCGCTTACGAGTTTCGATGTGCCCGCTGTCACGCAAATGGGATCGTTTGTATTCGCCGGCACGCGGTTGACTTCGCTTGTCTTTGCCGACGGCGCTACGGTGGTGGGGGCCTACCTCATGACCGATTCGCTTGCGCCGCAAAACGATACGCTCCAATCGGTAACGTTGCCCGCCTCGGTCAAAACCGTGGGGGACGGCGCGTTCCGCAATTGCACCGCGCTGACTACCGTGGACTTAAGCAAAACGGAAACCATCGGCGTGCAAGCGTTCTTCCAAACGGCGATCACCCAACAGTCTGCGCGCGCTTTCGATATAGGCGCCACAACGGTGGGCGCGTTGGCCTTTGCTTACACCGAAAACTTGCAAAACGTAACGTTGCCCCGGGCGCAAACGATCGACGCGGGCGCGTTCTATGCGTCGGCTTTGCGTACCGTAACGTTGCCGTCGGCGCGTCGGTTGGGCGTCAATGCGTTCAGCGGCACCAAGCTTACAAACGTTTCGCTTTCGGCCGCGTTGGAAAGCTACACGAGCGAAACGGATGTGCTTATTTATAAATATAATTCGGGCAAATACGAGGCCGTGACCATACAAAAAGAATCGATGGGCGCGGGCGCGTTTGCCGATATCGAAACGCTTGCGAGTTTCACGGTGTCTAAAGACAACAAAGTATACTTTGCCGACAGCGGCGTGTTGTATGCGCGCGTGGCAAACGGTTACACGTTGTTGCAATATCCCGCCGCCAAATCGGGCGAAAGTTACGATGTGCGCACGGGCACGGTGCGCATTGAGTCGGATGCGTTCTACGGCGTAAAATCGCTTAAAAAAGTTACCATGCCGTACGAATTGAAGAGCGTGGGCAGTCGCGCGTTCTATGCGTCCGCCGTAAACGACTTTACGTTCCGCAGCGTGGCGGCGCCCGTGTTGGAATCGGAGTATGTCGACGCGTCCGTGTTGCCGTCGTCGGATATCTTGCGTAAGATTTTCGGTTCTTCGGGCAATCAATTGCGTTCGCAAGTGTTCTATGCCAACTTCAAAGATTACGTGGCCAAGATCGTGGAGGCAGACCGTCTCAGCGAAATGAACGGCACCTATACGCCGCCCAAGTTCGGGTTGCACATTACCTATCCCGAAAACGGCGCGGGCTACGATAACTTGATTTGGTCGTCGTTCTTCGAGTCGCGCACGCTTTCGGCGTATGCACCCGACGAAACCACCATTCGCACGATAAACGCCTTGAATAACTTGCCCGATACGGCCGCTATCGCCGCCGTGGGCAGTTTGGCCGAGCTGAACGAACTGCACGATAACTTTGTAAAACCCGCGCGTGCGTTGTACAACGCCATTGTAGACGCGCGTCAGTTGCAGTTTGTTACTTCTTATAACAAGCTGATCGAGGCGGAAAGCGCGGTGCGCGCCGCCCGTGCCAAGTTCGGGCAACCCGCCCAAGCGGTATCGCTCAAGATTCTGTCGCAACCCGATAAGCTCCGCTACTATGTGGGCGACACGTTAGACACAACGGGGTTGCGCGTGGCCGTTGTTTACAACGATACTTCGGAAGAGGAAATATCGAACTACACGGTAGACAAAACCGTTTTAACGGCGGACGACCGCGAAGTCACCGTTGCGTATAACGGCCTTTCGCAAACATTCGATATAAGCGTTACCGTGTATGTGGCGCATAAAGTAACGTTTACCGGCAAAGGCGTGCGCGATCGCGTGTTGGAAGTAGAGTCGGGCACAAAGGTGGAAAAGCCGACCGATCCCAAGCGCAGAGGGTATGCGTTCGAGGGGTGGTATAACGGCGACGAACTGTTCGATTTCAATACGCCCGTCAATGCGGATCTAACGCTTACGGCGCGCTGGAAAAAAACTTCGTCCGCTCTGTCGGGCGGCGCCATAGCGGGCATCGTTATCGCGGTCGTATTGGTTGCGGGCGGCGCGGCGGCGGCGGTAGTGCTATTGTTGCGTAAACGTAAAAACGCAACAAACGGCGGCGCGGCGCAAACAAGTGCCGACACGAAAACGAAAAGCGAACAAAACATACCGACCGAGTCCCAAACGTTGCAAGCCGACGAGCAAGCAAACGGCGACATCGAGCAAGGAGAACAGACCCAAGATGAAGAAAAATAAAACCAAAAGTTTAGCGCTGGCGTTGCTGTTATGCCTTTTGGCATGCGTGCTCGGTTTAGCCGCATGCACCAACGGCAACGTGCGTTTAACGTTTTACAACGGCGAAGAAACGGTGGCCGAATTCACGGGTAAATCGGGCGAGCAGATAGGCGACGTGCCTTTGCCCGTAAAAACGGGTTACACGTTCACGGGGTGGGCCACCGCCAAAGGCGAGCCGTTTACCTCGGCCGAATTGCCGAGCAAAAACACCAAGGTGTACGCGCAGTTTGCAGCCAATACCTACACGGTAACGTTCCATTACGGCCGCGGCAAAGTGGGCGTGCCCGTTACGGTAGACGCCGTGTACGACGCAGCGGTAAACGTGCCCGCAGAGGCGTTCGCATTCTCGCGCGAAGGTTTCACGCTCGCGGGTTGGGCCACCGAGCAAAACGCGGATGCGGCCGACTTCACCTTGCAAGGCGATATTCGCAATCTTACCGCCGTAAAGGGCGAAAACGTAACGTTGTATGCTTACTATACGCCCAACTCGGTGGTGGAAGACTTTGTGGTGGAAAACGGCACGGTGTATGCCTATATCGGTTCGTCCGATCATGTAACGTTGCCCGACACCGCCCAACAAGTGGCCGATTATGCGTTTGAGGACGCCGAATTCACCGACGTGGTGGTGCCCGCGTCTTACACCGATATCGGGTTCGGCGCGTTTGCCGGTTGCGACCGTTTGCAAAGATTAACGGTGCCGTTTATCGGCGGCAGTCGCGACGGCAATGCGTTTTTGGGCTATATTTTCGGCGCGGCGTCGTATGCCGACAACACGTTCTCGTATACGATCGTCGATGTGGATAACGAGGCGCAGATAGACGAGAGCACGCTCAGCGGTTCGTTCTTTATCCCGCGTTCGTTGCGCGTGGTCACGCTCAACGATACCGTTACCGCCATTCCCGAAGGCGCTTTCTATTATGCGTTCGGATTGGAAAAAGTGGTCGTTTATCCCACGGCCGAACCAAACGGCGGCGAGAGCTACCCCGTAAAAACGGTGGAAAAAAGCGCTTTCGAGGGTTGCCACCGTATCGGCTACGATTCGGTAACGGATACGGCCTATCGCATGCAATGGCTGTCGGGCGTGGAAACGTTCGAAGAAAAAGCATTCTTCGGTTATGTTTCGGCCAACAGTCGGTATGTGAGCCGTATGGAAACGATCGGCGAACTTACCGCGGTTAAAACGATCGGAAAACAAGCGTTTGCCAACAACTATTCGGTTTCTTCGCTTTCGTTCGGCGATTCGTTGCAAACGATCGGCGAGGAGGCGTTTTCCTCGCTCAACATGTTGCAACGGTTGATCATTCCCGATTCTTGCGTTTCTATCGGCAACGACGCGTTCTCGCAATGCATTTATTTGGCGTCGGTCACCGTGGGTAAAAGTGTGCAAACGATCGGCGAGGGGGCGTTTGCTTACAGCGCCGCCCTTACCGAAGTATTCTTTAAGGGGCAAACGTTGCCCTCGCTCGGCGCGAAAGCGTTCAACGGTTTGGAACTTGGCGCCGACGGCACGCCTAACCTTTTGGAAACTTGCAACGCGGGCACGGTGTTCTATTTCGAAAACAATACGGATCTGCAAGCGGGCAAAAATACGCTTTCTTCCGCCTATCCCACGGCGCAAGCCAAGGTGGCGGGAAACGAGAGCAAGCGCTACTATTACGAAGGCGAAAACGGCTTTGACCTTTGCATGTATTTTTCGCGCGGACACATGGTGATCGTTTCCGATCCCTACGGCCGCATCGGGTTCGGTATCCCCGAATTGGTGGGCAAGTGGCAAAAGGAAACCGAAAACGTTTGGTATGATGCCGAGATCTACACGGCCACCTTCTTGTTGACCGAAAAATTCGTGTTGCAGTGCGGCTATGCCTATGCGAACAACGCGCGCGTGGAAACGTTCAACGTTTCGCAACCGGGCGAAGAAATGTTCCAAGCGGGCGATAAAAACACGATTTATCTTGAAGAAAACAAGTGGGGGCAGATCGGCTTGTGGGAAAACGGCCAAATGGTGCCGCTTGCGGCGGGCGCCGTGGGCGCAACGGGCGAGATCACGCAACAGTATATAGACGGATCGCCCCGCACGTTTGTTTACCGTCAGTACGATGCTCATAAACAAGCGGTGGGCGACGACCGTGAATTCGTGTATACGCCCGATCCCCAAAATCCCGACGGCGACAATGTGTTGCACGGAACGTTTACGGAGGCCGCACAAGAGCAGTTGTTCGGCATGTATACCACAACGGACGGTTTTGTGCAGATCTTTATAGACGAAAAAACCCATAACTTGCAAGTGGTGCGCAACAATTGGATCATTTTAGACGGCACGTATGAAACCGATGATACATTCGGCGATGCAACATATGTTGCCACGCACGGCAATATCGTGGTAACGTTTACGGGATATGCGGAAAATATCGTGGACGGCAACTATCTGCGTAAAATGTATGCGCGCGCCTCCTTCCGTTACGATAGCGACAAAGCCAACTACCATTTGTATAACCGCTTGTTTACGTCGGTAGGCTTGCAGTATAAAGTGGATAAAGACAACTTGATAGACGACTACTATATTATGGTGCGCTACAGCCAACAAGTTTCGGCGGAGAACGGGCAAGAGCCGCAATACGAGTTTGTCGGATACGGCGAACACGTATATATGGATGGCAATATGCGCTATTACGAGTATTTTTCGTATACGCAAGCAGACAATAACTATACGTTTACCTTTACCGACGGCACTGTGAAAACCACCGATTTGGCCGACTATGCGCCCTTTTATTCGCAAGAGGCGGACGTAACGCTCACGAGCGGCGACGTTTCCATCAAGCTGAGCGGTTTCGGCAGAGCCGTGTATACCGACGCGCAAGGCAACGCAATAAAGGGTTCTTACGTTATATCGTCCGACGAACCCGTGGCCAATGTGTATGCAGACAGTACGTCGTATTACAACTTATATGAATACACGTTCCGTTCGGACGACGGCACGGTGGTGCAATGTTTTGTGCCCAATTTCTACGATTCGTTCGACGGCAGTTTGCATGCGGGTGATATGTTGTTGCCCGACGAAATGAAAGGCAAAACATATAAGATCTACGATGCCGACGGGGTATGCACGGGTGAGTTTACCGCATCGGGCTACGGATTGGGCACCTTGCGGATCTTGCGCAATGAAAACGGCGACACGGTTGCCGACAGCGGCGAGGCCTACGGGAGCGCGACCGTGCTGTATGCGCAAGCAGAAACCGCAAACGGCAAACCCGTGTATAAGCTTTATAGCAGAATGGGGCAAGGGTATTTCCTATTTACGCCCGCCGAGAGCGGTGAACTCGGCGCGCAAAGCAATACGCTGAACGTGTATCCCGAATACTACGATTGGTGGCGTTCGGCGGCGGCCGTCAATGTAACGGGCGGATTTGTGCCCGAAACGACGCGTGCGGCGCGCGCATAAAGCGCTTTGGTATTGAAATAGAAAAATGAAAAGGAAAAAGGAGACACAGAACGACTGGGACGACGGCAGAGTAGTGGCGCCGATGGACGGTGTGGGCGGTCGGCGCGCCGAAAGGCGCGAGCGGATCGAACTGAGCAAAGAGGAACGTAAAAAAATAACGCGCGCGATGTTCGCCGTTATGTTGCCTCGGTTGCTTATCGTATTGTTGGGATTCGGCATTGCCACTTGCTTGGTACTCTTATGGTTAACATGATGAGAAAACGGTTTTTGACAATTTTAATAGGCTTATGCGTTGTTGTGGCCGTGGGGTGCTTGTCGGGATGCAATAGCAGAAGAGCCGCGCACTACGACTATTTGGTAACGTTTAATTACAACACGGCGCATCTGCAACTTTCCGAAAAGTACGACGACCAATATTTGGGCGCTATGGCGGGGCAGCGTATCATGCAACCCACCAAAGAGGATAGCGACAACTACGGGCAATCGCGTTTTAGGGAATTGCAGATAAAGGGGTATGCGGTGCAAGGTTGGTATACCGCGCAATACGACCAAAACGGCAATGTTGTGAAAAACGAGGACGGTAGCGTGGCGTTAGGCAGACCTTGGAACTTTGCTACCGACGTGGTTACCGAAAACCTTACGTTGTATGCGCAGTTGGTGTTAAAGCCCACCATTCACCTAATGTACGGCGACGAAGAGATCGCCGCAAAAAGCTTTTTGATAGGGCGCGAGGTCGCCGAAAAAACGTTTATGCGCAACGATCCCAAGGTGGAAGGACACACGTTCTACGATTATTATGCAGACAAGGCACTCACTGAGCGGTTTGTTTTCCCTATCGTAATGGGCGAAGAAGACATAACCATTTATGCTCGATTTATCAAGGGCGAGAATTGGAGCATCGTTTCCACGGCGCAAGAGTTTGCGAGCGCATATAGAGCAAGCGCCAAAATTTATGTGGATACCGAAGTGAGCAAAGAACTCGACTTTACGGGCGTGGCGTTCACGCCGCGGTTGGAGTTCGGCGGCGAGATCAACGGCAACGGCGCGGTATTAAAAAATATCAGTTGCGTTGTTAAGCAAAACAACATACGCGATATCGAAAATCTTGCGTTGTTCGGAACGTTATTGCGAACCGCCAATATCCATGATATCACGTTTGCAAACGTGCAAGTCACCGTGAAAGTTTTCGAATCCAAAGTGCCCATACCGGCTGCGTTGTTTGCCTATAAGATCGTAGAGGGGGCAAAGGTCACCAATGTGACCGTTTCGGGCGTTCTCAAAAAAGAGGGCGACGCCGCCGCGTTGCAACCCATTTGCGTGAGCGGCGAGCAGTATATCGGCATGGATACGTGTGATTTCAGCAAAATAGAAGTGATAGAAGATACGGAGGCATAGAGAATAATGAAAGTTTGGAAAAAGTTGTTAACGATGGGCATTGCGGCGGCGTTGGTTTTTTCGGCGCTTGCGTGCAAAGATACCAAGGGGAACGGCGAACAAAAATACGATCCCGAAACCCGTCCGCTCGTTATGAGTTTGGCGCAGCCCGACGGCGTGTTCAATCCTTTCTTTTCCACGGCGTTGCCCGATTCCACGGTGATCAGCATGACGCAAGTCAGCATGCTCAGTTCGGATGAAAAGGGCAATGTGGTTTGCGGCGACAACGAACCCACGGTGGTAAAAGACTACCGCACCGTTCTCAAACACGATGCCAACGGGGATGTGGAAACCACGACCTACGAATTTATAATCAAAAACGGCATCAAATTTTCGGACGGAACGCCGCTCACCATTAAAGACGTTCTGTTTAATCTCTATGTATATCTCGATCCCGCCTATACCGGTTCGTCTACCATATATTCCACCGATATCGTGGGGTTGAAAAATTATCGCTTGCAAAAAAAAGAAGTTACCGACGGTGAGGCCGATTCGTTCGAACAAAGCTTTGTAGATGAGGCGTCGCAACATATCACCGATCTTGTGGAGTTTGTGAAGTGCTTTGGTCGGTTTACCGGCGGTGTAGGAGAAGAAAAACCCACAGATAGGTGGGAGGAGGAGCAAAAAAAGCAACGGCGTACCGATGTGGCCACGGTTGCCAAGTTGTTTCGCGAAGAATTGTATACCGATTGGAACACCACGCTCGGCAACATGGAATCGTATAAAGATTGGGGCTTTACCCAACCTTGGCAAGTATTTTTGTTGAACGACGGGCAAATGTCCGAGTTGTTGCAAACGCGCCCCGGCACCGATATACCCGAGAAAGACGAAGAAGGCAACTATAAACTCGATGAAGAATCTGCCGCCGATCTGCAGAAAGAATTGGACGCTTTTATAGCAAAACATTCCGATATGAAAGCCGACGAGGCCGCAAAAGAATGGGCCGTGAATACGGTTTTCGGAAACTACTTTCCTTCGGCTGTGTCTATTGATACCATGGACTATGTGGAAGATGCTTTCGGTAAAGATCAAATAGCCAATACGATAGAAACGATAGATGCTACTTTGTTCGATGAGATCGTGCACGCGTGGGCTACGGCCGACACATTGTTAACGCAGTTTGCCGCCGAGGCCAAAACCGCTTATTTTGCCGGTTTGGATCGCGTGGTGCCCACCATCAGCGGTATCAACGGCCAAGGCACCGTTACCAAAGACTATAGCGGCAAAGATTTGGGCGAAGCGCATTCAGTGCTTTCGGTGACCATTAACGGCGTAGATCCCAAAGCGATCTGGAACTTCGGGTTTATTGTGGCGCCCATGCATTATTATTCTGGCACCTACACGCCCAAAAACGGCAAAACCAAAGATTATGTGGCGGCGTTTAACGAGAGTAAAGGCGAATTTGGTTTGGAATTCGGCGATATCAACTTTATGAACAACGTGATAAACGCGCCCTCCAAGGTCGGGTTGCCGCTCGGCGCGGGCGTTTATAAGGCCTCGCGTGCCAACGGCGGCGCGGCTACCAGCGGCGACGAGTTTAAGAACCTTAATATATTGTATTACGAGCGCAACGAATACTTTACCACGTTGGGCAGCGGCATAGAAAATGCCAAGATCAAATATTTCCGCTACAATGTGGTGGATCCCGACCAAATCATCAACACGATCGCCACCAAAGCGATAGACGTGGGCGATCCCAATGCCACGCAAGACAATATCAGTATGTTGAACGATGCGGGCATCAAGCACGAAGAGATTTATGCCAACGGCTACGGCTATGTGGGCATAAATCCGCGGTTTGTTCCCAATATCAACGTGCGCCGCGCCATAATAAAAGCCATGGATCTGCAAAGCATTATAAACGATTATTACCAAGGCGGGTTGGCAACGCCCATTTACCGTTCCATGACCACACAATCGTGGGCGTATCCCGTGGGCGCAACCGTGTATGAAAGCCGCAACGGCACGTCGTATGCTTACGATGCTTTGGGGCAAGAGATCGAACAGTTGGTGAAAGATGCGGGCTATGATTTGAAAGGCGGCGTTTACGAAAAATCGATCACGGGGTTCGGCGTAGACCGCTTGGACTATCAGTTCACCATTGCCGGTTCCACCAAAGATCACCCGCTGTATAACGTGTTCATGAATGCGGCCAAGATCCTAAATAAACACGGATTTGCCGTAAAAGTGGTGAATTCCGCTACCGCGCTCAGCGACCTTACCACCGGCAAGTTGGCGGTGTGGGCGGCCGCGTGGTCGTCGGCGATCGATCCCGACTTGTATCAAGTGTATCATATCGATTCGCAAGCCACCTCGGTGAACAATTGGGGCTACAAACAAATAAAGGCCAATAGCATTGCTTATAGGGACGAATTGGCTTTGGTGCAAGAGCTGAGCGAATATATCGATGAAGGCCGCAGTTACGACGATAGCACCAAAGAGGGTAAGGATCTGCGTAAAGAAGTTTATGCCGATGCTTTGGATGTGATCATGGAATTGGCGGTGGAATTGCCCGCCTATCAAAGAATGGATATGACGGCCTTTAACGGCGATGTTATCAACGAGAAAACGTTGGTGCCGCCCGCTAAGCGTTCGCCGTACAACGGGTTGTTTGCCCGCATTTGGGAAGTAAATTACAACTGATAAAGTTGTGTGAAGGAAGGAACACATATTGCAAACACTAAAGTACATCGTTAAACGCCTATTGTTGGCTGTACTGATCCTTTTCGGTGTTTCGGTTGTCATCTATTCGTTGGCCCGCATGATGCCCACAAACTTTATCGACACGCAGTATGAAAGCGCGCTCAGTCAAGGCACCATGACGCAAGGCGACGTGGACCGTATCAAAGAGATCTACGGTTTGGCTATGCCGGACGCCTATCTCTCGGTCACGCCGGGCGAGGGGAGCGAATACGAGGGCGTCCGCTTTACCAAAAACACCAAGAAACAAGATAAGTATGATGTGGATCTCTACAAGGCAACCGACGAGAACGGGAATTTGCAAGATCCCGCCAAACTGGAAGAGGCCTTTCTGAAATGGTATCACGGGTCGTATGAGGGCAAAAAGAATACGCGTTTGTATATCTATAGCGACAATCCCGAAAGCAGCGATTTTTGCACCTATGCGATATACACCGTGAAATCCCGCGGCAGCGTTTCGGTTTCGGGCGACGAGCAAGATAAACAAGACGACCAAGATAGCTCCGAAAACAAGGTGATCACGTTAGACGAAGAGCTGACGTTGCAAGAAAAAGGCACTTTATCGATAGCGTTGGGAGAGGGCGATCTGGCCGAAGTCACGTTTTCTTGTAACGGCGTTTCGTTCGGCGCAACGCTCAAATACCGCACGGCGTCTTTTTGGAACAAAGCGGGGGCTATTTTCGGCGGGTATTTCACTTGGCTTGGCAATCTTTTGCGCGGCGACCTCGGTATGTCGTTTAAGTACAAAAAGCCGGTAAACACGGTGATCATGAAAAACATGGGCATCTCGTTCGGTATTGCTTTGGTGGCAACGGTTTTGCAATTTTTGATAGCCATTCCGTTAGGGATCAAAGCGGCTACCAAGCAATACGGCGTGACCGACTATACCGTGACCGTGTTGGCCATGATCGGTATCAGTTTGCCCACTTTCTTTTTGGCGGCGCTGTTTATACGTATCTTTGCCGTGCAGTTGGGGTGGTTCCCCGTGAGCGGCGCGATCGATTCGTTGCCGGTGGGCACGCCGTGGATCGTGCGTGCGTTCAACTTGATGTGGCATATGGTGTTGCCCATGTTGGTGTTGGTCATCTTGTCGATAGGCGGCCTTATGCGGTATACGCGCACCAACACGCTGGAAGTGCTCAATGCCGACTATATCCGCACGGCGCGCGCCAAAGGCTTGGGCGAGCATACCGTGGTGTATAAACATGCATTCCGCAACACGATGATACCTTTGGTAACCATGTTGGCGGGCATATTGCCGTCGTTGTTCGGCGGCGCCATGATCACCGAAACGGTGTTCAGTATTCCCGGTATCGGTAAGATCGCATACGATGCGCTGTTGGTGGCCGACGTGCCGTTTATCATGGGATACAACATGTTCATTGCCGTGCTTACCGTTATAGGTACGTTGTTGAGCGACTTGATGTACGCGGTGGTAGACCCTCGCGTGAAGATAGGGCGATAAGGAGGAGCATATGGCAGATAATAACACCACACCCAAGCCGCGTGCGCCCCGTAAAAAGCCCGTAGCGACGCAAACGCCCGCCGTAGAGAAAGAAAAAACGGCGGCAACAAAAACAACTGCAACAAAAACAACTGCAACAAAAACGACGACCGCAACCAAAGCACCCGCGGAAGAAAAGGCAGTGGCGGCGCCCAAGCCGCGTGCGCCTCGCAAAAAGCCCGTAGCGACGCAAACGCCCGCTGTCGAGCAAGAAACCGCGGCAACCCAAACGCCCGCGGAAGAAGTGACGATCGGCGCGCAAGCCGCGGCCGACGAGCAAGTGTCGGCGGCGGTGGAAGTGCCCGTACAACCTGCGGCGCCCCTTTCCGTTGCGTGCGATACGGCGGCGGGGGAGGCGGTTTTGCCCGACGACGATGTAGACATCGAGGCGGTCACTTCGCGTTCGCTCAGTCCCACGCGTTTGGTGCTTAAACGGTTTTTCCGCTCCAAACTATCCATGGTGGGGCTTATTGTGATCTTGGCTTTGTTCGTGTTCTCTTTCTTGGGACCCACGTTGCGGTTTTTGCCTTTTATTTGGGGCGAGCAAGAAAAAGAAGACACCGACCATGCCGTGATCATCGAATACACCACCGAGGTGGATGTGACCGACGAAAACGGCGATATCGTTGTGGACGAAGAGGGCAATCCCGTTACCGTATATGTGGTAACGTACACGCCACAAGTGACTTATTTGGGCGCGTCGTCGCGCCATTTGTTGGGCACCGATTCCATGGGGTTCGACGTGTTCAGCCGCTTGATGTACGGCGGCCGCATATCGCTCACCATAGGGTTTGTAGTCATTATCCTCGAAACGTTGATAGGCATATTGTTCGGCGGCTTGGCCGGTTATTTCGGCAAGTGGGTGGATCAGATCATCATGCGTATCGTGGATATTTTCAGTTGTATTCCCACAATGCCCATGTTGATGATCGTGGGCGTGGCATTGCAACAGCAAGGTATAGCCGACGTGCCGCGATTGTATATCATGATGGCCATGCTCACACTGTTCGGTTGGGCGGGCACGGCGCGGTTGGTGCGCGGGCAAATACTTTCGTTGCGCGAGCAAGAGTTTATGCTGAGCGCCGAGGCAAGCGGTTTGCCCGTATGGCATAAGATCATAAAACATTTGTTGCCCAACGTTATGCCCCAGCTCATTGTATCCATGACGCTCGGTTTGGGCAGTATTATTTTGACCGAGGCCACTTTGGGGTATCTCAATATCGGTTTGCCTACGGCATACGCCACTTGGGGCAATATGATCAGCGCGGCGGCCAATAACACGGCGCTCAACTATTATCCCGCTTTGTGGATAACGCCGGGCATCTGTATCGTTCTTGCGGTTTTGGCATTTAACTTTATAGGGGACGGACTGCGCGATGCGTTCGATCCCAAGTCGAGTAAGTGAGCATGAAGAAAGAAAAAAACAATCATTATATATCGGCGAAAGAATCCAACGACATCGCCAAAGAAAACGCCCGCGTTATCAAGCAATTGCAACAGCGTAACAAGGCGTATACCCGCGAGGATTACGTCACGCAAATGCGAAACCCCGATAACATTGCGGAGTTCGAGGATCTGCACACCTATTTCTACACCGATCGCGGTGTGGTAAAAGCGGTGAACGGCGTGTCGTTCGATATTCCGTCGGGCGCTACGGTGGGTATCGTGGGCGAGTCGGGTTGCGGCAAGTCTATCACCAGCATGTCTATGATGCGCCTTATTCAAGCGCCGCGCGGACAGATCGTGAGCGGCAGTATCCGCTTTCGCTCCAACGTGCGCACGCTTATCGGCAAAGAACCGCTCACCAAAGAGGAAACGGACGAAAACGGCAACACCGTATCCGTGCCCGTGCTCACAAAGTCGGGCAAACCCCGCATGGTGAATAAATACGAAGAGCACGAAGAGGTGCTCGATTTGGCCAAGTTGCCGCCCAAAGAGATCGCCAAGATCCGCGGCAGAGAGATCGCCATGATCTTCCAAGAGCCGATGACCAGTTTGAATCCCGTGTTCACTATCGGTTTTCAGCTGGATGAGGTAACGCTTTTGCACGTGAACGGCGCTACCAAAGAGCAAGCCAAAGAGCGCAGTTTGGAAATGCTGTCGCTTGTGGGAATCGCCATGCCCGATCACGTATATAAATCGTATCCGCACGAGCTTTCGGGCGGTATGCGGCAGCGCGTTATGATCGCCATGGCTCTTTGTTGCAATCCCCGCTTGATCATTGCCGACGAGCCGACCACGGCGCTGGACGTTACCATCCAAGCGCAGATCCTCGATTTGTTGCGCGACGTCAAAGAGAAGATAAGCGGCAGTATCATGTTTATCACTCACGATTTGGGCGTGATCGCCGAAATGGCCGATTATGTGGTGGTCATGTATGCCGGCCGCATTGTGGAAAAGGGCACCGTGCAAGAGATTTTCGATAATCCGTTGCACCCGTACACGATCGGTCTGCAAAAAAGCAAGCCCGTTGTGGGCAAAAACGTAGACAAGCTGTATAACATACCCGGCAACGTGCCCAATCCCATTAACATGCCGTCTACTTGCTATTTCCGCGACCGTTGCAATAAGCGGTGCGCGCAGTGCGCGGGCGATTTTCCGCCTATGGTGCAAGTTTCTCCCACGCACAGCGTGGCGTGCTATCTTTGCGGCAAAGGAGAAAATAAATGAACGATCGGCAAGATATAGCGGTTGCTACCCAACCCGCGGGGGACAACGAACCGTTGCTCCGCGTGGAGAATCTGAAAAAGTATTTTTTGATTAACAAGGCGTGGCAAGCCAAAAACCGCAAATATTTGCGCGCGGTAGACGGCGTTTCGTTCACATTAGACGCCGGCAAAACCATCGGTATCGTGGGCGAATCGGGTTGCGGCAAGACCACGATGGGGCGCACCATATTGCGTTTGAACGACGTAACGGACGGCCGTATTCTTTTTAACGGCACCGATTTGGCGAAGCTCAAAGGCGCCGCGCTCCGCAAAATGCGTCCGCAGTTTCAAATGATCTTTCAAGATCCTTATTCGTCGCTTTCGCCGCGTATGCCGGTGGGCGAGATCATCGGCGAGGCGGTCAAGGTGCACAATATCGTGCCCAAGTCCGAATACAAAGAGTATATTTTAGACGTAATGCAAAAATGCGGCTTGCAAACGCATTACTACGAGCGTTATCCGCATGAGTTTTCGGGCGGTCAGCGCCAACGTATCTGCATTGCCAAATGCTTGGCATTAAAGCCCAAACTTGTGGTGTGCGACGAGCCGGTGTCGGCGTTGGATGTGTCCATTCAAGCGCAAGTCATCAACTTGTTTAAGGATTTGCAACAACAAAACAACTTGGCATACGTGTTTATTTCGCACGATCTGTCGGTGGTGGAACATATCTCCGACGAGGTGGGCGTTATGTATTTGGGCAACATGGTGGAGTTTGCGCCCAAGAAAGATTTGTTCGGCAATCCCATGCACCCGTATACGCAAGCGCTTTTGTCGGCTGTGCCCATGCCCGATCCGTCCACCAAAATGAAACGCATCATTTTAACGGGCGATATCCCGTCGCCCGCCAATCCGCCGCGCGGTTGCAAATTCCACACCCGTTGCGGTCGTTGCATGGATATTTGCAAAGAGGTGGAACCGCAGTTCAAAGACTACGGCGGCAAGCACTTTGTGGCCTGTCATCTCTACGCGCAGGACACTTGACAAACTTTCCTTAAAGTGGTACTATTTGGATAAAAGGTATAGCTATAAGGAAGTGAGCCGGCATGAAGTGTCCAAACTGCGGGCATGATATGGGCAACCGCGCCAAATGCTTGCGTTGCGGTTACACGATCACCTCGATTGTGCCCATAGACCCCGAAAAAATCGAAAAGGAGCAAGAGGAGCCCTCGTCGCGCCGTCGCGTGGTGGATCCCGACGACGTGCACGTGTCGCGGGCGAGCGGCGGCAGCATATTCGGCGACCTCTTCGGCGGCGGTATTTTCGGCGGGTTGGGCGGCATATTCGACAGCTTGTTCGGCGGGTTCGATCTGTTCGGCGAGGAAGAAGACGCGGGCTATGAATACGACCCCAAATATTACGACGATTTCGGCAACGAGATTCGATTGCCCGACGAGTTCGAACGCGAGTCGGTGGAAATAACCGACGTGGAACTGTTGGAGGAAACGGCGGCGCAAACGGACAAAAGCGAGGAATATTCCACCAATCGTTCGCGAAAGCGCAAGCATAAACCGCACAAAGATCGCCCGTAAATTTTTTCCGATTTTTTTAGCGAAAACGCTACATATCGTTTGACAAAGCAACGCATATTTGGTATCATAAGTAAGCTGTTGTTTGTAGCGCACTTTGTGGGGGTATAGCTCAGCTGGTAGAGCACCTGCCCTGCAAGCAGGGGGTCAGCGGTTCGAACCCGCTTACCTCCACCACAATTTAATAGTTTCTATAGGAATGTAGCTCAGCAGGTTAGAGCACTGCCAACTGCTACGAAGCACGAGCGAAGCGAGTATAAGGTGCTTAAGACAATTTAATACGATTTAATCATAAAGGAATGTAGCTCAGCAGGTTAGAGCACCACCCTGATAAGGTGGGGGTCGGTGGTTCGAGTCCACTCATTCCTACCAAAGCGGCTGTCAAGTCGCTTTTTTTATTTGCATTTTCTTGCATGGGCAAAAATATATTGCTATTGCCAAAGAAATTGCTTGACCGAAAGGGGCAAGCTGTGGTATCATTGTAGCGGAGTCGTTTAGAAAAGGCTTTCAAACGGCAAAGATTTGCCTGCCTTACTAACGGATACTAACTTGAGGAGGTACCAAAAAATGTATGCTGTGATTTTGACCGGAGGCAAGCAATACCGCGTGCAAGAAGGAGATGTCTTGGATGTGGAAAAGCTGCGCGGCAATGTCGGCGACAAGGTGGAGTTTCCCGTACTGATGACGTCGGAAAACGGGAACGTTGTGGCCGGTGCCGATGTGAAAGCGGTTGTTTCTGCCGAGATCGTGTCGTTTGTGCGCGCCAAAAAAATCGTCGTGTTCAAGTACAAGGCGAAAAAGAACGAGCGCAAAAAGAACGGACATCGCCAAGGGTATACGCGCGTAAAGATCGTAAAGATCGCGTAAACCGTTGTGACGAAAGTCGGTATTCGTAAACAAGGCGGAAAAATCGTTTCCGTTACGTGCGACGGCCATACGGGATACGGCGTGCAAGGCGAAGACATCGTGTGCGCGGCGCTCAGCAGTATCGTGCAGACGGCGGTGCTGGGACTGATGGCAGTGGCGGGCATTCGAGTAGCGTTGGAACGCGACGATGCCGTGGGATTTTTACGGGCAACGTTGCCCCGTGATTTATCGGAAAGCGAACGCCACGACGCCGACGTGATCTTGGAAACGATGTGTATGGGAATAGCCGATCTATACGAAGGCTATTCGGACTTTATAGAAATGGAGGTTCAATAACATGTTTATCAATATTCAGCTTTTTGCGCATAAAAAAGGTATGGGCTCGTCCAAAAACGGTCGCGACAGCGCGGCACAGCGTTTGGGCGTGAAACGCAGCGACGGACAGTTCGTGTTGGCCGGCAACATTTTGGTGCGGCAACGCGGCACGGCGGTGCACCCCGGCAACAATGTGGGATTGGGTAGCGACGATACGTTGTTCGCCTTGGTGGACGGCAAAGTGAAGTTCGAAACCAAGCACAACAAAAAGCAAGTAAGCGTTTATCCCGCTTAATTGCGCGGCGCATGTATAACGAAAAAAAGGGTTGCTTTTGCGACCCTTTTGTTGCAATAAGAGGCAGGGCGAGAGGAGAAAGCTATGCGAAAAGTGATATTCGACGAAAAACTGTGTAAAGGGTGCGAACTGTGCGTTACGGCGTGCCCCAAAAAGATATTGGCGCTTTCCGATCGCACCAACGCCATGGGGTATCGGGTGGCCGAATGTATAGACCAAAGCAAGTGTATAAGTTGCGCGTTTTGCGCCACGATGTGCCCCGACTGCGTGATCGAAGTGCACAAGGAGAAGTAGCGGCATGAAAAAACTTTGGAAAGGAAACGAGGCGGTCGCCGAGGCGGCAATCGCGGCGGGTTGCCGTTGCTTTTTCGGGTATCCCATCACGCCGCAAAACGAGATTCCCGAATATATGTCGTGGCGGCTCAAAGAAGTGGGCGGCCATTTCGTGCAAGCGGAGTCCGAAGTGTCGGCTATCAATATGGTATACGGCGCGGCGGGCGCGGGTGCGCGTGCCATGACGAGTTCTTCCAGCCCCGGCGTGAGCTTGAAACAAGAAGGCATAAGCTACATAGCGGGGGCGGAAGTGCCGTGCGTTGTGATGAATATGATGCGCGCAGGCCCCGGTTTGGGCGGCATTCAACCCGGCCAGAGCGACTATTTCCAAGCCACCAAAGGCGGCGGACACGGCGATTACCGCCTATTGGTGTACGCGCCCGCCTCGGTGCAAGAGGCCGCCGATCTCACGTATAAAGCATTTTTCCGTGCCGACTACTACCGCAACCCCGTAATGATCTTGGGCGACGGTATGTTGGGGCAGATGATGGAGCCGGCCGAAATCCCCGCGGCGATCGATCCCGCCGCACTGCCCGCAAAACCGTGGGCGGCCGGCGGACGCAACGGCGGCGTTCAACGTGTGATCAATTCCATTTTCATGAATCCCGACACGCTGGAAGAGCACAACAGAGAGCTCACCCGCAAGTATGAGGACATGGCAAAAAACGAAGTGCTGTTCGAACACTACCGCACGCAAGACGCGCAAGTGGTGTTGGTGGCTTACGGGATCGTGGCGCGGATATGCAAAGCGGCGGTAGACGCGTTGCGCGCCGAGGGGATCAAGGCGGGACTGTTCCGTCCCATAACGCTGTTTCCTTTTGCTTACGGCGAATTGGCTAAACTCGGCAACGGCGCGGCGCAAAAATTTGTTTCGGTGGAGTTGAGTTGCGGGCAGTTGATCGAAGACGTCAAACTCGGCTTGTACGATTGCGAAAAGCGCCCGCAAGTGGGCATTTTCGCGCGCGTGGGCGGCAACGTTATGAAACCCGAAGACGTGGTGGCATATGTAAAAGAGGGGAGGTTGAGCGCATCGTGGATAAAATAGTATTTCGTAAACCCAAACTATTGAACGACACGCCTTTCCATTATTGCCCCGGATGCACGCACGGCATCGTGCACCGTTTGATCGCCGAGGCGCTCGAAAATTTGGGCGAATACGACAACGTGGTGGGCATTGCGCCCGTGGGTTGCGCGGTGTTTGCCTACAACTATTTCCGTTGCGACATGTTTCAAGCGGCGCACGGGCGGGCTCCTAGCGTGGCCACGGGTATTAAGCGCGCCACGCCCGAAAACACCGTGTTTGTGTATCAAGGCGACGGCGACCTTGCCAGCATCGGCATGGCGGAGATCGTGCACGCGGCCACGCGCGGCGAAAATATCACGGTAATATTTATAAACAACGGCATTTACGGCATGACGGGCGGGCAAATGGCGCCCACCACGTTGCAAGGGCAAAAAACCACCACGTCGCCCGCGGGACGCGACCCGCTCGAACACGGTAATCCCATTAAAATATGCGAGCTGTTGGCAACGCTCACGGGGCCCGCTTATATCGCGCGCACCTCGGTGCACGACGTTCGTTCGGTCAAGGCTACGCGCGACGCGCTTGAATACGGGTTTGCCATGCAAAAGAACAAGCGGGGATTTTCGTTGATAGAAATTCTGTCTACTTGTCCCACCAACTTCCACATGACGCCCGCGCAGTCGCTTGCGTATGTGAAAGACGTAGGGTGTAAAGCCTACCCGTTGGGCGTGTATAAGGATATAGGATTGCAGGCGGAGGAGAAAAAGGCATGAATCAGATCGTTGTGAGCGGGTTCGGCGGCCAAGGCGTGCTGAGTTTGGGGTTGCTGTTGTCGTACACCGCTATGAAAGAAAACCGCAACACCTCGTTTTTGCCGTCTTACGGCCCCGAAATGCGCGGCGGCACGGCCAACTGCAGCGTGGTAATCTCCGAAAAAGAAGTGGCGTCGCCCGTTATCAGCCGCCCCGATATTTTGGTGGCGTTCAACGAGCCCAGCCTTGCGCGGTTTTTGCCCGCGGTGGCCGAGGGAGGGCGTGTGTTCGTAGACGCCGACACGACCGACGAACGGTATACGTCGCTTGCAAACGTAACGGCGGTGCCGCTCGGTCGGCTTTGCGGCGCGTATCATAAAGGACAAAACATTGCCATGTTCGGCGCGGTGCTGTTGTGCACCGGCATGCGCTACGAGAGCGGAGAAGAGGCGGTGCGGCAAACGTTTGCCCGCAAACCGCAATTCCTCGAAGATAATTTGCGGTGCTTGCAAGCGGGCTACGCTTGGGCGCAAAAGGCGGGGCTATGACGATCGCCGCCGGATTATACCGCAATCTGACCCAACTGTTTTCGGGCATGAGCGTGGTCACGTTCATTTTATGGACGGCGGGGCTTATGTTGATCGTGGTGGAGTTTTTCCAACCCGCCAAGGGCATTTTGGCGTCTTGCGGCGCTGTGCTCGTGTTGTTGGCCATCACCGTGCGCATGTTGGCGGGCGGCACGCTCGTAATGCTCTTTTACATGACCTTTTTCAGCGTTTCCATCTTGCTGATGGCGCACATGCTCATGTTGGTAACGCAAAAGCGGGCTTGGCTGTCCACCTCGTTGGCGCTCAAGTTGGAAAGGTCGGTGCGCGAAGAAAGCGATTCGTATTCCAATTTGTTGGGGCGCGAAGGCATTGCCACCACAGACATTGCCGAAAACGGACACATCGCCGTAGACGATATAAACCTTTTCGTAACATGCCGTCACTTTGTGCCTAAGGGCAGTGCGGTGCGCGTGGTGTGCGTAGAGGGCGACAGCATTCAAGTGGAAAGTATCGACCCCGCCGAATACGACGAGTAAATTTATATAAGTATGCCGTAAAAGGTAAAAAAATTCCCGTACTTTTTATCACACAGTACGGGAATTTTCATATGATAAAGTAGAGGTGCCTCTTACAAAAGAAAAAACGCGCAAAAAAACGCAAAGAAAAGAAAGACGTACGGCGGAAGAAGGGTGCGGAAGTCCCGCGTTGCGCGGGTCCGAACGGCAGACGTGAACCGGTGGCGGCGGCGGTGCGGCGGTCGCGACGCGGCTTCCACGCTCGATTTTTTCCATCGATCATAAAAACTTTAGGAGGAACGGCAATGTTCAACAACTGTGGGAACGATATGTTCCTGATTATACTGCTCCTTTGCTGCTGCGGCGGCGGACGGGACAGCGGCTGCGGATGCTACGAGAAAAAAGGTTGCGACTGCTCCGACATGCTGTTGTGGTACTTATTGCTCTCCTGCTGCTGCGGCGGCGGAAGAGACGTCTGCTGCAAATAAGCACGGGCGCAAACAAACCTTAAAAAAGGGCTCTCTCTTTTGGAAAAAAGGGGGAGCCTTTTTTGCATAAAGCGAAAACACTTGCTAATGCAATATATTTCGTGTTATACTATAGTATAAGCGCCGCGAAATAGGCGGCAAGGAGGGCAAAGCGCAATGTCTTTATTGGATGTATACCTCACCAAAAACAACGAGCAAAAGTGGCAAGATGCGATAAAGCCTGAAAAAGATAACGTATACTTGTTTGATTTTACCACCAATTTCCGTACGTTGCATAAGTTCGAAGACGGATTTCGCACATTTAGAAAAATCTGCGAGATGTCCGACGCGGAAAAACAGTCGTATATAGAAGAAAGCCCTCGGCAAGCCAAAAGCTTTATGAACAACATGTTGCGCACCAAGCTGTTTTATCCCAAAGGGGGACGTCCGGTGCTCAGCGCCAAAGGCGAAGTGTTCGAAAAATTCCTCGGCGAAAAGATGACGCCCGACGACCGTTGGTTCGTGGATTTTCTGTTTGTGGCCGACGGCTATTTCTCGCTCAAAACCAACTATATATTTGCGCAAACCGATTATGTGTTTTCGCAGTGGGAAAAAGCGGGATATTCGGTGGGGCAGATATACAACGCCTTTATCTATCTTTTCAATGTGCGCGACGTGGTGATGGAAGAGTTTTTGCGCACCGAATACCTTATCATGATCTCGTTTTTGCGCGATCCCGAATTTTTGCGCTTATACCGCGAAAGCAGCGAGTTCGAAAAGAACGAACTGCACGAATACATCACCGACAATTATTCCAAAGGGCGGTATACGTGTATCGTAACGTCCAAATTTTCGCCCACGGCGCTCATCGATTGCGACACCGTGTTAGACGACGCCAAGATTCTCTTTTTTGCGCACTATATAAAAACAAGCCATCCCATCAGCTTGGAAGATATGCTCGATCTATACGAGCAAGTGTATACGCGTTTTTATCGGCTGAACAGCAAGCGCGTAACAAACTTTATCATGATGTACGAAGACGTGTTCCGCATGACCTACTTAAACTTGTTTTCCGATATGCAAGATTTTTACACGGGCATGAAAGTGAACGATAAATTGGTGGTCACCGCCAAAAAACAGCTCAATGAGGAAGAACTCCAAGAGGCGTTGCGCGAACCGCTCGACTACACCACCACCGAAACGGTGGAAACGGTGGTAAAAGTAAACACCATGTTTGCGGCGGCGGCGCGTTCGGCCACGGGGTATAAGTGCGAGCTGGACGCCGTGAACGATTGCCGCTATTTCACCGACAAAGATTCCGAATTGCCCTATTTGGAAGTGCACCAGATCATTCCGCGCGAATATGCGGGCGAATTTAACGTGAGCATAGAGCGCGCCTCCAACTATGTGGCGCTGTGCCCGCACTGCCACCGTTTGATCCACGAGGCGAGCGACGCCGAGCGGTTCAAAGCGCTGAGCGCGCTGTATTGGTCGCGCAAAGAAATGTTGGACGCCGACGGGATCGTGCCCACCAACGAGCTGTTGTTTGCGGTGTACGGCATAGAACAGCGCAAGCTCAAACCGGGCGAAAACGACTTCAGCAAGCCGCTTTTGCAGGCGGGACAATTGAAATTAGCCGCCGGCCAAGGCGAGAAAAAAGCATCGGCAAGTAAATCGACGGGCAAAAAGGCTACGGGTAAAAAAGCGCCCGCAGCCAAAAAATCGGCAAAGAAACAGTAAAAAAAACTGTTTGGGCACGGTATTGCGCGAGCAAACCGTAGCATTATGCAAATACTGACAGTGCAGGCTATTTCCGCAAGGAAAAGTCGAGCAAAGCGAGGAAACATGAAAATAAACGCAAAAGCCATTGCGGTGGCGGCGGTAACGTTTGCACTTACCGTTGTTTTGGGCGCATTGCCCTATGTGTTCTTTATTCCGTTGTTGTTCACGTGCGTAACGCGCGGGTGGCGCATGACGGTGGCGCAATCGCTGTTTTTCGGCGTGTTGAGCTTGGCGTATGCGTTTGTGATGCCCACGCCCGTGGCCACCGTGTTCACCAAAAACCCGTGGATCCCCATTGTGCCGCGACTGTTGGCGGGGTTGGGGGCGCACGGCGTTTACGTATTGTTGCGCAAAGTCATGAAAGGCGACGGCAAAGCGGCCGTCACGGTGCCCGTGATCGCGGCGTGTGCGGTCGGTTCGCTGTTAAACACCGCTTTGGTGGTGCCTTGTCTGATTTGGCGGGGCAGCAGCTTGATCGTTCCCGTTTTGGGGCAGACCTTTATTTCGGCGGCCATCGAGCTGGGCATTGCCGTGGCGGTGGTGCCGCCCTTGGCCGTTACCGTGGGGCGCGCCTTGCGGTTGCCGAACTACGTCAAAAAAAGCGCGCCCGTGCCGCCGCCGTCCCAACAATAACGCGCCGGTGGACACGCAACAACCGGTATTTTCCGCAGTAGGGAGCAAATCATGTTACTTGTTATCGATATAGGCAATACGAATATCAAAATGGCGGTATTCCAAAATGACGAGATCGTCATGTCGTTGCGTTTAGCCACCGTTGTGGGCAAAACGAGCGACGAATACGGCTTGAATGTGAAAGATCTGTTGCAGTCGGGCGGCATCGACCTCTCCGACATCACCGCCGTGATCATGAGCAGTGTAAATCCCAATCTCAACTACACGTTCGAACACATGGTGCAATACTATTTCAAAGTAAAGCCCATGTTGGTGGGTGCGGGCATCAAAACGGGATTGTCCGTAAAATACAACGACCCCAAAGAGGTGGGCAGCGACCGTATCGTCAATTCGGTGGCGGCGTATCACACCTACGGCGGCCCCGTGATCGTGATAGACTGCGGCACCGCCACCACGTTCAACGTGATCGGCGAAAAAGGCGAGTTTTTGGGCGGGCTTATCTCGTTCGGCCTTAAAACGAGCGCCGACGCGCTGTCGGGTTGCACGGCCAAACTGCCCAAAATAGAGTTGACGGCGCCGCCCACCGTGGTGTGCAAGTCCACCATCACCAATATGCAGTCGGGCATCATCAACGGATTTATCGGCATGGTGGAGCATATCGTGCGCAAGATCAAAGAAGAAACGGGGTTTGCCGCCGCCAAAGTGGTGGCCACGGGCGGACTGAGCGAGTTGATCGGCAAAAACAGCTCGGTGATCGATGTGTTTGACCGCACTCTCACGCTCCGCGGACTGAATATCATTTACAAACTGAACAAATAGCGAGGATATAAGCATGAAAAGAGTGAATGTGGCGATCATGGGCTTGGGTGTTGTGGGCGGCGGCACCTATGATATTTTAACGGGCAATCACGACCATATCAAACGCACGCAAGGCGTGGATATCCGCGTGAAAAAAGTATTGGATCGCGACCGCGAGCGCGTGCTCGGCCGCGGCGTGCCCGAAAGCGCGTTTACCGACAGTATCGACGAGTTGGCGGCCGATAAAGACATAGACATCGTGGTGGAAACCATGGGCGGGGTGGAACCGGCCAAAACGTTCATTATTCGCATGTTGCAAAGCGGCAAAAGCGTGGTTACCGCCAACAAAGAGCTTATCTCCAAATATTGGTATGCGTTGGAGCCGGTGGCAAAAGCCAACGGCGTGGGGCTGTATTTCGAGGCAAGTTGCGTGGGCGGCGTGCCCATTATCCGCACGCTCACCGAGAGCATGCAAGCCAACCGCGTGTGCGAACTGTACGGTATCATCAACGGCACCACAAACTATATTCTCACCAAAATGACCGAAGACGGCAGTAGCTACGAGGCGGCCTTGCGCGAGGCGCAACAGCTCGGCTATGCCGAATTTAACCCCACCGCCGACGTGGACGGGTTCGACGCCATGTATAAACTGAGCATTTTGTCCTCGCTCGCTTTTCACACCACGGTGCCCTACGGCAATATTTATCGCGAAGGTATCACGCGGATCACCGCCGAGGATATCAAAAGCGCGCGCGATCTCGGCTATGTGATAAAACTGCTTGCCATCGGTCGGCGCGAGAACGATCGCGTAGAGGCGCGCGTGCACCCCACGTTTGTGCCCGTAGATCATCCGTTGGCGGGGGTGCGCGGCTCGTTCAACGCCGTGTGGCTCACGGGCGATTATGTAGACGATATCATGCTGTACGGCCGCGGGGCGGGGGCGCGCCCTACGGGTAGCGCCATAGTGTCCGACGTGGTTTTTTGCGCCAAACGCAAAACGCACGAATACACCGATTTCGGCATTGCCGAAAAGGCGGACAGCCACATCGAATTTGCCACCGATTTTTCCTCTAAATATTATTTGGCCGTTACCGCGTGCGACCGCGCGGGCGTGTTGGCCGCCGTTACCAAGATCTTGGGCGAGTGCGGCGTTTCCATTCGCAACATTTTGCAAAAAGGCGGCGAGGGGGAGTATGCCCCCGTCACGTTTTTAACGCATACCGCCAAAGAGAAATCCGTGATGACCGCGTTAGAGAAAATAGACAAGCTCGAATCGGTGCGCAGTATAGACAGTTGCATCCGCTGTCTGTAACAAATAGACCCCTCGGCTGACGCTCGGGGTGACAGTGAAGATTGTGTAAGCGCGTGTGGCGACACCTTTGTCATTTCAACCGCAGAGCCTTTCACTCCTCTGTCATTTCGACCGAAAGCCGTTCGCATCTCTGTCATTTCGACCGAAAGCCGTTCGCATCTCTGTCATTTCGACCGAAGTGAGCGACAGCGAACGGAGCGGAGAAATCTCTTTCCCGTAACAAATAGATCCCTCGGCTGACGCTCGGGGTGACGGTATAGGTTGTGTAAGCGTGCTCGGGGTGACTACATTATTATCACTAGCGTAAGCAAAGCACACGCTTACTTACGTCTATTCCAAAATTTTCTTATAAAATCTTTTGGCTTGCATAAAAACCCACGATTGCAAGATAATAACTTTGCAATTAAATGTTAAATTGTTGGCAAAGAGGCGCGCAATTGTTTGACAAACGCGTCGAAAATACGTTATAATTGCAATGTTACTGTAATATTTTACTTTCACACCATAGGAGATTCGTTTTCATGAAGAAGCTCAAAGGCATATGTTTGGCACTGCTTACCGTTATACTTTCCGTTGCCATGCTTATGGGAACTTTTACGCTCGTTGCTTTTGCGGACACAAAAAACATCACTGTTTCCGAGGGGACTACCGCGGCCAAGTTTGTTAAACGCATAAAATACGGCGTGCCTACCGATGCGTTCAAGGGAGCTGCCAAATTGGTAACGCCCAACGGCTCTTCCGTAGAAGGCGCTGCATTGAATGAATACACGCCGTTGCAAGTGGGCGTTTACACCGTATACTACGGCGAAAACTACAGCTACAGCGTGAATTGCTATTTGGATGCCGAATACGAATTGCGTGTGGAAAACAACGGCGCCGATATTGCAACCTATACCGAAGTGGGTAAAAAATTGATCGTGCCCAAAGCTTCCGTGTGGAAAAAGACCGAAGAAGACGACGAATTTGTAGAAGACAAAGATACCGAAGTGCTCGTCAGCATTTCCAACACCGATTACACGGATAAGCCGGCGAAAACGGCGGGCGAATACGAATTGACCAAACCGTCTACTTACACCGTGCACTACGAGGCCAGAGTGAAAGGCGGCACCAAATACCTTTACAAAGACTATACCGCCAAGGTGCAGCAACAAGGCAGTATCAACGACCAAACCATTCCCACGCTTACGGTGGTGAATGTGCCCACCACGCTCAGCTTGAACAACAAAGTGACGTTGCCCAAAGCCACCGCCACCGATAACTACGACGAGAACGTGAAAGTGGAAATAACGGTGCAAGTGTATGATGCGGCAAACAACGCTTACCGCAACGTGCGTACCGTAAAAACCGATCCCAAAACGGGTTATGCTATCGAGGAGAATGCCGACAACGAAACGCATTCCAACGACGTTGTGTTCGACAACGAATATAACCTCAGCTTTTACCCCACGGTAAACGGCGGCACCTATAAGATCACCTACCAAGCGTTCGACGATAACGACAACAAAACGGCTATCAGCACGCACACCTATACCGCTACGTGCTCCGACCGTTCTTCGCCGTTGTTGCAAGAAATCGATGATTTCGATATTCCCACCACATGGGGATTGGAAGTGAACCGCGCCGCCACGATTGGCGAGATAGCGGCGAATGCAAACGAGAAAACCAAAGCGGTAGATAAAGCCATCGTTTTCCCGTATCCGACTTACGACGATAACAACGGCAAAGAAAATCTTACCGTGTCGTTTGAAATCAAAGATACCACCAACAACAAAACGGTGTTGCGCTTTGCCAATATCTACGACACGTCCGAAGAGGGCAAGGGTTATAAGTATACCTACAATAAGGATTCGGCAAGCGACGGTATCTATAACCCCGATATCGATGCGGCGGAAGGAACGCCCGCTGCAACGTTGACGTTCGGCGAAAACGGCTTTATGGGCTTTGATTTCAAAACGTACGAAAAATCGCTCAAAGCGGTGGATAAGAACGCGAGCGCGGCGGGTAGCTACACCGTGAGTTACCAAGCGCGCGACAACGTGCCCAACATCGTGACCAAAACGTATAACATCACGTTGGAAAGCACCTTTACCGATTCGAGCGCTCCCACCGTGGAAAAACCCAATTGGCAAGAAAGCTATTTGGTGTTCACCGCGTCGGAAGAGGAATTCACCGTCCCCACCGCCAATATCTCCGATAACAGCGACGGCAGTCTTGAAATTTCGTATAAACTGTTCGACGGCAACTCCGAAGATAACTTTATCGAAGTGAAAGGCGGCGAAACCGCAAAATTGCAATTAAAAACGACTTACAATAAAGCGGAAGGCACCTTTGCCGAGAGCGGCGATCTCAAACCCACGCTCACCGTTAAGGGCGAAAAAGGCGAGGCCGACAAAGTATTGCAGTTTGAGAATGGTTCGTTGGAATACGAGATCGTTGCTATCGACGACGTGGGCAACAAGACCATTCGCGCCAACGGCGAGCGTGCTAAAAACGAAAATAATAAAGTAGACGCTTATACCGACGCAAAGGCTGACGACACCGAGATTGCCATTGTAAATGCAGATACTTTGGCGACCACCGAGCCGACCGTTACGTTTACCGCTACGAGCAATACGAATGAAGTCGGACAAAAAGTGAATATCGGTAAGTATGAAGTAAGCGGTCTTAGTAGCGATGTTCGCAAATACTTCGGTTTCGAGATCAGCTTATACACCACCGATAAAGAGGGCAATACCACGGCTTGGACGAGCGGTCAAGTGGAATTGTATACCTACTATAAGTCGGGCGATAATAAATTATATGTGGACGACATCACGGTGGCTATGCCCAACGCAAAGAGCGTTACCATGTATTTCCGCGTATACGACGTTGCGGGCAGAAGTTTCACCGACGAGCAAGCCTTTGCGATTGCAAGTAAAGATCCCGATAACGGGAACGTGGGCGAATCGTCGCTCAATATCGGCACGGCCGGTAGCGTGCAAACGTCGTATATCTTGAAAAACACCAAAGTGAATTTGCCGACCGGTGCGGAGAAACACATCATTCGTAAGATCCGCGGCAACGGTAAGTTCAGCTTGACGGGCGGCGCGTTGTTTACCGCCTACAATGCGGGCACGTTCACCTTTACCGAATACTATGAGATGACCGGCAATAACGGAAACAAAGACGGCTATAAATTGGCCGACAAAGCGGGTAGCTACGATTGGACGGCTAGCGAAAAATCCACGCCCGTGTGGCAGATCCAAGGAAAAATGCCCACCTACACCGAATTGAAAGACGAAGAAACAAGCGGTGTGGTGACCTTGCCGCACGTGGTAGCATCCACCGAGTATGCCAATGCCAAGATCGACCTTTCGGTATCGTTTGCGCAAGCGGGCGGCAGCACGAAATCGCTTACCGTAGCCAAAGACGAAACCGAAACCGATAAAGACGTGAAGATCGTAACGCAAGCCGATATCGACAAGGCAAATAGCGAGTTTAAGCAAGAAGACCTCAATAAATACTACTTCACGGCAATGCAAGACGGCACGTATACCATGACGTATCGCGCCACCTACGGCGACAACGAGCCTATCGAGCAAACGTTCACCATGAAAGCGGGCGATATCGTAGCGCCCACGTTCAAAGTGGCAACGCCGCCCAAGGCTACGGCCACCGAAAATTCGCGCTTTAAGTTCAGCCCCATCACGTTGGAGTCGAGCGAAGATGTCGCCGAGATCGGTAACGTACGCTTTACCAAAACGTTGGAAGGCCCCGACGGCACCACCGTGTTCACCGTAGACGGTACGGGCAGCACCTATCGCGACAAATTGGTGCAAAGCGGTAGCGATTACGAAAACGGCTATAAGTTCACCAAAACGGGCGTGTACACCGTGCGTTACACGGTTACCGACAAAGCGGGCAACGCGAGCATGACCACCTATACGATCACCGTGTCGGCCGCCAAAGTGAACAATCCCGTTTCCACCAAGATCATCAGCACCATACTGATCATTGTGGGCGTGTTGCTGATCGCCGGTGTGATCCTCTACTTTGTGCGTTTCCGCAAAGTGAAAACCGACAAGGTGAAGAAGTAAGCGCAAGCTACAACTAAAAATGCATAAAAGCGGCGAGGTTTTTGCCGCTTTTATATTTGTAACAACAAAAAAGGAGAAATGAATGGCGGAAGAAGAGATCATCCGACAAAACAAAACAAACGTTACCGCCGAGGAAAAAGAACGATATATCGATGGGCTGAAAAAGAGCGCCGATTTCACATTTAAGTCGTTTTTGCCCGTTACGGACAATTGCCACTTCGAGCGTTACGCTTTTTTGAGCGGCAAAGAAAAATTGGGCATTGTGTACGACACAAAGGCGCATATGCTGTCTTGCACGGCAAAACAGAGCGTGTTGGCGCGCGTGTCCTTTTTGGGCAATGCGCCGCAGAGCGTCGAACAACCGCAACAAAAGTCGCAGAATAAGCAAGCGCAGCAAAAGCCGCAGAATAAGCAGACGCCACCGTCGGGCAAAAAGCAAGCGGCCAAAAACAAGCCCAAACAACCCGCAGAGCGGCCGCCCGTAAAACCGCCGCCGCCCGATATGCCGCTGGAGAAACCGGCGGACAAAGACACCAAAGAACCCAAAGTGCGTTCGCTGTCGGTGGTTGCTCGGCAAGAAAAACTGCCGCAGATCCGAAAAGAACGCCAAAAATTACCACAAGTAAATAACCGACGCGAAACGTTGCCCCAAACGGTGCCCGCCGCGTGGGAAACAAGCAACCAAAAGCAAAAAGCGTCCCGTGGTAAGAAAGACAAACGCGACAAAGAAAACGTTGCGTTGCCCGTGTTGGATAAAAAGACCGAAAAAGCGCTCCGCAAGCTGATGCCCGATGCATTCGATCTATTGGGCGCGCAGTCGCTTAAAGATTTTGCCATCGGCATGACCGACATTGGCAACGAGAAAGTGCGTTTGAGCGATTATTCGGTGTTGTTGGTGCCGCCGTATCGCGGCTTGGAACGCTTTATATTCGATCTGCAACAAGCGCGCGGCATCAGCGTAAAAATGATAGGGCAAGCGTATGAAAAGGACGCCGACGGCCGTCATGTGCTCAAACAGTGCTACCGCCGCAAAGTGGGCGTTGTTTACAGCGAGGTGATGGGCGCGCTATACGCCGAATATTTTGCCAATCGCAACTTTTACGCGCATTCGGATAACACCGAAACCGACGTAAGTCGCATGATCGCCGACAAAGCCACGGCCGAAAAGATATTCGATACGTTGTGCGAGATCGTGAACTACAACGGCAAAAAACTTACCGAGATCGGGTTTGTTCCCGTAAAAGAATAGGCGGTCTTTCGGTTTATAACGGCAATAAACGGAAAGATCCATACATAATGAGGAAAACGGAATATGTCTAAATTTATTTTCGTGACGGGCGGCGTTGTGTCCGGCTTGGGAAAAGGCGTAACGGCGGCCAGCTTGGCGCGCTTGTTAAAGGCGCGCGGCTATCGCGTTACCTTGCAAAAGTTCGATCCGTATTTTAATATGGATACGTCTAATATAAGCCCGTATCAGCACGGCGAGGTGTACGTTACCGAAGACGGCGGCGAAGTCGATTTGGTAATGGGGCACTACGAGCGTTTGCTGGGCGAAAATCTGGGCATTCAGAACGACGTAACGAGCGGTCAGATCTATTCCGCCGTGATCGCCAAAGAGCGCGAGGGGCACTACAACGGCAGTACCGTGCAAGTGGTGCCGCATATCACCAACGAGATCAAAGAACGCATCTATTCGTTGGCCACGCCCGAAAGCGACATCGTGATCACCGAGATCGGCGGCACGGTGGGCGATATAGAGTGTCACCCCTTTTTGGAGGCTATTCGTCAGTTTAAGAGCGAGGCGGGCAAGGGCAACGTTTTGTATATCCACGTAACGTTGGTGCCCTATATCGAGATGAGCGGCGAGCAAAAAACCAAGCCCACCCAACACAGCGTGAAAGAACTGCAAAACGTGGGCATTCAACCCGATATCATCGTGTGTCGTTCCGATTATCCCATTGCCGCCGACAGCAAGCGTAAGCTTGCCATGTTCTGCAACGTGGAAAACGACTGCATCATTCAAAATCTTACGAGCGACAACATATTCACCGTGCCGCTTGCTTTGGAAGAAGACGGCTTGGTGCGCGCGGCGCTCCGCAAGCTTAGGTTGGAAGACCGCGAACCCGCATTGGACGGTTGGCGGGACTTTTGCCGCCGCGCCCAAGCGGTGCATGCCGCCGAAAACAAGTTGCGCATAGGTTTGGTGGGCAAATACACCGATCTGCACGACGCCTATGTGTCGCTTACCGAGGCGCTCGACCACAGCGGTATCGCGTCCGATTGCGCGGTGGAGATCGTTTGGATCCCCGCCGAAAAAGTGAACGCCGCCGCTACGCGCTTGCACGGCTTAAACGGCATTGTAACGGCCTACGGCTTTGGCGAACGCGGGTTTGAGGGAAAAGTCAATGCCGCCCGCTATGCCCGTGAAAACGGCATTCCCGCCCTTATGATAGGCATGGGAGCGCAAGCGGGGTTGGTGGAGTTTGCGCGCACGCACGGCATGGATAAAGCGAACAGCGCCGAATTCGACCGCAAAACGCCTTATCCCGTGGTGTATTCTCCCGGCGAAAAGCCTTGCATTCGCACGGGCGCGTTCGTTTCGAATGTGCGGGCGGGCACAAAGCTTGCCGCCGTTTACGGATCGCAGACCGTTTCGGAACGGCACCGTCATAAATACGAGTTTAACCCCGTGTTTGCCAAAGAGTTGGAAAGCGCCGGTTTGGTTTTTTCGGTGTATTCGCAAAACGGCAAAACGCCCGAGGCGTTCGAGTTGCCCGCGCACCCTTTTTATGTGGGCGTGGCGTACCGTCCCGAATTCAAATCGCGCCCCGACGCACCGCACCCGCTGATCACGGCGTTTATCGCGGCCGCCAAACGATCCGCCGCCCCGAGTATGTAAAAGTTTACATACATGTCACCCCGAGCGTAGCCGAGGGGTCTATCCGTACCGCGAAAAAAAGATCTCTCGACTTCGCTCGAGATGACACCCCCGCGGGCTTGCGTTGACAACCCCGTAAAACCTTACTACAATGTCACCCAGAGAATATAAAAGTTTACAGACATGTCGCCCCGAGAATGTAAAACCTTACAATAATGTCACCCCGAGCGTAGCCGAGGGGTCTACCCGCACCGCGAAAAAAAGATCTCTCGACTTTGCTCGAGATGAACCGGCGCGGGCTTTAGGTGAAAAGCCAACAAAAAAAAGACGGAACAAGCAACGTTCCGTCTTTTTGTTTGTGTTTGTCACGCCTCCAAGTTCTGCGTTCTGTCCGGACCTACGCCCACCATTTTCACGGGGCAGTCGATGTGTTTTTCTATCGCCTGCAAATAGGCGCGCGCGGCGGGGGGCAGATCGGCAATGCTTTTTGCTTGCGTGATGTCTTGCGTCCAGCCCTCGTATTCTTCGTAAACGGGTTCGCAGCCTTCCAATGCGGCGATGTCGGCGGGGAAGTCGCGCAATATCTTGCCGTTCTTTTTATAGGCCACGCAGATCTTGAGCGTGGGCAGACCCGACAGCGTGTCGAGTTTATTGAGCGCAATGCCCGTAAGGCCGTTTACGCGTACCGCAAAGCGCAAGATCACGGCGTCTAACCAACCGCAACGGCGCGGTCTGCCCGTGGTGGTGCCGAATTCGGCGCCCACGTTGCGGATTCTGTCGCCCGTGGCGTCGTTCAGTTCGGTGGGAAACGGCCCTTTGCCCACGCGCGTGGTATACGCTTTGGCAATGCCGAGCACGTCGTCGATCAACGTGGGGCCTACGCCCGCGCCCACGCAAAACCCGCCCGAAACGGGGTGCGAGCTGGTAACGTAGGGATACGTGCCCACGTCGAGATCCAATAAAGCGCCTTGCGCGCCCTCGAACAGCACGTTTTTACCGCTTTTTATCGCGTCGTAAACAAGCACGGAAGTGTCGCATACATAGGGCGCGAGTTGTTGGGCATAGGCGGTGTAGTCGGCCAAAACAGAGGCAAGATCCACGGGCTTGCCGCCGTATAGTTTCACGATGATATCGTTTTTGATTTGCACGTTGCGTGTAAGCTTTTCGCGAAACACCGCGGGATCTATCAGATCGCACATGCGAATGCCGATGCGTTCGGCTTTGTCCATATAGCAAGGCCCGATGCCTTTTTTAGTGGTGCCGATATCGCCCGCGCCGCGCGCTTTTTCGCTCAGCTCGTCGAGCACGATATGATAGGGGAATATTACGTGCGCCCGCGCGTCTATCTTTAATTGCGAAAGATCCACGCCACGCTTTTGCAATTCTTCCATTTCGGAAAGGATTACGGCGGGATCCACCACCGTGCCGTTGCCGATCACGCAAACGGTGCCCTTATACAATATGCCGCTCGGTATCAAATGCAGTTTGTAGGTAATGCCGCCCGCTACAACCGTGTGCCCCGCGTTGTTGCCGCCTTGGGCACGCACCACCATGTCGGACTTTTCCGCCAAAATATCGATAACCTTGCCCTTTCCTTCATCGCCCCATTGGGCGCCCACCAGTGCGGTAACCGCCATACTGCATACCTCCGAAAACAAAATACTTTCTTATTATACAAGATTTATATGCAATAGTCAAGGCAATGGGCGACGAATGCGGGCGCCGACCCCAAAAAAGTGGACAACAGCTCAATGTGTAAATAGCGGTTTTTGAAAAAAAAGCTTGTCGGTTTGCAAAAAAAAGTCGAAAAGGGTATTGACAAAGCCATATATGTGTGTTATACTTACAGTATCAAATTGCGACACGTGTCGCAAAAATGCCGAGCAGATAGGGAAAATGCGAGAAAAGGCAAGTATATAATTTATACCCAAAAATGCGACACGTGTCGCATATGCAAATATTATCCTATCGAGCAAAGAAGAGAACACTATATTTTCGTGTATCGGCGGCGTTATGCCGTGGCATACAAATCAAAGCGATCGGAGGAGAAAATGAAAAAGAAATGGTTGGCCGTGTTTACGGCGGCGCTCATGATAGCGCTTGCCGTAGGCGTAACAACGGTGTTTGCGGCGGCGGAGTCGGAAGAGCCGTCGGCGCCCCAAAATTTGGTGCGCGAATTGGCGGCGGGAGAACGTTTAGACGGTTATCAAGTGGACGGCAAAGACCATTTGCCGTATCCCGACGATTGGGGGATCAAATCGGGTCTTGTGGCCGACGCGATCACGTCGGTGGACAATTCGGGCGCGGAAAAGTTGCCGAACAGCGTGTATTTTGCGTCGCAGATGCCTTTGCAAGCCGTTTTGACCGCCGAAGTGACCGACTATACGGCGTCCGCTACGGTAACGGGCAAAGAAAAGAGCGATTACGGCGGGTTCGGTATTTTGTTCGGTTGGTACAACGACGCGCCCGTTGTAGTGTCTTTGTTGGAAAATGATGCGGTAATGCTTGCGATCGACGGCAATGAATTTGCGCAGTCGTTAACGCCCGACCTTTCGGGGGGGGGCGCAGATCTTAGCATTCCGTCTTTTGCGTTAGACACAGAATATACCATCGAAGTTCGTGTGAAAGACGGTGCGGCTACGGTAACGGTGAACGACGTTGCCATGCAAGCTATCGATCTTTCCGATAAAAAAATCGTACCGGCGGTGGGGCCGGCCATGAAAAATTATCGCGCCGAATTTGTCGGCTTTTCGTTGACGGCCGAAGGCGTGTCGGCACAACCGGAGGAGCCTATCGAGTGGCTCACGCCCGCCGATTACGCGCAAGAAGAGAATTTGCTTGCGCAAACGGTGGGGCTTATCGACACGTACGGCGCCGTCGAAGAGTTCAAAACCCAGCAGCCCTTTCCCGGCGATTATGGTATGAAAGTGGCGGCGGTAGACGGCAAATATATGCGCGTGAATAACAAATATGCGCCGTATATAAACGATTCGTTTACGGCGTCTTTTTTGCCTACCGTGAAAGACGTTTCGGCCGTTTCCGCCTATTATGCGGAAGGAACGGTAACGCCCACCGAAAGAAGCAATTGGGGCGGCGCGGGCATTGTGTTCGGTCGCAGCTTAGAGAGCGACGCGCCCTTGTTTTTGTGGGTGACTGAAATAGGACAAGTGCAGATCACCAAAAACTTTTCGGAATGGGGCATGCAAGTGACCCAACTTTCGGAGGGGCAAAACCCGTTTGCTATCGGCAAGGCCATGAAATTGGGCGTTGTGGTGATCAGAGGTCATGCGGCGGTATATGTGAACGACGAGTTGCTCGGCATAAAGGACATTTCCGATGCGCAAGCCGTGCCCATGCTCGGCGTGGCCTATAAGAATTACAATGCCGAGATCACGGATCTTTCGTTGCGCACCAAAGAGAAAGATCTTGCGGCGGCGCAATACACCGTTACTTGCATTTCGGGCAGCGTGGAGATCGGCAGCATTGCGTACACGTACGGCGCGGCCACCGAGTTGGCGGCGATCGAACGACCCGGCAACGACTTTATGGGGTGGCACTTGTTGCCGGACTTAAGCGACGAAACGATCACGCGTATCGAAGCCAACGTGGGCGGCGATATCAACGTGTATTGCGAATATAAAACTACTGTGTATACCATTGCGTATTACGACGGCGACACGCCGCTCAGCGGTTCGGACTATTTGGTCAATTACAACTATAAATCGTATGTGCCCTTGCCTACGCCCAAAAAGGAAGGCTACACGTTCGACGGTTGGTACGAAAACGCCGATTTTTCGGGCGAGGCCGTTACCGCCATAGAAATGGGAACGATGGGCGACAAGGTTTTTTATGCAAAATTTACGCCCGCGGCCAACGGCAAAGATAAGAAAGGGTGCGGGTGCGACAGTTCGATCGGCGGCATCACGGCTACGGTAGCCGGTGCGGCGGTGCTTTTGCTATGCGGTGTTTTGTTGCTCGTAAAGCGACGCGCGCGCTGAGGGGGTATCCGTATGAAAAAATGGATCTCGATAGTATTGGGCGCCGTTATGGCAACGGGAGTGTGCGCATTGAGCGGTTGTAAAGAGAATGATAAAAGCAAGGTGACGCTCGACCCCGTTTCCGCCACGGTGGAAACGTGGGAGGCGCCCGCGTCGCTGGGGCGAAACAAGAACTACACGGTGGAAGTTTCCGCCGACGGCAAGACGTGGCAAGAGCTGGCCGTGTACAACGTGAAAAACGGGCACCAGCTGGGCGATAAGCTGATCAATTCGGCGGGCGGCGTATACTTCGGCGAACCGTATACCGCCTCGCTTGCCATGTTCGATTTTACGGGTACGGCGGGCATACGCGTGACGTATGCCAAAACACTGTCTAAGGGCGGCTATGTGATCTCGCCCGCGTCGTACGGCGTGAAAAGCGTGCAAGATGGCAACACGGTAACCTTTACGCTCACGCAAGATGCTCGCGCGCCGCGTAAAATTGTGTTTCGTCCCGTTGACGAGTGGGAGGCGGAAACGCTGCACATCATGACCAACGTGCCCGAAAGCACGAATAAGCAAGACCCCGCGGCGAGCAACGTGTATGTGATCGAGGCGGGCGACGAAGTGCCGCTTAGCTTGCCCGAAGGGAAAACGGTATACTACTTCAAGGCGGGCCGCCACGTTTTGCCGGGCGGGTATTGGGCGGAAATCGACCTCGGCCGAAAGACAACGGTAAAGTCGTTCGATTTACTCACGCCCTCGCTAAACGCCAACACGTTGCCGGGCGGGCTATGTTTTGAGCTGAAAGCGCAAGCGGACGACGGCGCGTGGAACAGCGTATACCGATCGGTGGGCGAAGAGGCCGAACACAACGTGAACCTTCGCGACGTGAAGATCGATGTAACGGCGCAACGGTTTCGTATCGTGTTGCACGGCAATTTCAATTGGCAACCCGTGGGGGATTACCGTTTTATCCATAAGGCGAATATCAGCGAGTTGCGGTTGTTAAATGCAGACGGCGTGAACGTGGCGCTGGGAAAGGCGGTGGCCGGATCGGGCGCCGACTACGCCGGTGTTACCGACGGCGCCGAAGGCGGCGCGTACGGCAACGCATATGCGGGCGAAACGTTTGCCGTGCAATCGGGCTACACCTACTATTTGGAAAAAGGCAGCGTGGTAGAGGGCGCGTTTTTGGGTAACGGTCGCGAAAACGTGACCATCGCGGGGCGCGGCATACTCGACAGCGGGCACTTAGTGTCTACGCACGATCTTTCCGAGGGGCGCAACGGCGCCATTCGGTTCGAGCACATGAAAAACGTGTTGGTGGAAGGTATTACCATGTTGCACGCGCCCATGTGGATGTGCGTGATCAATTACAGCGAGAACGTGCGCGTAGACGGCGTGAATCTGTTCGGATACTGCACGAACGCCGACGGCATACACTTTTCGGCGTCTAAGAACGCGGTGGCCACGGGGTGTTTTATCCGCACCACCGACGATCTGTTCGTGGCGTATCATTACGGCGATTCGAACGGATTGCGCTTTGAAAACAGTGTATTGTGGAGCGACGGCGGGCGCGCGCTTTTGCTGGGTCTGGCCAATACCGGCGACATCCGCAACGTGACCATGGAAAATTGCGATATCATCAATTTTCAAAACGTGTGGGATCTCGAACAAGCGGGCGGCGCCGTGCAGATCGTGGCGTCGGGCGGCAAGACCATTGCAAACGTAACGGTGCGCAACATGCGTATCGATGCGGTGCGCTTTCCTTCCATTGCGCAATTTTTGCAAATACGCGCGGGTATAGACGCATACGGCACGGGATTTGTGCAAGGCGTTCGTTTGGAAAACGTATCGTATGCGTCGGAGCGATCGCCCAAATCGTTGTTGTCCGTCATGGTAGCAGGCGGCGGGGTGCAAGACGTAACCTTTCAGCGCGTATCGGTGTGCGGCACCGAGATCGCGGCAAGCAATATTTCGCAATACTTCCGTAAAGACGCGGATATTGCGGTGCAGTTCGAATCGTAAGGAGTAAAACAAAATGAAAAAAGCAATACACTTTTTATTGGCGATAGCAATGGTATTTTCGATGGCCGCGTTCGGGGGATGTGTCAACGGCGGCAAGAACGCAAGCGGCGACACCATAACGTTTATGCACATGTGGCCGGAGCACGAGGCCACCATGAATCGCATTTTGGCAAAATTTACCGAGAAAGAGGGCATCGCCGTAAAGGCGTCGATCACGCCGTACGACCAAATGGAACAAGTTTTGCAAGCGGCCGAAATAAGCGGCAATCTGCCCAACGTATACGTGTTTTATACCCACTACATGACGCCGCTCGTATCGTCTACCGACGGCGTGATGGCGGGTTCGTTAAATGCGTTGCACGAAAAAACAGTGGATAACTTCGTGCAACAGAGTTCGTGGGAGCTCGGCAAGATCAACAACACCTACTATTCGGCGCCCTTTCGCGCGACCGGCGAATTGATCTTTTACAACAAAACGATGTTCGAACAAAAGGGTTGGACGGCGCCCGCCACGTTCGAAGAAATGGAAACGCTTTTGCGCGCCATTGCCGCAGACGGCAACGTGACGCCGTTGGCGGCGGGCGGCAAGGAACACCAGATCACCTATATGATCAACGCCATGAGTTTGTTTTGCAGTGTGTTGGACGGTTCCGTGGAGGAACCCGGCTATGCCGTGGGACGGTTGCAACCGGATACGTCGGACAACACGTCGGCGCTCATCTATGAAAAGGTGAACAAATGGTATGCAAACAACTATTTCGGCAAGGGCGCCATTGCGGTGTCTAAAGCGGGCGCTATCAAAGAGTTTACGTCGCGCCGCGCCGCTATGGTGTTTGCCAACGTGAACAATATGGGCGACGTTACGTCTTTGATGCCCAACGACGAGATCGGCGTGTTCGCCATTCCCGCGCCCGAAGCGATCGCAAACGACGTTAAATACGTGTACGGCGGGTACGACGGCCTTTCGTACAATCCGAGCGCGTCGAGCGCGCAGCAAGAATCGTCGCTCAAACTCATCGAATATCTTGTGAGCGACGAGGTGCAACAGATCTTGGCCGACAGCACGCAGTCTATCGTTGTGAACAAAAACGTGGCGTATCACAGCCAAACGTACAAAGAGTTTGCCGACGAATATAAGTATGTGGGCGCGTACGCCAACGGCACCGACTATATCACGGGGCAGAATGCGGCGGGCAACGTGTCTATCATGTCTACTTACATTTCAGGCACGTCGGGCAAAACGGCCGCCGAGGTGATCAAGCTGATCAACGACAACGTATGGAAAGATATGCAGGATTCTTTGCTCAACAATCCCGTGAAAGATTGGTACCCTCGGCAAAATCCTCGCAAGCAGTTCGACAAATCGTGGCTCGCGTGAGCGTATAGGAGTTAGCATGTTCGGCATTAAATCGGTGCAGAGAAAAGCAAATTGGGTAGGGTGGGGGCTTATGCTCCCCACCGTACTGAGTATTTTGGCGTTTATCGTTTATCCCGTTGTTTTTTCTGCCGTGCTCTCGTTTACCAATTGGAAATTCGTTTTCCACAATATCGAGTTTGTGGGGTGGGACAATTACAAGTGGCTGTTTAGCGAACAAGGCATGCAGTTTTGGAAGTCTACGCTCATCAGTATCGAATTTACGTTTATATCCACGGCCATTCAAACGTTTTTGGGCTTTTTGTTGGCATATGTTCTTTATAACATGGGCAGACGCTCGCAAGGGATCTACAAAGTGTTGCTGTATGTGCCCGTACTGTTGCCCGCGTCGGTGGTCAGCGTGATGTGGACGTTCATATTCGAGCCCAACGTGGGGCTTATGGACGTGATCCTCTCCAAATTCGGCGTGACCGAATTTCCGCTGTGGCTGACCGATCAAACTATTTCGTTGGGCACGGTGATCGCCGTGAACACGTGGCGGTATATCGGCGTTACCATGATCATCTATTTTATCGCCATGAATTCCATACCCAAAGATATCATAGAGGGCGCTATTATAGACGGCGCGGGCAAAGCGCGCATTTTGTGGAAATTCATTTTGCCGCTTACGTGGAGTTCCACCGCCACTAACTTGTTGCTTTCGGTAATGGGCGGCCTTAAATCGTTTGATCTGTTCTATCTGTTTACGGGCGGCACGGGCGACTACGGCTTGTATGTGGTGGGTCTGTATATCTGGCGCACGGCGTATGCTTTCAAAACGTTCTGCCGCGCGGTCACGATGTCGTTGGTGCTGTCGGGCGTAATCGCCGCCATAACGCTCGGTATGAACTTCCTACTCGACAAACAGGAGGCGCGTATCGATGGTTAGTATCCGAGCAAAGTTTAACGCGATATACCGTAGGCAAGGCAAGATCGCGGTGGGAAAGATCGTTTCGTCGGTCGTGCTGTTTTTACTGATGGCGTTTGTCACGGTGGTGGTTTTGTATCCCATGTTGTTTGTGGTGTCCACCTCGTTTAAGACGTATGCCGAGTTCATAAAAGACCCGTTCGGATTTTCGTTGGCGCATCCGCAAAATTATGCGCGGGCGTGGGTCGAAGGGCATTTTTCCACTTACTTTTTCAATTCCGTTTTGGTAACGGGTTTGACGGTGGTGTCTAAAGTGGTTATGAGCGGCATAGTGGCGTACTGCATAGGCGTGTTGCAATTCCGCGGACACAAAGCGGTCATGGCGGTGATGCTGTCCACCATGTTTTTTACGGGCGAGATCACGGGTATCCCCACGTTCTTGATGATGCGCGAATTGGGCACGCTCGATTCCATTTGGGCGCTGTTGTTGCCCGGCATTCTTTCGCCCGCCGGTTTGGGGGCGTTGCTTGGCGTGGGGTATGTGAAAAAGATCCCCAAAGAGTTGCATGAGGCGGCGCTCATAGACGGCGCGGGCGTGTTCTTCTCCATATTCTGGCATATCGACTTTCGCTTGATGTTGCCCATGCTCACGCTCGTGGCGATCCAAACGTTCACCGCGTCGTGGTCGGACTTTTTCTGGCCGCTCATCACGATCACCACAAACGATGCGGCGCGCACGTTGCCGTTGGGACTGATAAACTTTCAGTCGCAGAACAATGCCGAATACGGCGTGCTGTCGGCGGGATTGGTGATCCTTACCGTGCCGGTGGTGGCGCTGTATGCGGGACTATCCAAATACTTTATAGAAGGCGTTGCGGCGGGTGCCGTGAAAGGCTGACAAAACGAAATGCAAAGAGGTGCAAGTATGTATATTTCCGAAAAGGAACTCAAAAACAAAATATTGGGGTGTTGGTTCGGCAAGAACGTGGGCGGCACGTTAGGCGCGCCGTATGAGTGGAAACGCCAAGTGAACAACGTAACGTTTTACCACGACGCCGTGCACGGATCGCCGCTGCCCAACGACGACTTGGATATTCAGCTGTTGTGGCTGATCGCCATGGAACAAAAGGGCATCGATCTGTCGGCCGAAACGTTGGCGCATTTTTGGGAAGTGTTCGTAACGCCGCATTGGGCGGAGTACGGTATTGCCAAAAGCAATTTGAAACTCGGATTGATCCCGCCGCTGAGCGGCGCTTACCGCAATTTATATAAAGACAGTTGCGGCAGTTATATCCGCAGCGAGATATGGGCGTGTATGGCGCCCGGAACGCCCGCGTTGGCTGCGCGGTACATGATGCGCGATTCGCAGATCGACCACGGCGGCAACACGGAAGGAACGTATGCGGCGGTGTTCATCGCCGCCATGGAAAGCGCCGCGTTTGTAGAAAGCGACATATCCCGCTTGATCGATATAGGGCTTTCGTATATTCCCGCCGATTGCGACGTGGCAAATGTGGTGCGTTTGGTGCGGGCGGAGCATGCCGCGGGTAAAGATTTCAAGCAAGCGCGCCACGCCGTGTTGGCGGCGTATCGCGGCGAGCCGTTTACCTATTTTGACGCGTCCGGCAAAATGGTGAAACTTGTGTCGGACGACGACCGCAAAGCGGGATTCGATACGGGGCGCAAAGGGTTCGACGTGGTAGACAATATAGGCATGCTCATGATCGGTCTTTTATACGGCGGGGGCGATTTCGGCCAATCCATGCTGTATGCGGTCAATTGCGGCGAAGACACCGATTGCACGGCGGCCACGATCGGCTCGTTGTTCGGCATTATAATGGGGTACGACGCTTTGCCCGAAAAGTGGAAAAAACCCATCGGCACGGGCATTGTAACGGTTTGCCTAAACCACGGGGAGTTGGAACACTTGATCCCCGCCGACGTTTTCGAACTGACCGAGCGCACGTATACGCAGTTCCGCCGTTTTGCGCTTACGTATCCGTTGCAAGTGCAAGTGGGCGCGCCGCGCAAAGAGGCGTTGCCCGAACTGACATGCGATCCGCTTGTGTTCGATTCGCTGTATCGCTTTGCCGATTGCGCCTACCATTCGTATCCGTTTTTCGATATAGCGGTGCGCTACAATAGCGGCGTGGAATTAACGGCAGGGGAGCCGAACCGCATAACGATCTATGCCATAAACAAATATGCCACTTGCGAACACTTGGAGATCGAGTGGCAACACAAAGACGGTTTTGTCGTGGATCAACCGTGTTGCACGGTTTTCTTGCCGCAAGACAAATACGGCGATTGTATCCAAAGCGTGCCCTTTACCGTTATGGCCGAAAACCCCGCGTCTACCGAATATCTAACCGTTACCGTGCGAATGAGCGGGCGCATTTGCGCCGCGTCGTTTATTGTGCCGTTCGTGCGGAGCAGCGGGCAAAAAAGCGTTAGCATTTCGTCGCGTGACATGATATCCGATTAGCAATCCGCGCAAAAAAAAGCTTGCCGAAATTAGTAAAATATGGTATAGTAACACCGAAGGAGACGCGAGGAACAAGACGGGATCTTCGCGGATAAGTCATGAAGATAACGAGAGAAATGGTTGCCGAGCGCGCGGGCGTTTGTAAACAAACGGTTTCGTGTTATTTCAACGGCACGCGTAAAGTGTCGCCCAAGGCGGCGGACAGCATAGAAAAAGCCATACGCGAGCTAAACTATGTGCCCAACATGTTGGCGCGAAGCTTGGTAAAAAAAGAAACCAAAACCATAGCCGTGCTTTGTAACGACATAGCCAACCCCAACTACAGCGAGATCATCGGCGGCATCGAATTGGCAGCGCAAAGGGAAGGCTACACCGTAACTATTTATAACGCAAAACATTTTACGCGCGGTATCGTGTCGGACATTATAGCACGCCGCATGGATGGCGTGGTGATCCTTACGTTCAAAAAGAATATCGGTGAAGAGAACTTGCGCTACTTGTCGGACAACGGCGTGCGGCTGGTGGTAACGCACTCGGCGGGCGAACACATCGGCGGCTTTATGCAGTTGGAACCCGATTTTTCGCTGGGGATCGACCGCGCCGTGTGCCGCTTGGCGGAGTTGGGACACAAAAAGATATGCATGCTCAGTTGCTTTCCGCCCAGCTCGGTGGTGGACGAACGCTTAAAGTTTTTTACCGAGAGTTGCATGCGCCGCTTGGGCGCGCCCGCCGATTATCTGGCGGGCGAAACGGATATGGACGCCGACTTGCACACGGGCGAACAGTTGGCGCTCCGATTTTTGGAAAGCGGCAACAAGGCTACCGCCGTGCTGGCCACCAACGACTTGATGGCCATAGGCGCTTTGCGGGTGTTCGGCAAATACGATCGCCGCATTGCCGTTGTGGGCATAGACAACACGGTGTTTGCCGAATACGTAACGCCCTCGCTTTGCTCGATCGGCTACGATAAAGAGGAATACGGCCGCATGCTAATTCGCATGTTTTTGGAATGCCGAAACGGCGCGCCGCCTCGGCGGGAAATCGTGCCCACGTTCTTGATAGAGCGCGAAAGCTTGTTTGCCGGCGTAGAAGGGTAAGCGCCATGGTGATCGATTTTCACACCCATTGTTTTCCCAATGCATTGGCGCCGCGCGCCATGGAGCGGTTGGCCGCGGGGTCGCAATATCCGCCGCAATTAAACGGGACGCTTTCCGATCTGAAAGGCTCGATGGATCGGGCGGGGATCGATGTGTCGGTGGTGTTGCACATTGCCACCAACGCCGCGCAAACGCCCAAAGTAAACGATTTTGCTATAGCGATCAATGATAACGAGCGCATCGTATCGTTCGGATCGGTGCACCCCGATCACGGCGATATCGGCGGCGAACTTGCACGATTGCGGGCGGCGGGCATACGCGGCTTGAAATTCCACCCCGATTTTCAAGATTTCGATGTGGACGATAAGCGCATGTATGCGATCTACGAAAAGGCGGCGTCGCTCGGCTTTATCATGCTGTTTCATTGCGGTTGCGATTTAGACGTGCGCATGAAGTATCGGTGTACGCCCGAGCGGTTCGCTCGCGTGGCGCATGATTTTCGCTCGGCCGTCATCGTGGGCGCGCACCTCGGCGGGCAAGCCATGTGGGATGACGTGTTGCGCTACACGGTGGGGCAAGACGTGTATCTTGATACTTCGTATGCGTTCGGTTGGCTGTCGGACGCGCAACTGTCCGAGGTTTTGGCGCGGCACGATCCCCGCAAACTGCTGTTCGGCACCGACAGTCCGTGGGCGGAACAGAAAGCGGACGTAGACATGATGCGCCGCCGTATCGGCGATACGCAACTGTTCGATAAGATCATGGGCGAAAATGCCGCCCGTTTACTTGGATTATTTATATAAAATGAAAGAGCCTTTCCGCAAGGGATAGGCTCTTTTTTTGTCGCTATAATTCTTCTTTGGTAGCGGCCGCGCAATGCAACCCTTCTTCCGCCACGTCGTCGGGTAGGGGGGGCGGCGTTTGCCCGTTCATATTGGAAAAGGCCACGCTCATCATGAGTTTGATACGGTTGATCTGGTTGACCTCGCTGGCGCCGGGGTCATAATCCACCGCCACGATATTGGCGCTCGGATCGTAGGCCTTGAGCGCTTTCATTACGCCCTTGCCGGTAACGTGGTTGGGTAAGCAAGCAAACGGCTGTACGCACACGATATTGGGCGCGCCGTGCTCGATCAGTTCGAGCATTTCGGCCGTTAAAAACCAACCTTCTCCCGCCAGATTGCCGAGCGACACCACTTTGGACGCCAGCTTTGCCATTTTGGCAATGTGGGTGGGCGCGCCGAATTTGGTGCCTTTTAGCGCTTGGAGCATGGGCTTTTTCAACCGTTCGATAAACCAAATGTAAAAGTCCGATTTGCGTTTTTTGCTGCGCTTGTTGTCCAGCAGTTCGAACTTGATGGTGTCGTTGTAGAATGCGTACATGAAAAAGTCCAACAAGTCGGGCATCACGGCTTCGCCGCCTTCCCGCTCGATGAGATCCACGATATGGTTGTTGGCGGTGGGGTGGAACTTAACGAGTATTTCGCCCACAACGCCCACGCGCGGTTTTTGCACGTCGATCGTTTCCACGGCGTCAAAGTCTTTCACGATCTGCGCCACGTTCTTTTTGAACGATTTGGTGTCGCCGCGTTCCATTTGTTCGCACACAACGGCATTCCATTTTTCGTAGACCGCTTGGGCGCTGCCTTTCACTTTTTCATACGGGCGCACGCGATACAAACAGCGCATGAATAGGTCGCCGTAGAGCACGGCATACACCATGTTGAGCATGAGCGGAACGGTGATCTTAAAGCCGGGATTTTTCTCCAATCCCGCAAAGTTCAACGAAACTACGGGCACCTGCGCCATATTTGCCTGTTTAAGCGCCTTTCGGAGCAAAGCTATATAATTTGTCGCCCGGCAACCGCCGCCCGTCTGCGTGATCATCACGGCCGTACGGTTGAGATTGTATTGTCCGCTCATGAGCGCGTCGATCACTTGTCCCACCGTGAGTATGGTGGGGTAGCACGCATCGTTATTTACGTATTTCAAACCCGTTTCCACCGCCGTTCCGCTTTCGGGCAACACCTTTATGCGGTAGCCGAATTTGTGTAGCGCGCGTTCCAAAACGTTTAGGTGAATGGGGGAAATCTGCGGCGCGATGATGGTGTAGTCGGCCTTCATGTCTTTGGTGAACAGCACGCGTTCGGCGTTGGGCGTCACCTTTTCGGGCGCATGGATACCGCGTCGTTTGCGTTCGTCGAGCACGGCCATCAAAGAGCGCACGCGAATGCGCGCCGCGCCCAAGTTGTTCACTTCGTCTATTTTGAGCACCGTGTATATCTTGCCGGCGTCGTCTAACAGCTCTTGCACTTGGTCGGTGGTTACGGCGTCTAAGCCGCACCCGAACGAGTTGAGTTGCACGAGATCGAGATGATCGGAGGTGCGCACGTATTCCGCCGCCGAGTACAGCCGCGAATGATACGTCCATTGGTCCACCACGCGAATGGGGCGTTGCACGCGGCTTAAGTGGCAGATGCTGTCCTCGGTGAGCACGGCGAATCCGTAAGCGTTGATCATTTCGGGAATGCCGTGGTTGATCTCCGGATCGAGGTGATAGGGTCGCCCCGCCAATACGATGCCGTGTTGTCCCGTTTTTTGCAAATAGGCGATCGTTTCTTCGCCTTCGCGCCGAAGATCGTTTTTGAAACGTCCGTTTTCGGCATACGCTTTTTTCACCGCGCGTTTCATTTCGGCGGCGGGAATGTCGGGGAATTCTTCGCACATGCGTTGCAACAATCGCTTGGGCGAGGCGATGGGGAGAAAAGGCGCCATGAATTTGACGTCGCTACTAAACACTTCGGTCATATTGTTGCGGATTACTTCGGGATACGTTCCCACCACGGGGCAGTTGTAGTGGTTGTCCGCCCGTTCGTCCTCTTCCATTTCATACGGCAGGCACGGATAGAAAATAAATCGCACGCCTTTTTTGACAAGCGACGTGATGTGCCCGTGCGCCAACTTGGCGGGGTAGCACACCGATTCGCTCGGCATAGTGTCTATGCCCAGATCGTAGATCGCGCGGCTCGATCGAGGCGATAATTCCACCCGATAGCCGAGCTCGGTAAACAGCGTGAACCAAAACGGGTAGTTTTCGTAAAGATTGAGAACGCGGGGGATACCCACTTTGCCGCGCGGCGCTTGCGATTCGTCGAGCGGTTTGTAATAGGAAAACAGCCGCTTGTATTTGGAGGCAAACAAGTTGGGCGGCAGATCTGTTTTTTGTTCCGTTTCGCCCGCGCCCTTTTCGCAACGGTTGCCGGTTATGTATTCTCTGCCGTCGTTGAATTTGGAAACGGTGAGTAGGCAATTATTGCCGCATTTGCCGCAACGGCGGTTGGTCTTGGTCACCGAGAACGCGTCTAACTTGTCCGCTTTTAACAGCGTGCTCTCGCCGCCGCCGTAGTTGTTGCGGCTGAGTATGGCGCTGCCGTAGGCGCCCATCAAGCCCGCTTTATCGGGGCGCACTACCTCTCTGCCCGATACGAGCTCGAACGCGCGCAATACCGATTCGTTTAAGAACGTGCCGCCTTGCACGATCACTTTTTGTCCCATTTGACTGCTGTCGCGCAATTTGATCACTTTGAATAACGCGTTTTTCACCACCGAATAGGCAAGACCGGCCGAAATATCGGCAACGTTGGCGCCCTCTTTTTGCGCTTGCTTTACGCGCGAATTCATAAACACCGTGCAACGGCTGCCGAGGTCGACGGGCGCGTCCGATTCCAACCCCTTTTTGGCGAACTCTTCCGCCGTAAGTCCCAACGCGTGCGCAAACGTTTCGATAAAACTGCCGCAACCCGACGAGCATGCTTCGTTCAATAATATGTCGTTGATCACGCCGTTTTTAATGCGCAAGCATTTCATGTCTTGTCCGCCGATATCGAGTATAAACTCCACGCCGGGCAAGATGGCGTTGCTGGCCGTTTGGTGCGCCATGGTTTCGATTTCGCCCGCGTCGAGGTGCAAGGCGGCTTTTATCATGTTTTCGCCGTAACCCGTTATGGTACTGCGTCCGATAAAAGCGCCTTCGGGCAACAGCGAATAAATTTCTTTGAGAACGCCCACTATTGTTTTTAACGGATCGCCGCTGTTGCTGCCGTACCAAGAATATAACAGCGCGCCGTCGTCGTTTATGAGCGCCGCTTTGGTGGTGGTGGAGCCGGCGTCTATGCCCAAAAAGCACGCGCCCTTGTGGGCGGCAATGTCGGCAAACGGTATCTTGGTTTTGGCGTGCCGCGCGCGGAAAGCGTCCAGCTCTTCTTGCGAAGAGAAGAGGGCGGGCAAGCGTTCCACTTCATGCGATACAATGCCTTTGAGCGCGTCTAACTTTTTAAGGAGCGCCTCGGAGCGGAAACCTTCTTTGCCGGAGATCGCCGCGCCGATGGCGTTGAACACTTGGCTGTTTTCGGGGAAGATCGCTTTTTGCGGGTGGAGCGTTTCCACAAACCGCGCGCCGAGCTCGGTCAAAAAGTGCAAAGGCCCGCCCAAAAACGCCACGTTGCCGCAAATGGGTTTGCCGCAAGCCAACCCCGAAATGGTTTGGTTTACCACCGACTGAAACACCGAGGCCGCAATATCCGGTTTTTTGGCGCCGTCGTTGATAAGCGGTTGAATGTCGCTCTTGGCGAACACGCCGCAACGCGAAGCGATGGGGTAGAGTATGGTGTGCTTTTTGGCAAGTTCGTTCAATCCCGACGCGTCGGTGTTCAAAAGGCTGGCCATTTGGTCGATGAACGCGCCCGTGCCGCCCGCGCACGTTCCGTTCATGCGCTGTTCTATGCCGCCCGTCAAATAGGTGATCTTGGCATCCTCGCCGCCCAATTCTATGGCTACGTCCGTTTCGGGTATGAGCGTTTTAATGGCCTCCACGCCCGCTATCACTTCTTGGATAAAGGGTATGCCCAACCATTCGGACACCGATATGCCGCCGCTGCCCGTTACCATAATGGTGAAATCATCGTATTTTTCCAACACGCCGCGCAGCACGTTGGCAAGCGTTGCTTTAATGTCGGAATAATGTCTGTCGTAGCTGGCATGCAACAGCTTGCCGCTATTGTCCAGCACGGCGGTTTTTATCGTCGTAGAGCCTACGTCCAGCCCTATTCGGTATTTGGTCATACAGTACCTCGTTTGTTGTTTATGCATATGAGCTTGTACTATCATTATATATCGAAAACTTTTTTCTGTCAAGCTGTTGACAACCGCACGGGAATGATGTATACTGTACTACGGTCGGTTGCATGCATTGTGTTGCCGACCGTTCTTTGCGGAGGTGGCGGAACTGGCAGACGCGCAGGTCTCAGACGCCTGTGGTTTATTCTCGTGTGGGTTCGACTCCCATCCTCCGCACCATCGTTTCTTGGCAATACTATTGTCAAGCCAAATGATCCTTTGAAAGCGAAAGTTTTCGGGGGATCGTTTTGTTGTAAGCATTTATATCGTCGTTGCTCGAAAAAATTTCCAAAAGCGACGTTGGCACTTGTTTCAAAATGGTTGCAAAGAAAAAAAGACTATGATAGAATGTCAATATTATTATAGTTTTCGGAGATAAAAGAGCATGGCAAGTTATAAACGTTTCGGTGCAATGATCGACTGTTCGCGCAACGCCGTTTTGAATATTTCCGCGGTAAAACGCTTGATCGACGGGTTGGCGAAAATGGGATACAATACGCTCGAACTGTACACCGAAGATACGTTCGAGGTGGAAGGCGAGCCCTATTTCGGATATTTGCGCGGGCGGTATTCGGGCGCGGAGATAAAAGAAATAGACGCGTATGCGACGGCGCACGGCATAGAACTCATACCGTGCATGCAAACGCTTGCGCATTTTACCAATGTCGTGAAGTTGCCGCGCTTTGCCGAAATTACCGACGTTAACGATATTTTGCTGATAGACGAGCCGAAAACGTATGAATTTATCGAGCGCATTTTTGCATCGCTTGCAAACAATTTCACGTCGCGCAACGTGCATATCGGTATGGACGAGGCGCATATGGTGGGCTTAGGAAAGTATCTCGATAAACACGGCTATTGCAACCGTTTCGAACTGCTCAACCGTCACTTGCAAAAGGTGAACGCCATAGCAAAAAAACACGGGTTTACGGCGCACATGTGGAGCGACATGTTTTTCCGTTTGGCGGCGCACGGCGAGTATCATGCGCGCGGCGTTCATGTTCCGATCGAAGTGCGCGAAAAGGTGCCCGAGGACGTTGCCCTTGTGTATTGGGACTATTACCGCACGCAAAAAGAGGACTATGACGCCATGATCGCGTCGCACAAGGAGTTCGGGCGCGAACTTTGGTTTGCGGGCGGCGCCTGGACGTGGAAGGGCTTTGCGCCAAATGCGCGGTTTACGCGCGCGTCTATGAAACCCGCCATGCAAAGCGTGCGGGAGAACGGGATAGAAAACGTGCTCGTTACGCTGTGGGGCGATAACGGCGCCGAGTGCCCGCCTTTTTCGCAATGGCAAAATTTATATGCTATTCGCCGTTATGCCGACGGTGAATACGATGACGATAAGATAGTAGCCGAATTCGAAAAACTGTTCGGCGTTTCCTCGCACGATTTTGACTTACTCGAACTGCCCGACATTGTGCCCGATACGGCAGATCAAAGTATTTTGACCGATGCAAGCAAGCTATTTTTATACGGCGATCCGTTTTTGGGAATCTTCGACAGCGTTTTGGAAAAGCACGCGTCTATACCGTATGCCCAATATGCCCGAAAACTTTGTGCGGCCAAAGAGAGGGCGGGCGAATATGCCTATTTGTTCGAAACCATGGAAAAGCTGTGCCGCGTGTTGGAAACAAAAGCATATCTCGGCATACGCACCCGTGCAGCTTATCGTGCGGGCAACAAAGAAGAACTGCATTCCCTTTGCGCCGATTATACGACGGCAATAGAAAAACTTGCGGCGTTTACGGAAGCGTTCGCTCGGCAGTGGTATGCATGCAATAAGCCGTTCGGGTTTGAAGTGCATTGCGCGCGATTGGGCGGCGTGCGCTTGCGGCTCGAACATTGTCGCCAACGTTTGCAAGACTATATTTGCGGCAAAATGGATCGTATAGAAGAATTGCAAGAGGACATTTTGCCGTATGATCCCGCCAACCCCGATAATTTGCTTTTGAACGATTGGCGGCGTTTGGTTTCGACAAGCGAAGTTTGAGCAGGATAAATGCGCCGCCCGTAATAGTAAACTTTATCGCAGTCAAATTAAAAAATCGATGCAAAAAGAGGGCGGGTGAGATATGGTAGTTCTGATCGCGGGAACAACGCACACGGGAAAAACGGCGCTTTCGCAACGGTTGTTGGAAAAGTACAAGATGCCGTATATGTCTATCGACCACTTGAAAATGGGGCTTATTCGGAGCGAGCAAACGTTGTTGACAACGAACGATGACAGCGAACTTACGCGGTATCTGTGGCCGATCGTGCGAGAAATGATCAAAACGGTCATTGAAAACGGACAAGATCTGATCGTTGAAGGGTGCTATATTCCGTTTGATTGGCAACAAGATCTTAGCGAAGAATATTTGCGGCACATAAAGTTTTATTGCCTTATCATGACTGCGCGATATATCGAAAATCATTTTGACGATATTATGCAATGGGAAAATATTATTGAAAAACGAGTGCCGAGCAACGGTGTTGACAAGGCCGTACTGCTACGCGAAAATGCCGAAAATTTGCAACAATGCAAAAAGTACGGGTTACCGTATATTTTGATCGATTCGGAGTATAACGTGCCGCCCGAACTGTGAGCGGATAGCGAGCATGCGTTCTTTTGCAATGGCTTGACGCGCGACCGATTGTATACTATAATAGAAAAACGAAAGGCGAGGAGATGACCATGACGGAACGCGATTTGATGCGATTGTTCGAGGAATACGACGGCGAGGTGAGCATGTCCGATTTTTCGCCCGCCGAATTGGAAGACATGCTCGGCTACCGCATGGAAGAGGCCGACGAGATCAAGCGAAAATATTTTGCGTTTTACGACGACGTCAAGTCACCGTCGCTTAAGCGGCAAGATTGGTGAGCGCGTCCGTTGGGTATTGACAAACCCGTTCATCTTGGTGTATACTATAGGCACGCAACGAAATTGAACGGAAAAGGGCGAATTGAAAAAAAAGGGATTTATCAAAAGATTTTTACCGTATTACAAGCCGTATAAAGCAACGCTTGTATTGGATTTGTTTTGCGCGCTGCTGTACTCGTTGGCGGGGCTTGCTTTTCCCGTGCTCGTGCGCGAACTGTTAGGGCGGTTGGAGGCGGCGGGCGGCCTTTCGTTGCGCGTGATCGTAACGGTGGGCGGCATAATGGTGGCCGTCAAATTGGTCGAAACGGCTTGCCGCTATTTTATGATCACGGTGGGGCACATCATGGGCACCAAGTTCGAGGCCGACTTGCGCCGTGAACTGTACGGCAAACTCATGCAAATGCCGGCGTCGTTTTACGACAACAACAAAGTGGGCGATCTGATGAGCCGCGTGAACAACGATCTGTTCGATATCACCGAGTTTTCGCACCATTGCCCCGAAGAACTGTTTATTGCCTCCGTTCGTATTTTGGGCATTTTTCTGTATTTGCTGTTTATCAACGTGTGGCTCACGCTCATTATTTTTGCCGCCATGCCGCTGTTTATCGCATTGGCTTTTTTGCTTAACGGAAAGCTGGAAAGCAATTTTGCGGCGCGTCGCAAAAAGGTGGGCGAGATCAACGCCAATATCGAGGACTCGCTTTCGGGCGTGGGCGTGGTTCGTTCGTTTGCCAACGAGGATAAAGAAATGCAAAAATTCGAGCGCGACAACAAGGAGTTTATCGATATCAAATCGCGCTCTTACAAAATGATGGGGTTGTTTTTCAGCGAGGTGACGCTATCCACGGGGCTTTTGTATATCCTTACCGTGGTGGCGGGCGCGGTGTTTATCGCCAAAGGGATCGGCGGTCTTACGTGGGTGGATCTTATGACCTACGTCTTGTTTGTGCAGACGCTGTATTCCTCTATAGACACCATTATAACATACAGCGAGCAGTTCCAAACGGGCAAGTCGGGTTTCAACCGTTTTGCCGAGATCATGGACGTTCCCGTCGATCTTACCGAGCCTATGAATGTGCGATCCGACGTAGACTACAGCGGCGACGTGCAGTTGCAAAACGTTACGTTTGCCTACGACGAAAGCGGCAAATCGGTGCTCAAAAATCTCGATCTGACGGTGAAAAGCGGCACCACCGTGGCGCTTGTGGGGCCGTCGGGCGCGGGCAAGACCACCATTGCCAATTTGATCCCGCGCCTTTACGACGTAAAAGAGGGCGCCGTAACGATAGGCGGCGTGCCCGTTACGGAAATTTCGCTCAAAGAATTGCGTCGCAATGTGGGTATCGTGCAACAAAATGTATATCTTTTTAATGGCTCGGTCAAAGAAAATATTTTGTACGGAAGGCCGAACGCCACCGACGAAGAAGTGATCGCGGCGGCCAAAGCGGCGGGCGCGCACGAGTTTATCGAAAAGTTGGAAAAGGGCTACGACACGAGTTGCGGCGAACGGGGCGTGCGGTTGTCGGGCGGGCAAAAACAACGCATAAGCATAGCGCGTTTGTTTCTCAAAGATCCGCCTATTCTCATTTTAGACGAGGCAACGAGCGCGCTCGATAACGAGAGCGAACGGCTGGTGCAACGGTCGCTCAAGCGGCTGTGCGACGGTCGAACGAGCATAGTAATCGCGCATCGGTTAACAACGGTGCGCGGCGCCGATACGATATGCGTGGTGACCGAAGAGGGGATAGCCGAACGCGGCACGCATGCCGAACTGTTGCAAAAGGGCGGGCTGTATGCGTCGCTGTATCGAATGTATGAAGAAACGGCATAACGAAAGCCGTTTGTTTATAAATATAGAAAGAAAAATAAAAAGCGAGGGAGACTGTATGAACGCAACCGAAAAATATTCCGTTTGGTGTGAAAAGGTGACCGACGCCGCTCTCAAAGAGCAATTGTCGGCCATGAAAGAGGACGCCAAGGCGATCGAAAACGCCTTTTACAAAGAGTTGGAGTTCGGCACGGGCGGACTGCGCGGCGAATTGGGCGCGGGCACCAATTGTTTGAACGTGCTCACGATCGGCAAAGTTACGCAAGGCATTGCCGAGCGCATGGTCAAGTGCGGGCAAAAAACGGTGGCGGTGTCTTGCGACAGCCGTATCAATTCGGACGTGTTCAAAGAAAAGGTGGCGTGCGTGATGGCGGCCAACGGCATCAAGGCATACGTTACGCGCGAGTTGATGCCCACGCCCTTTTTATCGTTTTTAACGCGCGAAGTAAAAGCGGATATCGGCGTGATGATCACGGCCAGCCACAATCCCGCAAAATACAACGGCTACAAAGTGTACGGCAGCGACGGTTGTCAGCTCACCGACGAACCGGCCAAAGAGATGATAGGGTATATCGAAAAAGTGGATCCGTTCGCCGTGCAGACCGATTCGTTTGAATCGTATGTAAAAAAGGGTCTTATAGAATACGCGTCCGACGAGATCACCGAAAAGTATTTGGCGTGCGTGCAAAGCCGCTCCATCGGTTCGGCCGAGGGGCTGAAAGTGGCCTATTCGCCGCTCAACGGCACGGGGTATAAGCTGGTGCCCGAAATCTTGAAACGCGCGGGCGTGGCCAAAATAGACATAGTGCCCGAGCAAGCCGAGCCGGACGGAAACTTCACAACGTGCAGTTATCCCAACCCCGAAAAACCCGAAGCGCTTCGGTTGGGATTGGCTTTAGCGGAAAAATGCGACAGCGACATTTTGATTGCCACCGATCCCGACGCCGACCGTATCGGCACTGCCGTAAAGCACAACGGCGGCTATCGTTTGATGACGGGCAACGAGATCGGCGTGTTGCTCACCGATTATCTGCTCAGCCAACGCAAAGCGAACGGCACGCTGCCCAAAGATCCCGTGATCGTTACCACGATCGTTTCCACTTCTTTGGCCGAGCAAGTGGCCAAAGCGTACGGCGTGACTTTTTACAACGTGCTTACCGGCTTTAAGTATATCGGCGGCATCATAGGCATGTTGGAAGAAAAGGGCGAGCAAGACCGCTTTGTGTTGGGATTCGAAGAAAGCTACGGCTATCTTTCGGGCAGTTACGTGCGCGACAAAGACGCGGTGGTGGCCGCCATGTTGGTGGCCGAGATGACGGCGCATCATTTGCGCAACGGCAAAACGTTGGTGGATCGCATAGAAGAACTGTATGCCGCCTACGGCACCTATGAGCACAAGCTCAAATCGTATGAATACCCCGGCGCGGCGGGCAACGCCAAAATGGCGCAACTGCTTATAGATTTGCGCAACGATCTGCCCAAAAAGTTGGGAAAAAGCAAGATCGTGAAAACGGTGGACTATCTCACGCAAACCGAATACGATTTGCCTAAGTCCAACGTGTTGTCCTTTTTGGCGGAAAACGGCAGTAAACTCATAGTGCGTCCGTCGGGCACCGAGCCGCTTATCAAGCTGTATATCACGGCGGCGTCCACGCCCAAGGAAAATCAAAAAATATTCAAAAATATCTTCAAGCAGATCGATAAGATCTTTGCGTGAGCAAAACGCTAACAAAAAAAAGCGACGAAAAAAGACGTCGCTTTTTTGTTGCCGCGTGATTTTTTTTGCGGGGCGGGCAAGAACGATTGACTTTTGCGGCGGTTTATAGTAATATAGATAAGGTCTAAAGGTACAGAACAAGGGCGTCTGCTGTTGACCGATCGGGAAATGTGGCGGACGCATGTTTTATGTTCGGAGGGATTCGTTATGAAGTGTACTGCCAAAGAGGTATTGCAATTCGCGGAAGAAAACGATGTAAAATTCGTTAAGCTCACGTTTTGCGACCTGTTCGGGCGGCAGAAGAACGTTTCGATCGTGTCGCAACAATTGCCAAATATATTCGACAACGGGTATCTGTTCAATTCCACAGCCGTGCCGGGTTTTACCGATTGTGTCGGCGATCTGCTGCTGTTCCCCGATCCCAAAACGCTTACGGTGTTGCCGTGGCGTCCGCGGACGGGCGAGGTAGTCAGTTTGCTTACCAATATAAAACGTCCGGACGGCTCTTTTTTTGCCGGCGACACGTTGCATTTGTTGGACGCGGCCAAAGGCAAGCTTTCCAAAATGGGCTTGCGTTGCGAGATAGCCACCGAATGCGAATTTTATATTTTCAAGCAAGACAGCGAGGGCAACCCCACGCGCGTGCCCATTGACCGCGGCGGGTATTTCGACAGTTCGCCCGACGATGCGGGCGAGAACGTGCGCCGCGACATCATACTTAACTTGGAAGACATGGGCATCGTGCCCACGGCCAGCCATCACGAGAAAGGCCCCGGTCAAAACGAGATCGACTTTAAGCCGGACGAACCGGGATGCGCCGCCCGCAACTTGCTGTATTTTAAGTCGGCGGTCAAAAACGTGTGCCACTTGAGCGGCATGCACGCCACATTCGATCCCAAGCCGTTGGAGGGCAAAGCGGGAAGCGGCTTGCGTATCGTGTTAACGCTTTCGGGCATCGGAGAAAAAGCGTCCGCCTCGGTGTTGGACGCATTCACGCAAGGCGTTATGCAAAAAGTGCGCGAGGCCGTGCCCTTTTTCAATACCACGCCCGAAAGCATGCTGTTGCTCGACGAGCGCCGTGCGCCCGCGCAAGATTATAAAGATGCCGACCGCGGCGTATACGTGCGCCGTCTGCCGTGCGCCGACGGTATGTGTCGCATAGAGATCAACTCGGCCGATTGTTTGTGCAATCCGTTTTTGGCGTTTGCGCTATTGTTGGATGCGGGCGTTTACGGGGTGGAACACAAATGCGCGGGCAAGGAAACGGCCTTTCCCGCCGCCGGCGAAACGTTGCCGCACACGCTCGGACAAGCCTTGGAGATCGCCCAAAAGTCGGCGTGGCTCAAAAGCGTTTTAAGCGAAAGCGTTTTGAACGAATACGTGCGCGTAAAGCGCGCCGAATGCGTGCAATAGGAAGGTGGCAACGTTGCGGCACAACCAAATGACCGCGACGGCGGAAAGTGCGCTCCCACAGCGAGGAGAAGAGGCATGGATGCGCTGATCGTAACGGCAAACAAACAAATTTCCGCGTCGCTTTCGAGCGCGGTGCGGCGTGCCGGCGCGGACAATATCGCCGTGGCATTCGACGCGGTCACGGCCAAACGCATGGCGTGCGATCGAGGGTTCGATCTCACCGTGGTGTATGCCGAGGGCACGGCGGGGCGTAGCGTGGAATTGGCGCGCGCCATCGCAACGCGCGGCTACGGCGGCGTTATACTCATCGCGTCGGCCGCCAACGGCGACGAATTGGCGGGGCGGTTGGAAGAGGACGGCGTGCTCGTTTTGACCAAGCCGCTCAGTCACGTGGAACTGTTTCGCACCGTGGCGCTGGTGCGGGCAACCAACAATCGGATCGCGCGGCTAATAGAAGAAAAGCGCGATCTGCTCAAAAAGATAGACGATATGCGGCTGATATCGCGCGCCAAGCTCATATTGATGCAGACCATGGGGTATACCGAAGAGCAAGCGCACAAACACATTGAAAAACGCGCCATGGACGCGCGCCGAACGCGCGCCGAAGTGGCGGTGGAAATACTCAAGACCTACGAGGTATAACAACAAACACATGCGAAAAATAAACGAAGAATGCGGAATATTCGGAGTGATCGGCGCCGAGCCGATGCCCGCCGCGGGTTACACCGCGTCGGCGTTGTTGGCTTTGCAACACCGAGGGCAAGAGGGCGCCGGCATTGCCACGTTTTACAGCGACGATACGTTGGTGTGTCATAAAAACGTGGGGCTTGTCAACGACATTTTCGGCGATTTTACCCGCCATGTGCCCAACACGCACGTAGCGGTGGGGCATGTGCGCTATTCCACCACGGGCAACAACACGGTGGAAAATACCCAACCGATCGAAACGGTGCACTCGCGCCTTACGTGCGCATTGGCGCACAACGGCAACATTACGAACGCCGCCAAGTTGCGCGGGCAGATGATCAACCAAGGCGGCAAGGTGTTTCACACCACCAACGATTCCGAGATCATCAACATGTTGCTCATCGAGCAAATGATCCGTTGCGGCAACATCGAAAAAGCGGTGTTCCAAGTCATGAACATATTGGAGGGCGCTTTCTCTTTGGTGATCGCCACGCCCGACAAGCTCATTGCGGCGCGCGATAAATGCGGGTTCCGTCCGCTTTGCATGGGCAAGTTGGGAAACGCCACCGTGTTTGCCAGCGAGAGTTGTGCGCTCGACTGTATCGGCGCCACCTTTGTGCGCGACGTAGAGGCGGGCGAGCTTGTCAGCGTGGATCTGAGCGGAAAAGTCACGTCTATGCACCAAAAAGACACCTCTTGCCGCGGCTTGTGTGTTTTCGAATTGATCTATATAGCGCGCTCCGATTCGTTTATAGACGGTATGAGCGTGTACAATGCGCGCCTCGAAATGGGACGCGCGCTTTTCCGTCAGCGACCCGTAGAGGCCGATTTCGTGTGCGGCGTGCCCGACAGCGGCTTAGATGCGGCGCTCGGCTACAGCTTGGAATCGGGCATACCGTTTGTGCCCGCATTCGTTAAAAACCGATATATGGGGCGCAGTTTCATACAGCCGTCGCAAGCATCGCGCGAGCACACCGTGAATATAAAACTCAACCCGTTGCGCGCGCAAATAGAGGGCAAGCGCATTGTTTTGGTAGACGATTCCATTGTGCGCGGCACCACGAGCGAACGCATGATCGCGCCGCTTCGGCACATGGGCGTGAAAGAAGTGCACTTGCGTATTTCCTCGCCGCCCTTTAAGTATCCGTGCTATTTCGGCACCGATATAGACAGCACCGAAAATCTGATCGCCAATCACATGTCGGTGGACGAGATATGCAAAAAGATAGGCGCCGATTCGTTGGAATATCTCGATCTCGACAATTTGCGAGCGATCGGCAAAGCGCACAACGCGCCTTTTTGCACGGGGTGCTTTACGGGGCAGTATCCCATACCCGTGGTGGGTTGCGGCAAACATACATTCGACGACAATTGACGGCGGACATTTACGACAGACCGTAGGAGGCGGAAATGAAAAAATATTTGATATTATCGGACGGGAGCGTGTTCGAAGGTACTGCAATGGGTGCGGACGGCGAAACGGTGGGAGAGGTCGTGTTCACCACCGCTATGGTGGGGTATATGGAAACGCTCACCGATCCCAGCTACTATGGGCAGATCGTTACCCAAACGTTTCCGCTCATAGGCAACTACGGCGCGATCGACATCGATTCGGAAAGCGAAAAACCCGCTTTGCGCGGTTATATCGTGCGTGAAGTGTGTGAAAAGGGCAGTAATTTCCGCAAAGAGAGCGAGCTGGACGCGTTCTTGAAAAAGCACAACGTGGTGGGTATTTGCGGTATCGATACCCGCGCGCTCACCAAAAAGATACGCAATAAGGGCGTTATGAACGGCATGATCACTTCCGTGAAGAACGTGACGCCCGAAAGGCTGAAAGAGTTGCGCGCCTACCGTGTGACCGACGCCGTGGCAAAAACCACTTGCCGCGCCGAGACCGTTTTGGGCTCCGGATCCAAACGGGTGGTGCTGTGGGATTTCGGCGCCAAACAAAACATAGAGCGCGAACTTCTCAAGCGCGATTGCACGGTGGTGCGCGTGCCGGCCCACACCACGGCCGAACGCATCGCAGAACTTTGTCCCGACGGCATAATGCTCACGAACGGCGGCGGCGATCCCGTCGATAACAAAGCCGTTATAGAAGAGTTGCGCAAACTCAACGAAAAGAAGATCCCCACGTTCGGCATTTGTTTGGGGCACCAATTGTTGGCGCTCAGTCACGGCGCGTCTACGCACAAACTCAAGTTCGGACACCGCGGCGCCAATCAACCCGTGCGCGACGCGCAAACGGGACGAACGAGCATAACCAGCCAAAATCACGGTTATGCGGTCGTGCCGTCCACTTTACCGTCGTATGCGGTGTTGCGATACACCAACGCCAACGACAAAACGGCGGAAGGTATCGATTACACCGATCGGCCGGCATTTTCGGTGCAGTTTCACCCCGAAGCGTGCGGCGGCCCGTTAGACACGAACTTTTTGTTCGATCGCTTTTTCGCGATGATGAACGCAAACAAGTAGCGGCAGAGAGAGGAGAACAGTATGCCTAAGAATAAAGATATCAAGAAAGTATTGGTGATCGGTTCCGGCCCCATAACCATCGGGCAAGCGGCGGAGTTCGACTATGCGGGCACGCAAGCATGCCGCACGCTCAAGTCGGAAAAGATCCAAGTGGTGCTTGTTAACAGCAACCCCGCCACCATCATGACCGACAAGGCCATGGCCGACGCCATTTATATCGAGCCTCTTAATCTCACCACGTTAGAGCGCATTATAGATCTCGAAAAGCCGGACAGCTTACTGCCCGGGCTTGGCGGGCAAACGGGCTTGACGCTTTCCATGCAGTTGGCCAAATCGGGCTTTTTGCAAAGCCGCAACGTGCAACTATTGGGCATGAAAGTGGAAACCATCGATAAGGCCGAAGACCGCCAAATGTTCAAAGACACCATGCTTTCCATCGGCCAACCCGTGGTGCCCTCCGTGGTGGTCACCGACGTGCAATCGGCGGTGGATTTTGCCGACGAGATAGGGTATCCCATCATTATCCGTCCTGCGTTTACGTTGGGCGGCGCGGGCGGCGGCATTGCCGAAACGGAGGCCGAACTGCGCGAGATCACCAAAGGCGGTTTGGAGCTTAGCCCCATAGGGCAAGTTTTGGTGGAAAAGAGCATTTACGGTTGGAAAGAAATAGAGTTCGAAGTGATGCGCGACAGCGCGGGCAACGCCATTGCCGTGTGCAGTATGGAAAACCTCGATCCCGTGGGCATTCACACGGGCGACAGCGTTGTGGTGGCGCCCACCGTAACGTTGGCCGACAAAGAGTTCCAAATGCTCCGCAAAGCGGCGCTCGATATCATAAACGCATTAGACGTGGTGGGCGGGTGCAACTGTCAGTTTGCCCTCGACCCCAACAGTTTCGAATACGCCGTGATCGAGGTGAACCCGCGCGTGAGCCGTTCGTCGGCGCTCGCCTCCAAAGCAACGGGGTATCCCATTGCCAAAGTGTCTACGCTGTTGGCGCTCGGCTATACGTTAGACGAGATTCCCAATGCCGTTACCAAAAAGACGTGCGCTTGTTTCGAACCGACGATCGACTATATAGTGGTAAAACTGCCCAAATGGCCGTTCGATAAGTTCGTGTACGCCAAGCGTTCTTTAGGCACGCAAATGAAAGCCACGGGCGAAGTAATGGCGATAGCGCCCTATTTCGAGGCCGCGCTGTTAAAAGCGGTGCGCGGCGCCGAAAACCAGCTTACGTTGCGTTCCGACCGATTTAACGATTGGACGGACGAGCAAGTGTTCGAGGGGCTTATGCCTGCCGCCGATTATCGCTTGTTCTTGCTGTACGAGGCGTTGTATCGCGGATTTACGGTAGACGAGATCGCGCAGAAAACCAAGATAGACAAATGGTTTTTGCATAAGATCGAAAATATGGTCGTTTTCGAAAAACAGATCGCCCATAAACAGTTGGATGCCGAAACCTATTTGCGCGCCAAAAAGATGGGGTATCCCGATAAGGCGCTTGCCGCGCTTTCGGAACATGCGCTCCCCAAGCACGCGCGTGCCGTTTACAAAATGGTGGATACGTGCGGCGCCGAATTCAAGGCCGAAACGCCCTATTTCTATTCCACGTACGATCTCGAAAACGAGGCAGCCTCTTTCATGGAAGAGAAAAAGTCGGGCAAAAAGCGCGTTATCGTGTTCGGATCGGGCCCCATTCGTATCGGACAAGGCATCGAGTTCGACTATGCGTCGGTGCATTGTGTTTGGGCGCTCAAAGAGGCGGGGTACGAAGTAGCGATCGTGAACAATAACCCCGAAACGGTGTCTACCGATTTCGACACGGCGGACAGACTGTATTTCGAGCCGCTCACGGCCGAAGACGTAGACAACGTGATTGCCACCGAAAAGCCGTACGGCGTGGTGGTGGCGTTCGGCGGACAGACGGCTATAAAACTGACCAAGCATTTGTCCGAAAAAGGCGTGCGCATTTTGGGTACGAGCGCCGACAGTATAGACCGCGCCGAGGATCGCGAACGGTTCGACGCGCTACTCGAAGAATTGCAGATCGCGCGTCCTAAGGGCGTTACGGTGAAAACCACCGAAGAGGCGCTCAAGGCGGGCGAAACGCTGGGGTATCCCGTGCTCATGCGGCCGTCGTATGTGTTGGGCGGGCAAAACATGATCATTGCGTTCGGCGAGGCGGATATTCGCGAGTACATGCGCGTGATCTTGGCGGAGAACAAAGATAACAATATACTCATAGACAAATACATCATGGGTACGGAGATCGAGGTGGACGCCATTTGCGACGGCGAGGACATTTTGATCCCCGGTATCATGGAGCATATCGAGCGGGCGGGCGTACATAGCGGCGACAGCATCGCGGTGTATCCCGCGCACAATGTGACCGACGCGCAAAGCGAAAAGCTGGTGGAATACACCCAAAAGCTTGCCAAAGCGTTAGACACCAAAGGTTTGGTGAATATCCAATATATCATTTCGGACAACAAGATCTATGTGATCGAGGTGAACCCGCGTTCTTCGCGCACCATTCCGTACATCTCCAAGGTGACGGGCGTTCCCATGATCGCGTTGGCCACGCTGTGCATGTTGGGCAAAAAGCTGTCTAAGTTGGGATACGGTACGGGATTGTATAAGACCGCGCCGTATGTAGCGGTAAAAGTGCCCATTTTCAGTTTTGAGAAGTTGGCCGATCTCGACACCCATCTCGGCCCCGAAATGAAGTCTACGGGCGAGGTGCTCGGTATCGGCAAAACGTTGGACGAAGCGCTTTACAAAGGACTGCTTGCGGCCGGCTACAAAATGCAGAAGTCGGGCGGCATTCTTATTTCGGTGCGCGATTCCGATAAACCGGAGATCGGCGACGTGGCCAAGGCTTACAGCGAATTGGGCTTTGATATTTACGCCACGGTGGGCACCGCGCAAACCATTCGCAAAAGCGGTATTCCCGTTACCGTGGTGCAAAAGATAAGCGACGGGCAAGACGAAAGCACCATGTCGCTTTTGGCGGGCGGTAAAATAGACTTGCTCATTTCCACGTCCACCAAAGGAAGGATACCCACCGAAGACGACGTGAAGTTGCGCCGCCGCGCCGTGGCGCTCTCGGTGCCTTGCCTTACGAGTATCGATACGGCCAAGGCGTTGGCGTTCTCGTTAAAGTCGCGGTATTCCGCTTACAACACCGAACTCGTAAATATCAACAATATGCGCACCGAGCGCCAAAAGTTGCAATTTACCAAAATGCAGGGTTGCGGCAACGATTACATCTATATCGATTGCTTGAGCCGTCCCATTACCAATATGGAGTCGGTGGCGGTCAACCTCAGCGATCGGCACTTCGGCGTGGGCGGCGACGGCGCGGTGTTTATCTATCCGTCCGATATAGCCGACGCCAAAATGCGCATGTTCAACAGCGACGGCACCGAAGGCATGATGGGCGGCAACGCCATTCGTTGCGTGGCCAAGTATTTATACGATAACGGAAAGCTCGGCAACAAAAAAGAAATCGAGATAGAAACCAAGAGCGGCGTGAAAAAAGTGTGGCTGTTTGTGCGCAACGAAAAAGTCACGTCGGCAAAAGTGGATATGGGTGCGCCCGTTTTAACGCCCGCAAAGGTGCCCGTACGGTTAGACGGCGACCGCGTGGTAGATCGCCGCGTAACGGTGGGCGGCGCCGAAAGAGAGATCACGTGCGTGTCTATGGGCAACCCGCACTGCGTTTTGTTTGTGGAGAACGTGGCGCAGATCGACGTGGAAAAGATAGGCCGCGCCATAGAAAGCGACCCGCTGTTTCCCGAACGCGTGAACGTAGGGTTCGTGCAAGTGATAGACCGCACACACGTTAAAATGCGCGTGTGGGAACGCGGCAGCGGCGAAACGTATGCTTGCGGCACGGGTGCGTGCGCGGCGGTGGCGGCGGCCGTTCTTACCGGTCGATGCGACGGCGACGCCGACGTTACCGTGCGTTTGGCGGGCGGCGAACTTACCGTGATGTATACGGCCGACACCGTGTATATGACGGGCGAGGCGGCGGAGATATTCAAAGGATGGGTGCGTTTATGATCAAAAAGTATATTTTCGTGACGGGCGGCGTTGTGTCCGGCTTAGGTAAAGGCATCACGGCGGCGAGCATCGGCATGATGCTCAAAGCCAAAGGGCTCAAAGTGATCGCGCAAAAGCTCGATCCGTATATCAATATGGATCCGGGCACCATGAGTCCGTATCAACACGGTGAAGTGTTTGTTACCGAGGACGGCGCCGAAACCGACCTCGATTTGGGGCATTACGAGCGTTTCATAGACGAAAACCTCAATAAGTTTTCAAACCTTACCACCGGCAAGGTGTATTGGAACGTGCTCGACAACGAGCGCAAGGGCGTGTATAACGGCGAAACGGTGCAAGTGATCCCGCACGTTACCAACGAGATCAAAAAGTTCATCTATTCGGTGGGCAAAAAGATAAACGCCGACGTGGTGATCACCGAGATCGGCGGTACCACGGGCGATATAGAGAGCTTGCCCTTTTTGGAGGCCATTCGGCAAGTATCCAACGAAGTGGGGCGGGAAAACTGTTTGTTTATCCACGTAACGCTTGCGCCCGTGATCAGTTCGAGCGGCGAAATGAAAACCAAACCCACCCAGCACAGCGTAAAAGAGTTGCAAAGCTTGGGTATCACGCCCAACATGGTGGTGTTGCGTTGCAACCGCGCCATCGACGAATCGGCGCGCAAAAAAATATCCATGTTCTGCAACGTGCCGCCCGATTGCGTGATAGAAAACCGCGACGTTTCCATTTTGTACGAAGCGCCCGTCATGTTGGAAGACAGCAAGTTTACGGAGATCGTGTCGCGCGAATTGGGGTTGCCCGATAATCCGCCCGATTTAACGGTGTGGAAAGAAATGCTACGCAAAGCGCATGCGCGCAACAAAACGGTCAAGATCGGTTTGGTGGGCAAATACGTTAAAATGTTCGACGCTTACCTTTCCATCGTGGAGGCGCTCACGCATGCGGGGATCGAAAACGGCGCCAAGATCGATCTGCAGTGGTTGGACGCCGAGCGTATCACGCCTGAAACGGCGCACGGCATTTTGGGTGAATGCGACGGTATCATCGTGCCGGGCGGATTCGGCGATCGCGGCATAGAGGGCATGGTAAACGCCGCGCGGTATTGCCGCGAGCACAATGTGCCCTATTTCGGCATATGTTTGGGTATGCAGATAGCGGTGATCGATTTTGCCCGTCATGTGGCGGGGCTTGCCGACGCCAACAGTCGCGAGTTCGACGTGGAATCGCAAAACAAAGTCATAGACATCATGGAAGGGCAAATAGGGTATGAAAACACGGGCGGCAGCATGCGTTTGGGCGCCTACGAATGCGTGATCAAAGCGGGGTCGGTCTTGGCGCGCGCCTATCGGCAAAACAGTATCATGGAACGCCACCGCCACCGTTACGAATTTAACAATGCCTATCGCCAAACGTTCGAAAACTTGGGGTTGTCCGTTTGCGGCACCAGTCCGGACGATACTTTGGTAGAGGCGGTGGAATTGCCCGATCGCAAATTCCATGTGGGCGTGCAGTATCACCCCGAATTCAAGTCGCGTCCGCACCGTCCGCATCCGTTGTTCGTGTCGTTTGTGGCGGCGTCGCTTGCCGGCAAGAAAAAATAGCCGTTCGATTTTTTTAGATCGCGGCAACACCGATAGAAAAAACGTTGCGCTTGCAACAACGGGAGAATATTTTATAGCGATAAAACGTCACGTTTGTAAGGTGAAAAGGTGAAGCAAGTTTATCACATACGCAAAAGCAGACTGTATGCGTCTACCGATTATTCCGCTCTCTTATCGGGGGTCGTTTCGAGCGGCTGTAAGCTCGAAAAGATCGACGCGGGCGAAATAACGATAGACACGGGCGCGGTCTGCTTTTTCGATCCTTACCGCGCCAAGCCGTGCGAACCGTTTGCGCGCCGTTTGCCTGCGGGCAAGTATGCGGCGTTTATGTATCGCATGCAAACCGAAAAAGGCGCGCGTATCGCGTTGATGGGGTTAGACGGCGGCAATTTGCGCCGCGCCGTGCAATGGGAGTTGGCGTTCGCTTGCGAGAAAGAACTTTGCAAGTTGCAAGCGCAACCAAACGCCGTGGGCACGGCAATAGACAGCGGCTTGGGCGCGCTGTGCGACAGCAGCGCGTTCAACGCCTTTTCGCAACTTGTCGAGGCCACCAAAGACACGTTTCATCCGTTAGACGGCATTGCGGGCATGGACGGCAACTGCGCGCTTGTTTGCAGCGTGAAAGATATTCGCTTGCCCGTTTGCAGTACGGGTTGGGGAGAGGGATACTATCCGAGTTATTTCGGCATAGACGCCGACGGCGCGGTGTGCGGCATCGTGTGCGATTTTTGTGTGTTGCCCGCCGCCAAAAAGAAAGAAAGTAACGAAACGGTGACTATCGAAACGGAGGGCGACGAAACGGATGCATTTGTGGCCGATCCGCGCAAAAGCGATAGCGAGAACAATATTTTGCTGTATACCGGCGTGATCGAGGGCGGCCGCGCAGACAGTGCGCATTTGTTGCGCGCCTATTCGCGGCGCGGCTATGCGTATCATAAAACGGGGCGATACACAGAGGCGTTGGCCGATTATTTGCAAGCCATCGACTTGGGAAAACAGCGCGAAAACAAAGCGGAATTTTCCAAGCACGCGTGGTCGCTGTATGAAAACGCCGCGGGCATTTATCGGGAAACGGGGCAAACGGACAACGCCGTGGCGCTGTACCGCGAGGCTTGCAAACTAACCGACATGTTCGACGGCGGCGCGTATGTCGGGTTGATCGACGTGTACCGCGAGGCCAAAGATCACGCCGCCGCGCTCGCGGCCGCCGATGAAATGGTGGCCGCCCGCCCGCACGATCCCACCGCATATATAAAGCGCAGCGAGATATTCATGGCATGCGAAGAGTACGAAAAAGCTTTAGACGATTTCACCGTGCTCATAGATGTTTTTAAGCTGAACGAATGCATTTTGGAAAAGGCGCTGTGTTTGCGGCATTTGGGGCGCGCCAAAGAGGCGTTGGCCGTTTTGGACGGGTATTTGGCCGAGGGCAGAGCCAACGAAGTATACTACGGATTGCGCGCCGATATCGAAATGGCGGACAACAACATGGCCGCGGCCTATGTGGACGCGCGCAATGCGTTCGACGCCAACCCCGATTATCCCGAAACGCTCGAACGGCTCATCGAATGGGACGGACTGCTCTTTCGCCGCAAGAATGTTGTAAAGTGGGTGTCGCGCTACATTGCGTTGCGGCCGCATGCGCAATACGGCTACAGCGTTCGGGCGGACGCGTACATGAAAATGGGCGAGTACGAAGAGGCGCTGGCCGACTATTTGCAGTTGGTGCGGCTTAGTAAAGACGATCCAAAACATTGCGCGCTGCTGATCCGCGCGGCGCTTTGTTGCGGCAACAAGGGGCTCGTGAAACGGTATCAAAAACTGTTGCGTCGGTCGAGCAACGCCTACTATATTTACGCGGCGGGGTTATCTCTTATGCAACAGCGAAAGTTCGGCCGCGCGCAACGGTATATCGCGTCGGCCTCTATGCTGATCCGCTCGGACATCATCGTTTCGTCGCTCATCGACTGTTTTGTGGCCAACGGTAATTTTGCCAAAGCGGACGCCGCCATGAAAGAGTATGCCCAATTGGCGGACGGGGAAGAAGTGTTTATGAAACACGCGTTGATCGCCAAAGCGCGCGGGATCCCCGCCGAGGCCATAGAGCGCGAATACGTGCACCGCTATCTGGGCGATTGTTCCGACGCCGTTTTGACCGAAAAAGTGCATGCATATTTTGCCTCGTTGTGAGCTTTGCCGCGAGGATACGAAAAAAGGCGCTCTCAACGAGAACGCCTAAGACAAACAAAGGAACCCACAATGCCGTTGCTACGTTTCATCTTAACCCGCCGATCGGCAGGTGGGCAAGCCGATCGCGCCGTCTGTCTTCCGCTGTTTGCTCCCGACCGTTTGGGAGGAAAACCGTGACTCGTCACGGTTGCGGCCCGACATCTTGCGCGGATACAAGCAATCCCTTTTCTATACTGTGGTTAAATATTACACGTATCGACGCACACCGCAGGATGTTTTCCTTTATGGCATTAGTATATACCATACCGCGACAAAATGCAATACCCGCGCGCAAAATTTTTTTGTAAAAATTTTTGCCAAACCCCTTGACAAATACGCAAAGTTGTGAAAAGAGTTTTTTGGGAGGAACCGTTATGAAACTCACCGTGATCGGAAAATACGGACCGTATCCCGCCGCAGGCGGCGGCACGTCTTGCTATCTCGTGCGCGGCGAAAACGACGCCGTCGTGCTCGATTTCGGGAGCGGGGCACTGGCTAAGTTGCAACGGCATATCGCTATCGACGACGTGCGCGCCATTATTTTGAGCCACTTGCACTACGACCACATGTGCGATTTGTTGCCGCTTATTTATTTGTTGCAAGCGCGCGGCAAAACGATGACGCTTGTATTGCCCGATACCGATTGTCCGCAACGCGCATTGTTGGAAAAATCGGGCGTATTTCGGTTGGTGTCCGTGCAACCGCAATGGCAAGCGGGGGAGTTTTCGCTGTCGTTTGAAAAAATGCGGCACCCGCTGGAAAGCTATGCCGTGAAAATTTCCGCCATGGGCAAAACGCTTATGTATACGGGCGATACCGCGTTTTGCGATCAGTTGCCCGCTTTTGCCAAGGGTAGCAATTTGCTGTTGGCCGATTGCGGCAAAGCCGAACATTCCGCCGCGCCCCATCTTTCGCTGTCCGAGGCGGCGTTTTTGGGCGAAACGTTGCACGTGCCCGTGATCGCCACGCATCTCAATCCCGCGCTTATCTACACGCGCACTTCTTCGGTCGTTACCTTGGCCGAAGAGGGCAAAACGTACGCCGTGTAGCGCGTTTATCCGTTGGTGCGCGGCAGTATTCTGCCTTTGAGTTTGCGTATGGCTTTGGGAATGGTGTCGGGATCGGGTCGCACGGCGCTGCCGGCGTTGCGATAGTCGAACCGTTCGGCAAAGCGGTCGAGGTCGTGGCATACGCGATCCACGGTACGGTTTTGCAACAACACGAGCTGGGAGAGATAGGCCTTTGTCAAGCGTCCCGCTTTGTTGCTTTCGCGTAATAAAAGCGCGTAATGGGGCAAGCAAAAGCCGTTGCTGTTGCCGAACACGGTGCGGAAATCGCATTCGTCGGCAAACAGTTGGGCAACGGTTTGCGCATAGCGCCGCATCATATCGTCTACGGTGTTGCATATCACGCAAGTGTGCATGGTTTTTTGCAGTGCGTCGGCTTGTTGCAACGCTTGCCTATACGAGGCGCACGGCGTGATATGCGAGCGCACTTCTTCGGTGCGGGTGCGTAGTTGCAAGGATAGCCCCAACTTGTTTTTGCCGGCAAACAGCGCGCGCAGATGCTCGGTGCAAAAACCGTATTTGTTCACTTGCACGCGATAGTCCGGCTCCATCACCGCTTCGTTCAAGTATTGTTCTACCAATCGATCGGAGGCCGCGTTATAGATCTCGCACAGAGGGCAGTCGCAGTCGGCGCGGAACGCCTCCCAAATGGGTTCGGTTTGGATATGATACGGCATAATTGCCCTCCTCGGCGCATATTGGTAAAACAAGTATATCATAAAGGACGGGATTATGCAAGAGAGCGAGCCGTATATCATCACGAAATCACGCACCGTTCGCAAGATCCTTTGGGGTAGGATCGCGGCGGTTGTTTTTGCGGTGTGTATTTTGGTGATGGGCGGCGTGTTGTGGCTGAGCAGAACGCCGCGCGCTATCACGGCCAAAGCGCGCACCTACCGTTTGGTGGCGGTGGGTGATTACAAAGATCTGGGCGAAGCGTCCATGCGTGCCCAAGCGGCCGTGCGTTCGGGCGGCGCCGGTTATTTATACGGCGAAAGTTCGTATACCGTTGCCGTGGCTTGTTACGCAAGCGCCGCCGATGCCGATGCGGTGTGCGAACGTTTGCGCGCCGAAGACGCCTCGGCGCGCGTGGTGTCGGTGTCTTGCGCCGCGCTCACGTTGGATCGTCCGGCGGAGAACGCCGACACCGTGAAAAAAATGTTGGTGCGTCCGGCGGCGTTGTTCGACGAACTGTATGCGGTATCGTTGCAAACGGACACAAAAGAGATCTCCGCCGCGGCGGCCAAATACGCCGCGCTCAAGATGCATGTGGCGTGCGTGGAATACGCGGAAATTTGTCGGCGCTTGCAAACGGATACGGGAGAGTATCTATCCGCGCTCTTTTTGTCGTTGGCCGACACGTTGCAAACGCCCGCCGATGCGAGCGAAAACGTTGCGGCCGCGCTCAAATACGCGCTGTGCGACATGGCGGTAAAGATTTGCGCGCACACCGAGGCGTTCATCGATAAAAATAAAAAATTGTAAATGAAAAATATTGGCGCAAACACTTGAAAAAAAACGGTATTTGTGGTATTCTGTAAATAATGCCGTAATACGGTTATAGAACATATCGCGAAAATAACATCAGTAGGAGAGATGAGGATACCATGAGTAAAAATGTTGTCGGCACGCCCGAACAAGACCAAGCTTTTGACGCGGTTTTGCGCGAATTGGAGACCGTTCCCGGCCCGCTTATGAAAGCGTTGCAAAAAGCGCAAGAGATCTACGGGTATTTGCCTATCGAGGTACAAACGCGCATAGCGGACAAGTTCGACGTGCCTTTGGAAGAGATCTACGGCATTGCCACGTTTTATTCGCAGTTCAACCTCAATCCCAAGGGGAAATATACGATCGGCATATGCTTGGGCACGGCGTGCTACGTAAAAGGCAGCGGCGACGTTCTCAATAAATTTCAAGAAAAGCTGGGCATAGAGCCGGGGCAGACCACGCCCGACCGCAAATTCACGTTAGACGCCACGCGTTGCATAGGCTGTTGCGGTTTGGCGCCCGTGCTTACCGTCAACGAAGAAGTGTACGGCAAAGTAACGGTGGACGACGTGGACAAGATCCTCGCCAAATACAACGACTGATCATACGGAAAGAAAAAGGAAGGTAAAGAGGAATGAAAACGTTACAGGAATTGCAACAGATACGCGACCGTATGAAAGGGTGCCTTTGCAACCGCGCCATGGCGGGTGAGTTCGAACCCGCCGACGCTACGGTAAAATATCATATCTTGGTGTGCGGCGGCACGGGGTGCACGTCGGGCAACAGCAAGACCATCACCGAAGAACTCAAAGCGGCCATCGATGCGAACGGCCTTACAAGCGACGTCAAACTGATCATGACGGGGTGTTTCGGTCTGTGCGCCAAAGGGCCCATCGTGGTGGTGTATCCCGACGGCTCGTTTTATCAGCACGTCAAACCCGAAGACGCCCGCGAGATCGTGGAAGAGCATATCAAAAACGGCCGCCCCGTGGAGCGTTTGTTGCACAGCGAAAAAGACGCCGACGGCGCGCACAAGGCCATCAACGAAACGTCGTTTTATAAGAGCCAACGCCGCGTGGTATTGCGCAATTGCGGTTTGATCGATCCCGAAAATATCGACGAATACTTGGCGCGCGACGGATATAAAGCCTATGAAAAAGCGCTCACGTCCATGACGCAACTCGAAGTGATCGACGAGATCAAAAAGAGCGGTTTGCGCGGGCGCGGCGGCGGCGGATTCCCCACGGGCACCAAGTGGGAGTTTGCGCACAATTCGGTATCCGATGTCAAATACGTGGTGTGTAACGCCGACGAGGGCGACCCCGGCGCGTTCATGGACCGTTCGGTGTTAGAGGGCGACCCGCACACCGTGATCGAGGCCATGATGATCGCGGGTTACGCGATCGGCGCGGAAAAAGGGTACATTTACGTGCGCGCCGAATATCCCATTGCGGTGCACCGTTTGGAAGTGGCCATCGGCCAAGCGCGCGCTTACGGCATTTTGGGCGATAACGCCATGGGGCTTGGCAAGAAATTCGATATCGAACTTCGGCTGGGCGCGGGCGCGTTTGTTTGCGGCGAAGAAACGGCGTTGTTGCAAAGCACGGAAGGCAAACGCGGCGAACCCCGTCAGCGTCCTCCGTTCCCGGCGGTCAAAGGTCTATTCGGCCAACCCACGCTTATCAACAACGTGGAAACGTACGGCAACATCACGCAGATCATATTAAACGGCGCCGATTGGTTCGCCTCGATGGGCACCGAAAAGAGCAAGGGCACCAAGGTGTTTGCTTTGGGCGGCAAGATCATCAACACGGGTCTTGTGGAGATCCCCATGGGCACCACCTTGCGCACCATTATCGAGGAGATCGGCGGCGGCGTTCCCGGCGGCAAAAAGTTCAAAGCGGCGCAAACGGGCGGCCCCAGCGGCGGCTGTATTCCCGCGTCGCTCATAGACACCAAGATCGATTACGACAATCTGATTGCCATTGGGTCCATGATGGGCAGCGGCGGCTTGATCGTAATGGACGAGGACAACTGCATGGTGGATATCGCCAAGTTCTTCCTCGAATTTACGGTGGACGAATCGTGCGGCAAATGCACGCCTTGCCGTATCGGCAACAAGCGTTTGTACGAAATGTTGGATAAGGTTACCAAAGGCACCGCCACCATGGAAGACCTTGACAAGATGGAAGAGCTGTGCTATTACATAAAGGAGAACTCGCTGTGCGGGTTGGGACAAACGGCGCCCAATCCCGTGCTCAGCACATTGCGCTATTTCCGCGAGGAATATATTGCGCACGTGCGCGACAAAAAATGTCCCGCCGGCGTATGCAAAGCGCTTGTGTCGTATAAAATCAATGCAGACAAATGCGTGGGTTGCACGTTGTGTAAACGCAATTGCCCCGTAAACGCCATATCCGGCGAACTCAAGCAAACGCACGTTATCGATCCGCAAAAGTGCATAAAGTGCGGCGCATGTATCGCCCGTTGCCCCAAAGGCGCGATCGAGAAGTAAGGAGAGCAAAGCAACATGAAAAAGCAAGTTACGTTAAAGATAAACAATGTGCCCGTAACGGTAGACGAAGGAACGCGCGTGTTAGACGCCGCGCGGGCGGCGGGTTTCGATATTCCCACGCTGTGCTATCTCAAAGATATAACCAACGAGGGAAGTTGCCGCGTATGCGTGGTGGAGATAAAAGGCATGCGCAATTTGGCGGCGTCGTGCTCCACAACGGTGCGCGAGGGCATGGAAGTGTTCACCAACACGCCCAAGGTAAAAAAGTCGCGTAAAACCACGATAGAGTTGTTGCTTTCCAACCACGAGAAGAAATGTCTTTCGTGCGTTCGCAACGGCAATTGCGAGTTGAGCAAGCTCAGTCAAGAATACGGTTGCGATCCCGTTGCCTACGAAGGCGCTACCAAAAAGTATGTGTTAGACGACGATAACCCCTATTTGGTACGCGATAACAATAAGTGCATTCTGTGCCGTCGTTGCGTGGCCGTTTGCAACAAAGTGCAAGGCGTGGGCGTGATCGGTGCCAACGGGCGCGGTTTTAACACGCATATCGGTTGTGCTTTCGAGCGGCCGTTGCATACCGTACCGTGCGTGGCATGCGGACAATGCATCAACGTTTGTCCCGTGGGCGCGCTTACCGAGCGCGACAACACCAAAGAGGTGCTCGACGCCATTGCCGACCCCGAAAAATATGTGATCGTGGGCACGGCGCCCTCGGTGCGCGTGGCGGTGGGCGAAGAATTCGGATATCCCATCGGCTCGGACGTGGAAGGCAAAATGGTGTCGGCCATTAAAGCCTTGGGCGTGGAAAAAGTGTTCGACGTGGATATGGCGGCGGATATGACCATTATGGAAGAGGGCACCGAGTTTTTATCTCGCTTGCGCGATCCCAACGCGTGTTTGCCCATGATAACGAGTTGCAGTCCCGGTTGGATACGGTATATCGAATATTACTATCCCGAATTGATCGGGCATTTGTCCACGTGCAAATCGCCGCAACAAATGTTCGGTGCTATCATGAAAACGTATTACGCCGAAAAATGCAAGATCGATCCCGCCAAGATCGTGGTGGTTGCCGTTATGCCGTGCACGGCCAAAAAGTTCGAACGCACGCGCGATCATCAGTCGGCCGCGGGATATCCCGACATCGATATCGTGCTTACCACGCGCGAGCTTGCCAAACTGCTCAAGTCGCAAGGCATCGATTTGGCCGCCATGCCCAACGGGCAGTTTGACGATCCCGTCGGATTGGGTAGCAGCGCGGGGCTGTTGTTTGGCGCTACCGGCGGCGTGATGGAAGCGGCTTTGCGCACCGTGTATGAAAAAGTGACGGGGCAAGAACCGCCTTCTATCGATTTTAAGGCCGTGCGCGGCACCAAGGGGATCAAGACCGCGGTGGTGGACATGAACGGCACCAAAGTGAAAGTGGCGGTGGCGCACACCTTGGCGAACGCCAAAGTGATCATGGAACAGATCAAAAACGGCACGTCCGATTATCAGTTTGTGGAGATCATGACTTGTCCGGGCGGTTGCGTGAACGGCGGCGGACAGCCCATTCATTCGGCCAAAGTGCTCAACACGACCGATGTAAAAACCCTTCGGGCAAAAGCGATCTATAAATCGGACAAAAAAGCCAATCTTCGCAAAAGCCACGAAAATCCCGTTGTGAAAAAGTTATATGCCGAATACTTCGGCGAGCCGAACAGCCATAAGGCGCACGAGATATTGCATACTTCGTACACAAAGCGCACCAAATTCGAATAATACGCAAAAAAGGCTACGAAACGTTTCATAGCCTTTTGTATGGGCGCATTTGAAAAAAATTCGTCGATATACTTGCAAATGTGTGCGTATTGTGATATAATTTGCATACTGATATAGTGTAGACTTCAATGGGAATACGTTTTTAAGGAGGTGCGGCAGTGCTGTTTTTACGTAAACACGGCGCAAAAATGTTTTTTGCAATTGCGTGCGTATTGTTTGCTGTATCTCTTTGTTTTTCCGCGTATTCGCTCGCTCGGTTCGTGTCGCATGCCGAGGCGGACGGAAGCGGCGCGGGCGCGGCGGGCATAAATTGCGGCTACTCTGTCAATAAGGGCGGCGGCACGTTTATAAACGCCCCGTTTATGCTCAAAGTATCGAACGAAACCGAAGCCGTTCGCATGAACGACTGGGCGGAGTCGGAAATTACGGTATACAACAACGGAAAAGCGGGGCTTAAGTACGAGTTCGGTTTCGTGCTGTATTTGCCGCGCTCTTTGGCGGAAAGCGCAATGTTTCAGCTTGTGGAACTCGAGGAAGGAAGCGAGGTGCAAATGGGCGGCATACAGCGCGTTTATCCCGCCGTCCGCGCAAGCAAGCTGTATATGGTAGATACCGACGGGTCGCTGAAGGTTACCGATAGAACCGCGCCCACGACTATCGCGCCGAACGGCGTGGAAATTCAAAACGACTATGCCGACTATATAGACCGCAACAAAGAGATAAGCATTGAAACGGGCACGCCCGCGGCGTTTTCGATAGGCACTCAGCCGAGTAACGTAACGCGCACATACACTACGTATTCCGCAGAACAAGCGGCTCGCTACGTATGCCCCATAACGCTTACCGAAACCGAGGAAATCGAGTTTATACGCGTTACTCTCAATATACGTGCGAACGACAGCCCGAGCGATTACGTGCTCGACGAGACCGAAAACGCCTCGAAAAGGTTTTTGCTCCGTTTTTCGTTGCGCGCGGCGGTGGACGAAAGCAACTTTGCGGGCGCGTGGGGAGATAACGACAAACACGCGGGGCACGCCGTAACCGTGCCCGATAACTACGGCGTTCGGTGGAACGGCAACGTGCTCGAAATAAAAGAACCGGGCACGGACGAGTTCAAGCCCGTTACCGTACAAACTTGTATGGGGCTTATTTCGCCGAGCAGAATGAGCGTTGTTTTCACGCAAAAATTATAGTGAAAGAAACCGAATGATCGAGAAGAAAAACAAGACGAATAACGGAACGTATAAAATACTGTCGGCGGTGCTCGTAATCGCGTCGGCTGTTTTGGTTGCGCTCTCTTTCGTCGCGTTTTCTTATGCGAAATACGTAACCGAAATAAGCGGCGGCGATTTGCCCTACGAGGTGCAAACTCCGTTCAGCGTAAAATCGCAGCAAGAATTGTTCAACGCGATCGCGAGCGGCTACGGTTACGTGCGGCTGTCCGACGAGCTTGACGCGCCCATTATCATGACGGGCGATTCTCTCGACTTAAAATCCGATCTCACCATAGATTTGAACGGCAAAGAAATACAGCGCAATAGCCGCGACAGCCTTTTGAGCGTGCCTGCGGGTACTACCTTTACGGTTGTGGATACCGCGGGGGGGGGAACTCTTTATAATCCGATAGGGAGCGTTCTTACGCTTTCGGGCGGAGATATAAACGTATACGGCGGAATATTCGAGAGCGGACCTCGACCCTCCGAATATTTGGGAAATCTTTCTTCGTTTGCGAGAGATCTCAAAGCACAGTCGGTAATAATCGAAAAGTGCGCAAACGATACGATAAAACAGGGGAACATGCCCATTCTCACCATGCGCGGGAATGATTTTTCGCGATTGAAAAAAACGGGCAACGTGTATTTCGACAGTGCGTTTTCGCGCGACGGCAGCGGCACGAGTTGCGTCGTTACCGTGCCCGAAGACACCTACTGCTACATGATAACGAGCGACTCTACGGGCGATTCCATGGGCGCGTTCGATACTTCCAAAACCGACTTTGTTTACAGCTATTACGTAAATAAAGCCACGGGCGAATATGCCGGCGCGGAAAAACCCGCAAACGGCGAGTTTTCGCAAGTAAAAGTTTTCGGCTATACCAAAAATATAGAAAAATCGCTCGAGCCGCAAAAGGACGAAAGCGGCAACGTGGTTGCAGCCGCGCCTTATTATTCCGCCGTGTATATGGACGGCGGCGTTCTCAACGTGGACGTAACCGCCTCGTCGGACGTTGCCGACGGCAGCTTTTATTCGTATTTCGGCACGTGGTACAGCTCGTGCGTATACATAAAGTCGGGCACTATGACGGTGAGCACATCGGGCGAGTTCGCAACGGTAAATCCGCAAGATTTGTCGGCGCACGTTAAAAACGAGGGCAAGCAGACCAACTCCGCGCGATACGGCGAAGGCGCGTGTATTCTCGCCTCGGGCGGCGTGCTCGACGTTCAAAAGATTCGCGCGGCAACCTCGTATAATGGTAGCATTATATCGGTATCGGGCGGCGAAGTGCACATAAAAGACGCTAATTTGAGCAAGTACGCAACGCTTTCTCATGCAAACAGTCCGTTCGGCGTAGCCGAAGAAGGCGGCGACGAAACAAACGGAGTGGCTTCCGAGTTTCCCGCGAACAGGCAGTATCGCGACGCGGCTATATTTATCAACGGCGGAACTTTGGATATTGCCGACAGTTCGATAAAAGTGTATAAAGATATTCCCAATACCGAAACCAACAAAACCACGTTCGGCATACTTTCGCGCGGGCGAAAAGACGCGCTCGTAAGCGGACTTTCGGGCAAAGGCGTGCAAGTTCTCATGCATGGCTCGCACTCTTACGGTATATTCGCAACCCGCGGCAAAGTGGAACTCGGCGCGAGCGAGACCCGCGCAACCCCGAGCAAAATAGTGATAGACAGCGACAACTCTTGCTACGGCGTATATGCCGTGAACAAAAGCGCCGACCCCGCGAGGGCGGTAGACGTTCGTCTGCTCGGCGCGGATATAGAGGTAGGGCCGCGCAACGGTCAGTCGGAGGCAGACCCTTTAACAAACTACGGAACGTTGGATACAAGTACGTATGTGGGCGTTTCGCCCGCGGACTTAGACCCTGAATACGGGAGCGGCGAAAACGTGCACAAGCCCGCAAGCATAGGCGTGTATCTCGAGTGCATGGAGCAGTTCTCGGGCGGCAAAGTGGAGATTTACGGTGCGAACGTAAATTCCAAAGAGGTGGGCGTTGCGGTGTACGGAGGCGACCTCAACTTTTACGGAAACGGTGCGATAAACGCATACAACGCCTCTGCGGCGGTTTTGCGCGGCGGTTACATCACTTTTGCGAAAGGCTCCGACTTTACCATAAACAGCCAAATCAACAGAAGAGATAACAGTATTACCAAGCTTGACGGTACGGAAACGGAATGCGGTGCTTATCCTACCGCGGCAGGTTGGGCGGGAACGCATCAGTACAAGATTTACATGCCTTGGCAAGACGCACGCGACGGTAAGCCCGTGTATGAAAATACCAACGCAATCAACGTAGTGGGCGGCAATCTCGACGTACTCGGCAACAGTTTCAATGTGAATTTCAGAGGACTTTACAACGATTTCGGCGACGGCGTTTATAATGTTGCGGGCGACCCGGTGTATTTCGATAATTTCGTTGTGAAGAGTTTTGCCGTGGCTTGCGACGGCGGAAACGTCAACATGGAAAAAGCGAATATAAAAACCGCGGTGGGCGGCGGCGTCAAAGTTTCGAGCGGCACGATAAATTTGGGCAAAGAGGGTGCTCGGAGAGAGGATATTACGGTTAGCACAACGGGTAGGGCACACGTGCGAAATCACAGAGCGGTCAGCGAAAACAGAAGCTCTCGGACTTACGGCGATTGGTTCTTTTACGATAACCTCAGCGGCGGTCATGCCGTTGTTGCCCGCGGCGGAAACGTGAACGTATACGAGGGAACGTATACGGCGGCTTTCGGCAACGGTGTTATTGCCACCAACGACGGCGACACCGAAACCGAGGTGGAAATTTTCGGCGGCAAGTTCACGGGAAATTTGAACCATATAGATACGCATACAATCACCATTGTTGAAAGTGGCGGCCAATATACCACAAATCCCGCAAAAGGCGTTACTTGCGGCGGTCCCGCCAGCCATTACGGCTTGAACGTAATGGGCAGAGCCAATGTTGTGATACGCGACGGCGAGTTCAGCGGCAAGAACGGCGGCGGTTTCGTGCGCGGCGGTTCGTCCGAGAATATCGCCGAGGTGCGGATCTATAAAGGCACGTTCGGAACGAAAGGGGCGGGGCAAGACGGTTTTAACGTATACGACTACAGCACCGTTTATTTCGGTGCGCATACCGAAAGCGAACTGAACGGTCTCGGTTACTCGCAGAGTTCGCAAAGACAAAATTTGATAAACATATACGCAAACTATTTCCCTATAGCTGTTAACCCGCTGTCGGACGGCGACAATAAAGTGCGAGTTTACGTATATTACGGGCACTACGAGGTGGCCCATATTCGCGACTCTAACGGTGGTATTACTACGCGCGGAATAGGTTCTATAGACGATACGATGACGAATGTAACGTTCCGCATATACGGCTTCGGCAATAATGTGTTTCATCAAACCGATTACAACCATGCGCCGTATTCGATCCGTTTTAATAAAACGGATGTGCCCGCCGACATAATCAGATCGCGCGAAAACGAAAACCGATATTTCCCCTATATTACGTGAGGTGACACTGCGTGCGGGGAATTGCACTGCATGATCTGCGCGCTTGCACAAATAAACAAATTTCCAAAAGGAGAAGGAAAAATGGAAGAAAAGAAACAACGCAGAAATAAGAGAATTCTCATTATTTCCGCAATGCTCGTACTGCTCATTGCATTGTTGTGTTTCGGCGGAACTACCTTTGCCAAGTACATAACGAGCAAAGACGCCAAGGTTGAACAAGTAACCGTAGCTAAGTGGGGCTTTGTAGTTACCGTGGATGCCGACGACATGTTTTCTAAGCAGTATAACGGCGGAAATGCTGTGAAAGTAGACTCGCCCGAGGCAGGCACTGTAGACGTAAATGCCGCTACGGGCAACACCAATAAACTTGTAGCACCCGGCACGGGCGGTTCTATGACTATTGCTATAAACGGTATTGCCGAAGTTAATGCCGAAATAAATATAGCACAAAAAGACGGTACCGACCTTAAAGACGTTTATCTTCATAGCGGTACTACTGCGCCTACAGAAGTTAAAGACGCTACTTATGCGCCGATTAAGTGGACACTCGAAAAAACAGGGTCGACGAAAGCCGCGGGTGCAACCGCCGAAACGCCCGTTGCATTTACAGAAGTAGAAGGTACCTTGAAAGAATGCATAGACGCTTTGTTGGCTGATGGAAAGACTGCGGTTGTTGCGGCGGGAACCGAAATCAAGTGGACGTATACGCTTTCTTGGGCGTGGGCGTTTGATAATGCGGCCAATGCCGATTCCGATAAATACGATACGCTTCTCGGTAATGCGGTAGACGGAATTAAACAAGTAGCCGACGATGTGACGGTAGGCGACGTTATTGTTGATAAAGCTGCGGGAACGCTTCAAAACGTAGTAACGGTTAAAGCTTCCGAAACAGAGGAAGGAAAGCATGCGGTCGATGAGAAAGAAGAGTATGCTTTCTCTACCGAAATTGCTTTTGAACTTACTGTTTCCGTTGTTCAAACGCAAAACACCGTTACTGCTCCATAATCTTACTTTCGGGTTTATGAGCGGCTTTCGCGTTTGCGAGAGCCGCGGATAAGCCTATTATACGTAATGTTGAAGTAAATGCGTACGCAAATCGACTGCAATACCTATATTACGGAAGAGGAATTTTCCGGGGAGTTCCGTCGGCACGGCAACGTGCTTTACGATAAAAAGGGTAAACCGCTCGGGAGCGTATCGCGCAAGCGAATATGCGACTTAAACGGAAAAGAAATCGCAAAGTGCGTTAAAGAAGAGAAGATAACCGACGAAAACGACCGAAACGCGCGCGTAGCGGAGTATGTCTCCGAAACGCGTCATTTCCGATTGGTTTGCGATAAACTTTATTTGCTCGGCAAGTCGGGTGAGGAGTGGCTCGGGAGAGTCGCGCGCACGGAGCGCAACGCAGTGCATATTGCGCTACTGAGCGTGCTCGCGTTTTTCCTTATCGCCACCGTTATCTTGATAACGCTTATTGGCTTGCCCGTGGCAGACGGCGCAAATACGATTCCTCCCGAACCGGACGACGACACCGTGCCCATAATAGACATAACCGACGATACGGGCGCGTGGAAAGACGCGGGAACTATAGCAATGTTCGGTTCGTCTTTGCGACCGGGCAGTAGCGGTCATTATAAGTTTACTATACATAATCCGCACGTAGACAAAACGCTAAACTATGCGTTTTGGATAGAGCCGCGTTACGAGGGCGGCGTTCCCGTGCGCGATTTTCCCATAAAGTTCCGTATAAAAATGAACAATCTTATAGTGGAAACGGAAGAATGGCGAAAGGTGGAAGATTTGAAACTTTCCGAACTTTTGCTTTTGCCCGCTTCCGAACACGCTTTCACGCTCGAATGGAATTGGGCGTTTGAGGGCGGCAACGACGAAAACGACACTTTGATAGGAGCCGACGGCGGCAAAATTTCACTTGTGTTGCACATTTCGGCACAAATAAAAGGTTAGCTTGTTTATGAAAAAAGCTCGTTCCGCGGTAAAAATAGTTTTCATGTCGTTGGGGATCGCAATAGTTGCGTTTCTGTTTTTTGTGGTAGCAACTTTGGCGGTAGACAAGTTTATAAAAAAATCGCCCGTGCCGTCGTTTTTCGGATATTCAACCTTGATAGTTACCACGGGGAGTATGTCGGGCACGATAGAACAAGGCGATATGATAGTTATCAAAAAGACCGACGAATACAAAATCGGCGACGTGATAACTTTTATACCCGAGGGCGAAAGTATTCCCACCACGCACCGAATAATCCGCATTAGCGGCGACAACTACTACACCAAGGGCGACGCCAACAATGCCGAAGACATGCGCCCCGTAACCGCCGACCGCATTGTGGGAAAGGTGATAAACACGTATTCGCACGCGGGACTGTTTTTCGGTTGGCTTAAAGACGATTTCGGGTGGGCGTATATAGTGCTTGCGGTTGCGATCGTGATAGCGGGCGTGTTGCTCCTCAAATACGTTTCGTTTTCCAAAAACAAAGAAACGGAAAGCGTTGCGAAAGAACCCGCCAAAGCAGAGGACGAGCCTCGAGAAAAGGAGAACGAGTAACGCATGGTTGCTTTCTCTTCGGTTTTAATATGCGGTATACAATGGACGGCTGCTACGAAAGCTCTTTTGATAGTAGGCGTGTGTTTGATATTGCTTGCCGTATCGGGTTTGCTTGTCATGGAAATTATAGGTAAGCGAAACGCCCTTCCTCTAATGACGTCGGATAACGAACCCCGAGCCGAGGAGGACGAACAAACCGACGAGGAGCGCGAAACGCCGCCTTTTGCCGAAGCGGCGGCTGCCTTCGCGGACGAGGACAATGCCGAAGAGGGCATACTGCCCGAGCAAGAGGTGTTGCTCGAAGAAGGTTTGGTGGTGGAAGACGACGGCGAAACCGCCGACGCGGGGTTTGTGATAGTGAACGGCGAGCGCGTAAAGGTGCGTTATGACCGCAGTTTCAAAGCCCGTCTTATTCAGTCCGACGACGCGTTGAAAAGCCGATACAACGAGCTTAAAAACGAGCTGCTATGCTACGACTTAAAGCCGCGCGTAAGTTGGAACAACGAGTCTTGCTACAGCGGCAGAACCACTTACGCCAAATTTGCGGTGCGCGGCAAAACGCTGTCGCTTTATCTCGCGCTCGAGCCAAAAGAGTTCGCCGAAAGCAAGTATTCGTTTACCGACGTGCACGACGTGAGCAAGTATAAGGGCGTTCCCATGCGGCTCAAGATCAAATCCGACCGCGCCGTGCGTTGGGCGAAAGAACTCATTGCCGCCATGGCGGAAAAGTACGGCTTGCGCACGGTTCAGCGCGAAGCGGAGAATTTCCGTCCCGAATACCGCGACACCACTTCGCTTGTGCTCCAAAGGCTCATCAAGCTGTATTTGGCGAGCGACAAAGAGTGCACCGAGGAGGAGTGGGAGGACGCCGTTATAGCCGACCTCAAACTGCGCGACCGCGCTCCGCGAGAATTTCTTACCAAACTTATGCGTTCGCCCATTTCGCTCAAAACCAATTACAGCGAGCTCAAAAACGAGCTTTTGCGATATGGGCTTAAATGCCGCATGAGCAAGTCCAACGAGTCGTTTTATATCAGGCACGTGACCTACGCCAAGTTTGCCATACGCGGCAAAAGCTTGTCGCTTTATCTTGCGCTCGCGCCGTCGCAGTTCGCCGACACGAAATACATTTTCAAAGACGAAAGCGGCGTTTCGAAATATGCCGCCGTGCCGCTCAGACTGCGTATAAGTTCGGCTCGCAGCGTGCGTTGGGCAAAAGAACTTATTTTTGCGTTAGGCAAAAAAGAGGGATTGCACCGTACCGAACTGCCCGAAACCGATTATCGCTACGTAAAATAATATTTTTATGGGCGCATCTGTCGTTTTGGGCAAAAGTATTGACTTTATGCGCAAAATGCGGTATAATATTGTAATATAATAGGTGCGTATTTGTGCGTGGGGAAGTCGGAAATGCAAGATAGGGAACAGATCCAAAAGGAAATAGACGCCGTTAAACTGCAATTGAGCATTGCGGATATGTCGGCTATTACCGCCTCGGAAGACGAAAAGGAGCATTGGGACAAACGGCGCGAGTCGTTGCAACTTCGGTTGGCCGCTTTGGAAAAAGATTTGGAAGAGTGCGTGGTGTACGACGGCGACAACGCCGCGTCTATTTTAGACGATGCCGCGGCGGACGCCATGTTACAGCAGATCCTTTCGGCCGAAGAAACGCCTACCGAACCCATGCAACCCGATGCGGTCGATACGATGGCTGACGTTTTGATCAGTCGCATTTTGGAAACGACGGAAGAAGATCTCCCCGTAGAAGACAGCGCACTGCGCGGCAAACAGCAATTCGACGAGGCCAAGCTGAGTGAGAATGCGGAAATAGCCGATACAGCGGCCGAGCCGCCTATAGACAATATTTTGTTTACGGCGGCCGACGCGGATATTTCGGCCGATATGGACGATGCGGCCGTAAACGCTATGCTTAACGAGATCTTGCAAGCGGCCGACCAAGGACAGACGGAAAACGCAACAAGCGAAGAAAACACTGCGATCGAGCAAAGCCCGCCCGTTGCCGAGCAAGCGGCGGACAAACAAAACGCATCGATGGCAGAGAGCGCAACGGCGAACGACGACACGATCGTTATGCCCATGCAAGCACCGATAGAAAATGATGGGGCGGACGTTGCGCAAACAGCGCGCGAACCGGCGACGGTCGAGCAAGAAAAAACGACCGAGGCCTCGGCGGCCGAGGAAATGTTGCAAAAAATACTGAACGCCGTAAAACCGCAAGCGCCCGCGCCGACGGAGCAAGAGAAGATAGCGGCCGAAACGCCCGCGCCTCGAATAGAAAGAGAGCAAGCGACTTTAACGCAAGAAACGGTTGCGTCGCCCTTACGGGAAAAAAGCGCGCCCGCACTCGATGCCGACACGGCCGCCGATTTAGAGCGGTTACGGCGAGAGGCGGAAGAAGCCAATGCCCGCGCGCAAGCGGCGTTGCAAGAGGCGGAGCGTATGCGCAAAGAGGCGGAAGACATACGCTTGCAAGCCGAAACGGAACGCGCCATGTATGCGGCCGAAATGGAGTTGCAACGCGGATTGCGCGTTCGTGAAGACAGCATGCGTCATGCGGCCGAGCAAGCCGAAAAAGACAGATTGGCCGAAAAGATCGCGCGCCGCAAAGCGGAGATCACCGCCATTCGCAACGAGTTGCAAGAGATCAAAGATTCGGACGGGGCGTTCTCGCTACGCGAAAAACTGTTGGCAGTGCAATTGGTGCTCGACGACGACGAGCGTGCCAATGCGGAATTGTCTTATCTGTTAACAAAGTCGATAGACGACGTGGCGCACGCGCTCGAAGTGGCCGAATTAAAACGTAGGATTGCCGCTTTGGTTGCGGTGAAAAAAGCGCCCGCCAAGCCGCCCGTTCATAAGAAAAAGGCGGCGAAAAAAGCCGCGCCCAAAAAGAAAAAGGCGGTGGCGGCACCCGTGCGACATCGCCGTCCGCCGTTGCGTGGGAGCGCGCGCCGCAGACCTACGCCGCGTTATCGCTAAACAAACTTATGGAATCTGCCCCAAATCGCGGCAGATTCTTGCTTTTTTCGAGGGGATATGCTACAATAAAACGGTATGGTGTATTACAGCCAAAGCGAAGAACATACACGCGAGATCGGACAGCGTTTGGGCGAACGGTTGCGCGGCGGAGAGATCGTGCTTTTGTCGGGCGATTTGGGCGCGGGCAAAACCGCGTTCACGAAAGGTATTGCGCGCGGATTGGGCATTCGAGACACGGTGCTCAGTCCTACTTTTACGCTCATGAACGAATATGAAGGGCGTTTGCGGCTGTATCACTACGATGCTTACCGATTGCGCAACGGGCAAGAGGCCGCGGAGGCGGGACTGTGCGAATATTTTGCCGCGGAGGACGGCGTTTGCGTGATAGAATGGTGGGAAAACATTGCGGATGCGTTGCGCAAAAACCACGCGATACGCGTGCATATCCATAAAACCGACGAACAAGCGAGGACGATAGAAATTGTTGACCAGTAAACAGCGAGCGGCATTGCGCGGCGCCGCGTCCGTGCAAGAGCCCATTTTTCAGATAGGTAAAGAGGGCGTGGGCGAAAATCTCACGGCGGCGTGCGACAGCGCGCTCACGGCCCGCGAACTCATAAAAATAACGGTGCTGAAAACGGCGCCGCTCACGCCGCGCGAGGCGGGCGAACTGTTGGCGGAAAAGCTACGTGCCGAATTTGTGGCGGCTATCGGGAGCAAATGCATTTTGTACCGTTACAGCAAAAACAAAACCGACCATGTGTCGCTTGGGTGAATGTATGCGATTTTTGGCGATAGACACGGCGGGGCCGAGCGTGCAAGCTGTTCTCTCTACGGGGGCATATTTTCACGACGGCAACGGAAAAAATGCGTCGGCGGCGTTAATGCCGGCCATAGACGGGCTTTTGCACAAGGCCGATATGCGGTTGCGTGATCTGGACTTTTTGGCGTGCGTTGTGGGGCCGGGATCGTTTACGGGCATTCGTATCGGCGTGAGCGCCGCGCGCGCCGTTTGCTATGCGTGCGGTTTACCGGCGTTGCCGTTGCACTATCTGCAAACTTTGGCATATAATGAAAGAGCGGACGGATCCGCTCGTATTCTATGCGTAACGGACGGCAGCAACGGCACGGCCTATTCGGCTGAGTACGACGGCAACCGCCGCGAAGTATCGCCTTGCCGCTGTGTGGACAAAGACCAAGCCGTTGCGGCGGCGAAAGCGTTTGACGGGGCCGTTTGCGTAGACGAAAAAGCGGCCGTATGGTTGCCGCAAGCCATTGTGCCTGCGGCCGACGGAAAAACGCTGTTGCGCGCCGCTGCGGCGTTGTATGAAAACACGGTGTCTTGGCAAGAATTGGTGCCCGTATACGTGCGGGTGTCGCAAGCCGAGCAAGATCTGGCGAAAAAGGAGGGACGCATTGACCTTTCGTAAAGCCACCCAAGCGGATGCCGCGGCAATCGCCCAAATGGAAAAGCGGTATATCGAGTGTCCGTGGTCGGAAAACGTGGTGCGGCAAACGCTGGCCGACGAGCTCAGCACGATCTATCTGCTGTGCGAAGGCGAAAAGGTAATCGGTTACGGCGGCTTGAAAATGGTGTTCGATACCGCCGAGATATACAATATCGCCGTACACGAGGAGCACCGCAGAAAAGGATGCGCAACCGAGATCTTACAAAAGCTATTGGCGCATGCGGTGGTGCACGGCGGCAAAGAAGTGTTTTTGGAAGTAAACGAAAACAATGTTGCGGCGTGCAAACTGTATATGGCGCACGGTTTCAAGATCTCGCACATGCGTAAAAACTATTATACAAACGGCCATGCGCTGATTTTGCGGCTGGAAATATAATAGACGCAAACGGGAGAAAAGAACGGGATAACAATGGGTAAAAAACGGAGACGTATATGAACTATAACGGTACCGAAGTTTTTTACAAAGGAGAGGGCGCGGGTGAGGGCGCGATCGTGTTGTTGCACGGTTGGGGCGCGTCGGCCGCGGCCATGGACGGCGTTTACAACTATCTCAAACAATGCGGGCGCAAAGTGTATGCCCTCGATTTTCCCGGATTCGGGCAAAGCGACCATCCGCCCGCTTGTTGGGGCATATACGATTATGCCGACTGCGTGCAATATGTTTTGGGCGCGATCGGCTTGCATAAGCCCGTGTTGATAGGGCACAGTTTCGGCGGGCGCGTATCGCTCATCTTGGGAGCGCGCGGCGTTGCGTCTAAGCTGGTGCTTACCGACGCGGCGGGATTAAAGCCCAAAGCTTCGATCAAAAAGTGGTGGGCGATCAAGCGATATAAAGCCGCCAAGCGCAAAGGCAAAGCGCCGCAAAATGCGGGCAGCGCCGATTATGCGGCACTGTCGCCCGCCATGAAACAAGTGTTCGTGCGCATCGTCAATACCCATTTAGACGCTTTGTTGCCCCAAATACGGGTGCCGACGCTGTTGTTTTGGGGCAAAGATGACAAAGACACGCCGCCCTATATGGCGCGTAAAATGCACAAAGGCATTGCGGACAGCGGATTGGTGCTTGTGGACGGCGCGGGACACTTTGCTTATGCCGAGCGCAGCGATATGTTCAACGCGGCGGTTCGCGTATTTACCGAATAGACGGAGAAAGAAACATGCAATACGGTATCATGGGAGCGATCAGCGCAATCAGCGCGGTGCTTTTAACGTTTATGGGCGGCAAGATCATGCAGATCTTGCAACTGTCGTCTTACCGCGCCAAAGGCGTGCGCGAGTGGTTTGTGTCCACTAAGTGGGGCTATATGCTCCGCTATTTTGCCGTTGCCTTTTTTGCAAGCATATGCATGATCGTGTTTGTAGGGTGTTTCGGCCGTTACAAATACGTTGCTCCGTTCGGATTGCTGTTTTATGTGGCGCATGCGTTGGCGTTTATTATCATTGCCGCGCGCGAAAAGTGCAAAACGCCGCTGCACGTCACGCCGCGGATCGTGCGCCTATGCGTTTGCTCGGCCGTACTGTTTGCGGGGGCGTCGTTCGGCGTGCTGTTAGGCGGCAGTTACACGCCCGTGCAATACGGTTTTTTGGGTGTGTTGCCGCTGTTGGTGCCTTGTATCGTTTTGGCGGCGCATTATGTGCTGTTGCCGTGGGAAACGCTCAACAATCTCCGTTACGAACGAAAGGCGCGCAAAAAACTGCAAAGCATGCCGTCGCTTATAAAGATTGGTATCACGGGCAGTTACGGCAAAACGTCGGCGAAAAACATTTTGGCGGCGATGTTGCAGTCTAAGCACAACGTGCTTGTCACGCCCGCCAGTTTCAATACGCCTTTGGGGATAGCCAAAACGGTCAACTATCGATTAACGGCTGAGCACAACGTGTTTATTGCCGAAATGGGCGCAAGATACACGGGCGATATCGCGCGTTTGTGTAAGTTGGTGCAGCCGCAAATAGGCATGCTCACGGCGGTGGGCAATCAGCATCTTGCCACATTCGGTTCTAAAGAAAATATCGCCGCCGCCAAATACGAGTTGGTGCAAGGCTTGGCGTCCGACGGTTGGACGGTATTTTCGGCAGACAACGAGATCACGAGAGAAATGTATGACCGTACCGCTACCGAAAAATATTTGGCGGGCGGTATTGAAGGTGCGGACGTATCGTATAGCGACGTAACGTTCGGCAAAGACGGAACAACTTTTCGGTTGTGCTACGGCGAGCAAAACGTTCTCGTTACCACGCAACTGTTAGGTCGGCACATTCCGTCGTTGGTATCGCTGTGCGCGGCGGTGGCGTTACGATTGGGCGTAACTTTGCAACAGATCGTTTCGGTTGTGCGCGATCTGCCGCCCGTGGAGCACCGCTTGCAAAAGATCGAAAACGGCGACGTTACCGTTTTAGACGACGCTTACAACAGCAACGTGCAAGGCGCGCGCATTGCATTGGAAGTATTGCATGCGTTCGACGGCACGCGCATTGTGATCACACCGGGATTGGTGGAGTTGGGCGAAGAAGAAGAGGCGGCCAATTTTGCGTTGGGAGAAAGCGTGTTTGCCGCGGCCGACTATGCGTATTTTGTGGGCGGCCGTGCCGAAACGCTCAAAGCGGGCGCCTTGCATGCGGGCATGGCGGCAGATAATGTGTTTGTTTGCGCCACGTTAGACGATGCGGTGAAACAGTCGGGCGCGATCGCGGGCAAAAAGACCATACTGTTCGAAAACGATTTGCCCGATAATTTGTAAGGTAAAAGCGGATGGAGCGTATGCAAAACACAAAGAGCAGAGTGGCGTTCGTAACGGGCGGCGCGGGCGGTATAGGCAGTGCCGTTTGTCGGACGCTGCGCGCCGACGGATTTGCCGTGGCGATAGGATATCACACGGGAGAAAAGCGCGCCCGCGCGCTGGCGGACGAGCTGTGCGGGGCGGGCGGCCGCGCCATAGCGGTGCCGTGCGATATAACGTCGTATGCGTCGATCTGCGACGCGAAACGTTCCATAGAGCAAGTGTTCGGGTTGGTGGATACGGCGGTGCATTGCGCGGGTTGCGAGGCGTACAAGCTGTTTTGCGACGAGAGCGCGGAAAGCATTGCGCAAACCATTGCCGCCGATTTGACGGGCGCCGTTTGGTTTGCTCGTGTGTTTGCCCCCGATATGGTGGGCGAACGGTTCGGTCGCATCGTGCTGATCTCTTCGGTGTGGGGCGTTTGCGGCGCCGCTATGGAAACGGTGTACAGTGCGGCCAAAGCGGGCGTAATCGGTTTTACGAAAGCGTTGGCGCAAGAGTTGGCGCCCGCATGCGTTACGGTAAACGCCGTTTCGCCGGGGTTTATCGATACGCCCATGAATGCGCGTTTTTCCGAGCGAGAACGCGCCGCCGTGTGCGACGAGATACCCGCTTGTAGGTTGGGAACGCCGCAAGACGTGGCGGCCGCCGTGCGGTTTTTGGCACGGGACGATGCCGGCTATATCACGGGGCAAAACATCGGGGTAACGGGCGGCTATAAAAACGTTTGATATTTTTAATAAATTATAACATGATAAATAAAAAACCTCGCAGCACAGTCGTCGCGAGGTTTTTTTGTGTTGTTTCGGTTTAGTCGTCGAAACGGTCGATGAACGAGTTGTCTTGCTGTTGCGCCGGTTCGGTTTTCTCCGTGTCTTGTTGGGGAGAAGGTTGTTCGGGCGTTTGAGTCGTTTCGTTGTGCTCTTTGGTTTCCGTCGATTCGGTAGGCTCTTCGGCAACGGGTGCGCTTTTGGGCGTTTCGTTGTGATCGTCTGCGGTTACCGTTTGCTGTTCGGCCGTTGCATCGGGTTTGGCAACGGGTTTTTCCGCGGATACGGTGTCGTCGAACGCCTCGTAGCTTTCGTCGCCGTCGTCGGTCACATTGCCGATCTTATCGCCTTCTTCGGCGTTTTTGTTGTATTCTTTGTTAAGTGTGGCGGCACGGTCGTAAGACGCTTTCTTTTCCACCACGCCTTTTTTGGCGGCTTTCTTTTCCATCGCCTTAACTACGATAAATCCGATGATGGCGATCAAGATAGCTACGGCAAACAGAATAGAGGGGATAAGCAACCAATTGAACGAACTTTCGGACGGTTTGCTTTCTTCGGTTTCGTTATCGGTGTCTTCTTCTTGCTCGGTGCTCAAGTCGGCCACCAATGCGTAGCGATACGACTCATTGTACGTTTTGTCTTTGTCGCGCTTTTCCGTTTCTTCGGTCGCCTCGGTAAAGATCACGTCGTTGATGTCGGTGTAGGTGATACTGTTGATATACACATAACCGCTGCTTTGCTTGGAGTAGTCGCTTTCGCCCATCGATACGGTAAGCGATACGGTGGTTGCCGCACTACCCGGATTGATATAGAACGAATAGGTGCGGAAGGTGTCGGTCACGTAGTCGTCGGGGCGGGTGATCGTTTCGCGAATGTCTTTGAATGCGTGCGCGGTGTCGGCTAAAGCAAGGGTAACGCCTTTTGCTTGGGCGCGGTCTTGCGATTCGGGCAGATCCACGCGCAACGATACGTCCACACGGTAGTATTTGTCGGCCTCCAACGAAACGGAGCCGTTATAACGCATGGTGGAGTAGGCGGGCATTTTGTTGTGCATGAACAATATGCCGTTGCTGTTGTTGTTGGGGGAGTTTACGAATTCTTTGGGAACATAGGCATAGCTCGCATCGGTGCGGTTGTTGGGATTGAATATGCCGTAAGTTACCGTTTCGGCGTTTTCGTTAACGGTCAACGACCAATCGTACGGATACTTTACAAAGTTATCGTCGTAAGCGTCGTAGGCCATAAAGTCCACGTTTTTGAACGAATAGGCCGCGCGGGTAAGCGGACGTCCCGCCAACAAGTCTTTTTCGCACGCCGCCTTTTTTTCGGCAAACAATGCGGTAGCTGCGTCGGCGTCTTCCGAATCGCCGAGATTGGCGTAAGAAACGTTTTGCACGTATACATAGCCGGCCGACAGTTTGGACTTGGCCTCGTTGCGCACGCGCTCGCCGTTACCCAACCAGATCTCCACGCTGAGGTTTTGCGCATCGGAGGTATCCGGCTCGATATAGAACGTGTAGGTGTTGAATTTATCGGTGTTCTTGATACCCTCGATGGTGGCCAAAATGCGGGAGCCGTCTTTCAATACAAGGCTCGCGCCGTAATCGTCGCTTTGCATGCCGTCGGCCCACAAGCGCACCGATACCGCACCGGGGGTGTTGGCCGTGGCCGTAAACGTCGACGAACGATAGCAGAACGCCGTGCGGACGGGGCTGTGCAACATCAAAACGCTGCCAACGCCTTCGGCGGGATTGATCGTGCCCGCGTCCAGCCAACCTTTTTCTTTGCAGAGCGCAAAAGTTTGTGCGTCGGTGGGAATGATGCCCGCCGAGATATCGTCCGTTTCCACGGGGTAGGGAGCGTATCCCGTCGTTTCGGCCGTGTCGGGCGTGAATTGCGACCAACTTGCGGGCGCGATGGGATAGCGGAACGATCTGTCGGCGTCGGCGCCGTTCGGATCGTAGTCGTAGGTGTCGATTTGGTAAAAGTCGCCGTTTGTTATGCCCGTGGTGTCGAACGAAGGACGCTCGCTGCCGTCGATGGCCGCTTGCGTGTCGAAGTCTACGGTAGCGTTGCCGTTGCCGCTGTGATCAGCGTAATCTTTGGGCGAAATTTCTTCTACCGTCACGTTATCGAAGAACGCGATACCGCTGCTTTTGCCGTCCGAGGTGCCCAACCAACATTCCACCGTGGCGGTGTAATCGCGCAGTACGGAACCTTTCACGTAAATGGAATATTGCGCATAACCGCCGCGCGATTTGTTATTGCTGTCGCCCGTACACGAGGTGGCCGTGGCAAAAAAGTTTTGTCCGCTGTATTTTTTGTCTTCCAAGGTGTTGTCGCGCAAGCCGGTAAGGGCGAGCGTGGCGCCGTTGCCCGAAGAAATATCTTGCGTTTTGACCCAAGCCGCCACGCGATAGTAGTGATAGCGTTTTACGGTGAACGGATCGGACGTAACGCCGCGCGCCACCGCCTTGTTGGGCGAAGAGATAACCAAAATAGAAGTGTCGCCGTCGAAATCGTTGCCGTTGGAAGAAAGCGGATCGGCGGTAAAGCCGTAGTCGTTGTCGGGCGTGAACGTGTTGGAACCGCTGTTGTAGGTATACACGTCGGCATAGTCGCCGTCGGCGCTGGTGTTATGCCAACCGTTGCCGGGCACGCTTTGTTGAAAGTCGAGGTTGGCGCCCGTTGCGTTGCCGTCGGCAAACGTTACGTTGGTTTTGTTGGCAAGATCGTACACGCGAATGTTGGAATAATTGCCCGTGCCGTTGCCGTCCGTTGCGCCTTGCTCTTCTTGCGCGCGGGCGAACGTAAGGGGGGATATTTCGTGCACTTGCACGTTGTCGAACATGGCGTATCCCACGGCGGGCATGTACAACCGCGTGTTATCGTCCGTGTAGCTGTCGCCCACTTGCAAACTGAGCGTGACCGATTGGTCGGCGTACGAAGAAGAGGCGATATAGAACAAGAAACGTTGCCAATTGTAATCGTTGGCCTCGGTGGGGTTGGCGGTGTAGGTATTTATATTGTGAATGGCCACGTCTTCGTTTAAGCCGTTTAAGCGAATGGCCGCGCCGCTGTCGCCTTGGAAGTTGCCCGTGCGCACCCAAACGCTCACGCGGTAAAAACGGTTGGCGGTAAACGTTACGGTGCTCGAAGTGTAACCGTAGGCGGTGCCGTTGCTACCGTCTTGGGGAACGTGCACCAACAACACTTTGCGGTTGGTGCCCTCATACGTGCTGTCGCCGAACGGGGAAGTGGGCACTTCGCTGCCGCTGTATTCGGGGTATTTGTTGAGCTGATAGCTGTCTTTGTTGGCGGCATACGTGGCAAGATCCAAAATACCGCTTACTTTGGTGGCGCCGCCCGCACTGCTGCCGTTTATGCCGCCGCCCGTCCAGCTGTCGGGCGTTTGGGGCGTAGAGCCGCTACCGCTGCCGAATTGGTTGTTAGACGGCGAAACGTCCACTTGCGTGAACGTGACGTTTTCGGTATCGTCCGCACGGGCAAAAATGCCGCCCACCGTGAATACGGAGGACAAAAGACTTGCCGTGAGCGCAATACACACAAGCAGAGCACAAAGAATCCTTGATGTGTTTCGTTTGAGAGCTTTGTTCATCTTTTTTACCTTTTCGTAGTATTTGATTCCATTGGGCAGATATGCGACGATCGGCAAATTTCGCCATACCGCATACATTATATAATTATACCTTATACACCGATTTTTTGCAAACGATTTCAAGCTTTAATTTGATTTTTTTATAGCTTTACCCAAATTTTTCCTATTGTATGCGGAGTAAGCAAACACGGGTTTGGCAAAAATAATCGAAGAAAACAACGGCAAGGAGAACGGCGGAGTGAATAAGTGTGCATTGGGTGCGGTAAAAATAGGCGGCGGCTTGCTGATAGGTGCCGTGAACGGCTTTTTCGGCGGCGGAGGCGGTATGCTTTGCGTGCCGCTTTTGGAAAAAATATTGCACGAACCCACCAAAAAAGCGCATGCCACCGCCATTTTGATCATTTTGCCCATAAGTATCGCCAGCGCGATCGCCTATTTGATCGGCGGGTATTTTTCGCCGATAGACACCCTCACGGTGAGCGGCGGCGTGGTGTCGGGCGGTATTTTAGGCGCGCTGCTGCTCAAAAAGTTGCCGCCGTTTGCGGTGGGGGTCGTGTTTGCGTTGCTTATGGTGGGCGTTGGCGCCAGACTTGCCTTTTTTTGAGAGGACGATATGAAAATATTTTGGTTTATCGTGATCGGGATAGCGGGCGGCGTGATCGGCGGTATGGGTATGGGTGGCGGCACGTTGCTTATTCCGCTGTTAACGTTGTTTACAAACACCGAACAGCATGTGGCGCAAGCCATCAATCTTATTGCATTTATTCCCATGTCGGCGGTAGCGCTTTTCATTCACGCCAAAAATAAGCTGTTAGACGTTAAGTATTTGCTGTGGGTGGCGTTGCCCGCCGTGGCGGCCGGCGTGCCCGCGTCCTTTTTGTCGGCGGCGGTGGGCGGCAAGTCGCTGGGGCGGTATTTCGGCATATTTCTCATGGTGCTGGGGGGATACCAACTGTGCGCGCTCATCGTGCAAAAAATTCGCGCGCAAAAAGAGGCCGAAAAGGAGAAAATACCTCTTTACAAAAGCGTTTATAAATGATATACTTAAAAACGAATTTACAGAACATGGGAAAGGAGCGGAGTTGCATTGAATACGTTTGCCAACGGAATTCATCCCAAAGATAACAAGGAACGCACGCGTCGGTCGCCTATCACGCCATTGGCGGCACCGCAAACGGTGTATATCCCCTTGGGGCAACATGTGGGCAAAGAGGCAGTGCCCACGGTGGCAAAAGGCGATCGTGTGCAAATGGGGCAAAAGATAGGCGGCGCGGACGGGGCCATTTCCGCGTCCGTCTTTTCGTCTGTTTCGGGTGAAGTAACGGGCATAGAAAAGCGCGCCACCGCCACGGGGCATTGCATGCACGTGGTGATACAAAACGACGGCAAAGACGACGAAGTGTTGTTGCCGCCGCTTGCCGATCCCACGCCCGCGCAGATTGTGCAACGCATAGAGGACTGCGGCATTGTGGGCATGGGGGGCGCCGGATTTCCCACCGCCGTAAAATTGCGCCCGCGCGACCGTATAGACACGTTGCTTATCAATGCGGCGGAGTGCGAACCGTATTTAACGTGCGATTACCGCATCATGAAAGAGAAAGCCGTGTCTTTTCTCAGAGGGGCGCGGTATATGGCGCAAGCTCTGGGGCTTTCCGAGTTTACGGTGGGGATAGAAGATAACAAGAGCGACGTTGCCGAAGAACTGGAAAACACGGCAAAACATGAAAATATAGCTGCGAAAATAGTAGTATGTCACACAAAATACCCGCAAGGCGCCGAAAAACAACTCATTTATGCCGTTACGGGGCGCAAGGTGCGCGTGGGGAAACTGCCGGCAAGCGTGGGAGTGATCGTGCAAAACGTGCACACGGCGCTTGCGGTGTGCGAGGCTGTGGAACTCGGTAGAAAAAGTTTTTGCCGCGTTGTGACCGTTTCGGGCGACGGCGCGCGGCAAGCGGGCAACTATTCGGTGCGCACGGGCACGCTCGTATCCGACGTGTTGGCGGCGTGCGGCGGTGTGGGCGATAACGTTGTGAAATTGCTGTCGGGCGGCCCCATGATGGGGTTTGCGCTGTCGGACGGAGACGTTGCGGTAACGAAAACGACGAGCGGATTGGTGCTGCTGACGGCGGCCGAGGCCGAGCACGAAGAGGCAAGTTCGTGTATCAATTGCGCCGCATGCGTGCGTGCGTGTCCCATGCATTTGATGCCCGTATATATCGATGCGTGCATTTTGTCGGGCGATACGGCGGGCGCGAAGAAATACGGCGCCATGGATTGTATCGAATGCGGCAGTTGCGCCTATGTTTGTCCCGCGCGCCGTCCGTTGGTGCAGTCCATTCGGTTGGCCAAAAAGAAAATAAGAGCGAGAGGTGCGAATAAGTGAAAAATTTAACGGTTTCGTCATCGCCGCATATCGTGCAAAAAAGCAAAACCACGCGGAGCATCATGTTAGACGTGTTGGTCGCGTTGGCGCCCGCGCTCGTTATGTCCGTTTTATTGTTCGGGTATCATGTTTTGCTCAACGTTGCGGTGTGCATGGGCAGTTGTTTCGGGTTTGAATTGCTGTTTTCGTTGATACGCAAAAAAGATTTTTCGCGCAAGGCGGTAAAGCAGTCTTCTTGTTGGGATTGCTCGTGTTTGGTAACGGGGCTTATTTTGGCGCTCAACTTACCGCGCGTGATCGTAGTAGATAAATGGAATTGGAATGTATACCGTACTATGCCAGACATACAAGGCATTCGGGCGGCCGATTACGTGGCTTTTAGCGGCGATACGCTTGTTTTGTGCATGTTGGCGAGTTTGGTAGCCATTGTACTGGTAAAGTTGCTGTTTGGCGGTATCGGCAAAAACTTTGCCAATCCGGCGGCTACCGCGCGCGTATTTTTGTTTTTGGCGTTCGGACTTACTTGGACGAACACCATGGGTTTGGGCAGCTTGCTGTCGGCGTCTACGGGCGCCACATGGCTGTCTTCTCTTGGCAAGCCTACGGGCGGACAAAACTTTTTTTGGCAATTGTTTATCGGCAATCGCGGCGCCGCGGCGGTGGGTGAAACGTGCATGGTGGCGATTTTGTTGGGGTATTTGTATTTATCCGTTAAAAGGATCATCGATTTTCGTTTGCCGTTGATCATTATAGGAAGCGCCGCCGTGTTTGCCTTGCTGTTCGACGGGTTACCCCATCATTTGAAAGGGACGGCATTACTGAAGAACATGTTGGCACATTGTATGAGCGGCGGTTTGGTGTTCGGCGCCGTGTTTATGGCCACCGACTATTCCACCAGCCCCAATACTTTTTGGGGATCGGCTGTGTTCGGGGTGGGCATTGCGTTGTTTACTATGCTGATCCGCGCGTTTGCCAACGCGCCCGAAGGCATGAGTTTTACCATACTGATCATGAACTGCGTGGTGCCGCTCATCGATAAATGGATGGTGCCTCGTCCGTTCGGATATACCAAAGCGGTAAAAGAAAAACCGAAAAAGACGGCAGACAGTCCGTTGCCGTATAACGAAACGGATAAAGGAGGGGCGAAGATATGACGCAGACCCAAACGTTGCGGCAAAAGTCGCCCCGTTCGCAAAACGGCAGATCGGGCGCGTTAGGCAATACATTGCGTTGCGTGCTCGTTTTGGGCGTGATTGCGGTGGTGTGCGTGGCTTTGCTTGCCGTGGCCAACCGCTTTTTGAAAACCGAAATTCAGTTGGATAAAGACACAAGCGCGCTTATCAATCAAATAGCCCCCACGGGAGCGGACGACAACACGGCGCATGCATCGTATATCAAAATGGTCGATCTCGGCAAGGGCGGTTATGCGCTCGGCGATTTAGACGCTTACAACAAAAAGTACGGTTCGAGCAGTCGCAAGGTGCGTGCTCTCTACACGTCTACCCATAAAGACACGGGCAAAGTAACGTTGGTTGTGGAGGCGGAAGGCAAAGGCTATGTGGACGCCGTTGTCATGCTGATTGCGTACGACCAAGACAACAAAATATCGGGTATTGTTACCAAATCGCAAAGCGAAAGTTTTTGGAGCCATATAAAAGACGTCGATCAACTGTATAAGGCGTTTATCGGAACGTCGGGAAAGATCGAGAGCGATTCCATTGCTTCGCAGACGGGCGTGACGGTAAAGTATACTTTAGACGGCATGGTGAGCGCCGTGAATATCGCCAACGATTTTGTGGCGCGTTTGGGCGGCGACGACCAAGGCGGACAAACGCTCGTTGCGGTGACCGATCCCGAAAAATTGGAAAAGTTGGCCGTTGTGTCAGATGCCCAAACGTTTTTGTTTACGGCGGTGGATACCGCCACCGTGGCGGGCGTGTATGCGGGCAATAACGGCGATTATATCGTAGAGGCGGCCAGCGGATTAGGCAGCCACAGCGAAGTGACGCTTTTGGTAAAGATCGAAAACGGCACGGTGGTGAAAGTGGCGCATGTGAGTGACGGGTTCAGCGAATACGTCCAGTTTTTCCGCGACAATACGGAACTCAACAAAATATTTGCAGGCAAGACGGCGGCCGACGTGGCGGCGCTCGACGCCAAAGAATTGGCGAGCAGTACGGGTGCTACCAAGTCGGCGCAAGGCGTGTGTACCGCCGTGGCCAATGCGTTGGCGTATGCGGCGGAGGAGGCATAGCGTATGGATACCAAAAAACTCAAAGAAACGGCGCTCGGCGGCATACTGAACAATCCCGTATTTGTGTTGGTTTTGGGCATGTGTCCTACCATCGGCATGTCTACCAACGTGACCAACGCGCTCGGCTTGGGGTTGGCAACGGCGTTTGTGTTGCTGTTTTCCAATATCTTTGTTTCGCTACTGCGCAAAGTGATCCCCGATAAAGTGCGGTTACCCTCGTACATCATCATTATCGCCACGTTTGTTACGCTTGTCAAAATGTTTCTCGAAAAGTTTTTGCCCGCGCTGTACGCGTCGATCGGGCAGTTTATTCCGCTTATTGTGGTAAACTGCATTATTTTGGGGCGTGCGGAGGCGTTTGCCGGCAAAAACAGCGTAGGGTATGCCGCCGTGGACGGCATCAGCATGGGGCTTGGTTTTACCGCGTCGTTGGTGATATTGGGCGCTATACGCATGGCGCTGATCGCCGCAGGCATGTCTATCTTTCAAACGGCGGCGGGCGGCTTTATCACGCTCGGCCTATTGATGGCGCTGTTTAACTATATACTCAATATCTACCGCAATCATCGCAAAGCGGGACTGCTGAAAGGAGGGGCAAACGTATGAGCATAGCAAGTATCATAACCATTGTGCTCTCCGCCGTTTTGACGGAAAATATCGTGCTCAGCAAAACGTTGGGTATATGTCCGTTGTTGGGTACCAGCAAAAAGACCGATTCCGCCGTGGGCATGGGGTTGGCCGTAACGTTTGTGATCACCGTGTCGAGCGTGGTGTGTTACGGATTGTTTCAGTTGCTTTCCCTTTGGAACATTGTATATTTGCAGACCATTGTGTTCATTTTGGTGATCGCCTCGCTGGTGCAACTGCTCGATATCGTGTTAAAACGCTTTAGCCCCACGCTTTATAACTCGTTGGGCATCTATTTGGCGCTTATCACCACCAATTGCACGGTGCTCGGCACGGCAAATTTGGTGATCGATAAAGGCTATAACTTGTTGGAAACGTTTGTGTTCGGGTTTTTTACGGGTATCGGGTTTACCATGGTGCTCATTTTGATGTCGGGCATACGCGAAAAACTCAACCGCGCGCATATTCCCGCGCCGTTTGCGGGGTTTCCCATAGCGCTCATCATTGCGGGCATACTTGCCATGGCATTTGCCGGTTTTTCGGGGTTTGCATTTTAGGAGGATAGACGCATGACGTTTTTTATGACGTATATATTGCCGGTGTTGGTCGTGGGCGTTTTGGCGGCGTTGTTTGCGTTTTGTCTGAGTTTTTTGGGCGAAAAATTGGCGGTGGATCGCGATGCGCGTATCGACGAGATCGAACGAAATTTGGCGGGCGCCAATTGCGGCGGGTGCGGCTATCCCGGTTGCTCGGCGTTTGCCGAGGCGCTTTTTAAGGGAGAGGCAAAACCGAGCCAGTGCAATCCCACCGCCGCGGCCAACAAGGCCAATATCGCGCGCATTTTGGGCATGAGCGAAGAAAAGAGCCGCGAAACGGTAGCGGTGGTGCATTGTATCGGCGGCAACAAGTGCCGCAATAAATACGACTACCAAGGCTATGGCGATTGCGAATCGGCGCAACTGATCGCCGACGGCAACAAGGCTTGCGAAGTGGGTTGCATGGGGCTGGGCAGTTGCACCGAAAGTTGCAAATACAATGCTGTTTCGGTAGACAAAGACCTCGGATTTGCCATTGTGGACGAGCAAAAATGCACGAGTTGCGGCGCTTGCGTGGCCGTGTGCCCCAAAAAGATCATAGGGCGCATTCCAAAAGACGCTAAAGTGTATGTGGCTTGTTCCAACACGCACCGCGGCAAAGAGGTGAGTTCGGTATGCGAACGCGGCTGCATCGCTTGCGGACTGTGCCAAAAGAACTGCCCGACGGGCGCTATAACGCTTTCCAACAATTTGGCGGCCATCGACTACGACAAATGCATCGGTTGCGGCAAGTGCAAAGAAGTTTGCCCGCGCAAATGTATTTTGCCGTTTGCGCCTACGTATTCGGCGGCCAAAGATCTTGTGACCAAATAGATCGGTTTTTATATAAAACCGTGCGCGTGCCAAGAAAGGACAAAACCCGATGATCAAGGATATGACGGTAGGCAAGCCCGTCAAAGTGATACTTGCTTTTTCGTTGCCCATGCTGCTGAGCATGGCGTTTCAACAGTTATATAACATTGCCGACAGCGTGATCGCCGGCAAGTTTGCGGGCACCGATGCGTTGGCGGCTATCGGTGTTTCTTTTCCCGTTACCATGCTGTTTTTGGCGGTTGCCATGGGCGCGAGCGTGGGCAGTTCGGTGATCGTTTCGCAATATTTCGGCGTGAAGAAAACGGCCAAAATGCGGTCGGCCATACACACGAGCATCATAGCGATCATGGCGACGGCGGCTTTTCTCACCGCGCTGGGCTTTGTGATCTGCAAACCCGTGATCAAGCTGTTGCAAACGCCGTCCGAGATCTTGGGCGCGGCCAACACGTATTTGTATATTTACATAGCGGGTTTGCCGTTTTTATTCCTATATAACGCCGCTACCGCCATTTTCACGGGATTGGGCGACAGCCGCACGCCGTTGTATTTTTTGATCTTTTCGTCCGTTTTCAACGTTGTGCTCGATATCGTGTTTGTTACGGCGGTGCAATGGGGCGTGAAAGGCGTGGCTTGGGCCACTTTTATCGCGCAAGGCATTAGCGGCGTGTTGGCCATGATCACCTTGCTCGCGCGCGTTTCCAAAATGAAAACGGAAGAGCCTTTCAAACATTTCGATCGCGCGTTGTTGAAAAAGATATGCACGGTGGCCGTGCCGAGCATACTGCAGCAGTCTTTTATATCGGTAGGGCAACTTTGCGTGCAAGGTCTTATCAATTCGTTCGGCACGCCCGTCATAGCGGGATACAGCGCGGCGATCAAAGTGAATATTTTTTGCGTTGCCATTTTTAACACCATGTCTAACGCGCTCAGTTCGTTCACGGCGCAAAATACGGGAGCGGGCGATTACGAGCGCGTCAAAAAAGGGTATCCCGCGGCGCTAGGGATCATGGCGGCGGTAACGGTGGTTTTTACGGCGGTGTTGGTGTTTGCCGGCAAATATCTTGTGGCGCTGTTTACAGACGGCAACAACGACGAAAACGTGATCGACGCGGGCAAAAAGTTTTTGTGGTTTGTGGCGGCGGGGTATCCCATTGTGGCCTATAAAGTGATCACCGACGGATTATTGCGCGGTTCGGGGTATATGTCGGCGTTTATGATCTCCACCTTTACCGATCTTATCGTGCGGGTGGGCGTTTCGTTTGCTTTGGCGGGGCAAATGGGATTTACGGCGGTGTGCGTGTCTTTTCCCGTGGGGTGGGCGCTCGGCGCGTTGATTTCCATGGGATTTTATCTTTCGGGCAAATGGAAAAACAAGTCGCAAGTAAAATAAACGGCGTTCTAAAGTGCCGTAGGAAAACATACAATAAACCGTACGAAAAGTTGTTGCCGCCGTGCGGTTTGTTTTATTTGCGTAAAAAAGGCAAATTTCGACAAAAACGGTGCGAATTCTTGCGCGACAATGCAGTAGTATAAAGGAGTCGTGAGCAGACTATGCGTTTTTTGGTTATGAAAAAATCGGGCATCGTGAAAACGACGATCGTGGCGCTTGTGCTGTGCCTATTGGCGGGCACGGTGGGTATCACGGGAGCGGCGGCCGTATACGGCGGCAAAACCACGCGAAAGCTACCTATCTACGCCGTGCAAACGGAAGAAAAGGTGGTGGCGCTGTCGTTCGACGCAAGTTGGGGCGCCGAAAAAACCAAAGACATTTTAGACACGCTGACGCGTTACGACGTTTGCGCCGATTACTTCGTGGTGAGCCATTGGGTGGAGAAAAACGCCGATATGCTCAAAACCCTCAGCGAAAGCGGTCGGATCGAAGTGGGAACGCACAGCAATACGCACCCGCATATGTCCAAACTGTCGCGCAGTCAGATGGCGTTGGAGCTGTCGGCGTCGGTAAGCATCATCGAAAACTGTATCGGCAAAAAAGTGGAACTGTTCCGTCCGCCGTTCGGCGATTACAGCGACGCGCTGTTAGAAGAGGCGGAAAAGTTGGGGCTGTATACCATTCAGTGGGATGTAGACAGTTTGGATTGGAAAGATCTTTCCGCGCAAGCCATGGCGGAACGGGTCTTGAAAGGCGTGAAGAACGGAAGTATAGTGCTCATGCATAACGACGGCAAAAACACCGTGCAGGCGTTGCCGCTCATTATCGAAGGACTGAAAAACAAAGGCTATACGTTTAAGACGATCGGAGAGATTATCTATCGGGATAACTACGAGATCGACCATACGGGCCGCCAAATAAGGAGATGAATTACCTATGACCCCCGAAACTACCTATCTGAAAAACAACAACGTGTATCTGTGCGGCAAAGTGTTCCGCGCGCCCGAATACAGCCATGCGCTGTATGGCGAAGGGTTTTACGAGTTCGTGCTCGAAGTGCCTCGCTTGAGCCGCCAATGCGACTACATACCCATAACCGTTTCCGAACGGTTGATGCAAGGCGCCGATCTCTCGGAGGGCGCGCAAGTGGCGCTCAACGGACAGTTCCGCAGCTACAATAAAATGGAAAACGCCAAAAGCAAGCTTATGCTCACCGTGTTCGTACGCGACTTTACGCCGCCCGTAGAGGGACAAAACCCCAACACGGTAGAGTTGTCGGGGTATATCTGCAAAGACCCCATATACCGCACTACGCCGTTCAACCGCGAAATTTGCGATCTGCTGTTGGCCGTAAATCGCGCCTATAACAAATCGGATTATATCCCTTGTATTGCTTGGGGGCGCAACGCCCGCTTTGTGCGCGATATCGAAGTAGGGCAGAAGATCTCGGTATTCGGACGCATCCAAAGCCGAGAATACACCAAAAAGCTTTCCGAAACGGAATCGGAAGTGCGCGTGGCCTATGAGCTGAGTGTCGGGCGGATCGTGTGCGGCGAAGTGGACGCCGAAGAAGATTGAGAAAAAGAGCCGTAACATAATGTTGCGGCTCTTTGTTGTATTGGCTTTATTCTTTGGGGTCGCTCAGTTTTCGGGTGCGTTTAACGTATAGGAAACGGGCGATCAGTATGGCGGCCAAAACAGCCGTAAGGGTGATGAGCACGGCGGCGATCACAACCACTTTGTTCACGCCGTGGTATTGCAATGTTTTGGTGAGCACATAAAACTGTACCGTGCCCAAGCCTTCGTGATAGTATTTGATGAGCGTATATTTTTCGGAAGAATCGAACGCGCCCACCACTTCCACTTTGGTGCCTACCGACAACGGGGCGTAGGGGGCATCGGTCACTTCGATCATTTCGCCGTTCACGCTTTCGTACAGCGTAGCCGTTTTGATCACTTTGGCGTTGGTGCGCGGATAAATATTGCGGTCGTCGGGGTTTTCGCCGCGCATGGATATGGAATCGCAAGGAATGTAGCCGTCAATCGTCACGTCGTTTTCGCAGTACCGTACGCGATACCAAACGGCGGGCGTCGTCAAATTGTCGGTGTAGCCGTACGTGTTGTCCGAATACACAAAACGCATCAACTCGAATTTTGTGTTGCGCGCCACCGTGTCGGTGATCTTGGGCGAGTTATACGAAGGGAAACGGTAAACGGCGGTATTGCTTAAAAACGAGTAGCAACTGTCGGTGGGCGGGGCGGCATACGGCAACTTGCTTTTTAAGAACACATTGCGTATATAGCCTACAACGGGCGGTTTGTCTATCCCTTGCAAGTTGTCGGTTATGATCAGTTGAAAAGAGGCCGCGGGGTCGTAATGCGGCACGATCACTCGCATATTGCCGTACAGTTTGGCCACGGGCACGATCTCGGCCGCTTGGGCGTATACGTCGCATGCGGCCACCGTCCACACGATCTCTTCCGCGCCTTGGGCGGTATCCCACGGCACGTCATCCGCGTTGGGGGCGTCGGAAAGCGAAAAGCCCTTGTTGACTTCCAAAAGTTCGCCCGATACCCGCTTTACGGCGTGTGCGCCCGTATCGGACACCAACAGATCGCCGTAAGCCAATGCCACGCTGTCGGTAAGGGCAACATCTTGGCTAAACGCAACGGTATTCATAACGATCTTTGTGGCGTTCACAAAGGGGGTTGCAAGGGCAAATTCTTGCGGTGCGGTATATTTTCCGTTGCCGTCGTTATGATATTTTACGATCTTTCCCTCTGTCGTCAGTGCGTACACGCTGTTATTTAAGTCTACGCAAAGGGCTTGTATATCGGCCGTGCTTGTCGCGATCTGCGCTTGCGCATTGTCGTGCCGCCGCATAATCTTATTGTCGGCCGTTACGAAAAACAAACTGTCGTTGGTGGGGGAACATGATATGGCGCGCACGCCGGATGGCATGTCCGTGGTGTCGAACGACGTGCTGCCGGCAGCAAAACGGTACACTTGGCGATTGTTTCCCAGCGCGAATATATTGTTGTAAGAATCGATCTGCAAGTCGGTGAGCGTGATGCCTACGGGCGCCGAGAGCGTGCGCGTGACCGATCGGTCGGCATACACGCTAATGCGGTTGTCGTGCGCCACGTAAATATGGCGCTCATAATCTATGGCCACCGCTTTGGGGTGCGTCACATCCAACGAAACAATGCCCTCTTCGCCGACGATCTGCACGCGGTCGTTGCGTTCGTCCGCTACGGCCACCATTTGTTTGCGCGAGGCGATCCCCGCATTGGTGCGGTAAAATCCGAGTTCGTCATAGGCGGAGGCGAGGATCTCGGTGCGTTCCGAAAAATCGACGATCTTGAAAATGCTTTTGTCTTGACTGATACCGTATACCGTGTCTTCGTGCGCCGAGATCGCTACGGCGTCGCGGCAAGCAACGCTATGCTCTTGTGCGAGCGCGCCGTTGTTTTCGTCCGTGCCCGTGACCGCATACGCTACGATTTGGTCGCGCGTGCGCGCGATCACGCCTTTTTCGCGTCCTTCGAGCGACAGTATCTCGTCGGCGGCGGTGTAGTAAACGCGCGCCGCATTTTCCGCCGTGTTTTGCAAGGCCGAAAAGGGAAGAAAGAAAATATCGCTTTGGTAACGATTGTACGCATTGGCGGTCGTGAAATAAAGGCCGTGCTCGTCGGCGGCAATCTTTTGCACCGCACTGCCGTGCGTATATAAATTTTGCGGGGTCTTTTCTTGTTCGTCGGCCAAAGATACGCCGTAGATCGCATTGTCGGCGGCGGCATACAACATATTGCCGCGCACGATACAGTCGGAATATTTGATGCGGTTGTCGGGATCGCTTGGCATTGCGTCGGCATCGGTGCTATATAAATTACCGTCGGCTAATACGATATATATATTTTCGGCGGCGTTATAGGGGATCAATACCGAAACGGGCGCCGAAACGCCCAGATCGGCCGCCGATTTTTCTTTGCCGCCGCTTGAAAATGCAATGGCCGCCGATCCGTCTGCCACGGTAAAACCGTTGCCGTCGGCGTAAATGGCGGTGGGGTAAGAGAAATAACGATAGGCGCAGTCGGTTTGCGGTTTCCAAACGTCGGCCGTGTGCGTTGCCGTTTCGGCCGCGGCGCGCGTGCTTGTTAACAGCGCCGCCGATAAAAGAGCCGCCGCGCATAAAACGGCAATAAGCAGTGCCGTACCGATAAACCTTTTGTTTCGAACGGATAACATACTGCATTCAGTATACCATACTTCGACAAAAAAGCAAACGAATTTGCGGGAAGATTTATTTTGCGACAAACAAAAGTTTTTTGCGGCTTTTCGCGGTTTTTGGCGGCCGATTCAAGCATAATCGGTCAAAATACCGCAAAAAATCGGTTTGATTGTTAATTATGTACGAAAACACCGACACATTTTTAGTTATTTTATTATAAAAAAGGGTCTATACAACACAGAAAATGTATGCTATACTTTATAAGGTAAATGTAGCGGTGTGTGCCGTCGGGCATTTCGACGGTAAAACGGCCGCGCCATACATAATTTATTTGCGATCATACGATACGGTAACTCGTATTACGCATCCGGAGAGGTTAACAGTGGAAAGAATCGCGGTTATCGATTTGGGCAGTAATTCCGCCCGTCTTGTAATTGCCAACATTTTGCCCAACGGGCACTTTGTTGTGTTTGACGAACTCAAAGAATCCGTCAGGCTCGGTCAGGATATGGAGCGTGACGGATTTTTGAAACCCTCGCGCGTGGCGCAAGCGGTAAAAACATTGAAAATGTTTCGCAAACTGTGCGACAGCTACAATGTGGACAAGGTATATGCCGTTGCCACCAATGCCGTTCGCCGCGCGAAGAACCAAAAAAGCTTTTTGGAAGAGATCAATTCCGTGTGCGGTTTCAAATTCAAGGTGCTCACCGAAGAAGAAGAGGCAACGCACATTTACCAAGGCGTGATCAACGCGTTGGACGTGCCCAAAGCGGTGATCGTGGATATAAGCGGCAGCAGTACGCAACTTATCCATTACAATCGGCGCAATATCATCAACCGAGAAAATCTGCCTTTCGGCACAATTACTTTAAGCGATTTGTTTAACGATCCCAACATGTCGCCCCAACAGCAGTCCAAAATGATCGAAACATACGTATACGATCAGTTTTCGCAGATCGCGTGGCTTAAAGAACTCGATCCCGACGTGCAATTCGTGGGCGTGGGCGGTTCGTTCCGCAATTTGGCCAAGATCTGCCGTCGCATGAAACGGTACCCGCTCGATATGGTGCACAATTTCAACATCGGCGTTACCGACTTTAATTCCATTTACGATATGGTCAAAGTGTTGGATGCCGACAAGCGCACCAAGATAAAAGGGCTGAGCGTGGAGCGCGCCGATATTTTCAGCAGCGCGTTGGCTTGTATCAAAGGATTTTTCGACTATACGGGGTTCGATAATCTCGTGATTTCCGGTTCGGGCATTCGGGAGGGTATCATGTTTAACCACGCCGTGCCCACCACGTTGGAAAAACCCATTTCCGATGTTTTGGGGCACTCGGTGTACACGATGATGCACTATTTCGACGTGAACATTCCGCATGCGGAACATGTCTGCAATCTGTCTATTCAATTATATAAACAGTTGCGCGTGTTGCATAAGTTGCCGCGGCAATACGTAAAAGTGTTGCGCGTGGCCGCCTTGTTGCACGATGCGGGCATGCGTATCAAATATTACGATCACCCCAAGCATTCGTTTTACTTTGTGTTGAATAGCAATTTGTTCGGCATATCGCACAGAGAATTGGTGTTGGCGGCGTTTGTGGCCTACGGGCACCGTATGGACGAATTTCCGCTTTCGGAATGGAACAAATACAAAGAACTGTTGCGTGACGAAGACTTGGTTGCCGTGATGAAACTGAGCGTGATATTGCGCATTGCCGAAAGTTTGGATCGCGCCATGTCGGGCAATGTCAAAATGCTCAACTGCGACGTGTTGGGTGACAGCGTGATCATGAAGACCGAAGTGGAAGGCGATTGCTCGTTGGAGATCAAAGACGCTTTAACGGCGGGGGCGGAATTTGCCCGCGCCTACAAGAAAAACCTTGAAATATTATGATGTGACGCTTGCGTCCGCCTCGCCGCGGCGCGCGGCGTTGATACGGAACATACCGTGGCTGCGCGCTACGGTTTTTCCCTCTGTGGCAGAGGAATATGCCTTTGCGGGCGGCGACGTTGCCGCCTATGCCGTGGCGTTGGCGCGGCGGAAAGCGCAAGACGTTTTCAAAAAGCGGGGCGGCGTGGTGATCGGTGCCGATACGGTGGTGACCGTGGACGGACAAGTGCTCGGCAAACCGACCGATGCGGCCGCCGCCGAGCGTATGTTTCGGCTGTTGTGCGGGCGTACGCATGCCGTGATAACGGGATATTGCGTGTGTGACGCGACCAAAACGGCGGAAAATTATGTGATAACGCACGTAACGTTCGGGGCGTACGAATCGGAATTGGTGCAAGCCTATATTCGGACGGGTGCGCCGTTCGATAAAGCGGGCGGCTACGGCTTGCAAGATGAACTGTTGGCGCCCCTTATACAAAAAGTGGAAGGTGACCGTGACAATGTGATCGGTTTACCTATAGAAGCACTCAAGAAAACGCTGGAGGAGTTTCTCTGAATGGCAGTAATGGAAATTGCGGTAGAGATCGGCACGGGGTTTACGTCCATCTATTTGCCGGGCAACGGGATCGTTTTGCGCGAACCTACGGTGATTGCCTTTCTCGGCGATCCGCGGGCAAAACGGGTGCAAGCGGTGGGCGTGCAGGCCGAAAAAATGATCGGCAAAACACCCGAACGCACCGCTATCGTGGAACCGGTGGCAGACGGCGTGATCGTGCATGCGGATGCGTGCGGCCTTTTGTTGCGTGAGTTCATCAAAAAGATATTGCCGCAGAATTATGTTTTCTTTCCGCGTATCAAAGCGATCGTGGGCATTCCCACGGGATTGTCTTTGGCCGAGCGCACTGCCTATGAGGACGTGTGCCGCGCGGCGGGTATTGCGGACGTGACCATGGTGGAAAACGTGTTGCTTGCGGGCGTGGGGTTGGATCTGCCCATTCGATCCGCTTGCGGCGGCGTGGTGGTGAATATCGGCGCGGGTGCCACCGAGATCGCCGCTATGAGCTTGGCGGGCGTTGTATCCGGTTGCGGCGTTACGATCGGCGGAAAAATGATGGATAAGGCGCTTGCCGATTTTATTGCAGGCAAATACGATTTGAAAGTGGGAGAGATTACGGCGCGTAAAGTAAAAGACGCTATCGGCAGTTTGTTTGCAAACGATACTTCGGAAATGGGGGTGTCGGGTCGCAACATCACCACCAAAAATACGGGTAGCGCCTATGTGACGGCGGCGGACGTGTGCGAAGTGGTCAAGCCTTATTATGCGCGCATTGCCGATGCGGTGGAAAGTATCATCAACATGTGCCCGCCGGAGATCGTGGGCGAAATCGATAATCGCGGCATATACGTGGTGGGTGGCGGCAGTAAAATTCTCGGTTTGGAACAAATGTTTGCCGAGCGGTTGGGCGTGGGCGTTCACACGGTGGAGGAGCCGTCGTATTGCGTGATTTTGGGTGCGGGCAAACTATTGGGCGATAAAGAATTGTTGCAAGAAATTTTATTGCAAAAGTAAACAAAATAGAGCGAAACGGCGGATATGATATAGCATATTCGCCGTTTTTTCTACACAAAAGCCATGATTTTGCATACATTATCATTGTATGACAGACATAATATAAGGTTTTGGCTTGCTTGTTGCCGTATGGCGGCGCGTTTTTGACGATGTGTTCGCCTATATTTGACATTTTGCGCGTTGCGTGCTACAATATTTAAGATGCGCATGTAAGAGCATGCCGTCGAATATAAGGAGAAATTATGGGCAGATATTTCGGAACAGACGGTTTTCGCGGCGAGGCCAATTGCGATCTGACGGCGGACCATGCGTATAAAGTGGGGCGTTTTTTGGGGTGGTATTACGGCGAATTGAAACGCCGCAACGGCGATCATTCCGCGCCTCGCATTGTGATCGGAAAAGACACCCGTCGCTCCAGCTATATGTTCGAATATACGCTGATCGCGGGGCTTACGGCGTCGGGCGCCGATGCGTATATGTTGCACGTTACCACTACGCCGTCGGTGGCGTATATATCACGTGTGGACGCTTTCGATTGCGGCATCATGATTTCCGCCAGCCATAATCCGTATTACGATAACGGCATCAAATTGCTCAATTCGCGCGGCGAGAAAATGGACGAAGACACGATCTCGTTGATCGAAGATTATATCGACGGCAAGCTGTATGTTTTCGGAAAAGCGCAAGCGGAATTGCCGTATGCTACGCGGGAAAAAATAGGCAAAACGGTCGATTATGCGTCGGGCAGAAATCGGTATATCGGCTATTTGATCTCTTTGGGCATGTATTCGTTCCGCGGCGTGAACGTGGGGCTGGATTGCGCCAACGGCAGTGCGTGGAATATCGCCAAATCGGTGTTTGAGGCGTTGGGCGCCACCACGTATGTGTTGAATGCCAATCCCGACGGATTGAACATCAATAAAAATGCGGGATCCACGCATATAGAGGGCTTGCAAAAATTTGTGAAAGAAAACAACTTGGACGTCGGTTTTGCGTACGACGGCGACGCCGACCGTTGCTTGTGCGTGGACGAAAAAGGCAATGTGATCACGGGCGATCATATCTTGTATATTTACGGCAAGTATATGAAAGAGCGCGATAAATTGGTAAACAATACGGTGGTCACCACGGTGATGTCTAATTTCGGGCTTTATAAAGCGTTTGACAAGGCGGGCATCGAGTACGTAAAAACGCCCGTAGGCGATAAATACGTGTACGAGCGCATGGCGTCGCATGGCGATCGGCTGGGCGGCGAAGAATCGGGGCACATCATTTTTTCCAAGTATGCCACGACGGGCGACGGCATACTTACCAGCTTGAAAATGATGGAAGTGATGTTGGCGCGGAAACAGCCGCTGAGCAAGTTGGCCGAACCTTTGGAGATTTTCCCGCAAGTTTTGCAGAACGTTAGGGTGCGAGATAAGGCGGCGGCGCAAAACGATGCCGACGTGTGTGCGGCGGTGCAAGCGGTGGCCGATACATTGGGGGATTCCGGCCGTATTTTGGTGCGTCCGTCGGGTACGGAACCCGTGGTGCGCGTGATGGTGGAGGCCGAAAGCAAAAAGAAATGCGAGGCGTGCGTAAAAGAGGTGGTAGACGTTCTCGTTGCTAAGGGGCACGTTGTGCGCTGATATATGCATGGGCGCGCAAACGTGCGTGTTTAAGCGGAATAGCGAATATATGCGGGAGAACGCATATGAGCAAAACCTTTCTATTTCGGCATAAATAGATAATAAAGCAAAACAAACGTGTACTATACTGTGGGTACACGTTTTTTGCGACCCTTTATATTGCTTTTTTTGCGGCGGGTCGAAAGGAGAGAGAAATGGCGAGAGTCATTGTTGTTACGTCCGGCAAGGGCGGTGTGGGAAAAACCACGGTAACGGCAGGGTTGGGGCGCGCATTGGCAAGAAAAGGCAAGCGCGTGGTTTTAATGGATGCCGATCTCGGATTGAACAATTTGGACGTTGTGATGGATGCGGAAAGTCGCGTGGTATACGATATATTGGATGTGGTGGAAAACCGTTGTCGACCGCGGCAAGCGTTGGTGGAAGATCTGGCAGTGGAAGGCTTGTATATTCTGCCGGGCGCCAGCTACGACGACGGCGGCAAGATCGGCGGCCAAAATTTGCGCGCTGTGATCCGCGCATTGTCGCCCGCATTCGATTTTATTTTTATCGATTGCCCCGCGGGGATAGAGGCGGGGTTTCACCGCGCCGTAGCCGCGGCCGACGAGGCGCTTATTGTGACAACGCCGCATGTGTCTGCGCTGCGAGACGCCGATAAAGTGGCGGCTATCGTAAAAAGCTATAAGCTGAAAGCTAATTTGGTGATCAACCGTGCGCGCGGGGATATGATCATCGGGCAAGAACAGCTCAGCTGCGAAGATATCGCGCAGTTATTGCAAGTGGCGCCTATAGGTCTATTGCCCGAAGACGACGCCATCAACACATACAATTGCTTTTTGTCGGACGAGCAACTGCGCTCGGACGGCGATATCGCCATCGATATGATCGCCGATAATCTTTTGAGCGGGGGAAATCGTTTATTCGACGTGACCAAAAAATATCGCGGATTTTTCGGCGGCATCAAACGTTCTTTGAAAAAGATAGTGTAAATAGGAGAAAAAAGCTATAGTATGTCTAACATAGAATATGTTAAAAGCCGTTTGGGCGAGATGTTTTTGCGCGACAGAGGCAATGTGGACGAAAAAACGGCGGCGCTTATCAAAAGCGAGTTGAAACAGTATTTGGAGCGTTTTTTTATCCTAAAGGAATATTCGGCCGAATTTTCGTCTTGCGATAACGGAGAGGTGGCGCTTTCGTTGCGCGCGGCGGGTAGGAGATTGCGTACGGCGGAAACGGAATAATAAACGCGAGTATTTCTATTTGACGGACATTCGGCATATATTGTAGCGAGGTGAACGAGCATGGATAAATATGCCGGAATGAATATAGTGGAAGCCAAAGTCACGCAAAACTCACATGCGCCCAAACGCAAGCGTTCGGCGGGCGGTTTTATCAAAACATTACTTTTGCAAACGGCGGTGGCCGTGTGTGTGGGCGTGGCTTTGTTTGCAGGCAAAGCATACGGCGGCAAAACGTTGCGTGGTCTGTCCGAAAAGGTGCAAGAGTCGGTTTGTTTCGATGCGTTCGGCGCCATTGTCGAATGGATAGAGGACGATTGAAGCGAGCGTCCGTATTGCGGGTCAAAATATCGCCCTTGGTGTTTTTGGGCGCCGCCGTCATGGTGGCGGTGGGCAAGGGCGTGCCGCTTATAAGCTATTTCGTGGCGGTGGTGTTGCACGAAATGACGCACGCCGAGGTGGCGCGAAGACGCGGCTATTCGTTGGTGCAAGTAAAGATCATGCCGTACGGCGCGTCGCTCACCGGCGCGTTTGAGGGCATGAGTTGCAAAGACGAGTTTTTGATTGCGTTGGCGGGGCCTATGTGCAATATCGGATTGGGGGTGCTGTGTACCGCGCTGTGGTGGGTGGCGCCGTCCACCTATTTTTTTACCGAAACGTTTGTGTTGGCCAATGTGTTTACGGCGCTGACCAATCTGTTGCCTATCTTTCCGTTGGACGGCGGAAGGGCGCTTTTGGCTGTTATGTCACGCAAACTACCGCGACAACGGGCGTATCGCATCGTACGTTTGTTCGGTGTGATCGCATGTTTGCTGTTTTTGGCGCTCTTTGCGCTTTCTCTGTTATACGGCGTGAACTTGTCTTTTGTGCTCATGGCGATATTTGTGCTGGGCGGCACGCTCGTACCCGATAAAAATTCCAAGTACCAAAGGTTATACAGTATGGCATTTCGTAGCGAAAAGCTGAAACACGGTTTGCACGTTCGCGAAACGATGGTGTCCGATTCGTTGTCGTTGCACGATCTGTGCAAAATGTTGAGCGGCAGTTATTATCAGCGTTTCACCGTGGTAAACGATAGATTGCAAACGGTGGGAACGCTCACAGAGACCGAATTGGAAACGTATTTATTGCGTTTTCCGCCGCATACGGTGCTTTCCGACGTATACAGTGCGCAAGAAAAAAATAGGTAAATAGGCGTTTTATTCTTTAGTATGTCGCGCATACGAGCATAAACGGCACTATCACGCGGTTTTTTGTGGCTAAAAAGAGTATAAAATGCGGCGTTTTTTTGCTTGTCTTTCGCAACAGAATGGAGTATACTATATACGGTCTAATAGGCGCGGTTTTTGCCGCGTACATAAAAGGGAGGAACTATTCCGACAATGAAACTTCGTTTCGATTACAACAACATGATGGAAGAGGCGATCGGCAAAGAGGGTATAAAAGCCTCGGCTTTCCAAAAGAATGCGGCCAAGATCGCGGCGGCGCAAAAGTCCGTGCTCGACAACCGCGGCAAGGGTTGGCAAGAGTGGTGCGATCTGCCCTACGCGCCCGCCGAGGAAATAGACGAACTTATTTCGTATTGCGGCGCTATCGGTAAAAAAGCGGAAAGTTTCGTGATATTGGGTATTGGCGGCAGCGCTCTCGGTCCGCTCAGCGTGGCAAGCGCTTTGTTGCATTTGCACCACAACGAGTTGCCCAAGGCTAAACGCAACGCCCCCAAGCTGTATGTGGAAGACAACGTGGATCCCGAACGAATGGCGGCGCTTTTGGATATACTCGATTTGAAAACGGCGTATTTTAACGTGATCACCAAAAGCGGCGAAACGAGCGAAACGCTCAGCCAATTTTTGATCTTGTACGCGGCGCTCAAAGAGGCGTTGGGCGCGGAAGAGGCCAAAAAACATATTATAGTTACCACCACCATCGGTAAAGGCACGCTATACGACGTGGCGCAAGCCGAAGGGTTCAAAGTGTACGGCGTGGGCAAAGGCGTGGGCGGACGGTTCTCGGTGCTCAGCCCCGTAGGTCTTGTGGCGTTTGCGGCGCTCGGCTTAGACGTGAAAGCCATGCTTGCGGGCGCGGCGGCCGCGGCGAAATCGGCGGAAGAGGCCGACGTGCGCAAAAATCCCGCGTTGTTGACCGCTTATTTGCAAGTGGAGGCGATGCGGCGTGGCAAAAACGTGAGCGTTTTGATGCCCTATGCCGACAGCTTAAAATACATGGCCGATTTCTATTGCCAATTGTGGGCGGAAAGCTTGGGCAAAGCGGTAGACCTCGACGGCAAAAAAGTGCATACGGGACAAACGCCCGCCAAATCGTTGGGCGTTACCGACCAACACAGCCAAGTGCAGTTGTATACCGAAGGCCCCTTCGACAAAGTGGTAACGTTCTTGGCGGTGGACGACTACCGCACCACGGTGGTGATCTCCGACGACAAAGACGTGAACGCTTGCGACTTTTTGAAAGGGCATACGCTCAACGAGTTGATAAACGCCGAGCGTAAAGCGACCGAGTTTGCGCTCAAAAAAGCAAACCGCATGAACTATACGGTATATCTGCCGTCCGTTACCGAAGAAACGGTGGGCGAACTTTTAATGTATTTTATGTATCAAACGGCCTTTGCCGGCGCCATGCTGCATATAGATACATTCAACCAACCGGGTGTGGAAGAGGGCAAAAAAGCCACGTTTGCCATGTTGGGTCGCAGCGGTTACGAGAGCAAACTCGAAGAAGTGAATGCCGCCGCGCACGATAAGTCGTATATCATAGGGTAAGGATAGAAACGCCATGAAATTGGGTATTTCTACCGCGTCGTTTTTCAATCGGGTGCAAACCGAATCCACGTTCGACATTTTGCGTCAGATGCGGGTGGATACGACCGAGGTGTTTTTGAACACCTATTCGGAGTATGAAAAACCGTTTATCGACGCGCTGATCCCGCGTCGCGGCAATATCGACGTGCATTCGGTGCATTGTTTGGGCACGCAGTTCGAGCCGCAGTTATTCAGCGGCAACGCGCGCGTGCGTAGCGATGCGGAAAACATATTCCGAAAAGTATGTTACGCCGGTTATATGTTGGGCGCCAAGTTCTACACGTTTCACGGCCCCACGCGGCTGAAAAAGCGGGATTACACGTTCGATTACATCAAGTTGGGCAGCCGTATCAATCAACTGATCGATATTGCGCAAAGCTACGGCGTAAACTTAAGTTACGAAAACGTGCATTGGACGTACGCGTCCGAGCCGGAATATTTCCGCCAGATCCTCAAACAGTGTCCGCGGTTGTATACCACGTTAGACGTGAAACAAGCGTTACAAGCGGGGCAAGATCCTATGAAATTTTTGGATGCGATGGGCAACCGCATTTCCACCATCCATTTGTGCGACGTGGACAAATCGGGAGAAACGGCTTTGCCAGGCGACGGTAAATTCAATTTCGAAAAGTTTTTCCGCGAGTTGGAAAAACGCAACGTGAACGCGCACGCATTGTTGGAAGTGTATTCGCGCGATTATAAAGATCTGAACGAATTGAAGTCGGCCTACGACTATATCGTGGGCATCGTTATGAAAGTTAAAAACAAATAGACAAAAGGAGATACAGTATGAGTAAGAAAAGCGTAAAAGACGTAAACGTAAAAGGAAAAAAGGTTTTGGTGCGTTGCGATTTCAACGTTCCCATGAAAGACGGCGTGATCACCGACGAAAACCGTATCATGGGTGCGTTGCCCACCATACAGTATTTGTTGGATAACGGTGCCAAGGTCACGCTGTGCTCGCACATGGGCAAGCCGCATTCCATTTTTTCCAACGAAGTCAAACTGAACAAAAAGGATAAGAAAAAAGTAGAGGCGGGCGAAACCACCGCCGAGGCGATCATCGAAAAGGCCAAGAAAGAGGAGCCTAAAAAACTGACGTTGGCGCCCGTGGCGGCGCGTTTGAATCAATTGACGGGCGGCAAAGTTACGTTCGCCTCCGACGTTGTCGGCCCCGACGCCAAGAAAAAGCGCGACGCGCTCAAAGAGGGCGAGGCCGTATTGCTCGAAAACCTCCGCTTTCATTGGGAAGAAGAGGGCAAAGAAGAGGCGTTTTGCAAGGCGCTTGCCTATGATGCGGAAGTGTATGTAAACGACGCATTCGGCACGGCGCATCGCTCGCATGCGTCCACCGCGGCCATTGTAGAATACGGCATCGTAAAAACCGCCGTTTGCGGTTTCTTGATCGAAAAAGAATTGTCGGTCATGGCGGCTACGCTCGAAAATCCGCCCCGTCCGTTCGTTGCCATTTTGGGCGGCGCCAAAGTGGCGGATAAGCTCAACGTTATTTCCAATCTGCTCGAAAAATGCGACACTTTGATCATCGGCGGCGGCATGTCGTATACTTTCCTCAAAGCCAAGGGCTACGAAGTGGGCACGTCGCTTTTGGACGAAGAAAAGATCGGTTATTGCAAAGAGATGATGGAAAAAGCCGCCAAACTCGGCAAAGAGCTTGTTTTGCCCGTGGATACCGTGGTCACCACGCATTTTCCCGAACCCATCGACGGCGCCATCGAAGTGCAGACCGTGCCTTCGAATAAAATTCCTGCCGATAAGATGGGCATGGATATCGGCGAAAAAACGCGCAAACTGTATGCCGAAAAGGTGTCGGGCGCCAAAGCGGTGATCTGGAACGGCCCCATGGGTGTGTTCGAAAACCCCACGCTTGCCAAAGGCACGATCGCCGTGGCGCAAGCGTTGGCCGACGTATACGGAAAAACCACCACTATCATCGGCGGCGGCGACAGCGCGGCGGCCATACAGCAACTCGGTTTTGCCGATAAAGTGTCGCATATTTCTACGGGCGGCGGCGCGTCGCTCGAATTGTTCGAGGGCAAAGTGTTGCCGGGCATTGCTTGCTTAAACGACAAATAATCAGATATTGAAATAAAAAGAAAGGGGTTTTCCGAAAAAGGGAACCCCTTTTTTAATGCAAATTTTTTTTTGACTATCTGCGGTTTTTGCCGATAAATTGCTTGCTTTCCACGCTATACTGTGCTATAATAACAAAGCTGTAAAAAGCTGTGCCACCATAGTCTAGCGGTTAGGACGTTGGCCTCTCACGCCGAAGTCAGGGGTTCGATTCCCCTTGGTGGTGCCATACGGCAACAAAGGGTGCGAAATGCGCCCTTTTTTCTTGCTTTTTTATGCGAATAGGCGCGGGCGACGGTGTTGGTGGCTTTAAGCGCTTGACAATGGTTGCGATGCAGTGGTATACTGTTGAAAAATAATGGGAGCGGTTCCGATGAAAATCGTTTATTGCAACAAGTAAATACGCGCAACGATCAAACGAACGTTTTTCTTTTTTTTGTTGCGTGCGGAAAAGGAAAAGAGGTTCGGGCGTGATCTGTTGCGAGATTGCACACGGTTTGTGAATGCCATGAGGAGATTTTCCTTGTGGCTTTTTTTATGGAGGGAGTTTTATGGCGCAAATACATTTACAAAATATTACGTTCGGATACGAGGGCAGCGGCGATAACGTGTTTGAAAATATCGATTTTTCATTCGATACGGATTGGAAGATCGGGCTGATCGGTCGAAACGGGCGAGGGAAAACGACGCTTTTCTCTTTATTGACGGGGGCGCATGCTTTCCGCGGCAAGATTGAAGGCAAAGTTGCATTCGATTATTTCCCGTATACCGTGCCCGACAAGGAAAAAACGGGCACAGAGATCGTGACGGAAACGGAAAATGACGCGGAATTGTGGAAGGTGATGAAAAAAGCGGCGCAATTGCAGTTAAACGAAGAGTGTTTCTATCGTCCGTTTCGCACGCTTTCCAACGGACAACAAACCAAGCTGTTGTTGGCGATCTTGTTTGCCAAAGAAAATAATTTTTTGCTGATAGACGAGCCGACCAACTATTTGGACGCCGACAGCCGCGCTTGCGTGGCGGACTTTCTTTGTCGGCAAAAAGGGTATATGGTGGTTTCGCACGACAGAGAATTTTTGGACGGTTGCGTCGATCATATCCTTGCCATCAATCGTAGCGATATAGAAGTGCAGAAAGGGAATTTTTCCTCTTGGTGGCAAAACCAAACGTATCGGGAAGAGTTCGAGCAAGCGCAAAACAAAAAGTTGCAAAAAGAGATCGCGCGTTTGCAAACAAGCATTCGCCAAGCCAAGCAGTGGTCGGACAAAGTGGAACAGTCTAAAATAGGCACCAAAATAAGCGGATTAAAACCGGACAGAGGCTTTATCGGGCACAAAGCGGCCAAAATGGCCAAGCGCAGCAAAGCCATAGAAAATCGGCAAAACAAGGCCGTGCAAGACAAAAAGCAACTATTGAAAAATGCCGAGCGGCAAGACGATCTGCGGTTGGAGGCGCAACGACCTATGGCCGACATCGTGTTGTCCGTGCACGATCTGGGCGTTCGATACGGTGAAAAAGAAATTTTCGGCCATGTGCATTTTACCGTAGATCTCGGCGAACGCGTTGCGGTGTGCGGGCGCAACGGGTGCGGTAAAACCAGTTTGCTCAAGATCGTTTTGGGAGAAAACATACCGTATAGCGGCGTTGTTCGCAAAAGCGGTCAAGCAAAGATCTCGTATGTGAGCCAAACGTTCGATTGGGTGGGCGGCACTTTGCAAGACTTTGCCGCAGATCATGCGATCGATCGCACCAAATTCATGACGTTGTTATCCAAGCTGGGTTTTGCCAAAAAGCAATTCGACATTCCCATCGAAAGTTTCAGCATGGGGCAGAAGAAAAAGGTTTTACTTGCCAAAAGCTTGTGCGAACCGGCCAACTTCTACGTTTGGGACGAACCGCTCAACTATATAGACGTTATATCGCGCATGCAGATAGAAGAAATGCTGAAAAACAGCGATAGCACAATGTTATTCGTGGAGCACGACGCCGCGTTTGTAAAAGCGGTTGCCACCAAAACGGTGATGCTCGGCTGAGCGAACCATAAAAAAACCACCCTATGGGGGTGGTTTTCGGTTTCGATCTTTGAAAGGTTTATTTTACAACGAACGGTGCGAGTTCGGCCACAAGGTCATCGCATTTGTCGCTGTAGATTTCCAACACGATGGGCTTGGAAAGATCAAGACTGAAGATGCCGAGCAACGATTTTGCGTCGATTACGAATCTGCCACTGCGCAGATCGATGTCGTACGGATACTTGCTGACAACGTTCACGAAATTCTTAACGCTTTCTGCCATGCTCAACGATACTTTTAACGATTTCACGGAACGGTCCTCCCTTTAATTGATAATACTTGGTACTCACAGTATAAACGATACAGAGAAAAAATGCAATCGTTTTACAAAATATTTTCGCATTTATTTTTTAACAACAAAAAAAGTGCTTGTTTGTAGCGGGAGAATGTGATACACTTATATAGACCCCTCGGCTACGCTCGGGGTGACACAGTCGCAAGGCGGGTGGCGATAGAAAACAACACACGGCGCCTCGGCGCGAGATAAAAGGAGTGCGTATGAACAGAAAACACATTCTTTCGGTAATGGAAACGGACGCGGAAACTTCGCTCAAGGCGTTACACGCGGCAGTAGCGGACGTTGTGAACGCAAGCTATATAATCGTTACGGGCAAAGTGTCCAAACTGTTGCAGATCATTGCCGGCAGCAGACCGTTATACGAATATTTGTCCGAGCAGACGCGCGGCTATAATTTTGTGGAAGAATTCCGTTCGCGGCAGTTTCGCGACGAATACGGCCGGCCGTATATCGACGTGCCGCAAGAGCCGCAAGAGCAGATGCGGTTTGCTTTTTGCCTGTTGTTTGCCGTAGACACCAATAAGCTGAATTTGGAGAACTTGCTACACACGTTTTATAACGACAGCGACCCCAACACCGAATTGCGAAACTTTTGCGCGGAGATCGTGCAACCGTTTGCCGACAACTTGACCGCGGCTTTTTGCGCGGAGGATGCGCAAGTCGAGCAAGAAAGCGAGCCGTATGCGGCGGATGCCGCGGCCGCTACGGAATTCGGCGACGCGTTTTCCGCGCAAACGTATGCGCCCGTTACGGACGCGCCCGTCGCGCCGTCCGAAGGGGCGGAAATGCTGTCGGCCGACGATAGCTTGCTTGCGTCGTTGCGCGACGTTGTGTCGGAAATGATCGGGGTGATTGCCAAAGACGACGAACTGTCTTTATTGCGACGGGAAGAACTGCTGTTGGTGTGCGACGCTTTTTCCACCGCCATCGGCGTGAAAGAAACACGGGCGGTGCGCGTTATGTTCATCGCATTAAAAAACACATTGTTAGTGGACGGCATGAGCGACGCGTTGGAAGAGAAATACAACGATCTCACGTATTTGTTGGCGGGGTTGGGCATTCAAACCGAAGAGTAAAATGGCCGCAATGGGGCGCGAACGGTTTGCTATTTGCGATGTAGTGTGGTATAATAACCGCGTATGAAAATTTTGGCGGTGACAAAAGACAGCGTAGCCGATGAGTTGGGCATCCGCGCGGGCGAAGAACTTGTTTCGTTCGACGGTTTTCCCGTGGTGGACGTTTTGGACTACGACTTTTACAACAGTCGCGAGCATTTCACCATGTGCGTGCGTTCCGCCATCGAAGAAGTGGACTACGAGATCGACAAATATGACGACGAAGACCTCGGATTGGAGCTGAGCCGCGATATTCCCGTGCGCTCTTGTCGCAATCACTGCGTTTTTTGTTTTGTGGATCAATTGCCGCCCGAAGATCTGCGCAACACGTTGCGCGTAAAAGACGACGACTATAGGCACAGTTTTATATTCGGTAATTACGTGACGCTTACCAATGTTTCCGACCGCGAATTGGCGCGCATCGTTCGGCTCAAACTTTCGCCGCTGTATGTGAGCGTGCATACGTCCGACCACCGATTGCGTTGCGAAATGTTGGGGTTGCAAGGCAAAAAGGCGCCCGACATCAACGAACAACTCAAAACGTTGCACGCGGGCGGCATAACGGTGCATGCGCAGATCGTGTATTGCCCCGAAATAAACGAGGATATCGATAAAACGATTGCCGACATATCGCCGTACACCGCAAGTTTGGCGATTGTTCCGGTGGGATTGACTAAAAACGGCAACCCAGCGCTCCGACGCGTGGATGCGGACAGCGCACGCCGTGTGATCGCCGCGGTGGAAAAATGGCAAAATAAGTTGCTTGCCGAACGCGGCACGCGGTATGTGTTTGCGGCCGACGAGTTTTATATGAAAGCGAACGTGCCCGTGCCGCCGTACGAGGCGTATGAAGATTTCAGCCAAATCGAAAACGGAATCGGGTTGGTGGCCGCCTTTCGGCACGATTTCGATACAGCCATGCAACGATACGAAAGCGGGCATGTGGGCAGCGTGAGTTTGGCCACGGGCGTGTCGGCCTATCCGTTGATCTGCGAGTGCGCCGCCGCCGTACAAAAAAAATTCGGCGGAGAGATCCGTGTGTATCGTATCGACAATCGTTTTTTCGGAGAAAGCGTAACGGTGGCGGGTCTTTTGGTGGGAAAAGATCTGAAAGAGCAACTGCGCGGTAAGCCGCTCGGCGATAAGCTGTTGTTGCCGCGTATCATGTTACGGGAATTGGGCGACGTCTTTTTAGACGGTTGCACGGTGAACGAGTTGTCGCGCGCGTTGGGCGTGCCCGTGCAAATGATGTCGCCGGACGGAGAAAGTTTTGTGAAAGCACTGATCGGAGTTCAAGAAAATGCGTAAACCCATTGTAGCCGTTGTGGGGCGTCCCAATGTGGGTAAATCCACCTTTTTCAATAAGATATGCGGCAAGCGTATCTCCATAATCAAGGACACGCCGGGCGTGACGCGCGATTATATCGTGGCCGATGCGGAATGGTGCGGCCGTGAATTTACGTTGATCGACACGGGCGGCATCGATATGAAAAGCGGCGACCCGATGGGCAAGCATATTTTGTCGCAAGCGCGCGTTGCCATGGATATGGCCGACGTTATCTTGCTGTTTGCCGACGCCAAAACGGGCGTTGTGTCCACCGACCACGAGGTGGCGGGCTTGTTACGCGCGTGCAACAAACCGGTACTTTTGGCGGTGAATAAACTCGATAATTTCGAGATGGAAAAACTGTATGACTTTTACGAGTTGGGGCTTGGAGAGCCTATCCCCGTTTCGTGCGAACAGTCCAAAGGCTTGGGCGATCTGTTAGACGAAATCGTAAAGCTTTTGCCCGCTTACGACGGCAAAGAACCGGAAGGCGCGTTGTCCATAGCCATTGTGGGGCGTCCCAATGTGGGTAAATCGTCGCTTACCAATCGGTTGTTGGGATTTAACCGCGTGATCGTTTCGGACGTGGCGGGTACCACGCGCGACGCCATAGACACGCCTTTTCGTTATAAAGGCAAAGAGTATATCTTGATCGATACGGCGGGCATGCGCCGCAAGCGCAGTATCGACGACGACAGCGTGGAAAGCTACAGCGTGTTGCGCGCGTTGGCGGCCGTTAAGCGCGCCGATGTGGTGCTGATCGTATTTGACGCGAGCCAAGAACTTTCGGAGCAAGACGTGCGCATTGCGGGCTTTGTGCACGAACAAGGAAAGCCGAGCGTTGTGCTTGTCAACAAGTGGGATGCCGTGGAAAAAGACGCTTACACGGTAAATACCTTTAACGAAAAGATAGCTGCCGATCTGGCATTCATGCCGTATCATACCGCGCTGTATATCTCGGCGCAAACGGGATTGCGGGTAGACAAAGTGATCGAATACGCCGAAAATTCGTATGCGAGCGCGTCTAAGCGTATCCCCACCGGTACGCTCAACGACGTGGTGCGTGAGGCGGTGGCCATGAACGAGCCGCCCACGTCTTCGGGGCGTCGGCTCAAAATTTATTATGCGACGCAAGCGGAAACCAACCCGCCCAAATTCGTGTTTTTCGTCAACGACGATACGTTGGTGCATTTTTCGTATCGGAGGTATTTGGAAAACGCACTGCGGCGGGCGTTCGATTTTACGGGCACGCCCGTGCGGTTGACGTTCAACCGAAAAAAGGAGGAAGAAAAATGATCGTTACCGTTGTGAAATTTGCGGCGGTGGCGCTGTGTTCCTATTTATTGGGCAACTTCAATGCGGCGATCGCCATATCCAAATGCAAGAAAAACGATATACGGAAATTGGGTAGCGGCAATCCGGGCACGATGAACATGTTTCGTAACTTCGGCAAAGCGATCGGCGTTCTCACGCTTTTGTTGGACGCGTTGAAAGGCGTGTTGCCTTGCTTGGCAGGTTGGTTTATTTGCGGCAAGTTTTGCAGTTTGCACGGCAGCAAGATCGGTTTGTACGTGGGCGCGCTCAGCGTTATCGTGGGGCATATTTTCCCCGTGTTTTACAAGTTCAAAGGGGGAAAGGGCATAGCCAGCTCGGTGGGCATTTGTTTGGTCCTCAATTGGTGGGTCACCTTGCTGTCGTTTACCGTGGGCGCGCTGTTTCTTATTTTTATAAAGGTCGGTTCCATCACGTCGTTTATCATCATTTCCATACCCATTGCGCTCGACGCTTTCTCGCTGTCGGCGCAAGGCGGCAATACGGCGTGTTTGATCTTATTGTTCTGTATCTTCTGTATGACTTTGTTTGCGCACACCAAAAACATCGTTAAACTGTATGGTGGCACCGAACGAAAAGTCATATTATTTAAGAAAAAACGCAAAGCACAAGGGGCGTCGTAACAAGCGACGCTTTTTTGTTTGTCCGCGAATTTTGTTCTCATATTCGGCATAGGTGGAATCATATACTTAATTATCAAGTCAGGAAAGGAGAACAGCAACCTATGGAAGAATTCGATATCTACAACGATATACGCAGCCGTACGGGCGGAGATATCTATGTAGGCGTCGTAGGTCCCGTTCGCGCGGGCAAATCTACGTTTATCACAAATTTCATGGAAAAACTCGTGGTGCCCAAAGTGTCTAACAAGCACGTTTTAGAGCGCATGAAAGACGAACTGCCGCAAAGCGCCAACGGCAAAACCATTATGACCACGCAACCCAAATTCGTGCCCAACGAGGCGGTGGCGGTATCCATTGCCGAAAACGTGGACGTTAAAGTGCGACTTGTGGACTGCGTTGGGTATATGGTGGAAGGGGCAACCGGCCATTTGGACGGCGAAAAGCCGCGCATGGTGAAAACGCCGTGGAGCGATGAAGAAATTTCGTTTATCGATGCGGCGGATATCGGCACGCGCAAGGTGATAGAAGACCATTCCACAATCGGTATCGTTATGACCACCGACGGTTCCATTGCCACCGATCTGCCGCGTTCGGCTTACGTAGCGGCCGAGGAGCGCGCCGTCAATGAACTCAAAGCGCTCGGCAAGCCCTTTGTGGTGGTTCTGAATTCCACCGTGCCTCATTCCAAAGAAACGGTCAAGTTGGCCGCCGCGTTGGAAGAAAAATACGGCGCGGGCGTGATTTGTTTAGACGTTCTCAATCTCGGCGAAAAGGACATCACCGCACTGTTCGAAAAAGTGCTGATGGAATTTCCGCTGATGGACATCGAGATAAAGATAAGCAAGTGGCTGCAAGCGTTGCCCTTTGAGGACAATATCATTCGCAATCTGGTAGACAGCTTTATGTCTACGGGCGAGGGCATGCGGCGCATGGCCGATTACAAAACGCCCGAAGCGCTGTTTGCCGATTCCGACGCGTTTTTGCAACCGCAAGTGGAAAACGTGGAATTGGATAAAGGCAAAGTTACCTATTCGGTAAACGCCCGCCCCGAACTGTTTTATAAGGCGCTCGGCGAGCAGTGCGGCATGGAGATCGCCGACGATTTCGCGCTGATGTCGCATATGAAATCGTTGGTGCACGCCAAACGCGAATACGACAAGTTGGCCGAGGCGCTCGAACAAGTGAAAGAAACGGGGTACGGCGTGGTAACGCCTTCGCCCGAAGATATGACGCTTGAAGAACCGCAAATGGTGAAACAAGGCTCGCGGTTCGGCGTTCGGTTGCGCGCGTCGGCGCCCAGCTTGCACATTATGCGTGTGGATATCCAGACCGAGGTCAATCCGGTGGTGGGTACCGAACAGCAAAGCGAAGAGCTGTTAAAGTATTTGATGAGCGAGTTCGAGAACGACCCCAAAGGCATATGGGAAACCAACATGTTCGGCAAGTCGTTGCATATGTTGGTAAACGAGGGGCTGACCAATAAGCTCACGGCCATGCCGGACGAAACGCAGAAAAAAATGCGCAAAACGCTGTCGCGCATCGTAAACGAAGGCAAGGGCGGCGTGATCTGCATATTGCTGTAAAGGAAGGGAAAAGCAAACCCATACAAAGGGTTTGCTTTTTTTATGGCGTCGTGCTATACTTTTCCTATGGAAAAATTGATAGTAGCCAGTAAGAACAAAGCTAAGATACGCGAAGTGACCGACATTCTGCAAGGCATTTTCGAAGTGGTGCCCATGGCCGATATCGGTATTGATGCGGACATCGAAGAAAACGGCCAAACGTTTGCGGACAACGCGCTCATAAAAGCGCGTTACGTTTTCGAGCAGACGGGCATGGCGGCGCTTTCGGACGACAGCGGCTTGTGTGTGGACGCGTTAGACGGCGCCCCCGGCGTGTATTCCGCGCGGTATAGCGGCGATCACGGCAACGACCAAGCAAACAACGACTTGCTGTTGCATAATTTGGCGGGCGTAAAAGACCGTGCGGCGCGGTTTGTCAGCGCGGTGGCCGTTTGTTCGGATAAAGGCGAATGGGTGGCTACGGGCGTTGTAGAGGGGCACATACTGCCCAAAGAAGAGGGGAACGGCGGGTTCGGTTACGATCCTTTGTTTTATTGCGAGGAGATCGGCAAACCGTTCGGCATTGCTACCCCCGAAGAAAAAAATGCGGTCAGCCACCGCGGCCGCGCATTGCGCAATTTGGTGACGCAGTTGAAAGCGTCGGGCTTATTCGGAAAAGGCGAGTAGGAACGTGAACGATAAAAAACAATACACGATCGTAGTGTTTTCGGATAGCCACGGCGTGCGCAAGAATATCGAAAAAATGTTGCCCGACATTCGGGAAAGCGACTATTTGGTATATCTCGGCGACGGAAACCGCGACATCGATAGGTTGCAAGACCGTATCTCCGTACCCATCGTACGGGTACGCGGCAATTGCGATCTGTGCCCCGAAATAGCGGCCGAAACGGTGCTCACCGTGGGCAATATTCGATTTTTGATCACGCACGGCAATGCCTACGGCGTGAAATCGAGCACGCTGTCGCTCGTTGCCCGCGCGCGTGAACAAGGTTGCGAATGGGCGTTGTACGGACACACGCACCGTGCCAAAATTTGGGACGCGGGCGGCGTGACGATCTGCAATCCGGGGGCAGCGTCGGGGCCTACGCCTTCGTGCGCGCTGATAAAAGGAGACGGCAACACATTTTTTGCCGAGATCGTATCTTTATAATATTGCGCAAAAAATAGTATGGCATAACTTTTCGAAGTATAGTTTATATCATATAATGCAATTACGATAAAAAATAACGTAAGCCGAACTCGGTTCAACTTACGTTATGATTGGTGCGGATGAAGGGATTTGAACCCACACACCTACGGTACCGGCTCCTAAGGCCGGCGCGTCTGCCAGTTCCGCCACATCCGCATACCGTAACAGTATACGGCAAAGCGCGGCAGATGTCAAATCAATAGAGATATTTTTTGTGCAAAGCGATGGCGAAAAGTAGTGGATTTGTTGACAAAACGCGGGGGGATGGTATAGAATAAAAAAGCAATTTCAACAATAGTATTGGCACGAAAAAATTGCTTTACGAGGATATACCGAATGAAACTCGCTATTACGGGCGCAACAGGAAACATGGGCAAAGCCGTTATGGAACAGCTTTGCCGTTTGGAAGAGATAGAACACATCAAACTGCTTGCACGAAACAAAAAGAAAGTCAAGAAGTTATGGAAAACGTGCAAGCCGTTGCAACATAAAACAGAAGTGATCATCGGTTCGATTGCCGATAAAGCGGTGTGCGAGCGTTTGATCGACGGTTGCGATTATGTGGTGAATATGGGGGCCGTCATTCCGCCGACGTCCGATTTCGACCCGCGTGCGGCCGTAACGACCAACGTGGCGGGCGTGCATGCGTTGGTGTCCGCCATTGAGGGCGTGCAAGAACAACAACCCAAACTCATTCATATCTCCACGATGGCGTTATACGGCAATCGCAATCACCGCCATCCGTGGGGCAGAGTGGGCGATCCGTTGTTGGTAAGTCCGTTCGATGTGTATGCGGTCACCAAATTGCGCGGCGAATTTCGCGTGCTCGAATCCGATATAAAACAATGGGCAATCATTCGCCAAACGGCAATGTTGCATGATAACATGTTGGCCGATAATACGTCGGACGGCTTGATGTTCCACACTTGCTTTAATGCGCCGCTTGAGTGGGTAACGGCGCACGATAGCGGCGTGCTCATTGCCAATATTCTTCGAAAAGACAGCCGAGAAGATCTTTCGACAACGTTTTGGAAAAAGTGTTTCAATTTGGGCGGCGGCGCCGCAAACCGTATTACGGGATTCGATACGCTCAACGACGGCTTTGCGATGATCGGCGGTTCGGCAAAAGATTTCTTTTGCCCCAATTATAACGCCACGCGCAATTTTCACGGCCTTTGGTTTTCCGACGGCAACGTGCTCGACGATATGTTTGGGTATATTTCCCAAAGCGTGAAAGATTATTGGCAACATATCGCCCGAATACATGCCGTGTATGCGTTGGGCAAAGCGGTGCCCAAACGTTGGATCAAATCGTTGGTGATCAAGCGTTTGCTCAAAAACTACAATGCGCCTGCGTATTGGGCAAAACACAACGATACCGAACGGTTGCAAGCCTATTTCGGCGGTAAAGATGCATATGAGGCGTTGCCTTGCCGATGGGAAGATTTCGACTTGTTGCGCGAGGGCAGAGCGGATGGCGAACAAGTGGACTACGAACGATTGCGTACGTGCTCCACAACCATCGATCACGGGTTTGATTTCGATAAAAGCGACGCAGACATCACAATGGCCGATTTGCAGAGCGTAGCAGAAGCGCATGGCGGCAAATTGCTGAGCGAAGAATTTACGAAAGGGGACATCTACGCCAAGCTTACGTGGCAAACGCAAGACGGACATGTCTTTACGGCGAATGCATATACCGTGTTGCGCGCCGGTCATTGGCACAATCCGGTGTACGAAAGTTTTACTTGGGATTTCGACCGTCTATCCAAGAAGGATAAGATCTTTGCGCAGATATGGTATGACTCGCACGAAATAGACGAGGATCACCTCTATCGGTTGGATGAAAAATACAATCCGGTGCCCATGGGAGGAGAACAAAACGCATGAAAGTGCTGCTTTGTTATTTCTCCGGCACGGGCAACACGAAAATGGTGACCGATCGATATGCCGAACTGTTGCGAGAAAGCAATGTTGCGGTGGATCTGTGCAACATAGAGCAAAACGGGAACGGCGTGCCTACGGACGAATACGATATGTTGGGGATAGCTTATCCCATATGGGCATTTAATGCGCCCGGCATCGTATTGCAGTTTGCCAAGCATTTGCGTAAACGCGCCCAAAAGACGCCGGCGTTTATCATAAAAACGTCGGGCGAACCGTTGGGACTAAACAGTATATCGTCGCTTAAACTCAAAAGCATTCTCAAAAAACGCAATTATTTCGTGCAAAGCGAATACCACTATGTCATGCCGTACAATATAATCTTTCGTCATTCCGATCGCATGGCGTATCGCATGTGGCAAGCGGCGCAAGATATCATGCCGTTGGATCGTCGCGATTTGTTGAACGGGGTGAAAACCAAAACAAAATTTGTGCCGTTCGGCCGTTTTGTTACTTGGTTGTTGCGCATACAGCAATGGGGCGGCCGGTTTAACGGTAAACGCTATAAAGTTTCGGACACATGCGTGCATTGCGACAAATGCGTAAAAAACTGTCCCGTGCAAAATATTTCGCGTACGGAGGAAACGTTCTGTTTCGGTAAAAAATGTTTGATGTGCATGCGTTGCGCGTTCGAATGTCCCGTCAACGCCATTAAGATCGGCTTGTTCGAAAAGTGGAAAGTGAACGGCGCCTATTCCTTCCGCAAACCCGAAACGGAAGAGAGCACACCGAGCAAGCACGATAACTATTGCAAAAAAGCTTACGACAAATACTTTGCGACCATAGAACAACGTTTGCAACAAGAAACGGACAAATAAAACATAGCTATCAAATAAACCCGCTTGCAAAGAGATGAAAATTGCAAGCGGGTTTTTCAATCAAATATCGGCATAAAAATAAAGTCGCGCTCTCGCGATCTGCAAGAGTGCGACCTTATTTTGTTTTGGTGATCCATCCGGGATTCGAACCCGGGACACCTTGATTAAAAGTCAAGTGCTCTACCGGCTGAGCTAATGAATCACAATGGCAGGGGTAGTAGGATTCGAACCTACGGAATGACGGAGTCAGAGTCCGTTGCCTTACCGCTTGGCGACACCCCTATGTGCAACCGCGCATGCGGTTGCCGATAAAATAAGGGGAAAATGGCAGGGGTGGCAGGATTCGAACCTGCGGGATGCGAAAGTCAAAGTCTCGTGCCTTACCGCTTGGCGACACCCCTATAAATAATGGGGTGAGTAAAGAGATTCGAACTCTTGGCCTCCAGAGCCACAATCTGGCGCTCTAACCAACTGAGCTATACCCACCACATGTTTGAACGGTAATGGCGCGCCAAAAGGGATTCGAACCCCTGACCCACGCCTTAGAAGGGCGTTGCTCTATCCAACTGAGCTACTGGCGCAGAATGGAGCGGGTGATGGGAATCGGACCCACGCAGCCAGCTTGGAAGGCTGGAACTCTACCATTGAGCTACACCCGCGAACGCTTTACAAGAATACCACAATCTGCAAAATATGTCAACTGTTTACCGAGAGGAAAGTAAAATATTTTTGATTTTTTGTATATCGTGCGAACACGTGCGGCTACGGGGAAGAACTTGACAAAATACGTCGAATTATGCTATACTAAAGCGTTGGAGAGTGTTTATGGAATATATCGATGCAAAGGCAATTTTGTTGTCGGCCGACGGCGCTTGGTTCGGTTGCGAGCATACCGCCAATTTGTACCGCGGTTGCAGTCACGGTTGTATCTATTGCGACAGTCGCAGCGATTGTTATGCTATCAAAAATTTTGAAACGGTGCGCGTCAAACGCAATGCGTTGGCCATTTTGGAAGACGAACTGTCGCGCAAACGTAAAAAGGGGATCGTATCGTTGGGCGCTATGAGCGACGCGTATAATCCCGTAGAAAAAGAACTCGAACTGACGCGCGGCGCGTTAAAGCTGTTTGACCGATACGGGTTCGGCGTGTCGATAGAGACCAAATCCGATCTTGTGGTGCGGGACACGGACATATTGCGTTCCATTGCCACGCATTCGCCCGTAAACGTAAAACTCACCGTAACTTCGCCTTACGACGAACTGAGCAAAAAGCTCGAACCGAAAGCGCCCGTTCCCAAACGGCGTTTTGCCGCGCTCGAATCATTGGCGAAAGCGGACGTTTACTGCGGTGTACTGATGACGCCCGTGTTGCCGTTTATAGAAGACGACAGCGCCGCCGTGCTTACTATCGTGGAAAAAGCGGCGGATGCGGGGTGCCGCTATGCGTACGCCGGCATGAAAATGGGCGTAACGCTGCGCGACAGTCAGCGCGTGCATTTTCTTACCAAGGCGGACAAACTGTTCCCCGGCATGAAAGACCGCTACTGCGCCGCGTTCGGCGACGATTATTTTTGCCCCTCGCCGCAAGCCGACGAATTGTATAAAGCGTTTGCCGATGCGTGCAGACGGCGGGGGCTTTTATATACCATGTCGGAGATCGTGGCCGAAAACAAACGCCCCTACGACACCATGCAGATCTCGCTGTTCGATTTGTAAGACGTGCGCGCACGGCGCGGAAAATTACGCAAACAAGGCCAATTAGCTTGAAAACTTTTTGTTTGTGTGCTATACTGTGAAAGTTAGAGGGACCGTAAATGACGTACTCGGAAATGATCGCTTTGTTACCCGAAAAAGATTCGCCCGTGGAAACGGTGGGGCGGGGCTTTTTTTCGGTGCTCACGGCAGATGCGGACAAAAAGAAACTGTTGGAATTTTTGTTGGCCGAAAAGCGGTATGAGCAGTTGTTCCGATTGATGTATTGCGGCCATCTCAATGCCAACGACAGCCGCGCCAATTTGGGGGCGGACTATTTGGCCGTTACGGGTGAAAATTCCACGATACATATGCGCTATTTCGACCGTTTTGTGCAGTTGTGCGATCTATACGGTATCGATACGGCCAAAACGCTGTCTTTTTTTACGGCGGCGATGTCGGCGGGCAAAACAAGCATGTTGCGCGTGTGGCGCGCGCCGTCCGAGCAGTATATCATTAAAACGGTGCGCAACGATTACGAAAAAGCGTGGCGATATTTTCGGGAGAACGACCCCGATTTTCGGCTGACGTCCGTTTTGTTGCAAGTGGACAAAGAGCGTACTTTGCACGATTTGGTGCAGTTGGCCGTATATGGTAAAGGCGTGAACAAAGTAGCGTTGCGAAGCTTTTTGCGCGGATACAAGACCGAGGTGTGCAAGTTGCTGTTTTCCATGTATGCCTCTTTGAAAAAGACCGATCACCGCGTGAATGCCGTTCGGTTGTTGACGCTGTTCAAAAACGATGCCGAAGTAACGGCGTTTTTGCGCACGATCGAAGAAACCGAAACGGCGCAGTCGGTGCGCAAACTGTTGGCGGTGCACGTGTCGCAAAAGACGGCCGAAGTCAAAACGGCCGATCGCAAACAGATCGTGCGGTTTTTTTACGACGCCATGGTGCGCGGCACAGCCTTTACGGTGCAACGTTTTACCGACGAATTGATCCAACCGCCTTTTGTGGAGATCGCCGAAACACTGCTTTTTAGCGTGTATGAAAGCGACCGCTTGCAAAATATCGTGGTGGTGGAAACGGGCAAAGTGCACGATATAGAAAATCTCGAAACCATATTGCCGAGCGAGTGTACGGTAAAAGTGTTGCACCCCGTGGAGTTAACTTCCAAAACGGAATTTCTCAAACGTTTGAACGTATACCAGCCGTTTGCGCAGATCCGTCGCAAAGTGTATGTGCCCAGCGAAGAGGATAAGCAACGCGGCGGTTGTTTCGGCGTGGCGGGCACGGTGAGCAATGTGACCGATTTCACCGCCAACATGCGCAAGTTCGGGTTTCGCGCGCTCGGCCGCGACGGCGATAACGCATGCGCGCAAGTGGGGATAAGTCGCGACGGCATTTTGTGCGCTTTGCACATCGCGCCCATCGATTTTTCGGATATTGCCAGCGGTTCGGTGCAAGCGCGTTGCGTACGCTTTTACAACGAGCAAGACGTGATCCGCTTGGGCGGTAAGCGGTTTATAGAAGGCGTAACGCCGTTGGCGCCCGATCGGATCGAGGCGCGCGCGTTCAGCGAATTTATGTATTCGATATACGAATTGTTGGGGTGCCAATGAGGGCGGATATTAAAGATATATTGCTTACGGTAGACAAACCGGCGCGTTATGCGGGCGGGGAATTTAACACGCCTGTTATAAAGGCAGATGTGGCTTTGCGCTTTTTAATGTGCTTTCCCGACGTCTACGAAGTGGCGCACAGCAATCTGGGCATCAAAATTTTGTATTATATGCTCAATCAACGCGCCGATACGGCATGCGAGAGTTGCTATATGCCGTGGGTGGATATGGCCGAACGTTTGCGGGCAAACGGCTTGCCGCTTTTCAGTCAGGAAACGCAAACGCCCATGCGTTCGTTCCATGCCGTGGGCTTTTCGTTGCAGTACGAAATGTCGTATACCAACGTGTTAGCCATGCTCGATTTGGGCGGTATACCCATTCTGCGCGCCGATCGGGGCGAGCAAGACCCCATTGTGGTGGCGGGCGGTCCGTGCGTGATCAATCCCATGCCGCTCACAAAGTTTATAGACGTGTTCAGTATCGGCGACGGCGAAGAGGCCATATCGCAATTGGCGGATACGTTGATCCGTTGCAAGCGCGAAAAAAGAAGTCGGGCGCAAACGTTGCAAGAGATCGCCCGCATAGACGGTATGTTTGTGCCGAGCGTATCGCAAGGCAAAGTGCGCAGAGCCGTGATCGACAGTTTGGAAACGGCGTTTTTTCCCACCAAGGTGCAAATACCCAGTATCGAGGCGGTGTTTCAGCGCGCCGTTTTGGAGATATTCCGCGGTTGCACGCGGGGGTGTCGATTCTGCCAAGCGGGTATGATCTATCGCCCCGTGCGCGAGCGTACGCCCCAGACATTACGAAAATACACGCAAGAACTGATAGAAAACAACGGGTTCGACGAGATCACGCTTTCCAGCTTGTCCACGTGCGATTATCCGTGCTTGCGCCGATTATTGGCCGAGATAAAGCCTATTTGCGACGAGCGGCACGTGAACATTTCGTTGCCGTCTACGCGGGTAGACAGTTTCGAGGCGGAGTTTGTGGCGAGCGGTCGGCTCAGTTCCATGACGTTTGCGCCCGAGGCGGGCACGCAACGTTTGCGCGACGTGATCAATAAAAACGTTACCGAAGAAGACATTTTAACATCTTGTCGCTATGCGTTCGAAAAAGGTTTTCATTCGGTGAAATTGTATTTCATGATCGGATTGCCCACCGAAACGGACGAGGACCTTTACGGCATTGCCGATATCGTGAAGAAAATAAAATACTGTTACAAGACGCACGCCGTGTCGCGCAAGCCGCTGTCGCTCGGCGTTTCCACGTCTACATTCGTGCCCAAGCCGTTCACGCCCTTTCAATGGGAGGCGCAAATATCGCTCGAAGAGATTGAGCGGCGGCAATCGCTACTGCGTGCGGCGCTCAAACCGTTGGGCATTCGCTACAATTACCACGACGGCAAAACCTCGCGGTTGGAGGCCACGTTGGCGCGGGGCGATGAACGCATGAATGACGTAATCGCGGCGGCGTATGCGTCGGGTTGCGTGTTCGACAGTTGGACGGAGCACTTCGACTACGAAAAATGGATGGCCGCGTTCGCGTCTTGCGGCGTGGATCCCGAAACGTATTGCGGCGCGCAAGATATGGGCGCTCCGCGCGCTTGGGAACGTATCGAAACGGGCATATCCCGCGAGTTTTTGTTACGCGAGCGCGAAAAGGCATATAAAGGCGAACTGACCAAAGACTGTCGAAAAGGGTGCAACGCATGCGGGATACACAAAGAATATCCGTCGGCGTTTCGCGCCAACTGTTGCGGCGGCGAAGGGGGCGGGCAATGCTGATCTGCAAATATTCCCGTCGCGAAAACGCCGCATTCGTGCCGCACTTGGATACGTTGCGCGCAGTTACCATGGCCATTCGTCGTATCGGCGCAAACGCGCAATACAGCGAGGGCTTTAACCCGCACATGAAAATATTTTTCGGGCAACCGTTGCCGGTGGGCACCGAGAGCGATTGCGAATATTTTTGCGCGCACGTTTCGGACGAGCCGCACGATTTTATGGCGCGAATGAACGAATCGTTGCCGAGCGGTTTGCGCATCACTGCCGCGGCGTATACGGAGAACGACCCCAACGTGGCAAAGCTTATGTATGCGGCGGCCTATACGGTGACCATGCGCGCGCCTACGCCCACGCTTTCTTTGGCGTCCGCGTTCTTGCAACAAGAGCGGTGTACGATCGCATTTTGCGCCAAGGGCGAAGAAAAGCAAAAAGACGTGAAAGAGTTGATCCTATCCATGCAAGCCGAAAACGAGCAAACGCTTTCGCTTAAACTGCGTTGCGGCAATGTGAATTTGCGCGCCGATCGGCTGATGGCGTCGCTACGCGAGCGATACGGGTGGGGCGGCTACGATATTCGCAAAACCAATATGTACGACTGTACGGGACAAGATTTGGATATACTACTGTTTGGGAGCGGCAAGTGAAACGTTCGATCCTTATAGATGTGGAACCGCAAATGTCGAGCGTCGCCTTGCTCGAGGACGGACGACTGATCGAGTTTCACATCGAATACAAAGAGAGCAATCGCCTTACCGGCAATATTTACAAAGGCAGAGTGGACAACGTTCTGCAAGGCTTGGCGTCTGCTTTCGTGCATATCGGATTGGGACGCAACGGCTTTTTGAACGTGGGAGAAACGCTCGACGATCGCGCCGACTTGCGCGACCTTGCGCCGTCCGCTTTGCAACAAAAGGCGGGCGATTACGTGATGGTGCAAGTCACCAAAGAAGAAGTGGGGCAAAAGGGCGCGCGGCTCACGTCGTCTATTTCCTTGCCGGGGCGCTACGTTGTGTATTTGCCGCATATCGATTTTGTGGGCATATCCAATAAGATAACCGATCCCGCCCGCCGCGACATGCTCTTAAAGCTGTTAAAAAAGCACAAACCGGCCGGCGGGGGGTTGATAGCTCGCACGGTGTGTATCGACGCCAAGAAAAGCGATATTTTGGCGGAGATCAAGCGCATGCAGGCTTTATTCGATAAGATCCAAAAAGCGTACGACGAGGCGGACGGCGTGTGCTTATTGCACAGCGAGGCCGATCTCGTGTATCGGTCGGTGCGCGACATGCTCGGCGGCGATATCGAAAATATCATCTGCAACGACGCGCCCACGGTGGCGCGGCTCAAATCTTTGTTGAAAGAGTTGGAATCGGATTTTCACCACAAGGTGCAGTATTACGAAAGCGAGTACGATATTTGGGACGTGTTCGGCGTAAGCGACGAAATAGACAAACTGTTGGAGCGCAAAGTGAGTTTGCCGAGCGGCGGCAGTTTGGTGATAGACCGCACCGAGGCTTTGACGGCCATAGATGTGAACACGGGTAGTTTTTCTGCCGGCAGCGACCGTGAAGAAACGGTGTATTTTACCAATAAAGAGGCGGCCAAAGAGATCGCGCGACAGCTGCGTTTGCGCAACATCGGCGGCATCATCGTGGTGGATTTTATCGACATGGTGAACGAGGCGCACAAAGCGGCGGTGGTGGAAGTTTTGCGCAACGAAGTGGTGCGTGACCGTATCAAAACGCGCGTGCAAGACATGACGCAATTGGGTTTGGTGGAAATGACCCGCAAAAAGGTGGGCAAAGAACTGAGCACCAAGCTGTTGGAGCCGTGCTCGCACTGTAAGGGCGTGAGTTCGGTGCCCAACGGCGATTATGTTTCGCGCAAGTTAAAGGCCGCGGTAAAGCGTTTGTTTGCCGAGAACGATTTTCAAAACGCTGTTGTGACCGTGCACGCCAATGTGATCGATCGCATTTTTTCGGGGCGTTACTTTGCCTCTATGTGCCAAAACGAGTGGAAGAACAAGCGCATTTATTTGGTGCCCGATGCGCATATAAAACCGTCGGCTTTCGTGCTGACGGGCAACAACGAGATCTCGCTCAGTTTGCCGCCCACGGCGCGGCTGTTGTATTAAAGGGAGGAGCGCATGCGTTATATCAATAAAGAATACGGTTTTTCGTTCCGTCCTCCTTTTAACGACAAGTTTTACGAAGAAAAGCAAGACGGGCCGCCCATTACGGAAGAAAACTACCCCGGCCGATACGTGCAAGGCGTGGGGTATGATTACGCCGCCATCAACGGCGCTATGTTGGTGGGCAAATACGGTTCCATGTGGGGCATTAAAGTTTGTTGTTTCGACGGCAAGAAATGGTTGGATAACGACGATTTTGTGGGCAGTTTAAGCGCGGGTTGCGCCAATACCGTAGACGGAAGCTTTGCGCATTTTGCCAGCGGCGCGCTGTCCGCCAAGTGGGTAAAACACAACGAGCAAAGCATCATCTTGCAAGTGTCGGCGCGTAAAAAAATGCGTGTGCGCGTGATTTTTTATCCTTATTATGCGGCTTTCAGCGAATTGAGCATAGAGGATGCGCACGTGCAAGGCAGATGTCCGTATATGGCGGTGGTGCCGGGCACCATCACGTTGGGCGATAATAACGCCGTTTTCACCGACCGTTATTTGGCCGTGTCCGATACCGACCGCGAATATTTTACGGCGCAAAGTTTCAATAAGCCGAGCGACAGCGCGAACGGCGCCTTTAACGAGGCGATCATGGAGTTCGTGATCAACAAAAATCAACCCAGCGTGTACATTTACGCAACGGTGGGCGACGAAAAGATTTTTTCCACCGACATGCCGCGCATGGATAAGATCATCAAGCAGATCGAAACGGCCGAATTGCGATACGGCGTGAATAAAACCATGGGCACGGGCATATTGGGCGCGCCTACCGAGCGAATGTTCAATTCCGTGTTGTGGTCGCGTATATACTATCCCTATTTGCTTACCGAGATCTATTCGCCGCAACGATCGCTCCTTAATGGGCATTTCGATATTCACGGCACAGAAGAAAACTGTTGCGCGATCTTGGGGTGTTTGACGGGCATAGACAAAGCCACCAACCAATTGCACTACACCATAGAGGACAAAGTGATGGCGGTGCTTGCCGTGTGGCACGTGTTTGCGCACGCCACCGACAAATCGGAAATGCGCAAGCTGTATAAAAAGCTTACCAAACTGTATCCGCCCGACTCCAAGCCCATCGTGTGCGGTTCGGACAAAAAAGAGATCGCTTATAAGTGGCACGATTCGCCGCTGAAAGAAAAGTACAACTCCATGCAAATGTACAGCTTGGATCTGACCGTTTTGAAATTGTTGGCGTTCGATATTTTGGAACGGATCGGTTGCATGTTCTCGTTTGCCGACGAGGTAAAATACCAAAAGGCGCGGCGCGACCTCGTGCAAGTGATCAACGACTTGTTTTGGAACGAGGAAGAGGGGCTGTATATGGAGCGCTACGTAACGGGGCAGTGGGCAAACAGTTACGGCGCCAACAGCTTTTATCCGCTGATCGCGGGCGCGGTGGACACGCCGCAGAAATTGGGCGCTTTGATCAATAATCTGACCGATAACACGCGTTTTTGGGGCAATTACATTATCCCCACGCTTTCCATCAACAATCGAGAGTACGGGCAAAAGGGCAAACCTACCAACAACGGCCACCGCAACCCGCCGTATTTGCAATACCGCGGCAGTATCGTGCCGTATGTCAATTATATCGTGTATCACGGTTTAAGCCGCTACGGCTTGGATGAGATCGCGGGCATGGTGGCGTATAAGTCGACGCGTTTGTGGCAAAACAACGAGAGCGACAACGTGGAAAACTACTCGTTGTATCTGCCCAACGGCAAGCGGTATAAATCCAAAGAATATTTGTCGGCGCACGGCAATATGTTGGCCATGATCGGATTGCAAGAGCTTATAGATCTCGAATATTTCCGTCCCGATCTGCAAACCGACGCTTTGCGGTTCGGCACGTTTGTGGAAGGCAACCATTCGTTGACCAATCTGAAAATGTTGGGGCGGTCGTACAGCATAGAAGTGGGCGATCTTTCCACCACGCTCATGACCGACGATATCAACGTGTTTCGGGGCGAGGGCGGGAAGTTCGTTGTGCGCAATTTCTTAACGTCGGACGGCGGTTGCGAGTTTATGATCAACGCGCACGCCAATATCACGGTGCACCTCAATATGCCGTGCGCGGATAAAAAGAACACCGTAAAATACTTTTTTATCGTGCCGGTGGGGCGATCGAAGGTGGTAGCCGCCGACGGCATGGTAAACATTCAACCCGTGACCGAATAATATGCAAAACAAAAGGCTTTCGTACACCTACAAAAGCCTTTTTCTATTTATACAAGGCGCCGATATTCCCGAAAAGTTTTTGTGATCGGCGCCTTTTTGTGCGTAAACAGAAAAAGGTTCCGATAATTTACGTGAATTACGTGAAAAAGTTTTGAGAAGTTCTTTGCCTTGTACGGTTAGATTGCGCGCTTATCGGACGATCTATGCGCGGATATATAAAAATTTGTTATAAAAGCAATGTAAACTTTTTACATGCAATTTGCGACGGTAGCCGAGAAAGAAAAAGAGCGTATCGCCGTTATGCGATACGCTCTTTTGATTGGTTACCGTTATTTCTCAGTACATGCCGCCCATGCCGCCGCCCGCGGGTGCCGCCGGCTCGGGTTCGGGAAGATCGGCCACCACGCTTTCGGTGGTGAGGAAGGTGGCCGCTACGCTGGCTGCGTTTTGCAGAGCCGAGCGGGTCACCTTGGTGGGATCGATGATGCCCTTGGCCACTACGTCGCAGTATTCGTCCTTAAACGCGTCGTAGCCGTAGTTTGCTTTCTTGGAAGAGAGAATGGTGTTTACCACCACACCGCCGTCTACGCCGGCATTTTGGGCGATCTGACGCACGGGTTCTTCGAGCGCGCGCAACACGATGTTCGCGCCCGTTTTTTCGTCGCCCGCCAAGTCTTCCACATGCTTTTTAATGGCGGGGATAGCGCCTAAAAGCGCCACGCCGCCGCCGGGCACCATGCCTTCTTCCACGGCCGCGCGGGTAGCCGCCAAAGCGTCTTCTATGCGCAGTTTCTTTTCTTTCATTTCCACTTCGGTGGCCGCGCCCACGTTGATCACGGCTACGCCGCCCGCCAACTTGGCAAGACGTTCGGCAAGTTTTTCTTTGTCGTAGTCCGAAGTGGTGGTTTCCATCTGGGCGCGAATGGATTTGATGCGCGCTTTGATGTCGTTGCCGTTGCCGGCGCCTTCCACGATCGTGGTGTTTTCTTTGTCCACTTTGACTTGCTTGGCTTTGCCGAGCATGCCCACATTCACGTCTTTGAACTCAAGACCCGTTTCTTCGCTGATCACGGTGCCGCCCGTAAGCACGGCAATGTCTTTGAGCATTTCTTTTCTGCGGTCGCCGAATCCGGGCGCTTTTACCGCCACGCAGTTGAACGTGCCGCGCAACTTGTTCACCACGAGGGTGGCAAGGGGCTCGCTCTCGATATCGTCGGCAATGATCAACAGTTTGGCGCCTTGGTTCACGATCTGTTCGAGCACGGGCAAGATCTCTTGAATAGTGCTTATTTTGCGGTCGGTGATAAGGATAAGCGGGTTTTCGAGCACCGCTTCCATCTTGTCTTGGTCGGTTACCATGTAGGCGGAGGCATAGCCGCGGTCGAACTGCATGCCTTCCACAATGGAAAGGTTGGTGTCCATGGTCTTGCTTTCTTCCACGGTGATAACGCCGTCTTTGCCCACTTTTTGCATGGCTTCGGCGATCAGCGTGCCCACCGTTTCGTCGCTGGCCGAAATGGAGGCAACTTGTTGGATCTCTTTTTCCGATTCCACCGTTTTGGAAATGGATTTAAGGTGTTTTACGGCCACTTCCGTAGCGGAGGCAATGCCTTTTTTGAGCACCATGGGGTTGGCGCCCGCCGCCACGTTCTTCAAGCCTTCGCGAATGATGGCTTGCGCCAATACGCAAGCGGTGGTGGTGCCGTCGCCGGCCACGTCGTTGGTTTTGGTGCTCACTTCGCGCACGAGTTGCGCGCCCATGTTTTCGAACGCGTCCTCGAGTTCGATCTCTTTGGCAATGGTCACGCCGTCGTTGGTGATGAGCGGCGCGCCGTATTTTTTGCCGAGCACAACGTTTCTGCCTTTGGGGCCGAGCGTGATTTTTACCGTGTTGGCAAGCGCGTTTACGCCTGCTTCGAGCGCTTTTCTCGCTTCTTCGCCCGTTTTGATCTGTTTAGCCATGTCTTTTCGTCCTCCCGAATTATTCCACTACGGCGAGCACGTCGCTCTGCCGCATGATCGTAACTTCTTTGCCGTCGATCTTGAATTCGCTGCCCGCATACTTGGAGTAGAGCACTTTGTCGCCCACTTTGAGTTGCATCACAACGTCTTTGCCGTCTACGTTTCCGCCGGGGCCTACGGCTACCACTTTCGCCATTTGCGGCTTTTCTTGGTCTTTGGCCAACAGAACGATGCCGCTCTTGGTTTTCTCTTCGCTGTCGATCGGTTCGATAACGATTCGATCGAACAAAGGTCTGATTTTCATGTTCTTATCCTCCTAAATCAAATTATGAACAATGTCATTGAATATAATAGCGTAAAAGCCAAAAAATAGCAAGTATTTCTGCGTGTTTTTAGTGTCAATTTTGCAAGAAGATTTTTGACTATCTTTGACCTTAACTTTGAACATATTATACCGCCGCTGTTTTTATTTGTCAAGGATTTTACCGAAATTTACCGAAATTTTCAAACAAAGGCAAAAGGCTTGCCATAAAGAGCGAAATACTTTATAATATAGAATGGAAAAAGGGAAGACATGCTTTCGTTGCATGCGACGCAAGCAAAAGGAGCGAATGAAAAACGATATGAAAATCAAACGGAACGTGTTGTTGAATCCGGGGCCAGCCACCACGACCGACAGCGTAAAAATGGCGCAGATCGTGCCGGACATTTGTCCGCGCGAAAAGGAATTTGCGGCGATGATGGACGGTATCCGCAAAGATCTTGTAAAGATCGTGCACGGCGGCGAAGATTACACGTCCGTTTTGTTTTGCGGTTCGGGCACTATCAATATAGATATCTGCTTGAATTCATTGTTGCCGGCCGATAAAAAAGTGCTGATCGTGAATAACGGCGCTTACAGTACGCGCGCGGCGGAGGTCTGCCGCTACTACGGTTTGCCGCATATCGATCTGCGGTTCGATATAGACGCATTGCCCGATCTGCAAAAAGTGGAGGACGTGTTGCGCGAAAACGACGATATCGCCATGGTGTATACCACGCATAACGAAACGGGCACGGGTATTCTCAATCCTATCCGCGAAATGGGCGCGATCGCGCATGCGCACAATGCGATCTTTGTGGTGGACACCACGTCTACCTATGCTATGCGTCCTATCAACGTATACGAAGATAATATCGATTTTTGTATGGCGTCGGCGCAAAAGGGTATTATGGCCATGACCGGTCTGTCGTTTGTGGTAGGAAAACGCGCGCTGATCGAGGCGTCGCAAGCTTACCCCAAGCGTTCGTATTATTGCAATCTGTTTTTGCAATATGATTATTTCGAGAAAACGGGCGAAATGCACTTCACGCCGCCCGTGCAAACCATTTATGCAACAAAGCAAGCGTTGGAGGAATATTTCCGCGAGGGCGAACAAGCCAAATGGGCGCGCCATACTCGCGTATTCGAGGCCATACACCGCGGTTTGGATGCTTTGGGCTTTCGAGATGTGATCCGTCGCGATCGGCAGGCGGGGTTGGTGGTGTCGGTGCTGTATCCCGACGACCCGCATTGGGATTTCGAAAAAGTGCACGACTATTGCTATGAACGCGGTTTTACCATCTATCCCGGTAAAATTTCCGCGACCGACACGTTCCGTTTGTGCGCGTTGGGCGCGATCGACGAGAAAGATATAGACGACTTTTTCGTTGTGTTGCGGCAAGCCATGAAAAAATACGATATCGCCATACCGGCCGTATATAAATAGATCGAACGTTTCTTTATAAATACCTCTCTATAAACAGCGAAGGAAGAAGATAAAAGCATGAAAAAAGTATATACGTGTTTTTGCACGGACATCTTGCACGAAGGCCATTTGAATATCATTCACGAGGCGAAAAAGTACGGCGACGTGTATGTGGGCGTGCTGACCGACGAGGCGATGGTGCGGTTTGACCGTTTTCCCACCGTGGACTTCGAAACGCGCATGGCTTTGATCCGCGGGATCGAGGGCGTGAAAGAAGTGTGCGTGCAAGACGAGATCTTATACGATAAAGTGGTGCAGCGGTTGCATCCCGATTATATCATTCACGGCGACAATTGGCGCACGGGGCCTATGAAAGCGGTGCGCGACAACGCCGAAAAGCTGTTGGCGGCATACGGCGGAAAAATCATAGACGTGCCGTATACCTACAGCGAAAACGTGAAAAGAGCGGACGCGCAACTGCGTGAAAAATTATCCATGCCCGAATACCGCCGTAAACGCTTAAAGCAACTACTTAGCTTGCGTCCCATCGTGAAAACCATAGAAGTGCACAGCGGTTTAACGGGATTGATCGCCGAAAAGACGGTGGTGGAGAACAACGGAGAGTTCGACCAGTTCGACGCCATGTGGGTGAGTTCGCTGTGCGATTCCACCGCCAAAGGCAAACCCGATATCGAATTGGTGGATATGACCTCTCGTTTCCGCACTATAGACGATGTGATGGAAGTGACCACAAAGCCTATCATTTTCGACGGCGACACGGGCGGTTTGACCGAACATTTCGTATATACCGTGCGTTCGTTGGAGCGCATGGGCGTGTCGGCCGTTATCATAGAGGATAAGACGGGTCTGAAAAAAAATTCGCTGTTCGGCACCGAAGTAGAGCAGACGCAAGACAGTATCGAGCATTTTTGCGAGAAGATACGCGCGGGCAAAAAGGTGCAGTTGACCGATAATTTTATGATTATTGCGCGCATAGAAAGCTTGATTTTGGATCGGGGCATGGAAGACGCGCTGACGCGTGCGCGGGCTTATGTGCAAGCGGGCGCCGACGGCATCATGATCCACAGCCGCAAAAAAGATCCCGCCGAGATCCTTGCATTTTGCGATACGTTCCGCAAGGAAAACACGCACACGCCCCTTGTGGTGGTTCCTTCGTCGTTTAACAGCATTACCGAGGCGGAATTGGCGGCGCATGGCGTGAATATCGTGATCTATGCTAACCAACTCACGAGAAGCGCGTTTCCCGCCATGGAGCAAACGGCAAAAGACATTTTGAAATATCACCGCGCGCAAGAAGTGGACGCGCGGCTCATGCCTATCAAGCAGATTATTTCGTTGATCGAGGAGCTGTAACGACAGTGGCGAAAAATGCAATCATTATGGCGTCGGGATTGGGCACGCGCATGCGTCCTCTTACCGAGCACACGCCCAAGCCGCTCATAAAAGTACACGGTACGCCTATGATAGAAACGGTTTTGCGCGCGTTGCAAACGGCAAACGTAGACGCTGTTTATATCGTGGTGGGATACTTAAAAGAGCAATTTGCCTATTTGACGCAAAAGTATCCGCATACCGTACTCATAGAAAACCCCGACTATACCACGGTAAACAATATTTCGTCGGTATATTATGCGCGGGACGTTTTGCGTTCGGGCGATTGCTATATTTGCGAGGCCGATTTGGTGGTGACGCGCCCCGATATTTTTGCCGCTCCGCTTTCTTGTTCTTGTTATTTCGGAAAGTTTGTGGCGGGGCATTCGGACGATTGGGTGTTCGATACGAATGCCGACGGGCTTATAACGCGCGTAGGTAAAGCGGGGGACGATTGCTATAATATGGTAGGGCTTTCGTATTTTACGCAAAAAGACGCCGCCGTATTGGCCGATAAGATCGAAACCGCTTACGGTAGTAACGGTTATGAAAAGCTGTTTTGGGACGATGTGGTAAATGCCAACTTGCGCGCGTTGCCGTTGCGTGTTGTGCCCGTGTCGCCAACGGATATCACCGAGATCGACACCGTAGAAGAGTGGGAAGAGATAAACCGCCGCGGCGAGGGAGAAAGAAAATGCAAATAAACGATTTTACCAAAGCGTTGCAAGCGGATTTTTATTGCGGCGTGCCCGATTCGCAATTGAAAGCGCTGTGCGATCATTTGATGCTTACATACGGCATTGATCCCGCGCACCATATCATTGCGGCCAACGAGGGCAACTGCACCGCAATAGCGGCGGGTTACCATTTGGCTACGGGTAAAGTGCCCGTGGTGTATATGCAAAACAGCGGCGAGGGCAACGTGATCAATCCCGTGGCCTCTCTTCTCAACGATAAAGTGTACGGGATCCCGTGCATTTTTGTGATCGGGTGGCGCGGCGAACCCGGCGTGCACGACGAACCGCAACATATTTACCAAGGCGAAGTGACTGTACAGTTGTTGCGCGATATGGATATAGATTGTTGTATCGTAGACGCCCAAACCGCGCCGCAAGATATAGTGGACCGTTTGAACGAATGGCAAGGCGCGTTGCAAGCCGGCAAGCAAGTGGCGTTTGTGGTCAAAAAAGGCGCGCTCGCGTTACAAGAAAAATGCCCCTATCGCAACGAATATGTCTTGTCGCGCGAAGAAGTCATCCGTCGGATCGTAGCGGTGAGCGGCAACGATCCCATTGTGTGTACCACGGGCAAAGCATCGCGCGAGCTGTTTGAAATTCGCGAGGCGAACGGACAAGGGCACGGTTGCGATTTTTTGACGGTAGGCTCCATGGGGCACAGTTCGTCGATCGCGTTGGGCATTGCGTTGCAAATACCGCATAAAAAGATATGGTGTATCGACGGCGACGGCGCCGCGCTCATGCATATGGGCGCTATGGCGGTGATCGGTGCGCACAAACCGCGCAATTTGGTGCATATCCTTCTCAACAACAATGCGCATGAAACGGTGGGCGGCATGCCCACCGTGGCAAATACCACCGATTTCACGGCGGTGGCGGCGGCTTGCGGGTATCCCTCCGAGCACGTGGGGCGGGTAACGGACGGCAAAATGTTGGACGGCATGTTGTATAATGCGAAAGAGGCCGATTGTTTAAGCTTTTTGGAAATACGATGCGCGATCGGTTCGCGCGCCGATCTGGGGCGCCCCACGACCACGGCGCGCCAAAACAAAGAGAGTTTTGTGCGACAACTGCGCGGACTTTAAGAAAAATTTTACAACAAATCGAAAAAACCCCTTGACAAAAGAAGGCAAGGGGTTTATAATTATGTCAAAGGTCAAAGAAAGTCAAATATTTGTTCGATCGAAGAAAGCGTACAAACACCCAAAGGCGGGAATACTCACAAAGGAGGGGTATATCATGGCAAACATCAGTGATTTGATAGAGGCGTTTTTATTGGATACGTTGGGCGATGACGATCAACTGTGTATCAGTCGCAACGAATTGGCCAACTATTTTTCATGCGCGCCCAGTCAGATCAATTATGTGCTCAGCACGCGCTTTACGCCCGAACGCGGGTATACCATAGAATCGCGGCGCGGCGGCGGCGGGTCTATCACGGTGGTGCGTATCAGCCAACCGCCGCACGAAATGTTGGAAGAGTTGGTGCGACAGACCATTGCCGACGGTTTGAGCTATCACAGAGCGTGCCAGATCATCGATCGCATGGAGGACGAACGGCTTTTGAGCAACGAAACGGCGCATGTGCTAAAGGCGGCGCTGTGCGATAAAGCGTTGGTGGCGCCCGCTGTGGCAAAAGACGGCTTGCGGGCAAGCATCATGAAGTCGGTGTTATTGTATTTGTTGCGGGCAGGCGACGGCGCAACGGAAAATTAAGGAGGCGTATATATTATGAAATGCGACGAATGCGGAAAGAACGAGGCCACGTTTCATTCCCTTAAAAAGATCAACGGGCAGACCACCGAACGGCACTTGTGTTCGGAATGTCAAAAGAAATACGGCAGCGGTTTTATGAAAATGCCCGATTTCGGCAGTTTGTTCGGCGGGTTCGGTAGTTTTTTCGACGAGCCGCGCATAGCGCAACGGCGGGAAGAATATATATGTCAGTCGTGCGGCACGACGGGCGAGGAATTTTTACGCACGGGATTTGTGGGGTGTTCGGATTGTTACAAGGAATTGGCGCCCCTTATCATGCCGGTGGTGCGGCGTATGCAAGGCGACGTGAGCCATGTGGGCAAAGTGCCCGTCGGCGTGGAAAACAGCGTGAGTATAGAATACGAGCGCTTGAAAAAAGAATTGAACAAAGCGATCGAAACGGAAGAATACGAGCAAGCAAGTATCATTCGCGACAGAATGCGTCAGTTGAAAGGAGAATAAGGCCATGACGGGAAATTACAATGATGTGGTAGTGACCAGTCGGGTGCGGTTGGCGCGCAACGTGGCGGGGTTGCCGTATCCGTACAAACTGAACGACAACCGCGCCATACAGTTGGCGCGCAAAGTATACGAGGCGATTAACAAGCCGTATGCGGAAGGGCAAGAAAACGCGGAGAGCAACGACTATGCCATGTACCGTATGGAGTCCATAAGCGACAACAGCGGCGACGTGTTGCGAGAAAAGCACCTCGTGAGCGCCGATCTGTTGGAAAACAAAAAATACGGTGCGGCCATCATCGGCGGCGACGAAACGGTGAGCATTATGGTGGGCGAAGAGGATCACATACGCGAACAGTGCATATTGCAAGGGTTCAAACTCACGGAGGCGTATCATAAGATCAACGCGATCGACGATGCTATATCGAAGTCGGTGCAGTTTGCTTACGACGCCAAACTCGGCTATCTGACAAGTTGCCCTACCAATGTGGGAACGGGCATGCGCGCGTCCGCTATGATGTTTTTGCCGGGGCTAAGCATCACGCGCAATCTCGAACAGTGCGTGGGCGCGGTGGCGCGTTTGCATATGACCATTCGCGGCGTATACGGCGAGGGCAGCGAGGCCGACGGCTACTTGTATCAAATTTCCAACCAAAAAACGTTGGGTGTATCCGAACAAGAGATCCTCTCGTCGGTGCAGTCGTCTATAGGGCATATAGCCGATGCGGAATTGCGCGCGCGCGACGAGCTGCTAAAAGCCAACGGGAATGCATTGAAAGACAGAATATTGCGCGCTTATGGCGTACTATGTCACGCATACATGTTGGATAGCAAGGAATTTATGAAACTGCTGGCCTTGGTGAAATTGGGCGCGTATTACGGACTTATAAAGGTATCGGACGGCGCGCGATTGGAAAAACTGGTGACAGACGGACAACCCGCCAATATCATGAATTTGAGCGGTAAAGCGTTGAGCGGCGAGGACAGAGACGTTTTTCGCGCCGGTTATGTGGCAAAAACATTGAAGAGCATTTGCAAAAGGTAATTCGAGGAGGTAAACGAACATGACTTTTCCCGTATCGGAAAATATGAACAAAGCGGTGGAATACGCGCACAATGCGGCGCTGACATACAGCAACCCCGTGATCGGCACCGAGCATATGCTGTACGGCTTGGTGAAAGTGGAAAAAAGTTTTGCGGGGCAACTGTTGCGGCAAGGCGGCTTGCAGCCCGAAATGTTGGAGCGCATATTCGAGGAATCGGAACATGTGGCGGTTAAAGACGTGGATCTCACGCCGCGCGTAAAGCAAACGTTTATGATGGCGCAACGGCTGAGCCAAAGCCAAGGCGGCACCTTTGTAGGCACGGAGCATTTTTTGTTTTGCATGTTGCAAGACCCTACGTCGTTTGCGTATTCCATACTGTCTAACATTGCGGGTTTGCACGTAAAGGAAGTGTTGTCCGAATTGCAAGCGGCGATCGGCGGCGGCAACACGGAAACGGCGGGCACGGCGTCGGTGGGCGGCAAAACGTTGCCCGCTCAGTTGGCCGATCTCGGTATCGATCTTACGCAACGCGCCCGCGAACACAAGATCGACCCCATCATAGGGCGTAAAGAAGAGATAGAGCGTATCATTCAAATACTGTGCCGCAAAACCAAAAACAATCCCGTGCTGATCGGGGAACCGGGCGTGGGCAAGAGCGCGGTGGTGGAAGGTTTGAGTAAAGCCATAGCCGAAGGCAACGTGCCCGAACTGTTAAAAGACAAGATCGTATTCAGTTTGGATCTCGGCTCGCTGATGGCGGGCACCAAGTACCGCGGCGCTTTGGAAGAAAAGCTCAAAAACGCGATCGATCTCATAAAGTCGCAACAAAACATCATTGTGTTTATCGACGAGTTGCACACGTTGGCGCAAGCGGGCAGCAAAGAGGGCGAAGTATCGCCCGCCGATATTCTCAAGCCCTATTTGGCGCGCGGCGAAATGCAAACCATCGGCGCAACCACCACCGACGAGTACCGCAAGTTTATCGAAACGGACAAGGCGTTGGAACGCAGATTTCAGCCCATTATCGTAGCGCCTCCCGGCGTGGAAGACACCATAGAGATATTGCGCGGTTTGCGCGATAACTACGAGGCCTTCCATAAAGTGAAGATATCGGACGAGGCGTTGGTGGCCGCGGCAAAACTGAGCGACCGCTATATCATGGACAGATTCTTGCCCGACAAGGCCATAGACCTTGTGGACGAGGCCATGAGCAAAGCCAAAGTGGGCAACAGCACCGCACCCGACGGCGTGAAAGAGATGGAAGAAGAACTGCGCCGTATCGATCGATTGAAACAAGAGGCGCTCAATCACGAAGATTACAAAACGGCGGGCGAGTTGCGCGACAAACGCAAAGAATTAGAGGCGACTATCGAAAAGCAAAAGCTCAATTGGAGCAAGAGCGCCGAAAGAGACGGCATCGTGATAGGGCCCGAGGAGATCGCCGAAGTGGTGAGCAAGTGGACCAAGATCCCCGTGACCAAGCTGACCGAAACGGAAACGCAACGCTTGGTGCATTTGGAAGACATTTTGCACAAGCGCGTTATCGGGCAAGACGAGGCGGTGGTCAGCGTGGCAAAAGCCATACGCCGCGCGCGCGCCGGATTAAAAGACGAAAACCGCCCCATCGGCACGTTCTTGTTTTTGGGGCCTACGGGCGTGGGCAAAACGGAACTTACCAAGGCACTGGGCGAGGCTATGTTCGACGACGAGAACGCCGTGATTCGATTGGATATGTCCGAATATATGGAGGCGCATTCGGTGAGCAAACTGATCGGCGCGCCTCCGGGATACGTGGGATTCGACGACGGCGGACAGCTTACCGAGCAAGTGCGGAGAAAACCCTATTCGGTTGTGTTGTTCGACGAGATCGAAAAGGCGCACCCCGACGTGTACAACGCGCTATTGCAAATTTTGGACGACGGACGTCTGACTGACAGCCAAGGGCGCGTTGTCAGTTTCAAAAATACCATTATCATTATGACGAGCAACGCGGGCGTGGCCGATCTGAAACAAAACAACCGCAGTTTGGGATTTTCGGCGCAGTCGTCCGAGGCGCCCGACGAAAAGCGCACCGAGGAGATATTGACCGAGGCGCTCAAACGCCACTTCAAACCCGAATTTATCAACCGCATAGACGTGGTGAGTATATTTCATCATCTTACCAAAGCGGATATACAAAAAATTGCGGTCATCATGCTTGCCAAAACGGAGAAATCGCTCAAAGAGCGCGGCATAGAGTTGCGTATCACGCAAAGCGCTATGGACTTTATCACCACGCGCGGATACGACCCCGAATACGGCGCGCGGCCGTTGCGCAGAGTGATCGAGCAATACGTGGAAGATAACGTGGCCGAGGCGCTATTGTCGGGCGCGGTCCGCGAGAACAGCGTTGTTACGGTAAACATCGATGCCGACGGGCAAGTGAAAATCTCGTAAGGATTTGAAAATTTTTCCAAAACCCTATTTACATTCCCCAAAGGGTATGGTATACTGTAAGTAGGGTAGAAACAGCCCATAACATCATAGGAGGACATACCATGAGAATCGAGTTCCTGACCAAAAACTACAACCCCAGCGACAAACTCAAAGACGTTGTCACCAAAAAGGTGGAACGGCTCGATAAGTTTTTCGAAGACGACACCAAAGTTAAAATTTTGCTCAAAAAGGCAAACGACGTGGAAACGATGGAGTTGACTATATTGTTGGACGGTTCGGTGATGCGCGCCGAAGTGTTCGGCGATAATATGTATGATAATATCGATATTGCGTTGCCCAAGTTGGAAAAACAGATCATAAAACACCGTTCCAAACTCACGGCAAAATCCAAAAAAGTGCGTATGGCCGAATTTGTTGCGGCGCCTGCGGAAAAAGACGACGTGCACGGCGTGGTGCGTAGCAAATCGTATCAACTCACGCCCATGACGGTGGACGACGCGATCGAGGAATTGGAACTCGTGGGCCACAGTTTTTACGTGTTCGCCAACAAAAATACCAACAATGTGAACGTGCTGTATAAGCGTCACGACGGCGATTACGGATTGATCGAGGCAATTCGGTAAAAAATACCGTAAATTGTTTGACAACCCGATAAGAAGTATGTATAATAGTGTAGCATGATTAAAATTCGTTAATAGGAGGTGCTAAAGATGGCAGTACCCAAACATAAGGCTTCTAAGCAACAGGGTAATTCGCGTTTTGCTAATTGGAAGATATCGAATCCTTCTATTAGTGAATGCCCCCAATGTCATGAAATGAAACTGAATCATAGAGTTTGCAAGCATTGCGGATACTATGACGGTGTTAAAAAGATTGACATTAAGCAAGACAAAGAATAAGGTCTTTATTAACGCTTAATAATGACTCCGCACAGAAACAGTTGCGGAGTCGTTTTATTTTCATAAAAACGGAGAGGAAAACATGAAAATTGTATTAGACGTTTTCGGCGGCGACAATTCGCCGTTTGCACAGATCGCGGGCGCCGTAGCGTTTGTGAACGAACAGAAAAACACCGACGTGGTGCTCACGGGCGACAGCGAAACGATTTTGGGCGAGCTGAAAAAATACAAATACGAAACTTCGCGTATCACGGTCGTGCACGCGCCCGAAGTGATCAGCAACGAAGAATCGCCCACCGACGCCATTCGGCACAAAAAAGAATCGTCGCTTGTCAAAGCGTACGACCTTTTGAAAACGGAAGAGGACATCGGCGGCATGCTCAGTTCGGGCAGTACGGGCGCGGTGCTCACGGGCAGCGTGCTTAAGATCGGCCGTATCGATGGCGTGCAGCGTCCGGCCTTGGCGCCTTTATTGCCCACGCGCGGCGGCGGTCGCGTTTGTTTGATAGATTGCGGCGCCAATGTGGACTGCCGCCCCGAATTTTTGGAGCAATTCGCCTTGATGGCGGTGTGTTATATGCGCCGCGTGCACGGCGTGGAAAATCCGCGCGTGGGGCTTGTTTCGGTGGGGGTGGAAGATCACAAAGGCAACGCGCTTACCAAAGAGGTGTTTGCCACGCTCAAAAAATTGCCTATCAATTTTATGGGCAACATGGAGGCACGCGACGCGCTCACCGGCGATTACGACATTTTGGTGGCCGACGGTTTTGTGGGCAACGTACTGCTCAAAACGGTGGAAGGCACGGCCAAGATGGTCATGAGCGAGTTAAAGAGCGCTATTTTAAGTTCGGGTTCGGCCAAATTCGGCGCTTTGTTCATGAAAAAGGCGTTTAACAAACTCAAGCACGATATGGACTACAATATGTATGGCGGCGCGCCCTTCCTCGGCGCCAAAAAAGTGGTGGTAAAAGCGCACGGCGCCTCCAATCCCGACGCTATTTTGGCGGCGTTACGGCAAGTAAACAAAATGATCGAGGCCGATCTCGTGGCCGGCATCAAAGAGGAAATGGTCAAACTCGCCGACTTGACGCAGGGCGATGCCGCGCATGTCGAGTGAGGAGATAGCCGCGGTAGAAAAGATCGTCGGGCATACGTTTTCCCGGCCTTTACTGCTTGTAACGGCGCTTACGCACGAGTCGTTTGTAAACGAACGAAAAGACGGGAAACGCTGTAAAAGCAACGAGCGCTTGGAATTATTGGGCGACAGCGTGCTCGGCATGATCGTTACCGAATATTTGTTTCGCGCCTATGACAGCGCGGAGGGCGTGCTCACCGATATGCGCCAGCATATCGTTTCCAAAGAGCCGTTGGCCGCCGCCGTGCGCGACATGGGCTTGTTGCACTACTATCGATTGGGACGCGGCGCGCGTAGCGACAAAAATAAATTCAAGGACAAAACCGTGTCGAATCTATTCGAGGCGGTATTGGGCGCGATATATTTAGACGGCGGATGGGAAAGCGCGCGGCAGTTCGTGCACGCCCATTTGCTTTCTCGCGCGCCGTCGCCCGCGGGAAAGTAGCCGCGCAAAAAATGCCCGCAATCATTTGCCATTTGCGGCGTAATTTGCTACAATAATAGACGAGTGATATTTGCTGACAACGAGGAACGCAAACTTTGAAGTTTAAGAAATTGGAAGTAGCCGGCTTTAAGTCCTTCGGGGACAGGCTGGAAGTAAAATTCGGCGCGGGCGTCACGGCCATCGTCGGTCCGAACGGTTGCGGAAAAAGCAACGTGGCAGACTCCATTCGCTGGGTGCTCGGCGAGCAGTCGGCCAAGCTTTTGCGCGGCAATTCCATGCAAGACGTTATATTCAACGGCACGGAAAACCGCAAATCGCTTTCGTACTGCGAGGTCAATTTATTTTTCGACAATACCAACAAGCAACTGTTTCCGTCGCTCGATTACGACGAAGTGGTGATCTCCCGCAAGCTGTATCGTAGCGGCGAAAGCGAGTATTGCTTGAACCGCACGCAGTGCCGTTTGAAAGACATAACCGATCTGTTGCGCGACAGCGGCATGGGTCGTGAGGGCTATTCCATAATCGGACAAGGGCGCATCGAAGAACTGTTGCGCTCTAAGCCCGAAGACCGCCGCGCTATTTTCGAAGAGGCCGCGGGTATTTCCAAGTTCAAAGCGCGCAAATCGGACGCCGAGCGTAAATTGGGGCGTACGCGCGAAAATTTGGTGCGTATCGAAGATATTTTGCATGAAAAAGCAAGCTTGCTCGAACCGCTCACCAAACAGTCGGAGGCGGCGCGCAAGTGGTTGGAACTGCGCGACAAGCTGAAAACGCACGAAATAAACATATACATACACCAATACGACTCTGCAAGCCAAGCCAAAGAGGTCATCCAGTCGCGGCTTACGGGCGTTACCGAAGAGATCGAAATGCGCCAAAAAGATTGCGATGCCGCCACGGTACAGTATAACGAGGCGATGGAAAACTTGGGCGACGCGGACAAATCGATCAATACGTTGCGCGACGAATTGTTGGAACGCACGGTGGGTTTGGAAAAGGCCGCCGGCGAGATCAAAGTGTTGCAAGAACGGTTGGGGTATTTGCATACGCAAAACGAACGGCTCAAAGAAGAGTACGGGCAGTTGAGCGAAGATAAAGAACGGGTGCAATCGTTTATCGCTTTGGGCGATACGGAAACGGCGCAAATAGCCGCCGATCTGCAAACGGCGCGTATCGAGGCGGACAAGTACGACCAAGAATATTTGGCCGTGGTAGACACTTTGGCGCAAGGCGAAGGCGAAGTGGAATCCAACCACCGCGCCGTTATGGACGCGATGGACAAGTTGGCCGATATCCGCGCCAATATGTCGCGTATGGTAGCCGAGCGCGAAGGACTTTCGGCGCAAACGGTGGATCTGGACGCGCGTCTTGCCGCCGCCAAAGAAAAGTTGGAAACGGGGCTGGGGCACAGCAACCGTTTGCAAGCCGAAACAAATCAATTGGTGGCCGAGAAAAACAAGCTTTCGGCGCAATTGGACGAGTTGTATGCCCAAAACAACGATTGCGTGGCGGCCATCGGCAAAGCCGCGGAAAAGATCGACGGCATTCAAGCCAAATATTATATGGCAAAATCCCGCCACAAGATGTTGGTGGAAATGCAGCAATCGTACGAGGGTTTTGCATATAGCGTGAAAAAGCTTTTGGCCGAGGCCAAACAGCGCAAAGACCTTGCCGACAAGATCGAAGGCGTTGTGGCGTCGCTCATCGGCGTGAAAGAAGGGTTTGAAACGGCCATAGAAACGGCGCTCGGCAACGCGGTGCAAAACATTGTGACGCGCACCGAAGAAGACGCCAAATATCTTATCGAATTTTTGAAAACTTCGCGTAGCGGCAGAGCTACTTTTTTGCCTATATCGTCCGTAAAAGCGCGTTCTCTGGATGCGGAATACCACGACTTATTGCGCGAAAAGGGTGTGTGCGGCGTGGCTGTGGATCTTATTTCGTTTGATGCCAAGTATCGCAATATTTTCGCGGGGCTACTTGGCAACACCGTGGTGGTGGACACCATGGACACGGCGATCGCGGTGGCTCGCAAGGCGCGCTACGGCTTTAAGATCGTAACGTGCGACGGCGAGGTGCTCAGTCCGCACGGTTCGATCACGGGCGGCAGTAAGAAGTCGGAACTGACCAACGTATTCGGGCACGAAAAAGAAATCGAGGCGCTCAAAGAGCAGTTGGCGGATATGGACAAGTCTTTGGGCGAGTGGAACGCGTTGCGCGACCAAAAAGCCGCCGTCCAGCGCGAAACGAGCGAAAAGATCCGTTTGCAAAGCGACGCATTGCACAAGTTGGAAGTTGATATTGCCACGCGCACCGAGGCGCTCAACAAATTTGCGGCGGCGGATGCCGAATTGGCGGCGGATGTGCGCGCATTGGAAGAAACGCGTTTGCAAGCCCAAACGCGCATAAGCAGTATCACAAGCGAATTGGACAGCGTGGAAGAATTGGAAAAGATCGTGCGCGGCCGCAAAGAGGACGCCACGGGCAGCAGCGAAGAACAGCGCCAACAGTTCGAAGTATTGCGCAAACAGCGCGACGAATTGCACGGTATCATGACGGCGGCGCGCGTAAAAGTGTCTACGTTGGAGGCGCGGCTGTCGGCGTCCGACGGCGAGTTGTTACGGTTAAAGACCAATTTGGAAACATTGAACGCCAAATTGGAATACGACACGCAACAGATTGCCGAAAACGACGCGCTTATAGCCAAGTTAGACGCGGAGATCGGCGCGGCCATGAGCGCGGGCGGCGAGCAAGACAGCAACCGCGTAAAAGAGATACGCCACAAACTTGCGAACTTAGACGACTACAAACAAGAGTTAAACGCCACGCTGGCTAAATTGGACGGACGGCGCATGGAACTTATCAACGAGTTGCAGTCGTTGCACGAAAAGAAGAACCGCGAAGAAATGCAGCTGCTCAAAGTGGATACCGATATAGAGCAGATGCAAGAAAAAGTAAAAACCGAATACGAACTCGAATATGACGATTGTTTGCCTTTTAAGGAAGAGGGGTATGATATCAACAAGGGCATTACCGAGGCAAACCGCTTAAGCCGACAAATGCATGCATTGGGCAACGTAAACCTTGCCTCCATCGAGCAGTGCCAAGAAATGTATGCGTCCTATCACGAAATGGACGTGCAGCGGGAGGACTTGGTAAAAGCCGAGGCCGACCTTATCAAGATCATCAACGAACTGAGCGCGGAAATGCTCGGCAAGTTTACCGAACGTTTCGAGCAGATCCGTGTGAATTTCGTCAAGATATTCAAAGAGTTGTTTGACGGCGGAAATGCCGACCTCATTTTGCTGGACAGCGAAAATCCGTTGGATGCGGGCATCGAGATCGTGGCGCAACCGCCCGAAAAGAAATTGCAAAGTATTTCGCTGTTGTCGGGCGGCGAACGCGCGCTTACCGCTATTGCCATACTGTTTGCCATTTTGCGCTTAAAGCCTATGCCGTTTTGCGTGTTGGACGAAATAGAGGCGGCGCTCGACGACGCCAACGCGGGGCGGTTTGCCAAATATTTGCGTCGGTTCAGCGAAGAAACGCAATTTATCGTGATAACGCACCGCAAACCCACCATGGAGTTGGCCGACAGTTTGTACGGTGTGACCATGGAAGAAAAGGGCGTCAGCAAGATCGTTTCCGTAAAACTGAGCGAGGCCATGGCGTTCGACGCGCAAGGTTAGGAGAATTAACGATGGGATTTTTCGCAAAACTCAAAGAGAAGTTAAAAAAGACCAAAGAGGCGATCGCGTATAAACTCAACAAGTTGTTTACGGGCGGCGTTTTGACCGACGACTTTTACGATGAGCTCGAAATGGCGCTCATCTCTTCGGATATCGGCGCCGAAACGGTGGAAAGCCTTATGGAGGATCTACGCGCCGTGATCGACGAAAAGCATATTCGCGATACGGCCGACGTAAAAGACGAGTTGAAAGATCTCATGGTGGATATGTTAGACGCCAACCCCGTGCCCGAATACGAGTATCCGTTGGTTTTGTTGGTAGCGGGTGTGAACGGCGTGGGCAAAACCACGGCGATAGGTAAGCTTGCCAAAAAGTTCAAAAAGCAAGGCAAGAGCGTGACTATTGTGGCGGCCGATACGTTCCGCGCCGCCGCCGCCGACCAGCTCACCGTGTGGGCGGATCGCGCGGGCGTTCGCATTGTAAAGCATGCCGAAGGCGCCGATCCGGGCGCGGTGGTATACGACGCGTTGGCCAGCGCCAAAAGCAAGCATACCGACGTATTGCTCATAGACACCGCGGGGCGTTTGCATAATAAGAAAAATTTGATGGACGAGTTGAAAAAAGTCAATCGCATCATTGAACGCGAATACCCCGATTGCATGTATTTGAACTATATTGTATTAGACGCAACCACGGGGCAAAACGCCGTAACGCAAGTGGATATATTCAACGAGGCAATCGATATCGACGGCATCATATTGACCAAGTTGGACGGAACGGCCAAGGGCGGCGTGGTGCTTGCCATTGCCGATCAGTTGCAAGTGCCCGTTGTGTATGTGGGCGTGGGCGAAGGCATAGACGATCTGGAAGATTTCGATTCCCGCGAATTTATCGACGCCATTATAGAATAATGCAAGCAAAACGCTTGACTTCTGTTGCTTAAAAGGCGTATACTATGGGTGTAAAGTAAATTTACTTTACACCCGTTTTTCGGTCGGAGGCGTTTTGGTGAAAGATTTATCGGTTTTGGCGCTTTTAGATATATACGGCGAGGCGCTCACGGTAAAACAGCGGGAAATGCTTTCCGATTACTACGAGCGTGATTTTTCGCTGTCGGAGATCGCCGACAATGCGGGCGTGAGCCGTCAAGCGGTGCACGCGGCCGTCAAACAAGCGGAAGAAAGCTTGGCGGAGTATGAAAACAAGTTGGGCGTTTGCGCGTTTGTTTCGGAGTTATATAAGCGTTTGAACGATCTTCGCACGGCAGAAACGGCGGAGAGCGTACGGCAAAAGATAACCGAAACGGAAGAGTTTATAAGGAGCAAATATGGGACTGTTCGGTAGTCTTAGCGAAAAACTGAATCACATATTCAGCAAGATCAAAGCGCGCGGTAAGCTCAGCGAGTTGGAGATCAAGCAAGCCATGCGCGAGATCCGCGTGGCGCTACTCGAGGCGGACGTCAATTTCGGCGTTGTAAAAGATTTTATCGCGCGCGTAAGCGAAAAAGCGGTGGGTGAAGAGATTCTCAACAGTTTAACGCCGGGGCAACAAGTGGTAAAGATCGTGAACGACGAGCTTGTTGCTTTGATGGGTGCTACCAACGCAAAACTTGCCGTTTCTCCCAAACTGCCCACGGTGATCATGATGGTGGGGTTGCAAGGCGCCGGCAAAACGACCATGTGCGGCAAACTCTCGCAACTGCTACGCAAGCAAGGCAAAAAGCCCATGTTGGCGGCGTGCGACGTATACCGTCCCGCGGCCATCAACCAGTTGAAAGTGGTGGGCAAAAGCGTGAACACCGACGTGTTCGAGCGGGGCGACAAAGACCCCGTGAAAACGGCTAAATTGGCGGTGGAAGAAACGCTCAGCCGCGGTTGCGACACACTGATCATAGATACGGCGGGGCGCTTACAGATCAACGAAGAACTGATGCGCGAGTTGGAGGAGATCAAAAAGGCGGTTTCGCCCACCGAGATCTTGCTGACGGTAGACGCCATGACGGGACAAGAGGCCGCGAACGTGGCCGCCACTTTTAACGAAAGACTGGATATCAGCGGCGTGATCCTTACCAAATTGGACGGCGACACCCGCGGCGGCGCGGCGCTTTCCATAAAAGCGGTGACGGGCAAACCGATCAAATTTTGCGGCACGGGCGAAAAAACGGGCGACATTGAGCCCTTTTATCCCGACCGTATGGCGTCGCGTATCTTGGGCATGGGCGACGTACTCACGCTCATCGAAAAGGCGCAGTCGGCCGTAACCGAAGAAGAAATGCAAAAGCTGGAAAAGAAACTGCGCGAATCGGCGTTTACGTTAGACGACTTTTTGACGCAATTCGAACAGCTCGGCAAAATGGGTAATCTTTCGGACGTGATGTCTATGATCCCCGGTTTGCCCAACAACATGCGCATTTCCGAAAAAGACGTAGACGAGGCGCGTATCGAACGGTTCAAAGCCATTATCAAATCGATGACCATGTACGAGCGCGAACATCCCGATATCATCAAGGCGTCGCGGCGCAAGCGTATCGCCGCCGGCAGCGGCACGTCTATTCAAGACGTGAACCAACTGTTAAAGCAGTTCGAGCAAACCAAAGAAATGATGAAAATGATGAAAAACGGCAAAATGGGCAAAGCGGGACGACGCTTTCCGTTTTAATAGAGTAACCAAACAGTAAAATCCGCGACGGCCGCAAACGGTCGGTGCGTTAAAAAAGGAGTAAAAAACAAATGGTAAAAATCAGACTGACCCGTATGGGCGACAAGAAAAGCCCGTTCTACCGCATCATCGTGGCCGATTCCCGCGCGCCGCGCGACGGCAAGTTCATCGATATTGTGGGAACGTATAACCCGCTCACCGAACCGGCCGAAGTGAAGATCAACGAAGACAAAGCAAAGCATTGGTTGAGCGTAGGCGCCGCGCCCAGTGACACCGTGAAAGCGCTTTTCGTGAATGCCGGCATTATCCAGAACGCCAAAAAAGCGCCCGCGAAAACCAAGGCCGTCAAGAAAAAGAAGTCCGAATGATCGGATAACGGGAGGACTGTATGGAACAACTTGTTCGGTATCTCGTTTCGCAATTGGTTGCGAATAAAGAGGCCGTGCGCGTTACCGAGTCGGAAGACGGCGTGATCTCCGTGAGCGTGGATAAAGCCGATATGGGCAAGGTGATAGGGCGGCAAGGAAAGATCGCAAAAGCGATCCGCACCATTGTGAAGGCAGCCGGTGCGGGTGGCGAAAAGGCGTATTCCGTAGACATTTTGGAAGCAGAATAGGCAAAAACGGAGAGAGTGGCATTCATTCTCTCCGCTTGCTATATTGCAGAGGTTTTTTATTGTGGATCAAATAACCGTTGGCGAGATCGTGAAAGCGCAAGGCATTGCGGGCGAGGTAAAAGTAAAACCGCTTACCGACAGCGCCGAACGTTTCAAAAAGTTGCGCGTGCTGTATATAGACGACAAGCCTTTCAAGATTTTGGGGCTGCGCGTGGAGCGTGAGCATGTGTTCGTTAAGTTGCAAGGCGTAGACAATCGAAACGCCGCCGAGAGTTTGCGCGGCAAGTTTTTGTGTATCGACCGCGTGCATGCCGTCGATTTGGACGAGGGCGAATATTTCATCGCCGATCTTTTGGGGTGCCGCTTGTTGTGCGACACGGGCGAGATTTTGGGCGAGATCATCGATATCGCGCAAAACACGGGCACGGCCGACGTGATCACCGCGCGCGGCGGCAACGGCAAAGAGTTGCGGTTTCCCTTTTTGAACCGATTGGTGGCGGGCGTGGACGTGACCAAAAAAACGTTTACGGTATATAAGCATTTGTTAGACGAGGTGTGCGTGTATGACGATTAACGTGCTCACGCTCTTTCCCGAAATGTTTTCGGCTTTGCGCACCAGCGTGATCGGCCGCGCCATAGATAACGGCGTGGTAACGCTACGCACGGTGAATATCCGCGACTACAGCGCCGACAAACACGCCAAATGCGACGATTACCCTTACGGCGGCGGTGCGGGCATGGTTATGACGCCGCAACCCATTTTCGATGCGGTGCGGGCCGTGGATCCTACGCACGCATGCAAACGCATCTATTTGTCGCCCAAGGGCAAAACGCTTACGGCGGACAAAGCGCAACAATTGGCGCAATGCGGCGATTTGTTGTTTTTGTGCGGTCATTACGAGGGCGTGGATCAACGCGCGCTCGATCTGTGCATAGACGAAGAACTGTCGATCGGCGATTATGTGCTGACGGGCGGCGAGTTGGCGGCCATGGTAACGATCGATGCTTTGTTGCGGTTCGTGTCGGGGGTTTTGGGCAGCGAGCAATCGGCCGCAGACGAAAGCTTTTCTAAAGCGCGTTTGGAATATCCGCAATACACCCGGCCGCGTGTGTTCGAGGGTTTGGAAGTGCCCGAAATACTCATTAGCGGACACCATGAAAACGTGGACAAATGGCGGCGCGAACAGTCGGATACATTGACACGAAAATTGCGTCCCGATCTGATGGAAAAGAGAGGCTGATATGATCAATTGGTATCCGGGACATATGACCAAAGCCATGCGCATGATCGAAGAGAATTTGCGTTTGGTAGACGTGATCGTATACGTGCTCGACGCGCGCGCGCCGTACAGTTGCATAAACCCGCATTTTGACAGCATGATCGCGGGATTGCCCGTAATCTATGCCGTTAATAAGGCCGAATTGGGGGATAGCAGACGCGTGAAAGAGTGGCTAAACTATTTGACGGGGGAACGCAGCACGGCCGTTGCGCTCAGCGCCACTGCCTCTAAATCCACGGTGCCGATCTTGTCCGCCATTACGTCCTTGTGCGGCGAAAAGATCGAAAAATACCGCAAAAAAGGCGTGCGCACGGGCATTCGCTGCATGGTGCTCGGCGTGCCCAATACGGGCAAATCTACCATTATCAATAATCTGTGCGGCAGTAAGCGCACCGTAACTGGCAACAAAGCGGGCGTTACGCGCGGCAAACAGTGGGTGCGCGTAAACGACCGATTGGACGTGTTGGACACCCCCGGCACATTGTATCCCAAGCTGAGCGACCAGACCGTTGCGCGGCGTTTGGCGTTTATCGGCAGTATCAAAGACGAAATATTGGACACCTACGAATTGGCGTGCGATCTGGTGACCGAGTTAAATGCCGTAAACGGCGCGCTCATCGGCGGGCGGTACGGTATTGCTACAACGGACGGCGAGGCGTGCATCGAGCAGATCGCGCGCGCCCGCGGCTACTTGTTGCGCGGCGGCGTGGCGGACACCGAGCGAGCCGCCGCCGCCTTGATAGACGATTTTCGCAGCGGTAAACTGGGCGCCGTGACGTTAGACAGCGTGGGGGAATTATGACGGACACACAGCGCATTTTTACATACGACAAGCAGTTTTTGCCCGCTGTTACGGCGGGCATGGACGAGGCGGGACGCGGGCCGTTGGCGGGACCCGTGGTGGCCGCTTGCGTGATCATGCCGCTTGACAAAATGATCGACGGCATATACGACAGCAAAAAAGTGAGCGAGAAGAAGCGCGAGCGCTTATATGAAGAGATCGTGCGCGCGGCTACGGCATACGGCGTGGGGATCGTGCCCAACGAAGAGATAGACCGTATCAATATTTTGAACGCCACCAAAGAGGCCATGCGGCAAGCCTATGGACAGATGGGGCGTTCGCCCGACCTTTTATTGGTGGATGCGGTCACGGGGTTGGATCTTCCGTGCGAAATCAAATCGATCGTGAAAGGCGATGCCACGAGTTACTCCATTGCGGCGGCCTCTATTGTGGCAAAAGTAACGCGGGATCGCCTCATGCGCGCATACGATGCGCAGTATCCCGTTTACGGTTTTGCCAAACATAAGGGATACGGTACGGCGGCGCACGCGGCGGCGTTGCGCGCGGCGGGCGCTTGTCCGTTGCATCGACGCACTTTTATCTCGCGCATCGTTACCCCTTCGGGCGGCGAAAAGGATACGGAAAATGTTGGGATCGAGCAATAAACGCAAAGGCAAAACGGGCGAAGACGTTGCGTGCGCCTATCTGAAAAAGAAAGGGTATACGGTGTTGCACCGCAATTTCACCACGGATATCGGCGAATTGGATATTGTGGCGACCGACGGAAAAGGGTTGGTGTTTGTGGAAGTGAAAACGCGCACAAGCAACGCGTTCGGAACGCCCGCCGAGGCGGTGGATCATCACAAGCGGCGAAAGATAAACGCCGTGGCCGCACAGTATATCAAAAAATTCCGTCACTTCGACGTACCCGTGCGGTTTGATGTGGCGGAAGTGTGGTTGCCCTCCAAAGAAGTCCGTCATATAGAAAATGCTTTCGACAGTTATTTGCACTACTGACCGAACGAAATGCGCGGCGCCGCGCCCGTCGCATAAAAGAGAGCGTGCGGAAACACAATAACGCCAAGCGGAAAATTTTGTGAATTTTTGTATTTGCAAAGCCTAACGCTTGCCAATTGCGTTCGATAAGGTGTAAAATTAGTACAATACAACAATGTAAGGGATTGCCCGTATGCCAATTTTACTTTCGGCGAAAACGGAAATTTCCATTCCGCCCGAACCCGTATTCGAAATAGGTCCGATAACGGTAACAAACACCATGGTGAGCGCATTCGTCACAACGGTGATTTTGCTATTGGCGGCCGTGGCGATACGGTTGTTTTGTATCCCGCGTTGGCGCAAAGACGACGAGCATATTTCGGGATTTCGGCTGTTTATAGAGTCTATGGTCAATATGTTCGATTCGTCGGCCGCCGAACAGACCGAACGATACGGCGGATTTGTGGGGCCGTTCTATTTTGCCTTGGCCGGTTTTATCGCACTCGGCACGCTCACGGAAATGACGGGTCTGCGTCCGCCCACTTCCGATCTTAACGCTACGTTGGCCTTGGGGCTGTTATCGTTTGTGCTTATTTTTCTTTTCGGCTTTTGCAAAAAGCGGGCGAGAAGGCTTATTCATTACTGCAACCCCATCAATGTGATCAGCGACGTGGTGGTGCCCTTTTCGTTGGCGTTGCGTTTGTTCGGCAGTGTGTTTTCGGGGTATGTGGTTATGCACCTATTATACAGCTTGCCCGTATTTGCGCAAGTGGCGTTGCCGGCGGTGGGGTCGGTGATCTTTACGTTATTTCACGCGATCATACAAAGCTATATATTTATGTTCTTGTCTATGAGTTTTATAGGCGAGGCGATCGAATAAACTTTCGGAGGATATCAGTATGACACCTGTATTTTCGGCAATCGTTTCGTTTTTGATGAGCGTAACGGGACTTACCGCCATCGGCGCCGGTATTGCGGGCTTGACGGGCTTGGGCGCCGCCATTGCCATGGGCATCATTGCCGCCAAAGCGGTGGAGGGCATCGCGCGCCAACCGGAAGCGGAAAAGAAGATACGCAGTTCTATGATGCTCGGCTTGGCGTTTGCCGAAACAACGGCCATTTACGGCGTTTTGGTCGCCATACTTATCATGGTGATGTAACGGCTTATGCAAACGATTCTGCAAAAACTCGGTTTGGGCGGTTGGGACATTTTGTTCCACGTCGTCAATTTGGTGCTCTTGATCGCGGCGCTGTATTTTTTGCTGTATAAGCCCGTGAAAAAGATCATTGCGGGGCACCGCAAAAAATTGGAAAACATATACGCCGAGAACAAACGCATGCAAGAGCAAGCCGACGCGCTCCAAAACGAGATCGACGAAATGAAACGGCAAGCCGAAGAAGAAAGCGCGCAGATCGGCGCGCGCGCTTTGCAACGCAGCAAAGACATTGTGGAAGACGCCCGTAAAAAAGCGGACGAGATTTTGGAGAACGCGCAAAAAGAAGCGGTGGTGGAACGACACCGCTTGCAAAACGAATTGCACGAAAGCGTGGGGCATATCGCCGTGGAGATCGCCGAAAGGATCTTGGAACGTGAAGTGAACGAAGAGGATAATAGGCGGATCATAGAGGCCGGTCTTTCGGAGTGGGAAAAATGACGGAGAGAGTTTCGGTGTTTTCGGCCGTTGCGCTCTGCGATGCCGATAAAGCGCGTATCGAAAAGAATTTCGGTAAAAAGCACAGCGGCAACGTGACTTTTTCGTATACGGTGGATGCGTCGCTTTTGGGCGGGTTGCTGATCATCGACGGCAACGATTATTACGATTGCACCGTTGCCGGTCGGTTGGCCAAAGTAAAACGCACCTTGCAATAGCGGGAGAAAGTATGAATAAAGAAGAGATCTCCCGCATCGAAGAGCGGGTACGCAAAAAATTGAATGCCGTGCAATTGGATTGCGCCGCCATGCCGGCGGGCAGAGTGCGCTTTTCGGGCGACGGCGTGATCAAGATCGACGGACTGCGCAATGCGAAATACGGCGAGTTGTTGGACGTGGGCGGCGTGGCGCAAGCCATTGTGCTCGGCCTTAACGAAAACGACGTAGACGCCATCGTGCTGAGTGAAGAGGACAAAGCGTCGGCCGGCATGATCGTGAAAGCCACGGGGCGCATTGTGGAAGTGCCCGTGGGCAAAAAACTATTGGGGCGGGTGGTCAATCCGCTGGGTGTGCCCATCGACGGTTTGGGGCAGATCAAAGGCGCGCTACGCCGTCCCATTGAAGCGGCGGCGCCGGAGATCGTGGATCGCGGCAAAGTAGACGCGCCGTTGCAAACGGGTATTTTGGCGATTGACGCCATGGTGCCGATCGGCCGCGGACAGCGCGAACTGATCATCGGCGACCGACGCACGGGCAAAACGTCTGTTGCGGTAGACGCCATATTGAACCAAAAGGGCAAAGACGTGCTTTGTGTGTATGTGGCCGTCGGGCAAAAGGCAAGCAGCGTTGCAGCTATACTGCACACGTTGCGCGAATACGGTGCCATGGACTATACCGTGATCGTGTGTTCCACCGCCAAAGATTCGGCGCCGTTACAGTATATCGCGCCGTATAGCGGTTGCGCCATTGCCGAGGAATTTATGTATGCGGGCAAAGACGTGTTGATCGTTTACGACGACCTCAGCAAACACGCGGTGGCGTATCGCGCCATGAGTTTGTTGTTAAAGCGTCCGCCCGGCCGCGAGGCCTATCCGGGCGACGTGTTTTATTTGCATTCGCGTCTATTGGAGCGGGCGGCCAAGCTGTCGGAAGAAAAAGGCGGCGGGTCGATCACCGCGTTGCCTATCGTGGAAACGATGGCGGGGGATATTTCGGCCTATGTGCCCACCAATATCATCTCCATCACCGACGGGCAGATCTATTTGGAAAGCGACTTGTTTCACGCGGGCATTCGCCCCGCCGTGAACGTGGGGTTGTCCGTTTCGCGTGTGGGCAGTTCGGCACAGATTGCCGGCATGAAAAAAGTGAGCGGAAAATTGCGGCTCGATCTTTCGCAATATCGCGAGTTGGCGGTGTTTGCGCAGTTCGGTTCCGATCTGGACGGCAACACGGTGGCGCGTTTGGAACAAGGCAAGCGCACTACCGAAACGCTCAAACAAGACATTCACGCAACGCTTGCCGTGGAAAAGCAGATCGTATTACTGTACGTTACCATGAAAGAACTGTTAAAAGACGTGCCCGTGGAAAAGATCGTGGCGTTCAACGCCGAGTTTTTGACTTATTTGGAACTGCATTATCCCGACATTCTCCAATCCATACGCGAAACGGGCGATATAAGCATGGATATCGGCATCACGATAGAAGACGCCGTCACCGAATGCAAGAAAACGTTTGGCAAGGAGTAAGATGAAGAATTTTTCGCAAATCAAACATCGCATAAAAAGTATTTCCGATACGCGGAAGATAACCGGCGCAATGGAAACCATTTCGGTTGCCAAAATGCGCAAAGCGATGTATCGATGCGAAAATAACCGCGCGTATTACGAAACCATTCGCGATACCGTGGAGAAGATCGTTTTATGTTTGGGCAAGACCGAACATAAAGTATTTGCCGCTACCGAAAGCGCGCGTCCCGCTTATATCGTGATCGCGTCCGACAAAGGGTTGGCGGGCGGTTTTAATCACACGATCTTGGAGTATGCCCGTCGCGAATGGCAAGCTTGCCCCCATGCGCATATCTTTACGGTAGGGCAGATCTGCCGCGAGTATTTTGCGGCGCGCGGCGTGCAAGCCGATATATCGTTTGCCGATGCGTCTTTCGATCCGTCGGTGTCGCAAGCCGCTCGTATGAGCAAAAAGATCTATGAGATGTTTATGTCGGCCGCGATCGACAGCGCGTATATCGTGTTCACCGCATGGGGCGAGCACGGCAAAATGGAACCTACAACGTTGCGGCTGTTGCCGTTCGATCGCGACGCCGTGGTGCGGCAACGGGAGCCGAGCGATAAGGACAAGTACATGTTTCGGGAACTGCTGTTCGAGCCGTCGGCCGAAGAGGTGCTCGAACAACTGTTTCCCCAATATCTTACGGGCGTGTTATACGGTGCATTGTTGCAGAGCAGTGCGTGCGAGCACAGCCAACGTCGCGCCGCCATGCACAACGCGACACACAACGCAAACGAACTTTTGAGCGGTTTAACGGCGGAATACAACCGCGCGCGACAAGAAACGGTAACGGGCGAACTCACGGAGATCGTGGCGGCGGCCAACGGAGTGCAAGATGATAGCGGAAAATAAAAACGTTCACGAGGGTAAAGTTATCGTGGTGTCGGGGCCTGTGGTAGACGTTTTGTATGACGGCACCTACATGCCCAAGATACACGAAAAACTGATCGTAAAGATAGAGCAAGGCCGATACGTGCCTTTGGAAACGTTTAGCCACGTGCGGAGCGGCGTGGCGCGTTGTATCGCATTGCGCGCCACCGACGGTATGAGTCGCGGTATGCCCGTTTACGCATCGGGCGAACCCATCAAAGTGCCGGTGGGCGAAAGCGTTTTGGGCAGAGTGATGAACGTGCTCGGCGAGCCTATCGATAAAAAGGGCGAGATCGTGGGCGCAAAACAGCTTTCCATTCACCGCAAAGCGCCCGAATTTTTTGAACAAGCACCCTCTGCGCACATGTTGGAAACGGGCATAAAGGTGATAGATCTTATGGCGCCGTATGCGCGCGGCGGTAAGATCGGGCTATTCGGCGGCGCGGGCGTAGGAAAAACGGTGCTTATTATGGAGCTCATACGCAACGTGGCGCACGAGCACAACGGCTATTCGGTGTTTACCGGCGTGGGCGAACGCAGTCGCGAGGGATACGAAATGATCCGCGACATGACGGACAGCGGCGTACTCGATAAAACGGCGTTGGTGTTCGGTCAGATGAACGAACCGCCGGGGTCGCGCATGCGCGTGGCGCTCACGGGACTTACGGTGGCCGAATATTTCCGCGACGAAATGAACAAAGACGTTTTATTGTTTATAGACAATATTTATCGGTTCGTACAAGCCGGCAGCGAAGTGTCCGCTATGTTGGGGCGCATGCCGGGCGCCGTGGGGTATCAACCCACGTTGGCAACCGAAATGGGTGCGTTGCAAGAGCGGATCACCACCACGAAAAGCGGCTCTATCACGTCTATTCAAGCGGTGTATGTGCCCGCCGACGATCTGACCGATCCCGCGCCCGCGGCCATTTTCGCACATCTCGACGCCACCACCGTGCTTTCCCGCAAGGTGGTGGAGCAAGGGATCTATCCCGCCGTAAACCCGCTCGAATCGGACAGCCGCATCTTGGAGCCGCGTATTGTGGGCGAGGCGCACTATCGTACGGCGCGGAATGTGCAAGCGGCTTTGCAACGGTATGCCGAACTGCAAGACATTATAGCCATATTGGGCATGGAAGAATTGCGCGAGGAAGACAAAAGCATTGTGTACCGCGCGCGCAAAATGCAACGTTTCTTTTCGCAACCGATGTTTGTGGCAAGCGTGTATACGGGCATGGAAGGGCGATACGTACCCGTAAAAACCACGGTAGAATGTTTTGACGAGATATGGAAAGGCAATGCCGATCGATACCCCGAAAGCGCATTTTATATGGTGGGCGATCTCGACGAAGTGAAAGAAAAGGCAAAGGGGTTGTGATGGATAAAGAGTTTGCTTTGAAGATCGTAACGCCCGATCGCGAATTTTTTTCGGGCGCGGCCGAATCGCTCACCATTCGCACGCCCACGGGATCTATGGGCATTTTGTATCACACTTTGCCGCTTGTGGCCGTTTTGTCGCCGGGGGTATTGCGCATTCGTCGCAACGGACGATGGATGGAGGCCGTGAACGCCGACGGGTTCGTAACGGTGTTGCAAGAGGGCGTAACCGTGCTGACGCAAGCGTGCGAATGGCCGCACGAACTGTCCGATCAAGCGGAAAACGGAGGAACGTGTGAATGGAACGATGACGAGCGGCGCAATAGGTCGCAATACGAATACAAGACCGCCAAAGCGAAAATGACCGCGCAGTTTGTTAAGCTGGGCAAAAAAGGACGCGACGGCTGACGGTTACGGGAACATTGCGTGCGCCCGATGCATACATACAATGGTATGCACGATCACTTAGGAGGTGAGTAAGGCGTTACGTTTAACCGTTCGACTGCCCGTATTGCAAGCCAATCTGCGCGCACTGCGTTCGTGCACAAAGGCAAAGATATGCGCGGTGGTAAAAGCCAACGTATACGGCCACGGCCTAAAAGCGCTTGCCGCTTTTTGGGAGGCAGACGAGTTTGCCGTATCGAGCGCGGGCGAGGCGGCAGAGGTTTGCCGCTATACGGACAAACCCGTGAACATTCTTTCTTCACCCGACCGTACGGCGGCTTGCCGCTATGACGCAAACATGTTTCCCGCTGTTTCCACGCCCGACGATATCCTATTTGTGACGGCGCATGGCGGCAAGGCGGTGAATATCAAGCTGAACAGCGGCATGAACCGTTACGGCGCGGATCCCGCCATACTCGAACAGATGTTGCGGGCGGCCGATGCGCGGCATTTGCAAGTAAAGAGCGTGTTTTCGCACATTTACGATCTTTCGGCGGCATGCGCGCAATTCGAGGCCTTTTCGCAAAGCGTGTATCCGTTGCGCGACTATATTCCGCAAAAGCACATACTGTCCGGTAATTTTGTCCGCTTGCCCGACTATATGCACCTCGATATGGTGCGCCCCGGTTTGGTGCTGTACGGATACGGACACGAGAGCGTCCGTTCGGCCGCCACGGCCACATGCGGCGTTACGCAAGTGCGGCAAGTACCCCAAGGCGAAAACATAGGCTACGGACATTGGCCGAGCGAGATTGCCCGCTCGGTGGCTGTGTTGGGTGCGGGGTATGCCGACGGCGTGCGACGCATTGCGGGCAATACACCGCGTTATGTGATCATCGGCGGGCACTTGTGCCGTGTGGTGGGGCAAATATGCATGGACGCCATGATGGCAGACGTGCGCGGTTTGGCGGTAAAGGCGGGCGATACGGCAACCGTTTTGGGGGACGGTTACGGGTTCGAAGCGGCGGCCGCGGCGTGCGACACGATAGCGTACGAGATATTGACAAGTTTGTCGGCGCGCGTAGAACGAAACTACATAGAGAATTGAAAGGAGACGCTTGTGGAAAAATCGGAATGGCGGCAACGCATGTTGCTTGCGCGCAGTAAAATTGCCGATCGCGCAAAAAAGGACAAGCTTTTAACGACGGCGGCATTGCGGTTGGCGGAAAGCGCGCAAAACGTGTTTGTATATGTTTCGATGGGGAGCGAGGCGGACACGCACGGTATCATACGCGCGCTATACGGCAAAAAGAACGTAGCGGTGCCGTGCACTGCCCCCGATAAAACCATGCACGCTTGCCGCTTGCGTTCGCTCGATCTGACATGCGACCGTTACGGCAACGTGCGCGAACACGGCGAAGTTTGCGACGGACAAGCCGATCTGATTTTTGTGCCGTTACTCGGTTTTCGCCAAGACTGTCACCGTATCGGATACGGCGCCGGATGTTACGACCGCTACTTTTCGCAATTCCCGTCGGGACAAAAAGTGGGGCTGGCATACGACGAGCAGTTGTGCTCGTTTGCCATAGGTCCCAATGACATACCGCTCGATCGCATATTGACCCCCGAAAAATGTTTTAGGAGAGAGAAATGAAAAAGCAAACCAAAAAAGAGATCGTAAGTTATGTACTCAGCACATTGTTTTTATACGGCTTTTCGCTCGTGTTTTCGTTGCTCAGCTTGATCTTTATTGCCGATAAGATCCCCAAGTGGGTGCAGTTTGTTGTCAGTTTTGTGTTTATTGCGCCCATATTGTATATCGCATACGTACAAGGCAGAACGCAAGGGGAAAAGCTGTTTAAGGCGCGGGCAAAAACTTCGCTGGCCGATCTGCATGCCGAACAAGCGATCCGCTTGCCCTATCACAAGTGCGTGTGGCATGTGATAGGATTTTGCGTGCCGCTTGTTTTGTGCACCGTGTTTGCGGTGGCGCTCAAAAATACGGTATTTCGCTTGATCGTGTTGGCATTCGAGTTTCCCGTGGCGCTTATGTTTTATTCGGTGGGCGTAATCGACATAGCCGTTGCGTCGCCTATCATGTTTGCTATTTTCGTGCCCTATGCTTTGATCGTGGCGGGCATATTCGTTTTGGGCTATCTTCTCACGTTATACCGCTTAAAACGCCGTCAAGCGGACATAGAAAGCGAAATAAGGATGTTCGACAACTGACATGCGAGTTATAGCGGGAAAATATAGGGGCAAACGGTTGGCATCGCCCGCCGATAACAGCGTGCGTCCCACCACCGACCGGATCAAAGAAACGGTGTTTAATATCCTTTGCAATCGATACGGTATCGGCGAAAGAGTGCTCGATTTATTTTGCGGCAGCGGCGCTTTGGGGATCGAGGCTTTGTCGCGTGGGGCAATGTATGCCGCCTTTGTGGATAAATCGCCCAAAAGCATAGAACTTGCGCGCGAAAATTTGCGCGGCGTCGGGGAACGGTACGATCTGTTCAACACCGATTTCCGCGTTGCGCTGTCTAAGTTCACGCAACCGTTCGACTTGATCCTCATCGATCCGCCATATGCCGACAAAAGAGAAGAAGAAGCGCTGCGCTTGATCGACGAATACGGATTGTTACGGCAAGACGGCGTGATTTTTGTGGAACATTCACGCGAAAATAGCTTGATAAATTTGCCCGCATCTTATATAATAGATACACGACAATGCGGGCATACGGATATATCGTTTGTGATCCGTGCGGAGGAAGAGCATGCATAATATCGGATTGTTGGCGGGTTCGTTCGACCCGTTCACACTGGGACATTACGATATCGCCTCGCGGGCGGCCAAACAGTTCGGCACGCTGTATATTGCCGTGGCGAACGTTACGGGCAACAAACGCTGCGTAGCAACGGTTTCGCAACGCATGGAGATCGTGCAAAAGTCGGTGGCGGATATACCCAACGTGCAAGTGGTGTCGTTCGACGGTTTTTTGACCGATTTTGCCAAAGAGCTGGGCGCTTGCACCGTTGTGCGCGGTTTGCGTACTTTCAAAGATTTCGAATACGAAAAATCGCTTTCGCAAGTGTATAAATCGCAATGGAGCGAAATGGAATCGGTATTTTTGATCTCGTCGCCCTCTTTTTCGCATATTTCTGGCACCATCGTGCGCGATCTTGCGTTGTCGGGCGGTTCGCTTGTCGGTTACGTGTGTTCGCAAGCTATCGCGCTTGTGGAAAAAATTTACGGGAGGAGATAACAAACTATGGATGTACTGCAACTTCTCGAACAATTGGAACAAGAATTGGGCGATCGCAAAGGCGGATTGTTCAGCAAAAAAGTGGATATCGGCAGATGCTCGCAACTTGTGCGGCAGATCCGCGGTTCGTTGCCCGATACGTTGCGCGAAGCGCAATATGTGGTAGAGAACAAACAAAAGATATTGGAAAACGCCGACAGCGTGGCCAAAAACACCATGCGCGAGGCGGAAGAACGCGCCGAACATATCATCGACAATTCCGAGTTGACCAAACGCGCCGAAATGGAGGCCAAACAGTTGATGGAAACGGCCTATATGCAATGCGACGCTTTAGTGGATCAAACCAAAACGCACTTAGACATCATGTTCCGCGATGTAGAACAGTTTTTGCAATCCACGCTTGCCATGATCCGCAACAATCGCGAAGAGTTGCGCGGCGCGATGATCGTAAAAACGAATAAGAATGGCTGAAATTCGAATAACACAAGGAAAAGAAAGATGTTTGAAAAAATACGTAAGATCATGACACCCGAAGAAGTGGCGCAAAAGGTGCCGTTTTCCGCGGCCTTGCACACCATAAAAAAAGAACGCGACAAGACGCTTTCGAATATTTTCACGGGCAAAGACGATCGCTTGTTGCTGATTATCGGGCCTTGTTCGGCCGACAACGAGGACGCCGTATGCGATTATGTGACGCGTTTGGCCGCGTTGCAAGAAAAGACAAAAGACAAATTGTTTATCGTGCCGAGGGTGTATACCAACAAGCCGCGGTCGAGAGGCGAAGGGTATAAAGGCATGTTGCACAACCCCGATCCGCATAAGGGCACCGATATACAAGAGGGGATATTGCGATTGCGCCATATGCACATTCGCGTGGTGCAAGAAAGCGGCTTGACCTCTGCCGACGAAATGCTGTATCCCGACAATTACGGCTATCTCGAAGACGTGTTGTCGTATGTGGCGGTGGGCGCCCGCTCCACCGAAAATCAACAGCACCGTTTGGTGGCCAGCGGCGTGACCGTGCCCGTGGGCGTAAAAAATCCCATGCACGGCAGTATTCCCGCCATGATGAATTCCATTTATGCGGCGCAATTGCCCAGCGAATTTCAATATCATAGTTATCAAGTAAAAACAAACGGCAACCCGTTGGCGCATGCCGTGTTGCGCGGCAGTGTGGACGTGTTCGGCAACAACCACGCCAACTATCATTACGAAGATCTGATGGCGCTGTCGGCGGCGTATGAAAAGCAAAAATTGGCAAATCCCGCCGTGGTGATAGACACAAATCACAGCAACAGCGACAAAAACCCGTTGGAACAAATACGCATAGCCAAAGAAGTGCTCACGGTAAAATCGGCCAACGATAAGCTCAAAACGCTGATAAAAGGATTGATGATCGAAAGTTATATAGAAGACGGCAACCAAACGCCGGACGGCAACGTGTACGGAAAATCAATCACCGACGGTTGCTTGGGGTGGAAAAAAACGGAACGGCTTATAAACGACATTGCCGACTTGTTGTGAGTAACGGCAACCCTTAACGGGTATGCTAACAAACGCGGAGGGCAAATATTGCAAAGAAAAACGATAGGGTTGGCGCTTGGCGGCGGCGGGGCGCGCGGATTTTGTCACATCGGCGTGTTGGAAGTTTTGGAAGAAAGCGGCATTCCCGTAGACTTTGTGTCCGGTTGCTCGATGGGCGCCATTGTGGGCGGTTGCTACTGTGCGGGCGTTTCCGTTGCCGCGTTGCATGTGGTGGCGCGAAAGATCACGCAAAAAGTGGTGATGGATATCGATATATCCAAACGCCGTTGCGGCCTTGTGAGCGGTAAGCGTGCCGTTAAAACTTTACAACCGCTGGTGGGCGAAAAAAACATAGAAGATTGCCGTATACCTTTTCGCGCTACGGCCACCGACGTGCGCAGCGGCACGTTAAAGGTGCTCCACAGCGGAAAGCTGATCGACGCCATGCGCGCCAGTATGTCTATTCCCGTGGCTTTTCATGCGGTGGAGCGGGGCGAAGAACTTTTGGTGGACGGCGGCGTGTTGGAGCGCATCCCCATAGACAGTTGCCGCGCCATGGGCGCCGATATCGTGATCGCGGTAGACGCATTGGGCGGTGCGCCCTCCAAAGATTATGTGCCAGACGGCATGCTGAGCATAGTGGAGCGCAGTTGTTTGCTGATGGATTGGCAGACGTGCCGAGAAAATATCAAAAAAGCCGATCTTTTGATCGTGCCGGAGCAAGGCAACCGCACAACGTATCGATTCAAAGACAACGAATATTCCATCGAAAGGGGTCGCATTGCGGCGCGGGAAATGTTGCCGCGTATCAAAGAGATCATACGGTAAGCAGTTTTCTGTCCCAAAACGCATTATTCGGTTGTTGGGTAATCAACGAATAAATACTGCCCGCCGTGCCGTCTGTTTGCGCCGCCGCTACGGCCGCATCTCCTAATGCGGCGTAATCGTTGTTTTGCACAGCTATGCCCGACAACGCTCGCAAAATATCTTTGCGGGCGTTTTTTACGGCAATCAAACGTCCCGCCGCGCTTTCTGCTTGTTGCATGACTTCATCGGTAATACCGAGCAAGGTTTGCAAACAAATTCGCTTGATGCGGCCTACGGTGTAACGTTTGCTTTTGCAAGCCTCCACAATATCGGTAAGGCGCACGTATTTTCGGGCGCATTCGGAAAGTTTATAATGTAGCCCTTCGCCGTTGTCGGCAGATTGCGCTATATCTTTTGTGCGAAGAGCGTGCACCGTAAGCGCCTCGTAAATGTCCCAATGCACCCGTTGGCGTTCGTAGCTTTCGCAAAGCACGGAGAACAAGGGGTGGGGGATATACGGTCGCAGTGCATGGAAATCGCCTTTTTCCAATAGTATTCTGGCGGCCGTGGCCGATATGTGTTGGCCGCAAGCAGCGGTATCGTTGTAATGGTTGCCCGATCGTTGCACAAAGACGGGCACGATCGAAAGATCATGGCGACGAATGGATCGCAAATATTCCACTGCCAAAACGTTATTGGGTTTTTGCAAAGCCGCTTTGACCGCCTCACACAGCGATGTGTCGATCGCTGCAGCGGTCGCTTCCGTTAATGCAACGGCATACGATTTGCCTTTTTGTAATACCTCTTGCAGTCGCGCGCAAAAAACGGGCGGTTGCGTGAATTGTATATCGGCAATGCGTTGAATTAAGTTTCCGTCGTCTTCCACGCCTATAGCAAGCCACTTTATTTGCGGTATGCGTGACATAATACGCATAGCGCCGTCGGCAAAACGTTCACCCACGGCGCACGAAAATGCCACGGGCAGTTCGATCACGGCGTCCATGCCGTTGTGTAAAGCCGTTTCGGCGCGCAAGACGGGCGATAGTACGGCGGGCTCGGCTCGTTGCACAAAACAACCGCTCATCACGCCGATAACGGTGTCGGCGTTGCACAGCTCTTTTGCCGCTTGTATATGATAGGCGTGCCCCGAATGGAAAGGGTTATATTCGCAAACAATAGCCAAAGCGTCCAATAGGAAATACTCCTTTGCATTTTATGTCATTATAACAGAAATTGCTTATTTTTACAAATGTTTTTGTTGACATAATATCGAACGGGTGCTATAATACAAGCAATGGAATTTTCCCCGCAATTGCGGACAAGTAGCGCCGAAAAACGCTTACAGAGAGCGTGCGCCGCGGCTGAAAGCGCATGCAAGCAAGTTATCGGAGGCGAAACCACCGTATAGGGAAACGCCGCGCCGTCGAACGGTGCTAAACGAGGTCGCTTTTGCGACGAAAAAAGGTGGAACCACGGCAAATACCGTCCTTTGGCTGATAGGCTGAAGGACTTTTTTTAAGGAGAAAGCGTATGAACATAACTTTGACCGACGGAAACATTTTGCAAGCAAAAAAAGGCAGCACGGTGTGGGAGATCGCAGCGCAGATCAGCGAAGGGTTGGCGCGCGCGGCTTTGGCGGCAAAAGTGGACGGCGAAACGGTGGGGTTGACCGACACGGTAGACAAGGATTGCACATTGCAGATCTTAACCTTTCGCGACGAGGAAGGCAAGGAAGTGTACCGTCATACGGCGGCGCACATTTTGGCGCAAGCCGTGAAAAATGTGTATCCTACGGCAAAGCTTGCCATAGGGCCGGCGATAAAAAACGGCTTTTATTATGATTTCGACTTCGAAGAGCCCATCACGCAAGCCGATTTCGAAAAAATCGAAAAGGAAATGCAAGCCATTATAAAGGCCGATTTTCCCATCGAGCGTTTGCGCGTAACGCGCAAGCAAGCGCTTACGCAAATGAAAGGGTACGACGAACCGTATAAAATACAGCTTATAGACGATTTGCCGGGCGACGCCCAAATATCGCTGTATAAGCAAGGCGGTTTTACCGATCTTTGCCGCGGTCCGCATTTGCCGAGCACGGGGCGCGTTAAAAATTTCAAGCTGACGCAATTGGCGGGCGCGTATTGGCGCGGCAACGAAAAAAACAAAATGCTCACCCGAATTTACGGCACGGCGTTTGAAAAAAAATCGGAACTTACCGAATATATAGAAAGAATGGAAGAGGCCAAAAAACGCGATCACAACAAATTGGGGCGCGATTTGGGCATTTTCATGACGTCCGATATCGTGGGGCAAGGGTTACCTATACTCATGCCCAAAGGCGCCAAGATCTTGCAGATACTGCAACGCTTTGTAGAAGACGAAGAGGCAAAACGCGGCTTTATGATCACCAAAACGCCCAACATGGCCAAATCCGATCTTTACAAAGTGTCGGGACATTGGGATCATTACCGCGATAAAATGTTTGTGCTCGGCGAAACGGACGAACACGGCGAAGCGGTGCAAAAAGACGCCGAGATCATGGCGTTGCGCCCCATGACTTGCCCGTTCCAATACCAGATCTATAAGAACGGCTTAAAGTCTTACCGCGATCTGCCGTGCCGATACAGCGAAACCGCTACCGAATTCAGAAACGAGGCATCGGGCGAAATGCACGGATTGATTCGCGTGCGGCAATTCACGCTTTCCGACGGGCACATCATTTGCACCAAAGAGCAAGTGGCGGTCGAATTCAAGCGTTGCTTGGATCTGAGCTATTATCTGTTGGATTGCTTGGGTATGCGCGAAGACGTTTCGTTCCGTTTTTCCAAACGCGGCAAATCCAAATCGGACAAATACATCGATAACGACGAGGCATGGAACAACACCGAATCGATGATGAAACAAATTTTGGACGATTTGGGGTTGGATTACGTGGAGGCGGACGACGAAGCGGCTTTTTACGGCCCCAAACTCGATTTGCAAGCAACCAACGTATACGGCAAGGAAGACACGCTCATCACCATTCAGATCGATTTTGCGGCGGGCGAAAGTTTTGATATGCAGTATGTGGATGTGGACGGCGTAAAGAGAACGCCCTATGTCATTCACCGCAGTTCCATCGGCTGTTATGAACGCACATTGGCTATTTTGATAGAAAAATATGCCGGCGCATTCCCGCTGTGGTTCAGTCCTACGCAAGTGAAAGTATTGTCGCTCACGCAACGCAATGAGCAAAAAGTGCAAGAGATCACAAATCGACTTTTGCAAGCGGGGATCCGCGCCGAGGCGGACATTCGCAACGAAAAGATCGGATATAAGATCCGCGAGGCGCAAATGGAAAAAGTGCCGTATATGCTCATTATCGGCGATAAAGAAGCGGAAACGGATTGCGTATCGGTTCGTTCACGCTCGGCGGGCGATTTGGGACAAATGGCGTTTGCCGATCTGTTGGTTAAATTAACGGATGAGATCGACAAGAAAGTTTGCAGATAAATTAAACACGGAAGAAAGATAATGCGGCGGTTGGTGAATTTGCGCACCATGTTAACGGTGGCTGTCAGCGAAACCGCCGTTATTCTTTGCGCTTATACATACTATGTGTGGCATACAATAGGTTTAGTGCTTTGCGTTGCCTATTATATTTTGCTTGTTGCTGGTTTACTGCTTGCATATTTGTTTGCCAAAAACCGACAATTGGCTTTTGCGTTGTTGTTGTGTCTGCTTTGCGGCGGCGCAACGCATACCGTTATGGCGGTTCGTTACGCCACATATCACACTATAGTACTCAACAGCAAGCAATCGTATGTAGTGCAAGGCACGGTGGACACCGTAACGGCGCAAGACGGCATAGTGCGAGGCGTGTCCGTTGCAAACGTTACGGTAAACGACGAAAAAATTTCGGGTAAAATACAACTTCTTTTCTATGAAGACGATGTTCCCGAACGGGAATTGCCCATCGGTTGCCGCGTACGAACAAGCGGCATACTGTACGCAAGACCGCTTATCAACGGCAGTGCGGTAGACGGTACGGCGTATCGCAAAAATATACGGTATGTTTTGTATACTTCTTACGAAACCGTTGAAACCACGGCGCAAAAGGCCGCGTTGCCCATACGTATTCGCCGCCGTTTACACGATCGATTGGTGCGTGCGTGCGGTGATACATACGGTTCGATCGCATATTGCATGTTAACGGGCGATAAGAGCGAGTTGGATTCTACCACATTGCGATTATACAGCGTAAGCGGTGTGGGGCATATCTTGGCGGTATCCGGATTGCACGTGGGATTGCTTTCCGCTGTCGTCTTGTTTCTATTGCGTAAGTTGCGACTGCCGCGCATTTTGCAAGTATGTTTCACGCTGGCATTGCTGTTTGTTTACGCGGCTTTTGTGGGATTTACGGCATCTGTGGTGCGTGCTTGTATTATGAGCGGCATAGGGTTGTGCACCTTAGTGAACGGACAACGAAAAGACGCGCTCAATTCGATGTCGCTGGCGTATGCCGTTATACTATTGTGGCACCCGTTTCTTTTGTTCGAAGTAGGTTTTTTGCTCAGCTTTGCCGCTGTTTTCGGGATCATCTTGTTTTCCCGTCCGTTTGCGGCTGCTTTGCGGAAAATACATGTGCCGCGGTGGCTTGCCGCGTCGTTGGGCGCTACGGCCGCCGTTCATGTGGGGATATTGCCCGTATCGGCTTATTTTTTCGGCGCCGTGCAAACATATTCCGTGCTTTGTAATCTTTTATTGGTACCGCTGTTGTCGGTAACATTTGCGTTTTTTGTGCTCACTGTTCCGATAGGCATGCTGTTTCCCGTGTATGCCGTGTTTCGCGTGGGCGCCGTCGGTTTTGCGCTGGCGGACATTGTCATGGGGTTTATCGCGATTTTGCCGCTCAGTCAAATATACATAAACGGGCATGTCGGTTTGTTTTTTCTCTTTCCGTTATATTTTGTGGCAAGTCGATTTTTCATGTTGCCTGCGGGCAAATGGATCTTGTCGCTCGGTTGCGCCACGCTGTGTGCTGTTTTGGCGATCGTGCCGACGCTTGCCGCATTGTCGCCCGATAAAGAGGTGCAAAACAGTTTGATCCCCGTAAACGGCTACGGCGACGTCACGCAGATCATAATTGACGAGCGCGTTACGGTGATAGGGGATTGCAAGGATATGCCGGCGCTGAAAGCAACGTTGCAACGGCACCATATCCGCAAGATAGACGCTGTTGTTTTGCATGCGTTAACGGAAAAGATAGGAAAGGGATTGCATGAATTATGCAAAAATTTTCATGTGGGGAAAATTATTTGTCCCTTGCAAGAAACGGACAGCGACGGAATAGCGGCGCTCGGCAAATATAAAAACTTTTACGTTTGGGAAGAGAGCGATCACGCAAAATGCGAGCAAGTGCTTACAAACAATTCGCGGCACGGCGGTTTTTTGTATCATTATTCGAACGACATAGCTGTTTTAGCCATGCGTTATTCGGCCTCTTACACTAATATTGCTGTCGAGATCATCGACGAGGCGCCCATTATTCGTTGTTTTATGTATCTCAACGCTTATCCCGATAGGATCTATATCACCAATATGCCCAAGGGTTATTTGGGAGAAACGGCCGCCTATCAATATTCATTGGCTGAAAACAGAGAGTTTGTGTTCGATCTGCAAGGCATGTTACTACAAAAAAATAAGTAGCTTTCGCTACTCATTTTTAGATCACGGTATTGCATGATTTGATTGCGGCGCGAGCCAACGCATCGCAACGGTTATTATATTCGTTATCGCTGTGGCCTTTCACCTTTATAAAGGTAACGGAATTGTGTTTACCGATTTTCAAACACAGATCGGTCCACAAATCGCGGTTTTTAACGTCTTTTTTATCGGCGGTTTTCCAATTGGCTCGTTGCCAATTGGTTAGCCAGCCTTTGTTTACGGCGTCTACGGCGTACGCCGAGTCGCTGTACACTTCCACGTCGCATTTTTCCTTGAGTGCGTCTAAGCCTTGAATAATGGCGAATAATTCCATGCGGTTGTTGGTGGTGTCTTTATTGGCGCCGCTTATTTCTTTTTGGTGTCCGTTGTATTGCAAGATGGCCGCCCAACCGCCCACGCCCGGATTGCCGCTACATGCGCCGTCAGTGTAAATCTGTACTAATTTCATTTTGTTTCGCTCAGCTCCTTTGCGCGCAAGATGGCTTTTTCTACCGCTGTTTTTACAGTATCTTCAAACTGTTGCGCTTGTAAATATCGAACCCCTTCTATGGTGGTCCCGCCTTTACTGCACACCGAATCTATCAATGCAGTAAGATCGGGTTGCGATGTGGCTTGTAATAAAGTAGCGCTACCGAGCACGGTTGCGATCGCCATGTTTTGCGCCTCTGTATCCGTAAACCCGCATTCTATGCCTTTATCGATCAATGCTTTTAGCATCATGAACACAAAAGCGGGGGAACTGCCCGTTAACCCCGTGATCTCGTCGAGCTGCGATTCTTCCACCATAGCGGCTGAGCCGAACGAAGAAAGTAAAGCGTGCACAAATCGAAGTTCGTTTTGCGCCAATCCTATGTGTGCGTAGGCGTTATACGATTTGCACACGCGCGCGTTTAGGTTGGGCATAACGCGCACGATTTTTTGCGCGGCCGTCAACTGTTGCAAAGCGGATAGGGAAGTGCCCGCCATGATCGAAATGACCGTTTTGTCGCGCAAGTCCAACGTCCGTAACATATCGGGGGCCGATTGCGGCTTTACCGCCAACAAAACATATTGCGCCGAACGGATCGCCGCGGCATTGTCTGTTGTTTTATCTACGGGGGCGTCCAATTGTGTTGTTTTGTTTTCGTCGGGATCGGATACCGTGATCTGCAAGGATATTTTTTGTGCGCGCAATGCGCGACATGTTTCTTTTTTGCACAGCGCTTTTAGGATCGCTTGCGCCATATTGCCGCATCCAAGCACAGCCAATGTAGTTTTTTTCATATAGTTCCTCATTTTAATTGACTAATTTGTAAATTTTGTTTATAATAATAACGCTCTTAGGGGAGTGGCTCAATGGTAGAGTAGCGGTCTCCAAAACCGTAGGTTGCGTGTTCGAATCGCGTCTCCCCTGCCAAACGGAAACACACGAAATTCGTGTGTTTTCTTTTTTGCGGTAACGAAAATGAGTATAGCACAGCATAGCCGTTTTCGTCAATCTTTTGGCGTGCGTTTGCGTGTCTAAAGAAAACAACGGAAGAAAACGCGTATGTATTATATAAAAACACAAAATCTCATATAATAGTAGCATGGCAAAGCCTTGCAAAATTACGATAACCAAAATTTTGATCACACTTCTCAATTTGGGGATGTTGGCTTTGGCATGTATTTATTTGAAAGATATGCCGCGCGCCGTTTTGCTGTGCGCTATTATTTTGTTTGCGTCGCTCGGCGTTGCCGTTCCGGGCGTAAACAGCGCCGTCCATGAATCCGTATACAAATTTTTTGTATTGGCATCGGTGTTTGCGGCATTTTTTTTGGTTTGCTATGTGTTGCTCGACGCAAGCGGATGGTTGCATACGTTCAAAGATATGGACGCTTTACTTTCGTTTGTGCGGGGAACAAAACACTGGGGTATATTGGTATATATCGGCATAGTGATCTTTCAAGTGATTTTTCTGCCCATTCCGTCGGCGATCGTTGCTGTGCTGGGTACGGTATTATACGGGCCTACGTATGCTTTTATTTTTATGACGATCGGGACGTTGGCAGGTTCGATCATCACGTTTTTATTGGGGAAAATTTTCGGGCGCAAGCTGGCCGTTTGGGTTATCGGGGAAGAAAAAACAGACAAGTTTGCAACGTTGCTTAACGAAAAGGGCAAATTTCTATTTATAATCATGATGTTGTTTCCTTTCTTTCCCGATGATATCATTTGTCTGATAGCAGGGATCACCACTATGAGCTTTCGATATTTCACCGTAACCGTTACGTTGACGCGTCCCGTTATGATCGCTTTTATGTGCTATTTCGGTAGCGGCACCATTATACCTTTCAAAGGGTGGGGTATTCCCGTGTGGATCGCCATATTCGTTGCCGTAATTATCTTATTTTTTGTGGTGAATGCGATCAAAAAGCGTATTTTAGAAAGTAAACCCCAAAAAGCTCCTACTGCCAATGTGCCGCAAAAACAAAGAAAAAAAGCGTGACCGTGCGGTCGCGCCTTTTTACTGTTTGGGTTATTTTTCAACGGAAAACTTTTTCGATTTGAACAGCGTGTGGAACAGAATGGCGCTGACGGGGAAGTTGGTGCACAATAGCGCCGGCAAAAGCAAAGTGGTGATATAATCGATACTGAATGCGATAGGCATATTGGCAATAATATTCAAGCAGTAAATGATCAAGAAACATTGCGCCATAACGATTAGTCGATAGATCAAAGAATTTTTCAAGCTGAAGTTGATTCGCTTTTGATAAGTGGACGCCGTTACATTCTTTATAAAGGCCGCAAGGGGGAATACGGCGGCTAAAACGCTCGCGCCGATATAAAACCACTTGTCGGTGTTTCGCCCCGCATGCAGTACAAGATTGACAAACACGGCGGAAAACAAAATCTCCAACATCATGATGCCGAACAAAATGCCGTAATGTACCAGCATGAGCTTATTGGCATAGTAATAATAGGAGTGGCTGTATTCTTTGGAGCTGTTGCTGTTGTGGGTGCGAATGATCACATTGTCACCCATTTCCCGCACTTCGCCCGTCAATTTGTTGAGTTTTCGATTGACATCTGCATCGGCAGTGTATGTGGTTTGCAGATCTTCGACAAGACTTTCGTCTTGTTGGTCATCCGTTTCTTCGTCCGATATTGCGTCGGCCGTTTCGTCATACATTTCGGGTGCCGGCTGTTCTTCTATAACGGGCCGGGATACGGGCGCACGCTCTACAAAGCTCGGATTAAGAAAATCGCCCAATATATTTTTATATTCCCGTTCGATCACATTTGTTTCCGGCGTAGGTGTTACCGACGAGGTGTGATAATCGAAAAATAACGGGGGCGTAGGGGGCGGCGGCGCCGAATCATCGTTTTCCGCCGTCGTTTGCTCTATGGGCGGCGTGTATAACGGTGTGAAGGGGTCGCTTTCTTTTTGCACGTTAAATTCTTCTTGGGCTGTATCCGCCTCTTGTGCGGTGAAAAAGTCGGTAAAATATCCTTCGGAAGACAAGCCCGTATCGGTACAATCGGAAACATATTTTTCGGAAATCAACTTGTCCGCATAGCTTGCATCACTCTCGGCGTGCAATTGCCGACGGAACAGTTCGTTCATGATAGCGGTGGTATCCGAAAATTCGATCTGTTGTTTGGTAACTTCTTGTTGCGCCAATTCTTGTTCGGAATCGTCTTGTATCTCCGAACTATTTGTTTGAATACTTGTATCTTCCGTTATATTGTCCGAAGTTTCGTTTTCCGCCGCGATTTCGTCATCCGGCTCGTCTTCGAAATCCGCCGTTTCCGCAATCGCATCGGCCGTAGTTTCTTCGGAAAAAGTGCGGACGGTGCTGAGATCGTATTCTTTATCGGAAATCAACTTGTCGATAACGGTGCGGGAATATTCCCACTCGCTTTGATTTTTGATAAACAGTTCGCGTCCCATATCGGTGAGCGTAAAATATTTGCGCCGCCCGCCGTTGGATTTGGCGCCCCAATACGACCGTATAAACCCTTGTATTTCCAAACGTTTTAAGCAACTGTATAAAGTCGGTTGTTTCAGTTTGTATTGACCGCTGCTTTTCTGTTCGATCTCGCGCACGATGTCATAACCATAGCGATCTCCGTCGAAAAGCGCTTTTAATATGATAGTATTGATATGTCCGCGGATCAAGTCGCTTTGTATCGTGTTTTCCATACAAACTCCACAATGTATTTCTATTACTATTGTAAGCTTTTTTTGCTTGTTTGTCAATTGGAATACTATTTACCGCATAGTAATTTTTTGAAATTATGTGAAAAGATTTGCAAGAATTTTGTCGATACGTTATACTATATCAGATAGTTTTTTTTCGGGCGTGCATCGTTAAGCGAAGCGGTATATACGCTGCTTGACGGTGCACCGAGGAGGATATGTGAACAACTATTTGCAACATACGCAGCGGATTGTAACGGCAGTGGACGAGTTCGATTTTGCCGAGCGGATCAAGCCGAGCGCGGTAATGGAGTACTTTCAAGACTTGGCCACCGTGCACGCTTTGGAAATCGGTATCGGGTATGAGGAGATGAAATCCCAAAATCTTTGTTGGGTGCTCAATCGTTTAAGCGCCGAGATCGACAGAATGCCGACTTTGGGAGAAGAGATCACGATAACAACGTTGCCGCACAAACCCGGCTTGGTGGATGCGATCCGCGATTACTACATTACCGACCGAAACGGGAACAGTTTGATACGCGGCACGTCTCGCTGGTGTGTTTTGGATATCGTCAGTAAAGGCGTGCGTCGTTGTGCGCCGTTGTTTCATTACGACGATACGCAATATATTCCCGATGCGGCTGTGTCGAACGGAAATCCGCAGCTATCCGATATTAGTTCCATGGGCAAGATCGAAAAAACGGTAACGGGGCAAGTGCACATCACTGATTTGGATCGCAACGGGCATATGAATAATGCGCGTTATGCCGACATAGTTGTGAATTGTTGCGATTTTGAGTATTATGCCACGCATACCATACGCGCATTTGATTTTAATTTCTTATCGGAAATGAAAATAAACGATACATACACAGTGCACATGCATACCGACGGCAACGCATCGCATTTTCAAGCGATGGGAGATCGACGGGAAGATCCAATATTTCGTGCGCGCATTCTATGGAAATGATACCATACACGCTGTATCGCGCCAAGCGAAAAACAATTGCCATATATGTGAAAAACGGCGCCGTAACAGTAAAAGCGCCCATGCACACAGACATAAAAATAATAGAAGCGTTTCTAATAAATAAACACGAGTGGATCGAAAAAAAATTGCGCGATCTTCATGCGCGAGAGGTTGCATATGCCGATGTACTAAGCGGAAAAAGTTTTCTGTATTTTGGAAAACGTTTGCGTCTGACGCCGACCGACCGTAAATCATTTGCTTTAGGCGACGACGTTCTTTTTGTTCCCGCTACATACTATGGGAACGACGGCGTTTTGCTAAATGACGTGGTTGCGTCTATGCTTAAACGTTTGTATAAGCGGCAAGCCACTGTTTATTTGTCGGCGCGAATGCGCGAGATCAGCGCGGCCATACAATTGCCGTATACTAAATTTTCTTTGACAAGCGCCAAAACCAAATGGGGGAGTTGCGATTCTCGCGGGCACATACGACTGAATTGGCACTTAATGTTGTTGCCGAAGGCTTGGATCGATTATGTCATCGTGCACGAATTGGTGCATACGATCGAGCATAATCACTCGTCTGCCTTTTGGCAACAAGTAGCGCGTTTCTATCCTTCGTATAAAGAGGTAATTGCATGCTTAAAAAAAGTAGGCATACTGATAGAACTATATTTATAAAGTGCTGTTTGGTCGTATGTTTAACGATTTCGTTTGGCTGGTTGTTTGGTTGCCGGTTATAAAGTTTTGGATACGGTAGAAAATTACAACGCATTTTTGCAAAGTTATACCAAATACGGTCAGTTTATCGATTTTGTGAAAGCCGATAAGCTAAGCGGTTTGACTTTGTTATCCCCATATGCCTATCGTTACGGTAAAAGTTTTAACGGCGATATGGCATATGTGCAAAATGCGGGCAAATCTTATATGCTTATGCGTAACGGGGAATTGCGCGAAACGCCGTTGGATTTGCAAGATGTATCGCCGGTAGGTGAATTCTTCGCTTGGGAGTCAGTCAGCGGTATGGGTGTACGTAATGTTTACGGTGAAACCGTAGTAGCACCGTTATACGATCGTGTGGAAATTGTGGGTCGTACCGTATTGGCTTTTGCGCAAGAAAAAGCTTATGTGTATATAGACGGCATTTTAATAGATTCGGCCGTTGTGACAAAAGATTGTCGATTGGCCGATGCCCGGCATATCGCACAAAACAATTATTTATATTCGTTGCATTTCGATAGGGAAACGATAGGCGGCTATCCTTTGATCGATCTACCGGAAAACGGGATCGCATTGGTGGAAAGGGAAAATGGCGTCGTTTCTTATGCGAATACGGAAAAGTCCGTGGTTTATAGCGGGTTATATAAAACGGCGCGACGTTTTTGTGAAGATAGGGCGATAGCTACACGGTTAGATGATACGGTGGTTGTGATCGATACGCATGAAAATGAATTGTATGCCACACGTACTATGCAAATTGGCGATAAAAGCGGCAATTACTATTGTTATCTGCGCGACAATATGTACGGCGTTCTGAATAGTGAGTTTCAAGATCTGACGGGCGCGATATTTCCATATGTTCGATACGAAAAGGTTGTCGATAATTATTGTATTGTTCCGTATGAGAAAGGGGAACGGCTGTATAGCTTACAAGAAATGTGTTTTGTGGGTGAAACATACGATTTGATTGAATATGCCGACGGATTGTTTTTCTGCCATGCGGGTAGCGATGTGCATGTTATAAATACGGAACGGGAACATTTATTTATTTGCGACAGCATCATGTGGAGCGAAGGGGTTTTCACGATCTTTCGAAACGGACAATTTGCATATTACATGCGGGAGAAATAGATGACGATAAAAGAGTTGGAAAATTATATATTGGATAAAGCCGACACCAATAAAACAATGATAGCAAAATGGAATTATATTCGTTATACGGTATATAATTGTTTGTTTGCGTCGATCGAACGTCGCAAAGAGGGTATAGTGCTTACCGTTTGGGGCAAATTTCCTTCCTATGAAAAAGAACATGCGGGAATCGTTTTTCCGGCCATCAATAACGATCCCCAATATTACAGTAGTGTACGGTTGGCAAAAGGCAATATTCCCGCGCATGTAATAAAAAGCATGATCGATTATTCATACAAAAAACGCAGAGAGACGGTCGTATTGCCGGAAATTGCGAGCGGGAGAAGCGATATTGTGTATAGCGGGATTTTGCCTACGCAACTATATACGGATCATGTTGACGCTGTCGGCAAAGAAACGGCTGCCATCATTGCCGTAAAGCAAAGTTCGCATGCTCCGGTGTCCGCAACAAATAATAGTGCCGATCCCACGCAAATGATTGGTGTGGGGCAATGGAACAATGTGTCGTATACATCTTTGGCGAATAAAAACAAATTGCAAAGTATCATTAAGTTGCGTAAGTTGCAACAAACCGATCAATCGAACACTTGACATGTTTTGTAGGGTAATGTAGTATTATACTGTAATTTGGTTAGGAGAGTTTTGGTATGCAAGAACATTTCGAGATGGGGAATGGGCGGGGCATTATGCCTATCTTTTCGCAATGGACAGAATTGCGAGAAATGGATTCGAGGACAAATCAAGCCGACGATCTGTCGGTAGACAACGCCAAAACATTTCTATGGAAATTAGGCGTAGAAGCGATGCCGTTGCGCATATTCACTTTTTTGGCAGAATTGATTGCAAAATATGCCGCTAATACCGATGACAAATTTGTTTTATCAGAGGAATATGTTGCCTACAGTAACGGCGACTTGCAATATGCAAAAGCTTTACGCGTCGGTTTAACGTATCATATCGGCAAAAATTACGATACAGTGCACCAAAGCTTGGAAAAACTTTGCCAAATTTCGCCTAAAGCTTTTTTCAAAACCAACAAAAAATTTGTGGAAGTGTTGGCCGCTGTATTTATGGTCTACGGCAAAGACTTTGCGATATAAAAAGCGATACGCATTTGATAGGAATGTAGTAGGAGGCATAACAAGCCGAACTATGCGCAAAAGTCTTCATGTTCGATTGCGGAGTCTTAACATGACCTATGAATTGAAATGACACAGAAGTGTTTGTGTGGTACAGTGAGGCAAAGGACTGACGATCTGCGTTGTGTACCGGAGTTGCGCAACGTCGTTGTAGATCGATATTGTTAAGCGCTGTTGCGTATCGAGGTTGCACAGCTGCGTTGCGGTGCCGGGTTACAAAATAGCAAAAGTAAAACCCGTCCGAGTAGGGCGGGTTTTGTCGTTTACAGATTTTCGTAATGCGTCCACATGGCAAGTATTTTAATCGTTTGTTCTTCTTCGAAGACCTCGTAGACCAATCGGTGCTGAATGTTTATGCGGCGGGAATAGGCGCGCTCTTGGTCTACAAGTTTTTCGTGGGGTGGTTGCATAGGTGTTTCTTTTAGGACTTTGAGTAGCCGCAAAGCTTTTTGCTTATAAGGGCTTGCAATGATTTTTTCGTAGTCTTTTTTTGCTTGCTTGGTAAAAGTAATTTTGTAACTCATTGCAATTCCTTTTCCCAATCGATTTCTTCGCATTCAGAAAGCGGCGTGTTGATACCTTTGATAATCTGTTCACGCATGCCGGGAATGCTGTACAAATAGCAAGTTTCTTCTAAATTACGCAGATATTCTTCGCTGATAATAGCGGCGTTGCCGTTCTTGGTAGTAACGATCACTTTTTCGTCGTTAGCGGCGACAGCGTCAAGATAGCCGAAAAGATTTTTACGTAAAGCAGTTGCATTGGTTATAGACATGACGATTTCCTCCTATAATTCATAGTATGTACATTATAGCGTACATTATACAACTTGTCAAGAGGTTTTCAAAATTATTTGCTGTAGTTTTTGGTAACGTGCATGGTGTTATTGCCGTGCACGTTATTTTGCGTGTAGTTATCTTGTTCGGTGTAGTTGGTGTCGCGCCCTATAAGCTCGTCAACGGATATGCCGTAGAAGTCGGCGAGCAACTCGCAAAAGTAAATGCTGGGTAAGCGTTTATCATTTTCCCAATAGCTAAGATTTTGATTGCTTATTCCCGTTGCTTGCTCTATCTGTGCAAGAGTATAATTGTGTAGTTTTCTTTGCTCTCTTAGGAAATAGCCGTATTTTTTCATTTTTCACCTCTTATGTATTTTACCAAAAATAGTTGGAAAATACTTGACTTTCCAACAATAGTTGGTTTATACTTTGCATGCCAACTATTGTTGGAATTGTAAGATGTCAACTTATAAAGCGACGAAAGGTAGAGGTATCGGCGCAATGCAAATTCTTGTAGCATGCGAAGAGAGCCAAAGAGTGGCAAAAGCGTTTCGGGAGAGAGGACACGAGGCATACTCATGCGACATAATCATGTGCAGTGGCGGCCGCCCCGAATGGCATATATGGGCAGACGTAACGGCGCTGTTAAACGGGAACTGCACGTTCCGCACATGCAATGGGCAAGAACATGCCATAGAAAAATGGGATATGATCATAGCGTTTCCGCCGTGTACATACCTAAGCAGAGCGGGCGCAAGCAATCTATACCGCGGCGGAAAGTGTGACGAAAACCGCATGCAATTGGGCAAAAAGGCGGCAGAGTTCTTTATGCGAATATACCATGCGGATTGCCAAAAGATATGCATAGAAAACCCCGTACCGATGAAAGTGTTTGGTTTGCCGGCACCCGATCAAGAAGTAGAGCCCTACTATTTCGGCGTACCCGTAAGTAAAAAGACGTATTTATGGTTGAAAGGCTTGCCGTATTTGTGCCCGACAAACGTGATCGAGCCGCAATATACGTTCAACACGTTCCCGCAGTTCAAGAACTGCGTCGGCAAATATAGGCAAAGGGCGCGTAGTCGCACATTCGAGGAAGTAGCGCAAGCAATGGCGCTAAGTTGGGGATAGATACGGTGTTGCATACCGGCGTTGCGCAACGTCGTTGTAAAACGGTTATGACGATCGGGGTTGCACAGCTGCGTTATTAGGCGCCGTTGCGTATCGAGGTTGCATAAAGTAGGGGAGAAACGAATGGCAAAAGTAGGAGCACCGAAAGGCGGCAGAGTACATTGGCTGCTGATCAATCTGCCGTTGTACGTAAAAAAGAACTATTACGTCAATTATAATTACCCGTATCACGACTATTGCATACACCGCAAGTACAAAAAGATCAGCACATACAATTTTGCCTACATGGATCTATACATAGTAAAGCGGACAAGCCGCAAGTGTTGGCGTCTTATGGCGTTCAACATGGAAACGGCGCAAACTATCTATCGAACGTTTAGCAAAAGCGCAGAGGTGGCAGCGTATATCGGCGAGCTTGCCAACGCATGGCACGAGGGCAGAGCGTGGACGCAAGACAGAGAGTACATAGAAAACGAAATCAAAAGGTACAAGGAGAAGTAAGAGTATGAAAACAAGAAAATTAAACCGTAACAGCGTGTATTTGGTGCTATGCGCCGTGTTGGCGTGCGCGATCGCAGTGTTGCTTGCGGGCGGCATAGGCACGAATA
>CAJULQ010000003.1:0-90729 GCA_910587595.1 uncultured Christensenellaceae bacterium
TAACGTCTTGTTATGAGATTGGACTTGATGAGATAGGTCAAGAGGAGTCTGACAGACAGATAATTCCTGCATAGGGTAAATCTGTTTGTCAGGCTTTTTTTGATGCCGTTTATTTCCCGATTGCTTGGAGTTATCCGCGTAGTCGGGCTTTTTTCATTAGGGCGAAATCGTCCGATTGCGATTTTCAAAAACAAAAATCAAAAATCGGAGGATTTCAAAAATGGAAAACAAGAACAAAACACGAACTCTCAAGATCAGAGGGCAAGAAGTAGAGGTCAGTGAAGAAGTGTATCGCGCATACATTCGCCCGATAAGAGCGGAACAGCGCAGGAAACGCCGCGAATGGAAATGCAGGAAGTTAAGCGAAACGGGCGGGTATTATGTGTGCTGCAAAGAACGGTGCGAAAGCTGTCCGTATTATCTTGCAGGAAATTCCGCATTAGGTAACGTAACGTCGTTGGATAAGCGCGTTGATTGCGAAGTGGAAATCGAGGATAGGCAATCCGATGTGGAAGCCAATTACATAGAACAAGAAACCATAAAAGAAGAATACGCAAATCTTCACGCCGCTATCGCGACGCTTACGCCGCGACAGCAAGAAATAGTGCGACTGATTTATTTTGAGGGGAAAACGCAGGAAGAAGTAAGGTTGCATTTAGGTATTGCAAAATCGACAATGACCGAAGCCGTGCAAAGAATACATAACGCATTAAGAAAATTTTTAGAAAAAATAAATAATTTTCATTTAGACCCCGAACTTTTCAAATCTCGTGTCCTTGTTAAGGTGAAAGGGATAGTTAAATCTCTTTTGCAGGAGGACAGAACAATGAAGTTAATAAAAGAGCAGTTTGAAAATTTTTCCCACGAACAGGGATACGAGAGCGGCGCTGAGCTTTTCGATGAATTGGGCTTAAATCGCTCGGCATACGAACATTTCCGCAAAGAAGTGCCTATCGGCAAGGAAGCATTAAGAACTCAGTGTTGGGAATTAGAATCGGCAGAAGTAATGGACTTTGTATCGCTTACGGAAATCGAACGCGATAAGTACAGAGTTATCTTGGAGCAGTTTTGATATGACCGAAAAACAAAAAGGTTACTCGCTCAAAAAACGTGAGCTAAAAGATTGGATATACGACAACGGTAAAACGCAACCGTATATGGCGCGTAAGCTCGGTATTACGAAACCCGAATTACAGCGTAAGCTCAATAATCACGAACTGTTCGATGAAGAACAGATACGAAGTCTTGTATATCTTGTCGGCGCGAAAGCGGCAATCAACATAATTTATTTTCCCACGATAAAAGAAAAGCGCAGGGTATGGCGAAAGACCTTCGGGCGAAAACGGAAAAAGGAGGGCAATACAAATGAGCGACACGAAAAGGTTGACCAATCGTAACGAGCAAATAGCGGCTATGCTTGCGGACGGAGAACAGCTTAAAAACTTCTACCGTTTTATCGCGCAAAACCCGCATATCAACTTGCACGACGCTTGTCAGATAATCATAAAACGCCCGAACGCAACGGTATGCTTTTCGTTTAACGAATGGGCGGCTATGGATCGGCGCGTTACAAAAGGAAGAAAAGGTATAGCGTATTACGATAACGACGGTTACAAGCAATTCGTTTTCGATGCAAACGATACGCATGGAGATAATCGGTACTCGCGCCCCATACTTCCTATGAAACGCTTGCTTGGCGGCTTGGACGAACTTAACGGGACGGACTTGGCAACGGACGAACAAAGCGATTACCGTAAGATACATAAAGGCGTACAGCTTTACTTACAGGAACAGGACAGCTTATCGGGCGATACGGAAAGGGACAAATTGCTTGTTGACGGAGTAACGTTTTCGTTGTATGCAAGAACGGGCTTCCCTAAAAGCGCAAGTATCAATATGCACGGACTTCCGTATTCCTATTCCGAAAACGCGGCGTTCGTAAAAGACGTATATATTCTGACGGACAGCTTAACACAGGACATAGAAGAAGCATACGCCCAAAGCCGCGCAGAAGTAAAAGTGATAGACGATACGGAAGAAGATGCGATTTCGGACGAGCCTATTATTTTTGTCGGACAGACGGAAAAGGTTGAAGAAGAACATTTGGCGGCGGAAGAACCGAAGCATCCTATGTATCCGTACTACAAGCGGTATATGGACGCGCAGAAGCAATATCCGCAAGCAATCGTGTTTATGCGCTTGGGCGATTTTTACGAAATGCTTGGGGATAGCGCGGTTATAGCGTCGAAAACATTGGATTTAACGCTTACGGGGCGCGACGTAGGTTTGCCCGAAAGAGTGGCTATGTGCGGTGTGCCGTATCACGCGATGGATAAGTATTTGGACAAAATGCTTGAATCCCGCGGCGTAGTCTTGATAGAGCCGGACAAAGAGCCTATCTATGTTCTATCTCACGCGGAAGCTCTCGGACAGAGTGCGGAAGCGGAAAAAGAAAATGTAAAGCCGAAGATAACGGAAATACCCGATGACGAGCCAACGCCGTTTGATGACGGACAGTCCCAAGCGGAAGATTGGCGAAGCGAGCTTATAGCCGAGCTTGACGAAACAGACGACGAACAGACGGAAGATTACGCCGAGCTTGAAGATGAGGAAGAATCGGGCGATGGCTTTGACGATAGCGAACCCGCCGAACAGGACGAGGTAGACGATTCGGACGAGCCGACCGAACAGCCGAAAGATAAAGTCAAATCCACGCCGAAAAAGGGCGAAAAGGGCATAAAAGAGCGTAAGCGCAAAGAAAAGCCGCAACTGTCTATGTTCGATTTGCTCAATCCGCAGGAGAAGTCGCGGTTAGAGCAAATAATAGAAATAGAGCTAAAATACGGCAGCGGCGTACAACACGGTAAATTCCGCATTTTCGATAAGTACAACGAAAACCCGTCGGAAAAGGCATTTGCGGCATTTTTGAAAGGCGAGTACGGTTGGGGCGGACACAGTGGTCATGGCGGTACTTGTCAAGACCATAGTCAAAAGGGTATAAAGATTTATTTGCTTGGCGAGAAGGGCGAGGAACTTGAACAGGCTTTTTTGAAATGGCCCGAAGTTGCAAATCGTATTGCCGACCTTATAGACGATGACAATTATCTTTCCGAACAGGAAAAGATGCAGTACGTTAAATATAAGGAAGAACAAAATCGCTTACGCGAACAGCGTTTGGAGCAAGAGCGGCGTAGAAATAAGTTTATCGAAAAGGTATTAACGTCAGAGCCGAGAGAGCGAAAAGAACGGATAGCGGAAGTCTATCATAATGCCGAAAGTACGGAAGAATTTATAAGTTTTGTCAAGCAAGAATACGGTGCGTATACGACCAAAGAGATTGACGGACAAATCGTTGTTATCAACGATTACGGTGTGTTTGTATCCGAAAACGGCGACAGCAGCGATATGTCAAGCAGATACTCGGTAAGTTGGGCAGACTTGGAAAAAAAGTTTGCGTCGCTTATTGAAGCAAACAATTATGTCGAGCCGTTGCCGCAGGAAGAAGTGATAAGCGATTTGGATGCGGAAAAAGATGACGATTGGGACGCACTGATCGACGCACGAATATTAAAACCCGCAGAGTCCGAACAAGCCAACGAAGAAAACGGAAGCGAAAACACCGACTTAAACGGCGTATTAGACCAAACCGAGCTTGGCGGCGCAAAGACAAGATTTCGTAATAACGTAGCGGCAATCAGGCTCGTCAGCAGACTGTACGCCGAAAACCGCAATCCTACGGAAACAGAGAAAAAAGTGCTGTCGCAGTTTGTCGGTTGGGGCGGCTTATCACAAGCGTTCGACGAAAACAACGAAGGTTGGAAAAAGGAATACGTTGAACTGAAAGGCTTGTTATCCACGGAAGATTACGAGCAAGCAAGAAGCAGTACGCTAAACGCCTACTATACGGCAAAGGACGTTATCGGCGGTATCTATGTAGCTCTTGACCGTTTCGGAGTAAAGGGCAATAACCGCATACTTGAACCGTCAATGGGAACGGGCAATTTCTTCGGTTTTATGCCGCAGAAGATAGCGGACGGCAGCAGACTGTACGGCGTAGAGCTTGACAACCTTACGGGCAGAATTGCGGCGAAATTGTATCCGCAAGCGAACGTGCAGATAAAAGGCTTCGAGGACACGAGCTTCCCCGACAATAAATTCGATATTGTTGTGGGCAACGTACCGTTCGGCGGTTACGGCGTAGCGGACAGCGCGTATAACCGTTATAACTTCAAGGTACACGATTATTTTCTTGCCAAGTCCATTGACAAAGTAAAGCCGAACGGCATTGTTGCAATCGTAACGAGCAAAGGCACTATGGACAAGCTCAACCCTTCGGCAAGGAAATACGTTGCCGAACGCGCCGAGCTTTTGGGCGCGATCAGACTGCCGAACACGGCGTTCAAACAGACGGCGGGAACGGAAGCGGTAGCGGACATTCTGTTCTTCCGTAAACGCACGGAAAAAATCAATGCCGATACGGAAAACATAGAGTGGCTCGGCACGGGCAAGACAGACGAAGGGTACGAAATAAATAATTACTTTATCAAGCACCCCGAAATGATACTCGGCACGCTTGCGGAAGAAACGGGACTGTACGGCGGTAAAGATATAACGGTAAAACCCGACGGGCGCGAACTGTCGGAAGCGATTACGGAAGCCGTAAAGAACTTGCCGTAGGGCTTTTATCTATCAGCCGAAAACGAGCCTATCGAGGACGAAAAAGAAGTTGACTACAACGTAAAACCTATGTGTTACAAAGCGGACAGCGGCAGACTGTATATGCGCGTAGGCGACGAAATGGTAGAGCAGCGCATACCAGCTTTCCCCAAAGACGCATATCAGCGTTTGCAGGGAATGATAGCATTGCGCGAAGAATTGCACAAAATCTTGGACATTCAGATAAAAGGTTGTTCGGACGAAGCGTTGCAGGAAGAACAAAAGCGGCTTAACGGTATGTATGATTCGTTCGTCAAAAAGTACGGCGAAGTGAATAGCCAGACGAACACGCGATTATTCAAGGACGACGGCGACGCGGCGTTATTGTTTGCTTGCGAGGACATAGACAAGGAAACAAAAAAGGTAAGCAAAGCGGAAATATTCTACAAGCGCACCATACGCCCGTATATCGTACCCACTAACACGGACGATTGCTTTGAGGCCTTGCAGATAAGTAAAAACGAGCGCGGCAGAGCGGATATAGCGTACATCGAGGAGCTAACGGGTAAGGACTACGATACCGTATTGTTCGAGCTTGGCGACAGCGTGTTCCGCAACCCGAAAACCGTAAAGCCGGACGATAAATATTCGGGCTTTGAAACAGCCGAAGAATATCTTTCAGGCAGAGTCGCGGATAAGCTCGGCGAAGCGGAATATTACGCCGGAAATAATCCCGAATACAAGCGCAACGTAGCGGCGTTAGAGCAAGTACAGCCCACGCCCGTAACCGCAAGCGAGATTTCGGTGCGGCTCGGCGCTACGTGGATAGACAAGGAATACTATCAAGATTTTTATTGCGAGCTTGTAGGCGTTCGTTGGTGGGACAGAGGCGACGTAAATCTTTATTATAACCCGTTCGACAGCAGTTGGCGTTTAGACCAAAAAGACAGCGTTCGCCACAATACGCAGATGAAGCAAAAAGAGGTGTTCGGCACGAAACGCGCCCCCGCGTACAGGCTTTTCATAGACGCTATGAATATGCGGGCAACCACGATCTACGACACGGTGGTGGACGAAAACGGTAATGAGCGCAGGGTGGTCAATCAACCCGAAACAATAGCGGCAAGGGAAAAGCAAAACCGAATCAAAGAGCTTTTCGCGACGTGGATATACGCAAAACCAAAACGCCGAGAAGAATTGGAAGCGACGTACAACAGCCTATTCAACAAAATCAAATTGCCGAGCTATGACGGGAGTTATCTCAAATTCCCCGAAATGAACCCCGCAATAGAACTGAATCCACACCAAAAGAATGCCGTACACCGTATCATATCGAGTCCCGACAGTACGCTTTTGCACCACGTCGTGGGAAGCGGCAAGACGTATACGATGGTCGCTTCGATAATGAAAATGCGGCAGCTCGGCATTTGTAATAAAGCAATGGTCGCCGTGCCTAACCACTTGGTAGAACAATGGGCGGGCGAGTGGCGCAAGCTGTATCCGAACGCCAAAATTCTTGTTGCAACCAAAGAGGACTTGGAAAAGGACAATCGTCAAAAGTTTGTGAGTAAAGTTGCGTTCGGCGATTGGGACGGAATCATCATCGCACAGTCGAGCTTTGCGAAAATACCCGTATCGCAGAATCGGCAGATAAAAAAGCTGCGCGAGGAAATAAAGCTCATCGAAGAAACGGTAGAGCGGCAATGGATGGAAAACGGTATGCCGCGCGGCGCGGTCAAGAACTTGGAGCGTATCAAAAAGAGCCGTGAAGCAATGCTCAAAAAGCTGATGGACGGGAACAAGAAAGACGACGTACTGACCTTCGAGAACTTAGGTATAGACTATCTCTACATAGACGAAGCGCACTACTACAAGAACTTGTACCTGTTCACGAAGATGAACAACGTGGCGGGCGTATCGAACGCGGCAAGCGCAAGGGCGAGCGATATAAAGCTCAAATGCGAATACTTGCAAGAGCTTCACGGCAGCGATAGGGGTATAGTATTCGGCACGGGAACGCCTATAAGCAATTCGATGTCGGAAATGTACACAATGCAGAACTATTTGCAACCGAAAGCGTTGGCGGCAAGCGGTATTACGTTCTTCGACGGGTGGGCAGCCGATTTCGGCGAAACGACAACGAGTATGGAATTAAGCCCAAGCGGTCAAGGTTACAGGGCGAGAACAAGGTTTGCAAAGTTTACGAACCTACCCGAACTACTGACAATGTACCGTAGCTTTGCTGACGTGCAGACAGCGGACATGGTAAAGCTGAACGTACCCGAAGCGGAAAAGCACGTTATCAATTTGAAGCCGAGCGATACGGTAATCGCGCTCGCGGAGCAAATCGCCGAACGTGCCGACAAGATACATCAAGGCTTGGTCAGTCCGTATGAGGACAATATGCTCAAAATCACGTCGGACGGTAAAAAGCTCGCGTTGGATCCGCGCTGTTTCGTACCCGAATCGGAGGACGAAGAAGGCAGCAAGCTCAACGTGGCTTCGGAGTACATACGCGAGATATGGGAGCGCACGTCGGATTTTAATGGAACGCAGATTGTGTTTTGCGATTTATCCACGCCGAAGAAACGGTTTGAGGACTATGAATACGGCACGGACTTCGACGCTTACAACGACTTGAAATATAAGCTCGTACAGCGCGGTATTCCCAAAGACGAGATAGCGTTTATTCACGACGCCAAAACAGACGAAGAAAAGCAAGACCTGTTCGATAAAGTCAATTCGGGCGCGATACGAATACTAATCGGCAGTACGGAAAAATGCGGCGCGGGAACGAACGTGCAAAAGCGGCTTGTGGCGTTACACCATTTGGACACGCCGTACAGACCGAGCGATTTGGAACAGCGCGAGGGCAGAATTATCCGGCAAGGCAACGAAAACAAAAAGGTAGATATTTATACCTACGTTACCGAGCGCACGTTCGACAGTTATTCCTATCAGATACTTGAAAATAAGCAAAAGTTCATATCGCAAATCAACAAGGGCGATTTGACGGTGCGCGAAGCGGAGGACATAGACGAAACCACTTTGTCTTATGCCGAGATAAAAGCTATTACGGCGGCGAACCCGAAGATAAAGCGCAAAATGGAGGTCGACGCCGAGATAGCAAGACTTCGCGTTTTGGAGGGGCAGTATAAAAAGAATCTATACGAATTGCAGGACAAAATTCGTAAAGATTTCCCCGAAGATATACGCAAGCAGGAGCTTTTGATAGAGCGTGTAACGCTTGACTTAATGCACTTGCAATCAAGTAAACCCGAAAATCCCGAAGCGTTTGAGATAAGCGTAAACGGTACGGTTTATACTGACAAGAAAGAGGGCGGGAAAGCTCTCACGGAAGCGTTGTATAAAAGTAAGCCCGAAACGGCAGTAGCGGAATATCGCGGCTTCAAAATAAGTATGAACCCCATAACCATACTCACGGCAACCGAGCGCGAAATAACGCTTACGGCGAACGGACAGTACACTTTGTCGATAGGCGAAAGTGCAAGCGGTAATCTGACGCGCTTGGAAAACTTTATAGAGGACTTCCCGAAGCGTAAAGAGCGGCTTGAAAACAGGCTGAAACAATTAAAAGACGATTTGGAGATTGCCAAAGAGCAAGTGGAAAAACCGTTTGAACACAAGGAGCATTTGCTTGAACTTTTGAGCGAGCAAACGGAATTGAACGCCGAGCTTGACTTGGACAAAAAGGACGAGGTTATAGCGGGCGACGACGCTGAAACGGACGATGACAATTACAGAGCGTTGCCCACGCAAAGGAACAATAAGGAGGACGATGACATCATAGACAAGGAAGATAAGACCGCGTTAATGCAGGTGGAGATACTTCCCGATTATTCCGTCGGTGCAAAAGATATGCACGAATACGGATATTTTTGGGACGGTATGTTGCCTATGCGAAAAGACGCGGCAAAGCGGGCATTCGAGCGCGGAGTGCAAGTTTACATACTCGGAAAAGACGATACCGAAAGAGAAGCGGAGGTTATCACCGATTTCGAGGACGGACTGTTATTCGGCGTGGAAAAGCCCGTATGGAAAATGTATTTGGAATCTGAACACGGCAGAGCGTATATGGCAGCGCGTTCGCAGTTTGCGGAAGCTGCGGGAGTCGTTGCGTCGGGCGAGATGGATTCAATTGACGAGCGGTTCACGATAGACTTTATAGAAACGAACTACGAAGAACGCGCAGATTTGGACGATTATCTTGCGGAAAAGCCGAATCCTACGGCAGAAGCGATGAAAGCATTTATGCCACAACTTATGGACGAATACACCGAACGCATTTGGCGCGACGAGCTGAAATACTACGGTTGGGACAAGGACTCGGTAAAACGCTCTATTGGAAATCACATCGAAAACGCGGAATTGAAAGTGGTGGCGCAGGAAATGGCGAAGATTACGTTCGACGCCGAAAAGGAACTGAACATTATCTTGGGCGGCAAGACCGAACAGGAAATCGAGGATATGAGCTTGCCCGTATTTTCGGACGATCTGACCGTTGTAGAAAAAGAGCCGGCATACTTGCTGAACGAAAGCAAAAGCGTAAAAAAGTATGCGGAAGGACTTATGCTTTTGCATAACAACGTAACAAGCGATTGGTACGTTATAAACGATACTTCTGCAAGAGGCAAGGACGGTAAAGAGCTTAAAGTTGGCGATACTACCGACGTAATGACGATACTTGCTTACAACGGTTTGTACGACGGAAATCCCTTGCGCGAGTTTAGGGACGGGAGAGAGGCGCGGAGCTATTTCGACGAAAAAGCAAAGGCAATCCGCGACGTGAGAATAAAATCGGCAAAGAACAATCCGCTTATCGTCGGCGGTGGCTCGGAGAGCGACAAAATCTTTGCGATTTTGGAAGATTATTGCGCCGGGTCGGAACGAATTTACGGTGGCACGACGGACTTAATCGACGTGCAAACATTAGCAAAAAACGCAAATTGCCCCGTCGAGAACGTAAAGGAGCTTATGGCAAGCTACGGCGCGAGGATAGAGGGCGACAATATATGGCTGAACGACAGACTGCAAACGGAGCGGCGTGTTATCGCAAACAGACCTAATTTTTCGGAGTTCGTATCTCAACTTCGCAGTGAGTATTTTGCAAGAGCGGAAGCGGAGCGGCTTGCAAAGTCGGTATATTTGCAAACGGCGAAGTATGCCCACGCGCATAACGAAATGTCCAATTATCGTGAATCGCACAGGACGAATATGGAGTGCAAATTCGCAATCAACGGAGCGGTGAACGGCAATTACGACGGTATGCGTTTACAGAGTGGTTTCGAGGACGCGCTCATAGACAAATACGGTATGGAGCGCGTGGCGTTTATCGTAGCGACCACCATAAACGAACACGAGTGGGACGGGCGTTACAGTCGAGATAACAAAGAATGGGCGAGAACGATTCCTATGTCGGAAAGCGAGGACGAACGCCGCGATTGCTGTTTAAGCGTTCACCCCGCGATATTGGACGGTTTTGCGGATAGAATACGCGATAGGCAAGTGATTCTATACGCGACCGTCCAAGAAGAAAACGAGGACAGTCTACCCGTTTTCAATGCCTACGCATTGAACAAGAAAAGCGGCGAAGTCGTTTATCTGGAAGGAGATTACGGCTCGGATATAGCTTTGCAAGCTACGGTGGATTATAATGCGGCAACCGTCAATGAATATAAAGGTTATTCGTTCAAGCGCATCGAGCCGCAAGAGCTTTATAAAATCAGCGAAAGAATCAAGGCAAAAAAACAAGAAAAGGAGAAAGAAATGGCACAGGACAAATACAAAAACTTTACCGCAAGAGGCGATAAGGTATTAAGCATTGTAAAAGATAGGGACGACAGGAATATCGCTATTATACAGCGCAAAAACGATTTTGTTGTCGCGGCGCGTTACGACACGACGGACGGAACGTGGGGACAGGGTACATACGATTTCAAAACGCTTGAAGCCGCCGAGCAGTACAGAACGGAAAAATACAGCTTCGAGAATACGAGCGACACCGTAGATAAGAAATGGCTTACTTGCAAAATCAGCCCCGAAGCTCTTATCAAAAAGTATCAGGTAAATTCGCGCTTTATGATGCCGAGCGGCAGCGGTTACGAGGGATATGCGTACAGCATTTTCAATGACCGCATTAAAGAGGGTGCGTTCACTACGGACTTAAATAGCGATACCCGCGAGAGAGCGTTGGTACTTCATATTCCTACGGATAAGAAAGTTGAGATAAGTAAAGGGGAAGATATTATTGAAATCGAGCCGCACGATTTTGTCAGCTTGGTAAACGGCACTATGTCGGACAAGTACGAGCGTGAGCAGAGATATACCGTCGGATTCCCGCACGAAGCGTTTATCAAGGAATACGAAAATTCAATGCTTTTAGCAATGCCCAACGATACCAAATATAAAGGGTATGTGTACTATCTTCCCCAATCGGTTATTACGGAGGACAAATACAGCGACGACGGAACGCTTATCGCCAATATCGGAGAGAGCTTCAAAATAACCCTGCGAAAAGGCGAGGAGCGCGTAGAGCTTTCGGCAAGGGAATACGCGGAACTTGTGGGCGACAAGAAAGCGGACAAGTACGGCAGAGATGATTCCGAGATGAACGAATACCGTGAGCAGCAAAGCGAGGACGATAAGAAATGGAGTACGATTGCGGTAAGCGAAAATGCCGTGATTGCCAACTACGAAAACAGCACGCTGTTCAAAATGCCGAAGGGCGAGTATGCGAGGTTTGTTTACTACATACCGAGCGGAATGGTGCGAAAGGACGAAAACGGGTTAAGTTTGCGTATTCCCGAAGATTTTACCGCGCACTTGAAAGACGGGGACGAAAAGAAAGATTTGTCGGCGCAGGAGTTTATCGCTGCAATCGAGGGCAAGACGGACGAGGACTACGAGAGCGTTTACCGTGCGCCGAGCGAGAAAGCAAAGGCGCAGTTTGAAAAGGTGGAAGCGCAGCTTCGCCGAAACGTACCCGAAGAAATGCGGAACAAGCCGAATTGGGTGGTGGTGCGTACCCGCGAGAATAACGATACGGGTAGATTGGATAAATTCCTGATAAGCCCCCATACGGGCAAGTTTGCGGAAAGCGATAACCCCGAAACGTGGGCGGACTTCGATACCGCTTGTAAGTACGCAAAGGAAAACGGCGGCGTATGCCTTGCCTATGCGTTGGACGGAAAAGACGGAATCGCTTGCATAGACTTGGACGGTTGTATGCAGGAGAACGACGATTTTTCGGACATCGCGCAAAAGGCGTTTGTCGCGGCAAGCGGAAGCTATGCAGAGAAGTCGGTAAGCGGAAAGGGCTTGCATATTTTCGGCAAAACAAAAGGCGCGGACTTGCGCTCGTTCAGCAAAGACAAGACTATGGAGTATTATCAGGGCGGTCATTTTATAGCTATGACGGGCGACAATTACGGCAGTTCCGAGCTTCGTAGCTTCGACACCCCCGAAATGCAGAGAGTGCTTGAAAGCAAGCTCGAAAAGCGCACCGAGTGGAAAAACACGGGCAAAGGTGTAGAGGGCTTATCGGCTATGGACGACAGGGAAATGCTCGATAGAGCGTTCAAGGCAAAGAACGGCGATACCGTCAAAAGGCTGTACAACGGCGAGGACTTGCGCGGCAATCACAGCAATTCGGATATGTCGCTTATGAATTACCTTGCGTTTTGGAGCAATCACGACATCGACCAAATGCTTCGTGTATTTTCTACGAGTGGATTATACCGCGCCGAAAAACCGCAGAGTTATTACGAGCATACGGCAATCAAAGCCGTAAAGGGTACGCCTGTTTATACGCCGCCCAAAGCAAGCAACAATAAACCGAGTGGCAACGGAAGCGGTAACGGTAAAGACGGAAAGTAAGGAGGTAATATGAAAAAGAAAAATAGCGGAGTTCCCGAAATCGTCATACCGAAAGGCTACGAGATAGACGAAATCTTGGATATGGACGAGGACGACTTCGGGGACGAACAACCGATTCTGACGGAGGAGGTAAAGATACGTTTTGAGTGATAACGAGAAAAAAACCATCTACGATAAACTCACGCCGCAGAGAAAAAGGCTTTTCGATACGATTATGTCAAACCTTGAAAACAATCATAGCCTTTGGCGGCAGGGTTGGCGAGTTACGGGCGCACCCGTATCTGCAATATCGGGCAAAAGATATAACGGTGTCAACAGGCTTTTTCTAACGTCCGCGACAATGGAACGCGGGTATAGCGATAACCGTTGGCTGACATACAATCAAATGGCAGAAAGAGGTTGGGAGTTTAAGCGCGACGAGGAAGGTAACAGTCTTGGCAAACAGGCGGGCGTGTCTATCGAATACTTTTCGCTATACGACAAGACGACGAAGCAGACGTTCGATAAGCATACGCTTGACGGAATGACGGAAGCGGAACGCGACGATTATATGGACGAGAACGTGATTGCGCTTCGCAAATACTATTGCGTGTTCAACGGCGACGTCATAGAGGGTATTCCCGAACGTGAAAAGCATACCGTAGATCCGAGCGGAAAGAACAGTCGCGCCGAAGGCATTTTGCAGTATTGGAGCGACAACGAAGCCAAGATAATCTACGGCGGCGACGAAGCGTTTTATCGTCCTTCGACGGACGAAATTCATTTACCGGAAAGAAATGCGTTCGTGGACTTGCCCGAATTTTACTCTACGGTCTTGCACGAAATCGGACACAGTACCGGACATGAAAAAAGGCTCAATCGCGATTTGAGCGGCGGCTTCGGTTCGGATAAGTACGCCGAAGAAGAATTGCGCGCCGAGATAGCTTCGATATTCATGGAACAGGACTTGGGGATAGAAGCGAGCGAAAAGCATATACAAAACAATAGCGCGTACATACAGGCTTGGCACGACAAGATAAAGGACGATCCGAATATCTTGTTCAGAGCAATAGCCGCTGCCGAAAAGATTACACAGTTCGTAATGGCGAAAGAGAGCTTGATTGAAAAGGATACCGAGCCGTATGCGATTATCGAAGATGAGAACGAGTACGGCGAAACGGTGTACAAAGTGCGGATGTGCGCGGAACACGGGCAAACGCAACTTGCTTTGAGCGGTTATCCGTTCAGAAGCAGAGAAGCGCTTATGACCGAGTTTGGCAAAATGCAAGAGCTTCCGTTTTGGTCGGGAAAAGAGTTCAAAGAAGTGAGCCTTGACGAGTTGGAAGTCGAGAGCCGTAAACGTGCGGAAGAACAGGAAGCAAAGGCGGAGCGGCTAAAAAATATCGAGGAAGAACAGTCCGAAGTATTTATACCGCCCAGCGAGGTAGCGGCAGAGGTCGCGGGTGAAGCTGCGATAGTTACGGCAGTAGCGGCCGTGGAAACGACGGGCAGAGGAATCGAGAGCCTTACGCGAATGTATGACAGGGACGTCGTAGACAAAGCGAGCAAGACGAAGCACGGCGATAAATTCCTTGCGCTGTGGAGCGGCGATAAAGTCTTGGCAACGGAGGAGCAGAACGAGCGTTCGCTGATGGCGCGGCTTGCGATGCACACGGGCGACAACACCGAACAGCTCTTGCGTATCTTCCGCGCTTCGGGGCAATTCCGCGAGGACAAGCCGAACGCCTATTACGAGAAAATGGCAAAGGAAGAAATGCAGTTTGTGGCAGGGCTGAAAAAGCCGTTACCTACAACTACCGCCGCCAAATCTACGGGCAGTCGGTTCGGAAATTCAAAATCATAAAAACGGAGGAAACAATGAAAAACATCAATATCAAGAGAGAGCATTACGATATGCTCAAAGAACTTACGGACAAACAAGCGGGAGAGTTTGTAAAGGGCGTTTGCGCCTACGCTTTCGAGGGCAAGCCGTTCATCACGAAAGACGAGTATCTCAAAGGGCTGTTCTTGTACGCCAAACGTATGTTGGATATATCCGAAATGAACAGAATCAACGGCAAGAAGGGCGCGGACAAGCTCGCGGAAATCAAGCGTAAAGAAAGAGCAGTCGGCGTTATTATCGGCAGCGTTATGGTGGCGAGCGCGGCGGCAAAAGAGAGCGCGGATAAAAGTGAGTAAAATACTTTGCGGCGACGCGGCGGAGATGTTAAAAACTCTGCCGCAGGAGTGCGTGAATATGTGCGTAACGAGTCCGCCGTATTACGGCTTGCGGGACTACGGCGAAAGCGGACAAATCGGAATAGAGCAAACGCCGGACGAATACATAGCGCGACTTGTAAAAGTTTTTGACGAAGTGTACCGCGTTCTGAAAAAGGACGGAACGCTATGGCTGAACATAGGCGACAGTTACGCGGGAAGCGGTAAGGGTCCTATGACTCTAACGCAGGGCGGAAAGAACGAGGACGTATTTAATATGCAAAACCGCGTTTACGAAGTCCCTAAATCTTGGAGTGGAATAAAGCCGAAAGATTTAATCGGCATACCGTGGATGCTCGCGTTTGCGCTTCGGGAGCGCGGTTGGTATTTGCGCTCGGACATTATTTGGTACAAGACAAACTGTCTGCCCGAAAGCGCAAAAGACCGTCCTACAAAGACCTACGAGCATATCTTCTTGCTTGCGAAATCGCGGCAGTATTACTTCGACTATAAGGCAATTCAAGAGCCTATAAAAGATGTAAGCCGCGAGCGTTACAAGCGCGGAAGATCGGCGAACAGCAAGTATGTCGGACAGCAAGGCATAACGCAGGTAAGGGAAGATTTTTCGGACTTTGACCAACAGTTCAGACGCAAGCGTGACGTGTGGAAAGTGAGTACGAACACTTATAAAATGGACGAGCATTTCGCAATGTTTCCCGAACGGCTTATAGAGCCGTGCATACTTGCCGGGAGCAAAGTCGGCGGCATTGTCTTGGATCCGTTCTTCGGCAGCGGCACAACGGGCGCGGTTGCCAAGCGGTTCGGCAGGGAGTTTATCGGGATAGACCTAAACGCGCGGTATCTTGAAAAAGCGAAAGAGCGGATAGATAAAGTCTTAACCGAAACAGCGTAGAAAGGTCGTAACTTAACCGCAGGAAAGAGCGGTGGAAGTGGTAGCTTTTCAAAGAAAAAGGTAAGCAGGATAAGGAAAGTGGTATACTTCCCACTTTCGAGGGCAACAAGCGGGAAACCCGCTTTTGGCGTCTGCGACGCTTGGGAGGGCGTTGTCTTGGCAGAGAAGAAAGAGAAAATCGGAATACAAAAACATATCAGAATAACGGACAGCGGTATAACGGAACAAATAGACCGCATAATGGAACGCCCCGAATACAAGAGTTTTAGCAAGGTAGTAAACGACGCGCTGTTTTACGGCTTACCTATTCTTTGCGAAAAGCTGTTCGGGGAAGTAACGCTGTCGGAAGAAACCGCGCCACCGTCGCAAAGGCAAAACAGTGAGAGCTTGAATGACAAGAGCTTCAATGTTCTTGTAAAACTACTCAAAGAAACGGTGCTGAACGTAACGATTAACAAGTCGATTTTATCGTCGCTCTTTCACGATTTGGGACGAATAAACAAAGTCTTGAATTTGGACAACGAGCAGTACGAACAAGGGCTTATAAGCGACACGCCGGACTACCTTTATGAGTACGAATTGGAGGGCTTAAAGAAAATGCGGAGGTGATAAAACATAAGCAATCAACCCGTTATATTCAACATACAGTACACGCCGTATAAATGCCCGAAAGGGGCGAGCGCAGAGGAGCGCGATAAACACGCAAGCGACAGAGCGTTCTACGACATGACGGGCGTGAAAAACATTTTCGATTATATCACGACAGAAGGCAAGCGGACAGGCAGACGCACCGCGCTTGAATACCTACAAAAGAATACGGGCGTGTTCAACGACAAGGGCATGATACCCCAAGAACAAGTGGACGAGATGAAAGCGCGGCTCAAAGCAAACAAAGGGCATATTTTTCACGGGTTTATATCGCTGAACGAGGAACAGTCGTATAAGATTGACACCCCCGAAAAATGTATCGAGCTTATAAAGCGGACATTCCCGCAATTCCTTGCGGATGCGAAATTCCATAAAGACAACGTAGACTTGATGTGCGCGTTGCACTTGGACAGACCGCACCACCTACATATCCACTTCGTGTTTTGGGAAAAAGAGCCGAAGTACAAAAGTAAGGACGGAACGCCGAGTTATCGAAAGCGCGGCAAGATAGATAAAAAGAGCATAGACAATATGTTTGTCCGGCTCGGACTTTATTTGAGCGAACGGAAAGACAAGGTTTATAAAAGCCGCGACAAAGGAATGGCAGAGTTAAAAGAGTTGTTGGGTGTTCGGGCGGTTATGGCAAGCGATGACAAGATAAAAAAAGAAATCATCGCGCTTGCAAAAGACCTTCCGAAAACGGGGCGATTGACATACGGAAGCAAGGACATGGAAAAGTACCGCCCGCGCATAGACCGTATCGTACAACTACTCATCGGCTCGGATCCCAAAGCCATGAAAGCGAACAGGCGGTTTTATCAAGCGGTAGAAGAAAGAGAGCGCGAGATAAAAAATATTTGCGGTAAGCCTACGGTGTTTTCAAATAAAACTATTACGCCGCAGGAAATGGAAAGCGATCTGCCAAAGTACCATAACAAGATAGACGAAAAGAACATTCATGTTATCGAGGACTTAAAGGCGGACTACAAGCGGCGGCAAGGAAACTTGGTTTTGAATTTGTGCAAGTTCATCAAACCCGAAATCTTGGAACGGAAATACAAGAGCCGCCCCGACAGTAAACCGTTGAAACGCACACTCGGTATATCCCGCAACAAGATAGACCGTGCTTGCAAAAAGTTTTTCAGGAGCTTCGGCGCAGAGGGGGAATTATTGGAACGAGATTTTACGCACCGCTTACAGGAAATCGAAGAAGAAATCGAACGCGAGCGGAAAAAGAAAGAGAGTTCGTCGGGCGACAGTAACGGAAGCGGTAGCGGCGAAACTAAATAAAACGGAGGTAACGAAATTTGAATGAATAGAAAGGAAGCACACAAACACAAAAAGCGCAAGTCTTGGAAATCTTGGCTAATCGTAGGCGGTTTTATCGCGGTGTTCGTGAGCGTGCTTGTGGCGTTTTTGTTTGCGCTGTTCGGTAAGGACTTCGGCGGCATATTCGGGAACAAGAATTATTGGCTAACGGTAGGCGTTGTAAACGGACTGTTGCTTGTTGGCTTCTTAATGCTGTACAGAATAGACGCGCAAAACTTGGCGTTGCGCGAAAACGATTTGGAAGATACCGAGTGGCTTACGATTAAACGATTGCGGAAGATGAAAGAGTTTACCGTAACGACATGGGACGGTGTAAAAGACAAGGATGACGAAATTGTAATCGGCGCGGAAAAGAAAGGCAAGGCGTTAGAGCTTATCTCTACAAGTCAGTTGCACGCTTTAATTGTAGGCACTACGGGTAGCGGTAAAACAACAGGCTTTGTCGATCAGAACATTGCGGTGCTTGGAAGAAGTAAAGGCAAGCCGAGCTTGCTTATAGCCGACCCGAAGAAAGAGCTTTACGAAAAACACGCCGAGCAGTTAAAGAGCGAGGGTTATACAATCTCAACGCTTGACTTGCGCGAGCCGTACAGCTCACAGCGGTGGAATCCAATGCAAGTGCTTATTCGGCGTATACGTCAGGTAAAGGAATTGCAGAACAATCTACAATGTAAGGACGGAAAGTATTGCGGTTGCGGCGAGGTGTTTTTATCTTATGACGATGCGAGAACGAGAGTGCAAGAGCTTAAAGACGAAATCTTTGAGAACACTATGGACTTGGTTTATACGCTCTGCCCGATACAGAACAAAGACCAACCTACATGGGAAGAAGGGGCGAGAAACCTTATCTTCGGTCTTATCTTGGCGTTCTGCGAGGACGTCATAAGCGGCAAAATGGACGAGAAGCAATTACAGCTTTTCAACGTATACCATAACATTACGAAGTATTGCTCGGAAGATACCACCGCGCTCAAAACGTATTTGCTCGAAGGGCGCGACGAGTATTCAAAAGTCAGAGGCCTTGTAAACACCGTGCTTATCACGAGCGACAAAACGCTAACGAGCTATCTTTCGGAAGTCAATGCGTACATACAGCAATTATCGGACGACGGTATTCTGTCGATGACGAGCGAGAACGATATAGACATCGTGAACATGGACGAAAAGTCTAACGCCATATTTGTTATCGTGCCGGACGAAAGGTTTACACGACACAGATTCGTAACGCTGTTTATAACGCAAACCTACAAAGAGCTTGTCGAAAAGGCTAACCTTAACTTGCGGCGCAAGGATACGGAAACGGCAATACTCAAACGCAAAGCCTACTTTATCTTGGACGAGTTCGGCAATCTTCCGAAGCTCGAAAACATAGAGGGTATGGTAACGGTAGGTCGCAGTCGCGGCATCAGATACCTATTTGTATTGCAGAGCTTTTCACAGCTCAATGCAAAGTACGGCAAGGACATAGCCGACATCGTAAAGACGAATTGCAACGTAAAGATTTTTATCGGCTCGGACGACCCCGAAACGCGCAAAGAGTTTTCGGAATTGTGCGGGCAGAAGAAAATCAAAAACTTTTCGGTCAATACGAGCGCGGAAGTCAATGCGAGCAGTAACACCGGAGCGAGCAATCAACCGCTTATAACGGTTGGTATGCTTGAAAGACTGAACGGCGACGAGAAAGGCGATGCCATTGTATCGGTCAGAGGTTATGAGCCGATTTGGTCAAGGTTCACGCCGTCGTATGAGCTTAAAGACGTGTATTTTGCGGCAGGGAAAGCGGACATAGGAAAACGCGAAGCAAGGCTGTTTGAAAAGCGAGATTACGTTTTTGATATTCTCGGCGGCAGTCAAGCAAAAGAGGAAGATGAACAGCTCGAAGCCATTGACCGCAGGGAGCAGGAAGAAGCAAAGCAAAAGCCGCTTATCGACATTGCCGAATTGGACAAGCAATGGAAAGACAAAGTTCATGAAGTCCACGAAAAGGTATTTCGGGCGGCGGAAGCACTTATGGAAGAAGATGCTGCGGCACTGATCCGCACGAAGCTCGAAGATAAAATTACGTTTATTCGGCTCATTATCGAGAATTACGACATAAGCGTACAGCAAAAGTTAAAGGCACTCATCAAGTATTTGGAACAAGAGCTACCCAAACTTTTGGAATTGCAAGACCAAGCAAAAAACAAATAAAAAGGAGATAAAAAATGACAAAGACAATCAAATCTACCATTATAATGCTTGCGGCAAGCGTAGCGTTATTCGTATCGGGGTTTGTATGCACGGGGTTCACTTCGGCAAGCGCGGCGAGCGCAGACGAGGTATGTAACCACGAATACGAACTTACGGAAGTCGCGGCAACGTGTACCGAACAAGGCTATACGAAATATATTTGCGCGGACTGCGGTGACGAAAAGCAAGACAACTACAAGGATGCCAAAGGGCATAACTACACCGAATCGGTTGTAGCGGCAACTTGCACGACGGCGGGATATACGCTGTATTCGTGTGCGGACTGCGGTCATACATACACCGAGCAAACCGAAAGCGCAAAGGGACATACGTTCGAGGTTGTAGTCGTACCCAATACCTGCACTCATAAAGGCTATACGACGCATTTCTGTACCGTATGCGGCTATGAGTATTCGGACAACTATACGGACGAAATCGGACACGATTATGAGGAAGTCGAAGTTGCACCCACTTGTACCGAAAGAGGTTATACCGAGCATACCTGTTCTATCTGCGAAGATGTGTTTTTCGATAACTATATCGACGCGCTCGGACATACCTACGAAGCGGTAGTAACAGAGCCTACTTGCTTGACGGGCGGTTTTACAACCTACACTTGCGCAACTTGCGCAGACAGTTATATCGCGGACTACACCGAGCCGAACGGACACGCCTACACTGAAACGGTAAACGCGGCAACGTGCGTAACCTACGGTTATACCGACCATACCTGCAACGATTGCGGCGACAGATTCGTAACGGACTATGTACAGCCCAAAGGACATAAGTATTTGGACGTGCTTGTACCCGCAACGCCCGACAGTCTTGGCTATACGCGCCATATTTGTGTGGACTGCAATTATAGCTATCTTTCGGACTATGTAACGAGCGGCGACATTGGATATATTCCCGAACCCGAAGAACCCGTTATTCCCGAAATTCATAAGCACGCTTATGAAATTCAGACTATGGACGACAGCGAGAATATGAGCCTTATCGTATTGCGCATTTGCAACTGCGGCGATAAGAAAAGCGGATACTTTGCGGTAACTTTCACGGACGAAGAAGGCAATGTAACGGAGAGAAAAGAAACGGGCAACAAGATTGACTATTCCGAGTTTTACGGACAAGTCGTTATCACACTCGCGGACGAGAACGGCGAACAGTTAAAGACGGTAGTGGTAACGGCGCAGGAAAAACCCGTTGAACCTACCGAACCCGAACAGCCCGAAAATCCCGATGAACCGAAAGAACCCGAAATACCCAATGAACCCAATGAGCCTACAACGCCCGTTGAACCTGAACAGCCTACCGAGCCTACGATTCCCGACGAACCGAATCAGCCCGACGAACCCACAGTACCCGACGAGCCAAATACGGACTTAACCGAAACGAAAAAGGGCGGCAACGGAACGGCAATCGCGCTGTTTGTAATTCTTGTCGTGCTTGCGCTCGGCGGTGTCGGCGGATTCATTGCATACAAGAAAATCAAGGCAAAGAAAGCACAGAAGTAATAGGAGGGGAAAAGAATAGTGTTTAATATCAATTTGTTAGCAGCAGACGAAGGCTTGAACGGAAGTCTTGCTCAAATCGTCGAAAAACTCAAAGGACTTATGGACAGCTTTTGGCTGTACATAGTAATCGCGCTTGCGGCGGTGGTCGTAATTTGGGGCGCGTATATCGGTATCAAAATTGCAATCGCGCACAGAAACGAAGAAAAAATCAATGCAAGAGATATGGTCAAAAACCTTATTATCGGTATCGTGATTATATTCGTTGTGGCTATGGGCGCACCGCTTCTCATCAACGGCTTGTCTGCGTGGGTAGGCGCGTAAGAAAACAATAATTCCGAACAAGGCGGCAGGGCAACTTGCCGCCTTGACTTTTTCGGAAAGGAGGATAAATGCTTATATTTTTTCAAGAGCTTTGTCTGCAACTGTTCTTATGGTTGTTACAGCTTATAGACGGGCTTATGGAAATATTCTCGGCGATCGCAGGGGTAACGAACGTAAGGGTAAACGGGCAGTCGGTAAACATAATCGAATACCTTGCGGGAAATTCGACAGTAGGCACAATTTTTTGGTGCATCTTCATCTTGGCGGTAGGTCTGACTTGTATTTTCACGATAGTCGGACTTGTCAAGAACATAATAGCAAACAACAGAAACGTAAGTACGATAGTCGGCAAATTCTTTTTGGCTTTACTCGGCACTATGGCTATGCTCGCGGTCGTGTTCTTGGGGATTTTAATTGCTAATTCGTTGTTACAGTTACTTGCCCGAATATTCCAAATCGACAACTCAAATAAACTCTCAAACGCGCTATTTAATGCGTGTGTGGGGAATTGGATAAACGGTTACAACATTAATAAAATCAATGTAACGAGCTTATCCGTATCGGATATTTTCGGTGGCTACAACGCCGCGCTTTTCGGCGTGTGGCCCACTTCGTGGAAATGCAACGGTATGGTAAACCCGAATACGTTTATGTATTTGCCCGCGCTTATATCGAGCATTGCGCTCGGCATTGCGCTTATAATCGCCATACTCAATCTTGCGAAAAGGGTGTACGAAATCATTTACTTGTATTTCTGTATGCCCGTTGCAATGTCAACGCTTCCGCTTGACGATGGGGCAAGGTTTAAGAATTGGCGCGAACAATTTGTAACGAAAATCATACTTGCCTACGGCGCGGTATTGTCCGTGAACGTGTTTGTGCTTTTGTTGCCGCTCATACAGTCAATGAGTATTCCTAACGTGGGTAGCTTCGGTAATTCCGTGTTCACGATATTTATGATAGTCGGCGGTGCTATGGTTATTCCGGCAGGGCAGACATTGTTTGCAAGGTTGTTCGGAACCGCCGACGATATGCACGCAGGCGGTGGTTGGTTAAGAAGCGCATACTACGGCGGCAGAGTTGCAAGTGCAATGACGATTGGCTTGGCGTGGAAAGGCGTTAAGGGCATAGCCCACGCAGTAAGACACAATAGGCATTCAAACAATAACGGTGGCGGCAGTTCGGACAGCAGTAGTTCGGATAGCGGCGGCGACGAGAAATATTCAGACGACGGAAGCGCAGATACGGGCGCAACCGAAGGAGGTGGAGAATAATGCGTATCATACCTAAAAAAATCAAGGTAAAGAATACCGTGTGGAAGTGTTACTCTATGGCGGACATTATCGTTGCGCTTATCGTGTTCGGCATTATCTTTATTGCTGTAACAATGGGGCAATGGGTAATTGCGGTAATACTCGGTCTTGTGGCTGTGGGTATGTTCATCCCTACGCCCGACGGTATCTTTTACACTTGCGTGTACGAGAATATACGATTCCTATTCTCGAAAAAGAAATACACGTTAGAAGCAAAGAACGCAAAGGAAAGCGTGGATGCGCTTGTGGATTTGAAAGAAATAAAGGAAAGCGGACTAATTGCTTATCGCGGCGGTATGTTCGGCAGAGTGATTAAGGTAGGACAAAAGAACTTCGGTATCGAAGATGTGGTACAGCAGAATATTGACATCAACTACTTTGCAAACGCCTTGAAGCTGTTAGACCAAAATCAAAGCGCGGACATTGTAAAGATAGACCGCCCTGTAAACTTGGACGAGTTTTCAAGTGAGTTGTTTGCGCGGTTGTCGGCGGCAAAGGACAGCGACGAGGAAAAGTGTATCAAGATTATTAAAGAGAACATTTTGACCGAGCGCATTGACCGTATCGACAAACTCAACAATATCCGCAAACAGTATCTTTCAGACTACTACATTATTATATACGGCAGAAACGAGCTTGACTTGGAAAGCACGGCGGTAAACGTGGCGAGCGAAATCGCAAAGTGCGGACTCGGAACACAGCTTCTGAATATGCGCGACACGGCGGTGTTCTTGAAATACAGCTTTTCGCGCAACTTCGACGAGCGTGAAATCAAGGACTTGAAAGATGACGAGCTTCTCGCTTGGGTAAAGCCGAAAGAGATTATATTCCACGCAAACAGATATAAGGTGGACGGAACGGAAGCCGCAGTATTGGCGGTATCGGATTATCCCTTGCGTGTAAAGAACGCTTGGGGTGCAGAGCTTTTTAATATACCAAACACAAAGGTGGTAATGCACGTTAAACCCGTTGACAAGTTTAAGGCAATTCGCCGTATCGACAAATGTATCGGCGAGATGGAAACAAAACAGATTATATCGGACAAGGCCAGCGAAGCGAACAGCGCACAAACGCACAGAGCGACAATGGACACGCTTTTGGACGCATTGCAGACCGAGAACGAGAGCTTGTTCGACGTAACGCTTACGGTAACGGCTTACAACTATACGGGCAACGACAACTATAAGAAAGCGGCGCGTCGTTCAATGCTTACGGGCAATTTCCGACCGTCAACTTTATACGGCTTGCAAATCGAGGGCTTTAAGTCTGCGGCAGTATCGCCCGTGTCTACGCTCAAAAGTCAAGAGCGCGGGATAAACAGTTCGTCGCTTGCGGCGGTGTTTCCGTTTGTGCGTACTTTCGTTATGGACGAGGGCGGCACTTTGCTTGGAGAAAATAACAAGGGCGGTTTTCCGTTTATCTTCAATATTTGGAAGCGTGGCAATTTGTATCAGAACAGTAACGCGTTTATTATCGGAAAGTCCGGATCGGGTAAATCATACTTCTTGAAAAACCTTATCTTGAACGAGTGGACGAACGGAACACGAGTAATAATGCTCGACCCCGAAGCCGAGTATCTTGCTTTAACGCGCAATCTTTACGGTAATGTAATCAACGTGGGAAACGCGAGAGAGGGCAGAATTAACCCGTTCCACATCTACAAGATTTTAACGGAGGACGGTAGCGTAGCGGACAGCAAGGTTACGTTCAATACGCACTTAAAAATGCTTGAATCGTTTTTCAAAATAGTGCTTGCGGACGCGCCGCTCGATGTTATAGAGCTTATAAACAATCTTACCGTTGAAACATACGAGCGTATGGGTATAACGGAAAATACGGACTGCTCGGAGTTCCCCGCAGATTACTTCCCGTTGTTTTCGGACTTGCTCGATACGTTGCAAAGCAAGGATACGGCGCAAATGGACGAACTGACGAAAAGAGATATGAGAACGGCGGAGCTGTACTTGCAAAAGTTCGTCAACGGCAGATACAGCGATATATGGAACGCGCCGAGTACGCTCAAAGTAAATGCCGACCTTATAGACTTCGATTTTCAGTCGCTGTTTGCGAACAAGAACAACGTAGTTGCCAACGCACAAATGCTACTTGTTTTCCGCTTCATCGAACAAGAGGTCATAAACGCGAGGGAGCGGAACAAAAACGGCGCGAACTTGCGAACGCTTATTATTGCAGACGAAGCGCACCTTTACATAGACCCGAAGTTTCCTATCGCGCTCGACTTCTTCTATTCGATGTCAAAGAGAATACGAAAGTACAATGGTAGTTTCATACCTGCAACGCAGAACATAGCCGATTGGAACGCAAACGAGGAGCTTCGCGGCAAGACAAGTGCGATTATAAAGAACAGTCAATACACGTTTATCTTTAAGCTGTCCGCGCCCGATATGAAAGACGTTTTGGACGTTTACAGAGCGGGCGACAGCTTCAACGACGAAGAACAGCGCATGATAATCTCGGCGGTTACGGGACAAGCATTTTTCGTAGGTTCGACAGAGCTTCGCGCTTGTGTTCGCATACAGGCAGGGAAATATGCGAGAGAGTTATTCAGTGAAGAAAAGAAAGAGGAGGAATAAATGAGAGTAAAAACAAAATGCTTTTTGACGGGCATAGCGATAGTTGTGCTTTTAGCGTTGGTTGCTTTACTTGCCGTATTCGCAGACAAACCTACAACTGCGAGTGCGGCGACCACGCCTAATTATACAGTAATGTTAAATGGGACATATTCTCAATCAATGTGGGGTGGTGGAAGTACGAGAGATGTAACCGATGCGGCGGTAGTGACTGCGACGACAAGTTTGAGCAATACACACGAAAATATAAGTTTAACACTTGCAGGATCTACAAGCACATCGGGAACAGCAACCTTGAATAACAAGGATTATATCAATTTTTCTACCGTAACATTTACAGGTTCACAATCGAAATATACTCTAACAATTTATGATGAATATTCGAGTTCCATTGCAACAGGCAAGGGGAGTGTAACTGCTACATTGGCAGATGGGTTATATCGTGTCTTAATGACATACTCATTTTCAAGCGGTGCAGGATATACGCAATGGCATTGGGGCTTCTCTTTATATTGTTATTTTACAGTAGATACTAAATCCCCTACGATGATCGGCGCAAGTACAGTTACTACGGGGTATTATACTAATAATACTTTTACCGTAAACGCTTCTGACAACATAAGCGGTGTAAGAGCAATCTATATGAAATCGCCCGACAGTAGCGTATATCGCTCGGCAGGAACAACGCAAGTTACAATAAATCGTGGAAGCACAAATGGGAGATACACTTTCTATGCGGTAGATAGGGCAGGAAATAAATCTTCGTATTATTATGTTAATTTCGATGATATAAACCCAACAATGTCTTGTTCAGGGGCAACTTTTGGAACAAATAGCAATAATAGCTTTACTGTTACGGCAACAGACAATTCGGGAAGTGCGAAACTATATTATAAAAAAGATAATAACAGTTGGCAGACGAGTGGAAGTAGCTATGTTGTTTCAGACACGGCAGATGACGGGATATATTACTTTTATGCAGAAGATAGTTACGGTAACTCAACAAGCGAAATGTGGGTGCAGGTAGGCGCAGAGCTTTACGGTGAGTTTATAAAGTCAGAAACGGATAATGCTGTTTACTTTACTTGGGAACGCGCTACTTGGACAGCTACATTAGACGGAGAATCTTATGAGAGGAACACTTGGATAACACAAGAGGGTGAGCATACTATTAAGCTATCGTCTAATAAGCAAAGTGCTGTTTTTACTTATACAATAGCACACAACTATGTAGAAGAATTTTTGGGAGCATCTTGTGAAACGGCGGGGTATTTGCTATATGAGTGTACGCAGTGCGGAGATTCCTATAAGGCTTATTCTTTGGAAGAAATGGGGCATTATTATGTCGCTTCTACGGTTGCGCCCACTTGTACGAGCGGTGGATATACCGTATATACTTGCACACGTTGCGGAGATAGTTATACGGATAATTATACCCATCCGCTCGGTCATAACTATGAAGCCACATACCAACCCGCGACTTGTACCGACTATGGGAAAACGGTGTTCACTTGCCAAGTGTGCGGAAGCGGTTACTACGAAACGGACGGAACATACCCAACGGGGCATAACTATAACAACGTGATTATAACCGCGCCGACTTGTACTGCAGACGGACTGCGCCGGAGTACTTGTGAGAGTTGCGGACATACTTTCGATACAAAGATAAGCGCAAACGGGCATAACTACTCAATCACAGAAACAACTACGGCTAACGGCAAAACGACGAGGACTTATACTTGTTCTGATTGCGGACACAGCTATAAGCAAGAGCTTGGCGATCAGTACGAAGAAGTTACCAACTACGTTGAGTATCTGTTTGAACAGTATGAGCCGTATATGTGGTGGGTGCTTTTAGCTTCGGCAGGTGTGTGGAGTATTGTCATCGGCGTTATGATAGCGATAGCCCACAAGAACGAGGACAAAGAAAAGGCGCGTAAAATGCTAATCAACTATGTCATCGGCTTGGTGGTTATCGCAGTAATCGTCGTTGCTTGTCCGTTCCTTGTCAGAGGTATTGCGGCGCTCGTAACATAAAGCAATTTTATCGGTATGGCTGCGCTCAAAATGGGCGTAGCCTAATGCCGAAAAAATTTCAAAAAAATTTTCAAAAAAGGCTTGACAAAACAAAAATAAAGTAGTATCGTATATATACGATTTACGGAGGTAATCAATATGACGAAGCAAGAACAAGTAATTTTGAAGGCAGAGCAGGGGCAGGGGCTTACGGTAGAGGAAATAAAAATCTATCAGAAAGAGGTCAAACCCCAACAGCACGTTTACGGAAAATACGGTACTCTTAAAAAACTGTATCTCGAAAAAAGGGGTATTGATTGGACGATTGCCGATTTGCCCACTTACCTTCACGGCGTAGACAAACAAGCGGACGAGTTGCAAGAAGCTATGCGAGCAAGGCTTGAACACGACGAGAGGTATAAGCGCACGGGCGATTTTGTGGAAGATTATCGCAGACAGACCAAAATACAAAGACTTATCGAAGAAGAAATCTTAAACGAAATCGTTTATGTAGCATAAGGAGAAAACTATGCCGCGAAGAAAAGAAGATACGCCGAGCCGCATCGTAAAGCGAACTTATGAAGAAAGACATAAGGACGAGCGAAAAGAAAAAAGTATAATGTTCGGAACAAGCATTGACCGTGAGTATGGCGAGGAAATAAATACGTTTCTGAAACAGCACGGCATAACAAAGGTGGAGCTGATTGTCGCAGGGTATCAAGCCTTGCAAAGTCAGTATGGCCCTAATAAAACAGAATAACCAATCACGAAGCGAGGACTATGGCCCTCGCTTTTAGTTTTCATATAGGCAACTACTCAATTCAAGTATAGGAGAAAAGGAAATGAAAAAAGTCGGTATTTACATTTATCGTGCGCGTGTCGATATTCCGAACATAATAGAAGCACAATTACAGAAGTTACATGATTATGCAGTCGCGTCTGACGGTACTGTTGTAGAAAAATATATAGATATAGGTCGCTTTCAAAGCTATAAACGGCGTTCTGCGTTGCGGCGGTTAATAAGCGATTGTAAAGCGGGCAAGTTGGACGAGGTTTTGGTTTTGCGAGTCAGGCATTTGAGTCGGAAAGCAGAGGAGTTTTTGGATCTGTATAACCGAATTGCAGAGAATCATGTGGCACTGAATATTGTAGAAGAACCTATTAGCGAAGAATTAGTCAATCTCTTACAAATCATAGGCGTTTTGAAAGAGAAAGGTAAATTAAAAAAAGAGGAACTCATTGGTGCAGGGTGCAAGGCTCTGTTGAATGAGTATGGCCCGAAAAAAACCGAATAAAAGAGTATAAGAGCGAGAGCGTATGGCCCTCGCTCTTGCATTTATTTATCATTAAATATTGCCTAACGGCATGACGAAGAAAGACGAACATCGAAAGGTGTAATCGTATCGGAGTTATGCCGGTTGCGCTTACATCTTTCAAAGGAGGGAATTTGATAAGCGCAGAGCAAAAGCAAGAGAACTTAATTATATATCTGTTGGCGAGAGATATATTGAAAAGATTATACGCCAAACAAGCGGTTAGTTTGGAAGTGTTGGAACGGCTAAACCGTAAAAATGCAGAGCAAATGGGATGCTCGGTGTCATCAATCGTATAGGAGTAGCAAAGTGGAGAATACGGCAAAACAAGTCATAATAATAAACCCTACGAAAAAAGACGAGAAAAAGATAAGGGTTGCGGCGTATTGCCGTGTAAGTACAGATTCGCAAGATCAGGTTAATTCCTTCTTTGCGCAAGTAAGATATTATACCGACTATATACGTCATAACGACAAAATGACGCTTGTAGATATTTATGCGGACGAGGGTATAACGGGTACAGAAGTAGATAAGCGCGATGAGTTTAAGCGTATGATGAAAGACGCGAAAAATCGGAAGATAGACCGCGTTGTCGTAAAAAGTTTTACGCGCTTTGCTCGAAATTCGCTTGAATGTTTAGAGTCTATCAGAGCGTTAAAGTCCTACGGTGCGAGCGTATATTTTGAGAATGACCATATTGATACATCCATACATAACTCTGAAATGATAATTTACATTAAGAGTGCGTTTGCGCAAAATGAAGCTATGTCGGCTTCACGGCGTATGGCGTTATCCACTCGTATGCGAATGGAAGACGGAACATTTGTTACGCCTAACGTGCCGTATGGTTACAGACTTGAAAACGGCGAGCTTGTAATTGTGGAAGAAGAAGCAGCACGAATACGCAAAGTGTTTGAGCTGTATTTATCGGGTATGGGTGCGAACAATATAGTAAAAGAAATGCGCCGAACCGAACAAGGGAATATGCGATGGACGATGAGCGGAATTAAATATATGCTTAACAATGAACGGTATGTTGGTGATATGCTCATGCAAAAATTCTACACACCGCAAATACTACCGCTTCGTTCACGTCCGAATAAAGGTGCTTTGCCAATGTATTATGCAAAGGATACACATGAGCCTATTATTACGAGGGAAATGTTTGATTCGGTAAAGAAAGTAAAGGCCGAGCGCGATGAGCGATATACAACCGTTCATTCAGGCAAAAAGGAGTTTTTGCAAGGGAAACTTAAATGCAGATGCTGTAATCGCAATTATAGAAAAAGATTTTTGCAAACACAGGAAATGGTTTGGCTATGTAATAACAAGGGTACTGTCGATGGTGTTAATAAATGCAATTCGATTATCTATACCGACTTTGAAATAAAGTCCGCATTTGTGCAAATGTATAATACCTTGAAGCAAAACGAAAAAGTGATTATCGACGAAACGATTGCGCAGCTTAATACATTGAAGGTTAAGGTAAATGCAGGGAATGACGAAATCGCCGTAATAGATAACGAGATAGCGTCGTTAGCAGATCAGAATAAAGTGTATGCGGAACTATATGCGAGCGGTATAATCGACGAAGTTACCTATCTCGGAAAAACTGACAAATATAAGAATCGCATGACGGAATTGCGCTGTCGCAGATTAAAACTCATAAACGAGGACGAGGAAGAATTATGTATTGAGAATTTACGAGAGTTAAAACGCTTTCTTGCCAACAGTATGGATTTTATGACTGAAATGGATGAGGGTGTATTCTCGCGTATTGTCAAAACCGTGTATGCAGAAGATGACGGAGCGCTTACGTTTAGATTAAAATGTGATTTAGAATTGAAGATATATGTGCGGAGGTAATTATGGCAAATCGAATGATTAGTTACGGATACGGAATTGAAAACGGCATGATAGTCATTATTCCGAGTGAAGCCGAAGTAGTAAAAGAGATATTCAATGCCTATTTGAACGGGAAAATTCTCAAAGAAATAGCCATAGATTTATCCGAACGTGGAGTAATCTTTTTTGAGGGAAGAAGCGAGTGGAATAAGAATACCGTTGTGCGCATTATCCAAAACAACAAGTACATAGGCGAGAACAATTATCCTGCGATAATTGACAGTGAAACTTTCGAGAAAGTCAATAGTCAAAAGGAAGCAAAGGGACACAAAAAAGAAAAACAGCCTGAAATCATAGAATATCTAAAAGGTGTTGTATATTGCGGTGAGTGCAGTAGATTGTTACACCGCAGAGTTACTTGGGGAATACGCGAAAAGTGGTATTGCGAGGGCGGCTGTAAATGCGAGAAGTATATTGACGATAATTTTATTTTTTGTGGTGTACGGAAAGTGTTGTGTGCTGTAAAAGATAATTCACAATTACTGAACGCGAGCGAAGATAAGCCGACTTATATAAAAACGCAGGAGATTATGCGTTATATGAATGAAATAGGCAGATACATCAACGAGCGGACGCCGAACTTTAATACAGGTAAAAAGCTGATAATGGAATGTGCATCGTTAAAGTTTGCGGCTTGTAGATATAACAGTAAGAATACTGTTGCCGAGTATATTGCCGAGCAGCTAACGCAAGAGCAGGAATATTTGCAGAAAGGCTTTCTACGAAAAATCATAGAAAGAATAATCGTGAAAGCCGACGGTAATATTGTTGTTCGATTTATAGGCGGCGTAGAAGTGTCCGAAAACGGTATTGGAGGTAATTGTGGAAGCGCAAGCTAAAAAGATAGTAACAAAGATAGAAGCGAATCCGTTGCTTGTAAAGCATAATGACGAGAACGCTTTACTGCGTGTTGCCGCATATTGCCGTGTGAGTACGGACAGCGATGATCAGATTGAAAGTTATAAGGCACAGGTAGCACACTATTCGGAAGCAATAGCAAAAAATCCCAAGTGGCGATTTGTAGATATTTATGCTGATGAGGGTATCACGGGAACTTTGGCACGAAAACGCCCGAACTTTTTGCGAATGATTCGCGATTGCGACAAGGGAAAAATAGACCTGATACTTACAAAGTCTGTTGCGCGTTTTGCTCGTAATACGGTTGATAGTTTGAATTATGTTCGTAGACTTAAAGCACAGGGGATAGGTGTTTACTTTGAAGAACAAAATCTTGATTCGTTAAAAGCAGACAGCGAAATGCTTTTGGGTTTCCATAGTGTTATGGCGCAAGCCGAAAGCGAGAATATAAGCGCCAATGTACGGTGGGGTATAACGCAAAGAATGAAGTCCGGCACGTTTGCTTTTCGATATAATATATTAGGTTATAGGAAAGGAGCGGACGGACAGCCCGAAATAGTCCACGAAGAAGCCGAACACATACAGATGATTTATAGAATGTATCTTGACGGTAGTAGCCTTGACCAAATAAAAGCGTACTTGGAGCAGAATAAGATTTTAACGGCGCAAGGTAAGTGTATATGGAGCAAGCAAATCATACAAAATATTCTGACCAATGAGCGGTATTGCGGAGATATGCTTTTGCAAAAGACTTTCACCGAAAACCCCATAACTAAAAAGGTAAAAAAGAATCATGGAGAAATGGCAAAATATCTTATATCAAATAATCACCCCGCGATTATTGACAGAGATACATATAAGTTGGTGCAAATGGAAGTTGCACGGCGCGGAAGCAAACGCAAGACCGCAGATAAAACAATCACTGAGCAGGGAAAATACAGCGGTAAATATGCGCTGACCGAATTGCTTGTGTGCGGAGAGTGTGGCAGTCCGTATCGAAGAATAACATGGACGAAAAACGGCAAGAGCAGACGAGTATGGCGGTGTTTAAGTAGAGTGGAACATGGTAAGCAATATTGCTCGCATTCGATAAGTGTTGACGAAGAAAAAATACAAAGAGCTATCTGTCGGGCATTGAATAAAGTAGTCAAGCATAAACAGGGAGCAATGGACTTGATTATGTCGAACTTGTCTTATGCGGTTACAGGTGATGATGATGTGCTATACATATCTTCAATAGAAAGCAAATTGAAAGACCTTGACGAAGAAATGGATAAGACGGTTAAATTGAGCCAAGAGAGTCAGGGAGATCCGATTCGTTTCCGTAATATGATAAGCCAACTTTGTCAACAAATGACAGCATTGCGGCAGGAGCTTGAGCTGACAAAAGCCAAGTTGGAAACTAATGAAAAGGTTAGCGCAGAGATAGAACGTATAAAGGAAACGCTATCCGATGAAGCTGTTAAGTTTAACGAATATGATGAGGTTACTGTACGCAGACTCGTTGAGTATATACGGGTAATGGCAGACGGAAAAATAGTAGTAATACTGAAAGGTGGAATGTCAGTAGAAGAAGTCATTGAAGAAAAGTCCAAGTGAATTGCTCGGACTTTTTTGCTATGAAACGATTGTAAAAAACTTTCTAATGTGCTATTATATCGATAGGGAATGAAAAAGCCCCTAAATTACGCATTTTTTGGCGAAAAGCGAGGGCAGTATTTTCGTCCTATAAAGACAAAACAGAAAAAACCGCTCGAAATTCGGGCGGTTTTTCTTATAAAGCCACTGCTTTGTAAAATTTTTATGTAATCGAAAAACGGGGAAGAGCCTTTGCCGGTATTTCGGTGAGGAGATGCGAAAATGTCGCAAACAAATATTAAAATAACAATATTAAAGGATACGCTCCGTGTTCCGCTTGATGCGCAAGCGTTGCAAAATGCGATTTTTGTGGAAAGCGGGAATGAACACTATGTTCTTTCGCAAATAACCGTAAGCGGCAAATACGACCGCGAATATACGGTTGCTTCTTATTTTCTGCCGCTAGATGAATTCAGAGTGCTTTTAGACGGAGATTTGTTGATTTTTTGTTTGTTCCATGAACTTGTCGTGATCGACTTGGCAAAAGACAAACTGATAAAATCGATTGCCTTTGACGGTTACGAGTTGCTTCGTATCATAAAATTCAAATCGGGATATTTTTTGCACGGAGAAGCGGAAAACCGCTTTTTGGATAAACATTTCAAAACGGTTTGGGAGGCGGGCGCAGTGGACATTTTTGCAAATTCCAAGGCAGAGAAAGATCTCGAGATATACGACGATTTCATTACGGTTTTTGATTGGTGCGGGTATAAACACGTTTATGACGAAGTGGGAGAAGTGGGATTTTCTACATACTATCCCGAATATAATTGTAACGAGGAAGAATAGAATTTGTAAAAAAGTTGCTCCTTATCCGTGTTGTTGACAAAAGCAGTCAACAATAATATGTAATGGATACGGATTGGTTAATATCCGAATATATCAGACAAGGCAAAGAAAAATACGAACGCGGAAAATTTTCGTTGCATACGTTGGACGATTACGGACAGCGCATCAATATAATAACAGCGCATCAATATAATAATAGAATTGCCGAGAAAAGACAAAATAGGCACGGTGACGCTGACGTCGGGTTGGATGGTGTATCCGAACGGCGTGATAAAATTGGTAACGGCATATGGAGATAATTAGTATGAAAGAAAGCGATAAAGTAAAACTCATAGTAGAAAAAGAGAAGTATGCAAAGGAGGGCGTGCATAAAGGGGCGCAAGGCACCATATGCGATCCGCGAAATATTTACGGACAATGGCTTGTCAGTTTTAGACAAAAAGACAGCTATAAAGAACTTGCATGCATTCCGGTTAAAGAAGAGGATCTGGAAGTAACATGGGAAAGCCCTATCAGAAAAATAGGGGCTAACGTATTGTTTTTTTCCACGAAAGAAAAGTATTCCGTACAAGGTATAACCAACGGCATGTTTGGCGTGATCGTAGAGAAAGACGAAGTTTTGAGTGCGCAAGAAAAAGAAGGGGACGAAGAAACGACGTATTGGAAAGTGAAATTCGAAACGGATAGCGGCGAAAAAATTATTTCCGTTTACTACAATGACATGTCGCCCATACGCGACGACGAATTGGATGCGTACAAAAAAGAAGTGGCGCGCGCATTAAAAAAAAGGCAGATGCAATAAACGACAAGTCGACATACAAAAAAAACCGCAAGGCGAAATGCTTTGCGGTTTTTTCGTATACATTCACATTGTTTGATTTTGGTAATGAAAGCAGGTATATACCATTTTATCGCGTAAATGCATGTCAGCATATCCTAAATCCAACTTACAAAAAATGTAAGGAAGTAAAACCATACAGTCATTTTCATATGCGGAGGATACAAGCAGTTTATCGTTCTTGACCATAAGGATAGAAGGAAGTTTTTCTTTTTCCATCCATAAAATCATTTTTTTGATTGTGTTTGGATTGGCAATTTCGGCTTTGGTAAAAACATTAGTAAAGTATTTTGTTACATCATCATTGGGTTTAAGTTTATTGTATATAAGTTCACTTATAAGCTGTTTCCAACCTTGTATAAACATGTAAGAGTTCACTTGTTCGACAAAGTCTTTATAGGGGATAAGTTCCTCGACGGAAACCATGCATTTTTGCATGGTAGCTATTGTATTAGTGAACATAATAAACAAATCTTTTGTTGTATCGGGGTAGTTATCTTCTATAGATCGGGTGTTCGTTTTATTAAGGGTCGGTGGGTTTATTATACGAAACATGTCCTTGTACAAGAAGTTTTTTATATGTTCCCATGGTAAATCTTTGAAATATAGAAAATCATTTATAATTATCATATATTTCATGCGCCTATTTAGTTTTTTTCGATTTTTAAGAATGGTTTTCAAATCTTGTCGCATAAAAACCAATTCGGATAAATGGGCTATAATAGCATTACGATAAACAATCTTATAGTTATATACCGAAAGTTCCAATTGTTTTATAATATAAGAAAGTTCGGATTCTTTGTTTGCACCAATAAGTCTTTTGATTCGTTTTTTAATATTGCGTATAGAGAAACGGCTGATATTGGCCATTTAAGTTGCTGTCCTCACAAAAAATTATTTAATATAAAAAGTTCTATATGTTTATTTTTACTGTTAGCATATTGAATCGTTTTTACGGTTCCGCCATTATGTATGTTTTGATTCCAATAAGCGAACACGCAGTCCGATTTATCAACCATATATTTGTTGCGTTTTTGCATGCAATAGCGAGAATACTTTTCGGTAACCAAAGTAACAATATCGGCGGCTTGTAAAAGTTTTTGATATTTTGATTTATCGCGATTTGACCATTTCAAGTCTTGGTTTTGACAAGGTACGGCTATTTCCAGTTTTATATGATCAAACTCTTGATTGCGCATATCTATAACGGTTTCTGCGAAGTCGGTATCTACACCAATAGCCCCGCCGCATATAAAATAATCAAATCCCTTTTTGGTTATTAGCTGATAGATATGGCATGCCATGCTTTCGGTATATTCTTGATGTGCGCCACAGTAAGAATTATTATAATTCCAAGGAAAATGGAAAGGGCGGTGTCCGGTAACGCAACAGATTTTATTTTTCATATAGCACCTCTATAGTAGTATACAATATATACCCTCAATTTCCAAGTAATAAACCATAGTTTATTAAACTTTTTTGAAAAAGGCTTATAATTAATCAACTAAAATTGATTATAGGGGTATTATATGACACTAAATGAAGCGCTTGCAGCAAGAATAAACGAATTATTGCAAGAAAAGAACATTACGCAATATGGCTTGTTCAAAAGAAGTGGAGTTTCGGCGCAAGAGATAAGTCAAATCCGTCATCAGAGAAATAAATCAAATTCATTAAATATCGTTTTTCAATTAGCGCAAGGGTTTGAAATGTCGCTAATGCAGTTTTTTGATAGTCCGTTGTTTGGTTATGAAGATGTTGCGGATTAAATACTGCAGTGAACAAAATTGCGATATTAAATTTTGGTTGATTATATTGATATTGTTAAGGCGTATAATACAATCAACTAAAATTGATTATTGAGGTTTTATATGACATTAAACGAGGCGCTTGCCGCGCGAATTACGGAATTGTTACAAAAAAATCAAATGACGCAATATGCTTTGTTCAAACGGAGCGGGGTTTCGGCGCAAGCTATCAACAAGATCGTTAAGCAAAAGAATAAAATGAACGCGTTGAATATCGTATTCCAGATAGCGCAAGGGTTTCAAATGACGTTGTGTGAATTTTTCGATAGTCCGCTGTTTGGCTATGAAACTGTCACGGATTAGAAAATTCGTTGCTATACCAAAAAAAACCGCAAGGCGAAATGCTTTGCGGTTTTTTCGGTGTGGTTGTAAGCGGGGGTTATAAAGGGCGGTCTTGTTGGCTTTTGAAGATCATGCCGAGAATGCCCGCGCCCGTGTGCGCGCCGATCACGGGGCCGCACCAGCCCACTTTTACGCGGCAACCGAATTTTGCTTGCAACATGTCGGTCATTTCTTTTGCAAGTTCGGGCGCGTCGCCTTGGGCGATATACACTTCTTGCACGTCGGGCGAACGCTTTTCTATTTCGTCTACGACATATTCGAGCGCTTTGCGGTGGCCTTTGGCCTTGTGTACCACGTGCAACCGACCCGCTTTGTCGAAGGTGAGAATGGGCTTGATCTTGAGTAAGGTGCCGATGGCCGCCGCCACGCCCGAAACGCGGCCGCCGCGGCGCAAGTGGTTGAGATCGTCTACCATGAACAGCACGTGCGTTTTGTCGGGAATGGTGCGCAACACAGCCGCCGCCTCTTCGCCCGACATGCCTTGGTCGCGCAGACGCATGGCGTCGTCCAGCAACATGTGGTGTACTTGGGTGGCGCCGCGCGTGTCCACCACGTGGATCTTGCAACCGTTGTGCCGCTTTTGCACTTCTTCGGCCGCCTTGCACGCCGATTCGTAGGTGGCGCTCAAGCCGCTCGAAAGGGTGAGATACACGATATCGTCCGCGCCGTTCGCTACCAGCTTTTCCAAAAATTCTTCTTGCACGAACGTGTTGATCTGGCTGGTGGTGGGCATGGCGCCCGCGCGCACCTTGGCAAAAAAGGCTTTGTATTGTTCGTCGGTGGTGAAATCGTCGGGATAGGTCACGCCGTCGAGGGTGAACGTGAGCGGCACCCACGCGATGCCGGCGGCGTCTAATTCGCTGCGGAAAACGTCGCAAGAGGTATCGGTTGCCAAAGTAAACATATAATTCTCCTATGTGGATAAAATTTGCTTTTTTATTATACCCAAAAAGCGGGGCAAACGCCAAAAGATTAAAGCGGCATTGGATATTTTTTAATCTGATTTTAATATTTGCGCGTAAGGCTGCGGAACGCGCGGGGCGCAAATATAATATAAATTTAATGCAAAAACATTGAAATGCGCGGCAAAGTGTGGTATACTTATACCGTGCCGTGGATAGGCTATATTCGTACACGGTGCAAGAGGTGCATACATGACCAAGTGGTGGAACGGGTTACACAACTTTCAGCAAGCGCTGTTTGTGGTGGCTTGCGCGGCAACGCTCTTTATGATCGTGCAGATCGTATTGTTGGCGATCGGCAGCGGCGAAAACGACGCAACGTTCGATAGCGACACGAGCATAGACGACGTGGACACCATCAACGACGGCGGCGTGGGGCTTACGATATTCGGCTTGCGTATCTTAACGGTGCGCAGTATCGTGGCCTTTTTGGCGGTGGGCAGTTGGCTCACGTTCGCGCTGTTTTATACCATTAAATTTTACGCGCTCATTCCGGGCGTGGCGGCGGGCATTGCGGCGGCGTTCGCGATCGCGCTGTTTTTGAAAGCCACCGAGCGGTTGCAAGGCAGTGGCAATCTGCAAATAGAAAACACCGTGGGCAAAACGGCGGAGGTGTATCTCACCGTGCCCGCCGCGCGCAGCGGCGCCGGCAAGGTGAACGTTTACGTACAAGAGCGCTACGCCGAAATGGAAGCGGTGACCGATAGCGCCGCGCCCCTCAAAACGGGCGAGCGCGTAAAGATAGTGGGCACTATGGGCGAGGGCACCGTTGTGGTGGCTCCTTTTGCCGTAACCGAAAACAAAGAGGAGGAATAAACTATGAAACTGTTGTTGTCAGCCGGCTCTATCGTCGGGATTGTGGGGTTGATCATCGCCGTGGTGGTGATCGTTATATCGTTGTTTGCGCTCATTGCCGGCCGCTATAAAAAGTGTCCGTCCGATAAAATCATGGTCATTTACGGCAGCGTGGGCAGCAATAAAGACGGCACGTCGCGCGCGGCCAAATGTATCCACGGCGGCGCAAGCTTTGTAATGCCCTTTTTCCAAGCGTATAGCTTTCTCGATCTTACGCCCATTTCCATTGCGGTGGATCTGAAAAACGCGCTCAGCCGTCAAAACATTCGTATCGACGTGCCCAGCGTGTTCACGGTGGGCATTTCCACCGAGCCGGGCGTTATGCAAAACGCCGCCGAGCGGTTGCTCGGATTAAAGTTGGACGACATCCAAAATCTGGCCAAAGACATCATTTTGGGTCAGTTGCGTTTGGTCATCGCGCTTATGGACATCGAGGAAATCAACACCGACCGCGACAAGTTTTTGGAGGCGGTGTCGCGTAACGTGGAGGGCGAACTGAAAAAGATAGGGTTGCGCCTTATCAACGTGAACGTTACCGACATAAACGACGAATCGGGGTATATCGACGCGCTCGGCAAAGAGGCGGCGGCCAAAGCGATCAACGACGCCAAGCGCAGCGTGGCGGAGAAAAACCGCGACGGCAGCATCGGCGAGGCCAACGCCGTGCGCGACGAACGCATAGAAGTGGCCGGCGCCAACGCCAACGCGGTGGAAGGCGAAAACGAGTCGCAAGCCAAGATCAGCCAAAGTAACGCGCGCCGCCGTCAGATAGAGGCGGAGGCCGAACGCGTGGCGTCGGTGGCCGAAATGATCGCCGAGGCCAACGCCAAGCGCGAGGCCTACCAAGCGGAGCGCGAGGCCGAATTGGCGCGTGCCGAGCGCGAAAAGAGCACGCTCGAGGCCGACGTTATCGTAAAGCAAGAGATCGAAAAGAGAAAGCTCGAACTGCAAGCCGAGGCGGAGGCCGAAATGGTGCGCCGCAAAGCCAAAGGCGAGGCGGACGCGTTGCGCGCCGTGAAAGAGGCGGAGGCGCAAGGTATGTTCGAGGTGCTCAGCAAGCAAGCGCTCGGTTTCGAAAAGCTTGTCAAGGCGGCGGGTGGCACGGCGGACGACGCGGTGAAAATGCTTATATCCGACAAACTCGAAGAACTGATCGCCAAGCAAGTGGAGGCGGTGAAAGGCATAAAGATAGACAAAGTGACCGTGTGGGATTCCATGGGCGGCAAAGAGGGCGGCTCTACCACGGCCAACTTTATAGCGGGCATGCTCAAAGCGGTGCCGCCGCTCAACGAAGTGTTCAAGATGTCGGGTATGCAGTTGCCCGAATACCTCGGCAAAGTGCAAGACGCCGACGCGTTGCCCGCGGCAACCACTGCGGAAAAGCCCAAGAAAAAATAGAACGAACGGCAACAAAGAGAGGGCAACGGTATGGATTTTTGTAACGGCAAGTGGATATGGGCGGAGGAGAACACCCGTTCGTGCGACCGCGTGATCTTTCGCCGCGCGTTTTCGTTGGATAAACCGCCCAAAACGGCTACGGTGACCTTTTGCGCCCGCGATACGGCAAGCTTTTACGTGAACGGCAAGCCCGTTGCGTTGGGCGTTACGGGGTGCGTAAGCTACGACGTGGCCAAGTATCTCAACAAGGGCGAAAACGTTTTGGGGTTTGACTGCTTGTATTACGGCGCGGCGGCCAACGGGTACGAGCCGCCCGAGTGGAGCGGACTGATCGTGGCGTCCGACGCGTTGGGCATTTATTCGGACGAGCAATTTTCGGTATACCGTCCGTATTGGCAAGACGACGGCGACCCGCACCCGAGCGGCCGCTACTACGGCTTTAATTCGTATGTGGACGGCAACCGCGGCGAGTTGGGCGGCGTGTTCGACGTGTCTTACGGCTCCACGCTGTTTGCGCCCGCCACCGAATACGGCGCGGGCGGCGAAACGGAAGAAAGCGCGCCCGTCAACCGCGTATACGACGGCGCCACCAAAGTCAAGAAAATGACCAAGACCACCGAGGGCGTTACCGTTACGTACGTGTGCGACTTAGGGGAAGAAAAGGCCTTTTATCCCGTGATCGAGTTGGTGGCCATGGGCACCGAGCGCGTGGAGATCAGATCCGATCGATACGTTGCGCACGGCGGTTGGGGATCGGAGCAAACGTATAACGGCGTGCGCGGCGTGTATATTTGCCGCAACGGCACGCAAGAATATTTTTCGCCCGTGCCTTTGTACGGCAGCGTGCTGGTGATCACCGCGCCCGCCACCGTCAATATCCGCACGGTGGATCTGCACGTTACGCGCTACCCCGCCAAACGCGCGCTGTGGATAGACGGCGACGACCGCATCCGCGTATTGGTAGACAAGTGCGACAACACCATGCGCGCATGCATGGACGGCGGGATCATAGACAACACCGACCGCGACCGCGGTTGCGATCTGTTTGCGCTCAGCACGTTTGCCCGTTCGGCCGTGTATACCTACGACGATTCGGTGATGCCGCTGCTGCGCGACGCTTTGCTCAAAGTGGCGGCGGGCGAACTGAAAAATTATGCGGGCGGCCCGTTTGGCGCGGAGCACCCCGTGTCCACGCTGTTGTTTTGCTCGCAGTTGGGCGCGGTAGCGTCTTATTGGTATCGCACGGGCGACAGCGCGCCCGTAAAAGAGCTGTATCCCGCCATGAGCGATTATCTGCTGGGTTGGACGGTAGAGGACGGCCGCGTGTTGCCGCGCCGCGGCGACGCAAAGCGGGCGGACGCGGGCTACAACGTAGACGAAGAACTGATCACCGCTTGTTTGTATTATTCGGCGGCCAAGTTCTTGCTCGAAACGGTGGAGGCGGCCGAGGTATTCGAGTTCCCCGACGAGATCTCCCGCCGCGCGAATGCCATAGAAAACGGCTTTGCCCGCAACTATTGGCACGAAAGCTATTTCTCGTCGGGCGAGGTGTGCGACGAACGCGCCAACGCGTTGGTGGTGCTGGCCGGTCTTTCCGAGGCGGAGGACGCCGCGCCCGTGAAAAAGGCGCTGTGCTCGTGCTACAACGCGTCGCCCGCCTTCGAGGGGTTCGTGGCCGAGGCGTTGGGGCGCGCCGGATTTGCCAAAGAGGCCAAAGAGCGTATCGTGCGCCGATATCTCGGTTGGATAGAAAACGAAAACACGGTGTTGCCCGAATATTTTTATCACGAAGGGTCGAAGTGCAGTTCGCTGTCCGTTTCGCCCGCGGCCGCCTACCTAAGCGGCGTGTTGGGCATTCGGTACACGGGGCCGCGCCGATTGACGGTAACGCTCACGCAAACGCCGGACGACGTGCGCGTGGAACTGCCCGCGGGCAACGGCGGCGTGAAAGTGCAGTATAAAGGCGACACGGTGCTCATAGAAAACAACAGCGGGCGGGAGATCGAGGTGCTGCAAAACGGCACGAGCACCGTATTGCCCAAAGGCAAGTGCAAATTGCCGCGTTATTCGGCGGAAACAAACACGGAAACAAAGTGAATGTATTGCTTGACAATTGCGGTAAAATAGTGTATGCTTAATGATAAGGAAATGCGTTGGACAATTTTTTGTTTCATCCTTTAATTGCCTTCCATTATCCAATCTAACAGGAGGTTAAAGCGAGGATGGCTGACAAGATCTTAACTTGCAAGGAGTGCAACAAAGAATTCACGTTTACCGAAGGTGAACAAGCGTTCTATGCGGAAAAAGGTTTCACCAACGAACCCGCCCGTTGCCCCGAATGCCGCAAGGCACGCAAGGCCGCGCGTCGTAACGAACAGCACAACGGCTGAACACGCCGACGGGCAATAGTTATTCCCCGTGCAACTTTCTTGCATAGAGAAAATATTGCGTAAAACACGGTTACGAACAAAAACCGATCCCCTTTTGCGGGCGATCGGTTTTTTTGCGCCTTGCCGACAAAAAGATTGCTTTTTGGCGGGCTTTGTGCTATACTGAAAAAAACTACACATTTTTACTACGGAGGCAATATACATACCATGACGGGCATTGCGGAGCGGGCGCGACGGGTTTCGCCGTCGCTTACGTTGGAGATCACGGCAAAAGCGAAAAAGATGCGCGCGGAGGGCAAACCGGTGGTTTCGTTCGGCGCGGGCGAACCCGATTTCAACACGCCCGACTACATCGTGCACGCCGCCGAATATGCGCTCGAAGCGGGCATGACCAAGTATACGCCCGCATCTGGCACCGACCAACTCAAAAAAGCGATCTGCGATAAGTTGCAAAAAGACAACGGCTTAACGTACGAACCGCAAGACATAGTGGTGAGCAACGGCGCCAAACACGCGCTTTTCAACGCGTTCGCCGCCATCATAGACCCCGGCGACGAGGTGATCGTGCCCGCGCCCTATTGGCTGACCTATCCCGAACTGATCAAGCTGTGCGAGGGAGTGCCCGTATTCGTGCCGTGCAAGGCGGAAAACGACTTTAAGATGACGCCCGCCGAACTCGAGGCGGCGCTTACCGCTAAGACCAAGGCCGTGCTCATCAACAATCCTTGCAACCCCACGGGCGCGGTATACACCCGCGACGAGTTGGAGGCGTTGGCCGCCGTGCTCGAACAAGAGGACGTGTATATCGTTTCCGACGAGATCTACGAAAAGCTGTTATACGAGGGCGGCCCCTACTATTCGATCGCGCAGTATTCGCCCGCGTGCAAGCAAAAAACCATTGTGATCAACGGCGTTTCCAAAACGTACGCCATGACGGGTTGGCGCATAGGCTACACGGCCAGCGCGCGGCCTTTGGCCAAAGCGATCGGCAGTATGCAAAGCCACGTAACGTCTAACCCCAACACCATTGCGCAGTATGCGGCCGCCGAGGCCTATTCCCACGCCGAGGGAGAAGCCTTTTTGGCGCAGATGTTGCACACGTTCGACGAGCGGCGCAAAAACATGATCGAAACGTTGCGCAAAATAGACGACCTTTCGTTTGTGTATCCCAAAGGCGCGTTTTACGTGATGATCGACGTGGCGCATTTGTTCGGCAAAACGAGCGCGGGCGGCGCCAAACTGCAAAGCGCGTTCGACGTGGCCACGGCGCTACTCGACGAACAGATGGTGGCGGCCATACCGTGCGAATCGTTCGGCGCGCCAAACTATCTGCGGCTGAGTTACGCCATTAGCAACGAGGATATTCAAACGGGCCTACAGCGCATACAAACGTTTGTGCGTTCGGTGCATTAAAAGGAATACATGGGTAGAAAGAGAGAACTGCATGTAAATAAGAGGACGGGGCTACTCGAAACCAAGCCGCACGACTACCGACTGCACGACGTGCCGGAGGCGGAGTTGTACCGCGGCATTTTCGATTTCGACGAGGTGCCCAAAACCATATTCAACGATCTGGTCGTGCCGCGGCACATGCCCGAACATATTTTTATCACCGACACCACGTTCCGCGACGGGCAACAGTCTACCGCGCCCTTTTCGGTGGAGCAGATCTGCGAGCTGTACCGTTTGCTCGGCAAGCTGGGCGGCAAAAAGGGGATTATTCGGCAGTCGGAGTTTTTCTTATACAGCGAGAAAGACCGCCAAGCGGTGCGAAAGTGTCGCGAAACGGGGCAGAAGTTTCCGGAGATTACCAGCTGGATACGCGCCAACCCGCAAGACTTCAAGCTCGTGAAAGAGATGGAGATCAAAGAAACGGGCATATTGGTGAGTTGCAGCGACTACCACATTTTCAAAAAGATGAACATGACGCGCGCGCAAGCCATGGACAAATACTTGGCGGTGGTGAAAGAGGCGCTGAGCGAGGGCATCGTGCCGCGTTGCCATTTCGAGGACATTACCCGCGCCGATTTTTACGGCTTTGTGGTGCCTTTTGCCCGCGAACTCATGGCGCTCGGCCGCGAGAGCGGCGTGCCCGTGAAGATCCGCGCGTGCGATACTTTGGGTTTGGGCGTGACCTATCCCGGCACGGCGTTGCCGCGCAGCGTGCAAGGCATCGTGTACGGGCTAACGTGTTACGCCGAGGTGCCGAGCGAACAACTCGAATGGCACGGGCACAACGATTTTTATAAAGTGGTGGCCAACGCCGCCACGGCATGGCTATACGGGTGCGCCGGCGTGAACTGTTCGCTGCTCGGCATAGGCGAGCGCACGGGCAACTGTCCCACCGAGGCCATGTGCATAGAATACGCCCAACTGCGCGGCGACACCGACGGCATGCATTTAGACGCCGTCACCGAGATCGCCGAATATTTCGAAAAAGAGATCGGCTATGTTATCCCGCCCATGACGCCCTTTACGGGGCGCGCGTTCAACGCCACCCGCGCGGGCATACACGCCGACGGCATGCTCAAAAATCCGGAGATCTACAATATATTCGATACCGAAAAGATCTTGCACCGCAAGCCCAACGTGAGCATTTCCAACACGTCGGGATTAAGCGGCATTGCCTATTGGCTCAACGATTACTACGAACTGACGGGCGACGACGTAATCGACAAGGCCGACCCGCTCGTGGCGGCCGTAAAAGCGCAAGTGGATAGAGAGTATGCCGCGGGGCGCAACACCGTGATGGGCGACGACGAGCTGGACAGCATGGTGCGCTTGGCCGACAAGCGCAGACACAAACTGCTCGGCTTGGGCGCCAGCAAATAAGCAAAAAACAATTTTCCCCAAATAAATAAAGGAGTAAAAAAACATGATCGAACTGATTTACGGAGCAAAAGGCAGCGGCAAAACCCAACGCATCATCGCCAAGGCGAACGCCCGCGTGGCGCACGCCAAAGGCAACACGGTGTTTATCACGCCGGTGGATAAGTACAGTTTGGATATCGATAACAACATACGGTTTGTGGTGACCGGCGAATACGGCATCGACAAAGATTGCGGCTTGGCGGCGTTCATTAAGGGCATGTTGGCCGCCAATTCGGACATCGGCGACATTTTCATCGACGGCCTTGCCCGTATCGGCAACATCGATCCCGTGGCGTTTATTCCCAAACTCGACGAGATCGCCACGCGCTACAACGTGAACTTTACGGTCACGCTGAGCATGGCGGAAGTGCCCGACAGCTTGAAACGGTATCTTTGAGTTTATGCGTTTTTACAGCACCAGAAACAAGAAAAACGAGGTGAGCGGGGCGGAGGCCGTGTGCCGCGGCATCAGCGAAGAGGGCGGGCTTTTTGTGCCCGTTACCTTTCCCGCGATGTCGCGCGAGCGCATAGAGTCGTTTTGCGGCGCGCCCTATCACCAAACGGCCGCCACCGTGGTGGGCGCGTTTTTGCCCGAACTGAGCGATTTGCCCGCGTACACGCAAGCGGCGTATGAAAAGTTCGACGGCGACCCCGCGCCCGTGGTGAAGTTAGACGACAACTTGTTCGTTACCGAACTGTGGCACGGCCCTACGCACGCGTTCAAAGACGTGGCGCTCACGCTGTTGCCCCACTTATTGTGCGGCAGTAAAAAACAGCTCGGCAACAGCCGCATAACGCTCATACCCGTGGCCACCAGCGGCGACACGGGCAAGGCGGCGCTCGAAGGGTTCCGCGACGTGGATGGCACGGGCGTGGCGGTGTTTTATCCCGACGGCGGCGTGTCCGATCTGCAACGGTTGCAAATGATCACCGCCGAGGGCGACAACGTGTTCGTGTCCGCTATTCGCGGCAATTTCGACGACGCGCAAACGGCGGTAAAAAAGGCGTTTACCGATCCCGAACTGATCGACGCGTTGGCAAAAGAGGGCATAGAGCTATCGAGCGCCAACTCCATCAACTTCGGACGGCTCGCGCCGCAGATCACCTACTATTTCACCACGTATGCCGACTTGTTGGACGGCGGGCAGATCGAGTATGGCGAGCAAGTGGACTTTTGCGTGCCCAGCGGCAACTTCGGCGATATTTTGGCGGGGTATTACGCCCGCAAAATGGGATTGCCCATAGGACGGCTGGTGTGCGCGTCCAATCGCAACAACGTGCTGTGCGACTTTATCAACACGGGCGTGTACGATGCGCGGCGCGAATTTTACAAAACGAGCAGTCCGAGCATGGACATTTTGATCTCCTCTAACTTGGAGCGGTTGCTGTTCGACATAAGCGGTTGCGACGACGAACGCACGGCTGCGCGTATGCGCGACTTGAAAGAAAAAGGCGTTTACAGCCTTACGCCCCAAGAAAGGGAGGCCATGCAAACCGTGTTTGCGGCGGGGTACGCCACCGAGGATGACGTGGCAAACACCACGGCGCATTATTTCGACGAATACGGGTATATCATGGATCCGCACACCGCGGTGGCGGCGTACGTGGCCGAGCGCTTTGCCTCCGACCGCCCCATGGTGATCTTGTCCACCGCGTCGCCGCACAAGTTTGCGGCCGCCGTGCTCGGGTTTATCGGCGAGAAACCCACGGGCAACGAAACAAAAGATCTCGTGCGGCTCGAAGACGCAACGGCGCTCGAAGTGCCCGAATCGCTTATATCTCTGCCTAAAAAGGCAAAACTCTATACGGGCAGTATCGCGCGCGAGCAAATCACCGACGCCATACGCACGTTCGGACAAAAACTGACAAAGAAGTGATAGCATGCAAACATCGGACAAAAAAGTGATATTCAGCGCGGTGAAGCCCACGGGGGCGCTCACGCTCGGCAGTTACGCCGGCGCGCTCAAAAATTGGATCGCCATGCAAGACGACTACAACTGCTATTATTGCGTGGCCGATCTGCACAGCATCACGGTGCGGCTTTCGCCCGCCGATTTTCGGCGCAACACCTCGGAAATGTTGGCCATGTATCTTGCGCTCGGTATCCGTCCCGAAAAGTGCACGCTGTTTTTGCAGTCGCACGTTTCGGCGCACGCCGAGCTGGCTTGGGTGCTCAACTGCAACACGCTGTTCGGCGAGGCGCGCCGCATGACGCAGTTCAAAGAAAAGAGCAAGCGCGATCCCGAAAACGTAAACGTGGGGCTTTTTGATTATCCCGTGTTGATGGCGGCCGATATTTTGCTGTACCAAGCCGAAATAGTGCCCGTGGGCGAGGATCAAAAACAGCACGTGGAGTTGGCGCGCAACATCGCGCAACGCTTTAACAGCCGCTATTCCCCCACGTTTGTGTTGCCCGAGCCGGTATTGCCGCGCAGCGGCGCCAAGATCTACGGGTTGCAAGACCCCGTGAAAAAGATGAGCAAGTCGAACGATAACCCCAACGATTGCGTGTATTTGTCCGACGATGCGGACACGGTCATGCGAAAGTTCAAAGCGGCCGTGACCGACAGCGACGCGCGCGTGGCGTACGACAAAGCAAACAAGCCGGGCATCAGCAATCTGTTGACCATATATTCGGTGTTTGCCGACGTGCCCGTGTCTGCGGCCGAAAAGCAGTTTGCCGACGGCGGGTACGCGCGGTTCAAACAGTGCGTAGGCGAGGCGGTGGTGGAATTTTTGCGCCCCGTGCAAGCCGAGTATCGCAAGATCGCGGCCGATAAAGCGTATTTGCAGTCGGTGCTCAAAACGGGCGCCGAAAAGGCGGCGTACGCGGCGCGCAAAACGCTTTCCAAAGTGTACCGAAAAGTAGGCTTTTTGGAAAAGGCATAGAGGGTTATGTACGGATATGTGGTGCCCGTAAAAGCCGAGCTCGGGCAAGCGGACTTTTGCTTATACCGCGCGTTTTACTGCGGGATATGCAAATGTACGGGCAAACAATACGGGCAGTGGCCGCGCTTTACCACCAACTACGATATGGTGTTTCTCAGCGTGTTACTGCACGACTACACGCACAGCGAAGTGGCGTTTGCCAACGAGCGGTGCATTTGCAATCCGCGCAAAAAAACGGTGGTGCTCTCCAACGCGTTGCTCGATAAGATCGTGGCCGTCAACATCTTATTGGCCTATCACAAAGCGGATGACGACGTGATCGACGGCGGCGGCGTAAAAAAGAAAGCGGTGCGGCGTCTTCTCAAAAAGCATTATAAGCGGGCGGCGGCGGCGTTGCCGGCGGCGGAACAAGCGATCGCCGAGCAGTACGCCAAGTTGCGCGCGCTGGAAAAAGAGAACGCGGCGGGCATAGACCGTGTGGCCGATTGCTTTGCCGCCTTGTTGGAACGGTTGGGCGTTATGCTCATCGGCAACGCCGACCCGCATGTGGCCAAGCTTTTATACAACGTGGGCAAGTTTGTATATATCGCCGACGCGTTGGACGACGTGGACGAGGACTACAAAAAAAAGCGGTATAATCCGCTGTTGGCAACCTACGGCAACTATACGAATAGAAAGAAGTTTATCGAAGATAATAAAAGCGACCTTACCTTTTTGTTGGCGAGCACGGTAAACCGCGCCATAGAATGCTTTAACCGCCTTACCTTTACGGGCGCGAGCGATCTGCTTACCAATATCGTGTATAAGGGGTTGCGCGCCAAGTGCGACGAACTGCTGTGCAGCGACAAAAAACTGCCGCCCCCCAAAATATAGTTGCTCGGCCATTATTCACACGTTTATCACATATATATAGTATACTGTTCGAAACGGGTCGATCGATCCGCCCGCCGCGCGGGCGCGATCGCGTAAAAAAGCGTTTCGATCCGAGAGGTAAAACAACATGAAAGATCCCTATAGCGTACTCGGTCTTGCCGCCGATACCCCCGAAGAAGAACTCAAAGCGCGTTACGAAGAGCTGAAAGCCCAATACGGCGAACAGCGCTTTTTGTCGGGCGCCGAGGGCAACGAGGGCGCGCGAAAACTCAGCGAGTTGGAATCGGCTTGGGCGCTCATTGCCGCCGATCTGGAAAAAAAGAAGGCGCAGGAAACGTTCGGCGACGGCGACTACGGCGCCATAGACGACCTTATCAAAAACGGCAATTACGACGAGGCGCAAAGCCGACTCGATTCCATCACCGATCGCACGGCCGAATGGCACTATTTGCAATCGATTATTTACTACAAGCGCGAATGGCTCACCGACAGCCGCAAGCAGTTGGCCATTGCGGTGGAAAAAGAGCCGCGCAACGATAAATACAAGACGGCGCTCGAAAAGCTCGATCTCGTGATGGGCGATCCGCACACCGACCCGCGCGTGGTGGGCATGGATCCGTCGCAACCGCCGCCCGTGCAACAACAGCCCGAAGGGCAGATGTGCGGCGGCAACATGCTGAGCAACTGCTGTTTGGCCTACTGCCTTACCGATTGTTGTTGCTCGATGACCCGTTGTTGCGGGTAACGGGGTAGCGTCGGCATGTCCAAAACGCGCAAGATCACCTATACGGCGGTAGGCGCCGCGATCAGCGCGGTGTTTGTTTGCCTTACCAATTTCGGTTGGCTCAAAGTGTCGCTGCTGATGGCAGCGGCGCTTTGTTATTATATCGTGTGCGTGAAATGCGGCGTGCTGTACGGCATAGCCGATATTGCCGTCAGTCTTTTGGTGGCCTTTTTCGCGTTCGGCGTTACGCCGCTTTCTTCTGCCTTTTTGTTAACGGCATTTGTGTTTGCGCCCTTTGCCATTGTCAGCTACTGCATTCGCAAGCTGTATTACACGCGCGTGGCCACGGCGTTTTTGCGGGTGGGGATCATGGCGGCGTTTGCCAATCTCTCTCTGTGCGCCGTGTGGTTTACCGCCAAATGGATATTCGAAGGGCTGGTCACCGATATGGCGGCCAAGGTGGGCGGCTATGCCGTTTTGGCCATGCTGTTCACGCTTTTCATGTGCGTATTCGATCTGTTGTTCAATCAGCTCAGTATCCGCATCGTGAAAATGCTCAAATAACGCGGCGGCATCAAGGATATGGAACGGGCGGCCGCGGTCATGCAAGCGAACGGGTTTACGCTGTTTTACCACAACCACCAATTCGAATTTTACAAATACGACGGCGAACGCACGGTGTTCGATCTTCTTTGGCAAAACGCGCCCCATCTGCATTTTATTTTCGACACGTATTGGGCGCAATACGGCGGTTGCGACCCCGCGCGCACATAGAGCGGTTGGCGGGTCGCGTGGAATGCGTGTACTTAAAAGACTATGCCGTGCGCTTTACGGCGCCCGAAACATGCGAGCCGTGTTTTGCGCCCGTGGAAAAGAGCATTCGCTATATCCGCGCGTCGCTTTGATCTTTGCGCCGCGGGCAACATATTGTTGACGGCGGCGGCGCTTTATGCTATACTTTTGCCATGCTATTGTTAGACGAACAGAAACAGCGCCTTAAGGCGTTGAAAAACAAATTCGACGGTTGTTGCGAGGCGTTCAACGAGGACGAACTGCGCGGCAAATTGAACGAACTGACCGAGAAACAGCAAGACCCCGATTTATATAAAGATCTCAAACGGGCGCAATCCATAAACACCGAGGCAAAGTATGTGAGCGGTGTTTTAGACGATCTGAAAAGCAAGCGCGGCAAGATAGACGATATTGCCGAGTTTATCGCCATGGCCGAAAGCGAGAGCGACGAACAGCTTGTGGCCGAGGTGAACGAGGCGCTCTCTTCGGCCGAACAAGAGGTGGAAACGCTGCATCTCAAAACCTTATTAAAGGGCGAATACGACCACTACAACACCATACTTTCGTTGCATGCGGGCGCGGGCGGCACCGAGGCGCAAGACTGGACGCAAATGCTGTATCGCATGTACAAGATGTATTGCGACAAAAACGGCTTTTCGTATGAAGAGCTCGACTATCTGCCCGGCGACGAGGCGGGCATAAAAAGCGTTACGTTCCGCGTATCGGGCGCGAACGCGTACGGCTATCTCAAGGCGGAAAAGGGGGTGCATCGTTTGGTGCGCATTTCGCCGTTCGACAGCAACGCGCGGCGACACACGAGTTTTGCCAGCTTGGAAGTGATGCCCGAAATAGAAGAAGACGAGAACATCAAAATAAACCCCGAAGATCTGCGCGTGGACACCTACCGTTCGGGCGGCGCGGGCGGCCAGCATATCAATAAAACGGACTCGGCCGTGCGCATCACGCACATTCCCACCGGCATTGTGGTGCAGTGCCAAAACGAACGCAGTCAGATCCAAAACCGCGAAACGGCCATGAAAATGTTGCTCGGCAAATTGGTGGAACTGCGCGAGCGCGAACGCGAAGAAAAGGCCAACGCCATCAAGGGCGAAATGAAAAAAATAGAGTGGGGCAGTCAGATCCGCTCGTATGTGTTCCAACCGTACACCATGGTAAAAGATCACCGCACGGGCTACGAAAAGCCGGACGTGCAAGGGGTGATGGACGGCGACATCGCCGAATTTATTTTCGATTATTTGCGCAAGAGCTGAATGTATACGCAAGAAATACAAGAAAAATGGCAAGCGTTACGCCATAAACCCGACGCGCTCGTTATGGGCGTGGAGTCTTCGTGCGACGAAACGGCGGCGGCGGTGGTGCGCGGCGGCCGCGAGATACTTTCGAACGTGATCGCGTCGCAGATCGATATTCACAAGCGGTTCGGCGGCGTGGTGCCCGAAGTGGCCAGTCGCAACCATACGTTGGCTTTGCCCAACGTGATCGACGAGGCGCTCCGCGTAGCCGATGTGCAAGCGAGCGAATTGGACGCGGTGGCGGTAACGTTCGGCGCGGGATTGATCGGCGCGCTTTTGGTGGGGGTATCGTCGGCCAAAGCGTTTGCATACGCGATAAAAAAACCGCTTGTTGCCGTCAATCATATCGAGGCGCACGTGGCGGCCAACTATTTGGCCGATCCCGCGTTACAACCGCCTTTTACGGCGTTGGTGGCCAGCGGCGGCCACACGCTTTTGTTGGATATACCCGACTATAACGCGTACGTCGGCTTGGGCGGCACGTTAGACGACGCGCTGGGCGAGGCGTTCGACAAAGTGGCGCGCGTGCTCGGTCTGCCCTATCCCGGCGGCCCCAACGTGGAACGATTGGCGCGTCAAGGCAAAGCAAACATTGCTTTTTACAAGCACCCCAAAGGCGTGCGCAACGATCTGTCGGTGTCTTATTCGGGGCTTAAGACCGCGGTGGTCAACCATGTGCACACGTTGCGTCAAAAGGGCGAAAAAGTGCCCGTGGCCGACGTTTGCGCGTCGTTCACGGCGGCGGCGGTGGATTTGTTGGTGAAAACGGCGGTAGAGGCCGTGCGGCGGCAATGCAGACAAAAGCTTGTGTTGGCGGGCGGCGTGGCGGCCAACGGCTATTTGCGCGATCGGTTGGCGGCGGCGGGCAAGGCGAACGGTTTTACCGTGCAATTTCCGCCTCCCGTGCTGTGCACCGACAACGCCGCCATGGTGGCGTCGCGCGCCTACTTTATGGCGCGGGCGGGGCTGGGGCTATCTGATCTGTCGCTCAATGCCCGTTCGCACATTCCGTTCGGAGGCGACCTATGAAAAAGACGGTGGTGGTGGGCATTTCGGGCGGCGTGGATTCGTCGGTGGCGGCCTACCTTCTCAAAGAACAAGGCTACAACGTGATCGGACTGTTCATGAACAATTGGGAAGAGGAGGACGAGGCCGACACGGCGTGTTCGTCCGCGTCCGATTGGCAAGACGCGCGGGCGGTGTGCGGCGCGCTCGGCATTCCCGTGTATGCCGTCAATTTTGCCGAGGAGTACCGCGAGCGCGTGTTTGCCTATTTTTTGGCGCAGTATAAAAAAGGGCGCACGCCCAACCCCGACGTGCTGTGCAATCGTGAAATAAAGTTCGGGCCGTTTGCCGCGTATGCCGCGCGTTTGGGCGCCGACTATATCGCCACGGGGCACTATTGCGCCGTGCGCAAAGCGACGGGCGGCGCGCAGCTGTGGGAGGCCGCCGACAAAACCAAAGATCAGTCGTACTTTCTCAACCAAGTGCGCTCCGAGCAATTGGAAAACGTGCTCTTTCCGCTGGCCGATCTTGCCAAAAGCGAAGTGCGCGCCATAGCCGAGCGGCACGGGTTGGTCACGGCCGAGAAAAAAGATTCCACCGGCATATGCTTTATCGGCGAACGCAATTTCAAGCGGTTTTTGTCTAAGTATTTGCCCGCGCAGGCGGGGGATATCGTGGACAAAAGCGGACGGGTGCTCGGCCGACACGACGGGCTGATGTATTATACCTTGGGGCAACGCCGCGGTTTGGGGATCGGCGGCATTGCGGGCGAAGAGCAAAACCGTTGGTTCGTGATTGAGAAAGATTTGGCGCACAACAAATTGGTGGTGCAAAACGGCGACGGCGAAGAACTGCTGTCGAGCGAGCTTGTCACCGACGGACTACACTGTATCGGCGCGCCGCCCGCGCAAAATACCTTTCGCGCGGCGGTGAAAACGCGATACCGTCAGCCCGCGCAACCCGCCACCGTCACGCGCACGGCCGCGGGCGCGCACATCGTGTTCGACACGCCCCAACGCGCCGTAACGTCGGGGCAATATGCCGTTGTCTATTTGGGCGAACGCTGTTTGGGCGGCGGCGAGATCGTATAAAAAAAGCAACTCGGTAAGAGTTGCTTTTTTGTGTGCGCCGTCACAGTTTGCCTTGCGGCGCCTCTTTGCGGTAATTGAGCCACATTTCTTTGGGCGTCATGCCGTACATCTTGCGGAATTCTTTGAAAAAGTTGGGGTAGTCGGTAAAGCCGCTTTTATACATGGCTTGCATGGGGCGTTCGCCGCCGAACAGCAAGGCTTGCGTAAGTTCCAAGCGGCGGCGCTTGATATATTGCATGATGGTGATATGCATGTCTTTTTTGAAGATGTTGGCAATATACGATTCGTTGAATTTCAAAGTGGCCGCAATGGAGCGCACGTTCAGCTTTTCGGTGAGATGTTGGTGGATATACGCCAAGATGTGCAACGTTATGTGATTCATGCGGCTGTCCACGTTCACCGTAACAAAAGTGAGCTTGTATAAAAGCATCAACAGTTGCATTACATACGTTTTTTCGAGCAAGCGGAATTCGTCCTCGCTGAAGATCGCGCCGTGGTGCGAAACGGCGTGAATGAGCGTTACGATCTCCGGAATGGTGTTGAGCGCAATAACGCGGGGCGCAGACAGCAGAGCAAACACGGGGTGCTCACGCTGCTCTTCGGGAATATCGAACTGCATCAAAAGCCCGCGCACAATGGGGTTTTGCTCGTTGCACGCGTTCTTTTCCATGCGGTGGCGGTGTCCCGGCGGCACGATGATCAGCTCCGCAGATTGCAGTTCGTGCCGCTTATCTTCCACGGTGTAGCCGCAATTTCCTTCCAACTTGATGAACAGCTCGTAAAAAGAATGCGTGTGCGTTCGTTCCGCATCTTCCGCGTCGATATCCGACGGGTATCTGGTAAAATATGTAAAATTTACCATTTGTATATTTTTTTCTATATTTTCCAACATATTTATGTATATTTTAACGCATTTTTCAGCAAAATGCAAGTAAACGAACGCTATTTGGTAATTTAACCTATTTTGTGTCGCATTAAAAAAGCGACCTCGTTTTTCGGGGTCGCTTTTTTGCCGTTTTTTTCGATCAGTCGGCGTCGGGCGATTTTTCAAACAGCATGTTTACCGAGATGCCTTGGTTGTAGTCGCCGAAGTGCTTGCCAAAGAGCGTAAGTCCGCCGCTGTTGGCGGCGTCTTTGGGCGAGGAGATCACAAACGATATTTCCGAGTTGGGCGAAATTTGCAGTTGGTCTACCGTAACGTCCGAAATAGCGAACCCGTCGATAAACGTGCCTTGCGCGTTCACCGAAAGCATTTTCATTTTGCCGTATTGTCCCAAATTGAGAAACCACCAATCGGGCGTGAAAAGGCCGCGACGGTCGTTGTATTCGCCGGGGGTGGTCCAAAAACCGAGCGGCACGCCGTTGATGGAAAAGTAGATGTCGGAGGGGTAGTGCGCCGAAAAGCCGGGCGCCTCGGACGCGATCTCAAACGAGATCTGCAGTTCGGTGAGTTTTTCGCCCGTGCGCAAGCTGTTGGGCAAGCGGTAGCGAAGATACCCGCTCGAAAACCACAGCGCGGCGGCGTTATACCGTTCGGGGTAAGAAAAGTAGCGCGGCTCGTCGAACTCGCCGATCACGCCGTCGGCCGTAACGATGCCGCACGTGGGCATGATCTCGTAGTCGGAAAACTGCCCTATATTCAGTTCGGTACTGTGGATATCGGTGGGCACCGCCTCTTTGTTCAGTTCCACCATGATCTTGTCGCAAGTGAGCGCGCAAATTTTTTTACTGCCGCGTATACCCGAGGCCGTTGTGATACTGATAAGACCCGCCTCGGACAGCTTTCTTATATGCATGGTCACCGCGCTGTTGGAAATGCCCAACTTCTTGGCAAAGGCATCGAGGTTGAGCTCGTTGTCGTCCATGATCATTTCGAGTATTTTTATACGCACGCCCGAGCTGAGCGCATCGAACACCTTTTTGCCGTCTTGCAATTGCCTAAAGTGTAGCATTGTTTTCTCCTTTCGGCATATAGTACTCTCTTATTTTAACTTAAAAGTTAAATAAAAGTCAATCGTCCTACGCGAAAAAAATGACTTTTCCGCCAATTATTTTTGAAAAAGGGGTTGACAAGCGCCAAAATATATGTTATTTTAATGTAAAGTAGAAATATTTAATATTTTCATAAAATAAACGGGAGGAAATAATGGGCGCAGGAAAGATCGGACGGACATTGCTATGTTTGTTGATGGCCTTTGCCGTAACGGGTTGCGGCGGTGTGCGGCAAAACGATACGGGCAACGGTGCGGGGAACGGCGAACGGCCGCCGAGCAACGTAACGGCCGATACCGAGGCGCCGCTTATTTTGCCCGAAAGCCTTAAAGGCACGATCGCGGCGGGCACCGCCATGCAAGTGCTTTTTTCGGTATCGGACGACCAAACCCCCGCAAGCGATATCTACACCGAGGTGATTGTGCTAAACGCGGCGGGCGTGAACGTTACGGCGTCTACCTATACGGCGGATACGCAAACGTTTAAGGCAACGGCGGCGGGCACGTATAGCATCATCATAGAGGCATACGATCTTGCGGGCAATTGCGGCACGCTTACGCACACGGTGGTGGTTACGCCGAGCAGTGTGTTGCCGCCCGAAAAGCCCGAGCCGGAGCCGGATACCCAAAAACCGCAGATTGTGTTGGGCACCATGGCCGATACCATCGAGCTGGGCGACTATCTCACGGTTCGCTTTACGGTGCGCGACGACCAAACCGAAGAAAGCGACATATACACGGAAGTGAAAATATTGACCGAATCGGGAGCCGACGTGACAAAACAGACTTATTCCGCCACCACCAAACGTTTCACGCCCGCGGCGGCGGGCGCCTATCGCGTGCAGATTACGGCGCGCGACCTTGCGGGCAACGAGCAAACGGCAACGCACGCCGTGCGCGTGCTTTCCGCGGCGGCCGCGTTGCCGTCTAACCCCAATTTGCCCGCCGACCAAGCGTACGGCGACGTTTCGGTGCACGACCCGTCGGTGTTTTACGATCCCGTGGGCAAAAAGTATTACGCCTACGGCTCGCACTTTGCCGTTGCGTCTTCTACCGACATGATGCGTTGGAATTTTGTTTCGGACACGCCGCAAGCCGTGTTCGGCAAGGCCGATTGGCGCAGCGTTTTGACCAAGGCGGCCGCGTTTGCGGGCGGCACGCAAAACACGTGGGCGCCCGACGTGGAGTATCACAACGGCAAATACTACATGTATTTTTCGCTGACGAGCGGGTTCGGCTCCAACAAATCGTTTATCGGCCGCGTGGCGTCCGATAGCCCTACCGGCCCGTTCGATCAAGACGAAACCATGATAATTACCAGCGACGGCAAAAGCGGCTCGCCCAACGCTATCGATCCCGAACTGTTTTACGATAAAAACGGCGGACTATGGATGGTGTACGGCTCGTTCTTTACGGGCATTTACATGAAAGAACTGTATGCAAGCGGCAGTAATTGGGGATTGCCCAAAGAGAGCGGCTACGGCAAAAAGGTGTGGCTGGGCAGCGGCAACGGACCCGAAGGGCCGTTTGTATTCTACAACGAGCAAACCGACTACTACTATTTGATTGCCAGCTACGGCGAACTTTCGCACAATTACAACATGTGCGTGGCGCGCAGTAAAAACCCCGACGGCCCGTATTTGGACGCGGCGGGGCGGGACGTGGCGCTCGTGCAAGGCGGCAACAAGCTGGCGGGCAATTACAAATTCGAGGGCGGGAAAACGTATGCCGCGCTCGGCCACAACTCGGTGTGCAAAACGGCGGACGGCAAATATTTGAACGTGTTCCACACGCGCTACGCTTTGGGCACGGCCGCCAATCCGGGCGCGCACAATTTGCGGGTGCACCAACTGTTTTTCGATTACGACGGCTGGCCGGTGATGAGTCCTTCGCGCTATGCGGGCGAAACGGCGGGGCGCGTTACGGCGGCGCAAGCGGCGGGCAACTACGACGTGGTGGTGCACTCGGCCGAGAAAAACGCCGACACGATCGTGGCGTCGGTGCCCTACACGTTACAGCAAGACGGACGCATCGCTATAAACGGCGTTGCGGCGGGCAGTTGGCAGTTAAAGAACGATAACCATATAACGCTGACCGTAAACGGTACGGCGTACAGCGGCGTTATCGTGCCGTCGTGGTGTTCGTATAAAAACAAAGCGGTGTTTGCCATTACCGCGCTTTCGGCCAACGGCGTGTCGCTGTGGGGCAACGGCGTGTAAAAAGGCATACGTTGCCCGTTTTCGGAAAAAAGCTAAACAAATTTGCAAAAGGGTATTGACAAAGTCATATTTGTGTGCTATTATATAAATAAGTTTAATATTTAACAAATAAGTTAAATAATTAAGGAGGAAGGTATGAGAAAACAGTGGATGCGCGGTCTGAAAAGTCTGACGCTTATCGTGCTGGCCGTTTGCATGGCGGTCATGGCGGGCGCGTGCGGCAAAAAAGACGGGGGGGGGTCTAACAATAACGATACGGACCCTTCGGGTTCGGCGAAAGCGCCTACGATCACCGAATTCGTGATCGAGGCGGATACGGGCGCGGTACGCGGCAAAGTGAACGAGGCGCACAAGTTGCGCTACACGATAGAGGGCGAATGCACGGGGCAGACCGTTACGGTCAAAAAAGGCGGCGCGGACGCAACGACGGGCACCGACTACGAATACGTGGAGCAGTCCAAAAAAATCACCTTCAAAACGGCCGGGCTTTACACGGTAACGCTCAAAGCGTCTAACGGCGAAAAGAGCATCTCGAAGAGCGTTTCGTTGGAGATCACCGAGATCGGCGCGCCCGTTCTCACCATGCCGCAAGAGAGCAGCGCGTATGTGAACGAGCAAACGGATTTTGCCTATCAAGTAACTTACGACGCGGCCGACGCGAAAGCGATCGAGAGCGTGGCGGTAACGTATAAAGCGGACGCGCAAGCGGCGGCGCAAACGGTTACCGACAACGCCGAATACTACACGTTGCTTGATGGCAAATTCACGCCCAAAAAGACGGGCGAATACACGGTGACCGTTTCGGTCACGTCGGTAAAATCGCTTACGGCGCAAGGCGTTTGGGTGCTCACCTCTTTGGAAGAGGGCATGGTGCTCATCACCAAAACGGAAGATCCCGATTGGCGCATAGAGGACGGCAAGATCTTGGTGGAAACCAATACGGCCACCGAGTTTGCGTTCGATACCAAAGGATATAATGCCGACCGTTTCACGGTGGCTAAGTCGCTCCAAAAAGGCGAAAACGACAAGAGCGATATGGTTGTGCTTTCGGCGGCGGCCGACCTCTTAACGGTAACGGCTACCGAGGCGGGCGATTATGTGCTCACCGTTACGTTTACGTCCAAATCGGACAATACCAAAGTAAGTTCGGCCACGTGGAACATTCGCGTGCGCGACGATATCACCCCGCCCGAATTCGGCGCCGATCCGTTCGACGGCACGTGGGACAAATTGATACCCAATGTGGGCATGATGTTGTATTTCGACGCAACCGACGATAAAGCAACACTTACGTATAGAAATGTAACGTATACGATCGTGAACAACGATGACGGCACGGCGACGGCGACGGGCGCGGCCATCGTTAATAGCGGCGTGTATGCCAACTATCCGTATTTGAAAGCTACGGGGATCGGTAAGATCACCGTGGAAATGGCGGTCAGCGACGGTGCGAACACCGTCAAAGCGCAAAAAGTGTTTACGGTAGAAAATGCGGCGACCGATCGCGCGCACGACGTATATTTTGCGAACGCCTACAAAGGCACGCATGCAAACGCTTTTAACTCCGACCAAGGCGTTTGGGTAGGGAAAGCCGACGGGACGTTGGGCAATCCCGCCAATGTAGTAGCTACCAAAGACGGCGTATTGTATCAACATACGGGATTTGACGAAATCTTCAGCGTTTGGATGGAACATCAAGCAACGGGTGCGACGCGCAACTTTGAGATCGAGTTTGACTTTACTCCGTTGGAATTGTACGCAACCCCCGGTTCGGGATTGGGTATGCGCGCGTTTGACGGCGCGGAACTCGGTTGCATCGGTATCAATTGGCGCAATACGGCGGGCGATATGTTTAACGGCTGGGCGGACGTAGGCTTGAACGGTGCGGGACAAAATACCGTAGCACCGTCGGTGCTTACGAAAGCCAACACGACCTATCGTTTCAAACTTGTCAAGCAAGACGCGAAATGGGCTATCTCGATCAACGGTACGGAATATATCGTAGCGGGCGGAACGCAAAACAAAAACGTCGGTTTCGTTGCTATGAACTGCTTTGACAGCGGAAAAGTTTTAATCGAAAATATCACGGTAGAAAGATCGTAATATAAGCGCACGAACAGACGCGGCGAAAGCCGCCGCGCCTGTTTTGTGCACGCAATAAAAGGAGAAAACGATGAAAAAGTGGATGGCTTTGGTGCTGAGCTTGGTGGTGGCTTTGGGTGCGTTTTCGTTCACCGCTTGCCACAAGAAGAAAGGCGATGCATTGGCAAAAGACGCGGGTATCAAGTTAGACGGCGTGGTAAACGAAGAAGTGTATAAAGAGTTGCCCACGCACTACACGGGTATCAAAGGGCGCTTAAAGGCCGATTTTGCCGCCGATAAAAAGGGATTGTACGTGGGCATTTCGGTGGCCGACACCGATATGCGGTATACGGGCAGCGGCGCGGAAGGCATGTTGGCCAGCGACTACGTGGGCATTGCCATTGACGTGGCCGCCACGCGCAACGAAGTAACGGGCTTGAGCGAAAAAACGACGTTGTTCCGTTTCGACGCCAAGGGTCGTTATGCGTATAGCAAAGGCAACGACTACAGCGAGTGGGAAGAAAAGGCGAGCGGCGAGGGCAGCGCCACCGAAGACAACGATATGCCCCTTTTCGTGTTCCGTGCCGACGGCACGGCGCTTCCCGTGGGCGATACGTCCGAAACGGAGGGCAACGTGGGCTATTATGCCGAGCTGTTCTTTACGTGGGAACAGTTGGGCACCACCGCGTCGGCTATCAACAAAAACGGCACGATCATGTACTGCTTGGAGCACCGCGACGTGGATTGGGACATCGTGGTGGATACCAACGATTTGGGCAGCGTGCATAAATACAACACGCTCACGTTGCTGGGCGAAAGAAAGGGCGCCAACATGCCCGTGAACGCCGCCGAAATCAAAGTGGACGGCGTGTTGGACGACGCGGCATGGGCAAACGCCGAGGTGCTCAGCCAAGGGGTACTGCGCGAAAAAGCGCCGGGCGCCACCGCGGGCGAATACGTGGTAAAAGGATTTATGGGCAAAAACGGTTTGTGCATCGGCATAAACGTGGCGGAAACCCAACTGATCACCGAGCAACGCAGCATTCCGCTTGCCTACAAAGACTGCGGCGCGGAACTGAGAATGCACATATTCGACAACACCGACACGCCCGTGATCACGCACAAATGGTTGTTCGATCTGCACGGACCCAAGTGGCACGAGCAAGGCGGCGGGTTAGACGGTAAGTATGCGCCCTATGCCGAGTGGCAGTTCGATTTGCGCGGCACGCTCAACGACAACACCGACACCGACGAGGGGTGGAGCTTGGAACTGTATATTCCGTACGAAACGCTGTTGTTGCCTTATATGGATCTCGGGGTGGCTTCCGATTCGTGCTACATGATGTTGTTGCCGGCCGTGGCCAGCGCGGGGCAAAAGATCGCCATTCCCGACGGATGCGACTGGGATGACGTGAACACCTACAAAAAATTGCAAATGCAGTGATCAACTTAAAAAAAGGATCGTAAAGGAGGAAAACCGTAATGAAAAAGAAACTCGTTTGTTTTCTCACCGCGGCTTTGGCGCTTTTGATGTCGTTTTCGATGTTTGCCGGTTGCGGCAAAAAGAAGGGCGACGCCATCAGCATATTTGTGTATGGGCAGAGCCACGAGCTGACGATATACAAAGCGCTCATCAATAAGTTCACCGAAGAAACGGGCATAAAAGTGGAGGCCAATTTGGTGCCTAGCGATAACTATGCCGAAAAGCTTACGGCCGCTATCGGCACCAAAAACTGCCCCGACGTGTTCTATGCCGATCCCGGCGCCATTGCGGGGTATGTGAACAACGATCTCATTTTGCCGCTCGACGAACTTCTCGAAGAGGAAAAGAACAGCGGCGGCTTTGATTACAACGACTATATCGACGGCGTGTTGGACTACTACAAGTACGACGCCGAAACGCACACGCGCGGCGGCGACGGCAACATCTATGCCGTGCCCAAAGACGTGAGCGCTTATCCCATGTGCTACAACCGCGTAGTGGTGCAAAAGGCCATCGATGCGGGACGTTGGCCGGCCGATTTGCCCAAGCCGTGGGAGATGGTAGACGATGAGGGCAACGCGATTGCCTACACGTGGGAGCAGTTCGAAAAGGCTTGCGCGGCATGCTATTTTACGGACGGCGGCAAAAAGTATTTCGGTACGGGTCTTATAGACACCTACGCCATGCACAGCTGGATATGGACGGCGGGCGGCGATTATCTGAGCGCCGATAAAAAGAACGTTACCGTGAACGAAACCAAGTTTATCACGGGTTTGCAACGGTTTATCGATCTGATGGACAAAAAAGGCGTTTCGCCCAATCGTTTGGAAATGAGCGACAACAGCTATTACAACCGTTGGTTGGCGGGCGAGATCGCGTTTTTCAACTGCGGCGTGTGGGACGTGGGCGCGTTCGAGGGCGTGGCCAAAACAACGCTCGATTATTCGTTGATGCCCGCGCCGCGCAAAGATGAAAACAGCGAATGGTATAGCTATGTCGGCACGCTGGGTTACGCGGTGAGCAGCCGCAGCAAAAAGCCGGACGCCGCCTTAAAGCTTGCCATGTATATGGGGTTGAGCGACGAGTCGTATGAGAGAATGAGCAAACGGCAAGTGATCCAATTGCCCAACTCCAAAAAGAAAGTGGCGGAATTTTTGTCCGATACAACGGTGAAAGCGCCCGCCAACCGCAAACTGTTTTACGACGTGATCGAGTCGCACGGCAAAACGTATCCCACCGCGTTCACGTACGACGCCACGTGGTACAACAAATTCATCGACGGATTGAGCGATTGCTGGAAAGCGGACGATAACTCGTCGGCCAAAAAAACGGTGAGCGACTATTGCGCGAGCATTCAGTCCGCTATGCAAGACGAGTTGAATAACGGTATCAACAACGAATTGCAAGGGTTGTAAGAGGTATGGGTAGAATTTTCAAAACCAACAAAGCCAAGGAAAATCTATACGGGTATTTGTTTATTCTGCCCGTATTCATAGGCGTTTGTTTCTTCGTGTTCTATCCGTTCGTGTATTCGTTTTTGTCCACGTTCAAAAATTGGACGGGACTCAAACCGCTCGAAGACGCGCCTTGGGTGCAGTTGGATATTTACAAAAAGGTGTTTACCGACAAGGTGTTTTGGGAGTCGTTCACAAACACGCTCATCACCTTGATCGGTATGCCCGTGGGGCTTATCCTTTCCATGGGGTTGGCGCTCTTATTAAACCGCGGCATACGCGGCACCAATGCTTTTCGCGTGATCTTCTACATTCCCGTGGTGTGCTCGCTGGCCGCCATTGTGGTGTTGTGGCGCGAGCTTATGTCTTTGAGCGGTCCCGTGAACGACGTGTTGAGCGCGTTCGGCATAAAGCGCCTCAATTGGTTGGGCGAGCCTCGCTCCGCCATGGCGGCGCTCATCATCATGTGCGTGTGGAAAGGCTTGGGCGCCAGCACGTTGCTGTATATCGCGGGGCTGTCGGGCGTGCCCTCCTCTTGCATAGAGGCGGCCAAGTTAGACGGCGCCAACGCCTGGACGATCTTTTGGCGTATCACCTTTCCGCTTTTAATGCCCACGCACTTTTATATGCTTGTTACCGGCGTGATCAACGGCATGCAGATCTATCTGGAGCCAAAGCTACTCAATAACGGCGGACCGGCCGGCTCTACCCGCACGCTCGTGATGTATCTTTTTGAGCGGTTCGGGCAAAAGCGCGTTTCGGAGGCCTCGGTGATCGCTTGGTTCACGGGCGCGGTTGTGTTCGCGGTAACGGCATTGCAGTTCTGGTGGAACGGAAGGAGGGAAAAGGCATGACCGATACGGTAGCGCAACCAAAGACCGGCGCGGAAAGAATCGCCAAAGTGCGGCAGCGTTCCGTGAAAAGATCCAAATTGATCGTAGATATCGTTTCGTATGTCATTTTGATCTTCGGTTCGCTTTTGATGCTCATGCCGCTCGTGTGGATGTTTTCGTCCTCGTTAAAGGTCGACCAATTCCACGTTACGGGCAGCAAGCTGTTCGACGCTTGGCACTTTTCCAACTATGCCACCATCTTCAAACAACTCGACTTGGTGGAAGGGTTCAAAAACAGCGTGATCGTGGTGGTGCCCTCGGTGCTCATCGGGTCGTATGTATCGGGGTTGGCGGCCTATGCGTTCGCCAAAATTCGGTTCAAGTTCAAGAACGCGCTGTTCTTTTTGTTGCTGGCAACGGTGATGATCCCCTTTCCGGTGATCATGATACCGCAGTATTACATTTTTACCGATCTCGATTGGACGGACACGCTTTTGCCGCTCATCGTTCCCAAAGTGCTCGGCAATATCATGATGATCTTTTTTGTGCGGCAGTATTTGGCGGGCGTGCCCGACTCTATCATAGAGAGCGGGCGGATAGACGGCGCGGGACATTTCCGTATCTTTAATATCCTTATTTTACCCGCAATCATGCCGGCGCTTGCGGCGCAACTCATTTTATGGTTTATGGGCATTTGGAACGATTACCTCGCGCCGTATATGTTTTCGAGCGGATCGCCCACGTTGCCCGTGATCATCGCCAGCCTGATAAGCTACACCGACACCAAGTCGGAAACGCATTTGAATATGGCGGCGTCGCTTGTATCCATGTTGCCCATCTTGGTCGTGTTTGCCGTGTTCCAACGGCAGATCATCGATTCGGTGGTGCTGTCGGGCAGTAAAGAGTAGGTTATGCGGTCGGGGCAAAGCGCCCGACCAAAAAAGTGGTAACATTAAAAAATGTTGCCACTTTTGAAAGAAAATCGCAAAAAGGAGAAAACACCGTGAAAAAATCAGGCATATTGCTTACAGTATGTTTGGCCGTGTGTATGCTGTTCGGTTGCGGCGGCGGGGCCGATCCCGACAAGGGGATAATCTATCCGTCGGCGCCGTTCGGCGAAAATGCCAACGCGCTACTCACCGATCCGTATCGGTTTTACGGGTTGGACGCCGCCAATACGTCGTATTGGCATGCCGCCAACACGCACGATCCCGTTATGATCAAAGAGGGCGATACTTACTACGCCTTTTCCACCGATGCGCAATACGGCACGACTACGCAAAAAGGGTTGCACGTGCGCCAATCCAAAGACATGGTGCGGTGGGATTTTGTGGGCACGGCGCTCGACCTTGCGTCGGTGCAAGAGGCCATAGACTATGTGGGGTATAACCGCGACGGCGTGAAAGTGGACTTTTTCTGGGCGCCGGAGATCGTAAAACGCCCCAAAGCGGGCGGCGGCAGCGAGTTTTGGCTGTTTTACTGTATCAGCTCGTTCGGCGAACGCACTTCGTATATCGGCATGGCCAAATCGGATTCGGTGACCGGCCCGTACGTGCATTCGCACGAGATATTGCGCACGCACCAATCGGTGGGCTCGCCCAACGCCATCGATCCCGCCATTCTGACGGAGGGCGAGGGCGAAAACGAGAAGATGTGGATGACTTACGGTTCTTGGAACGCGGGCATCAATCTTATCGAGTTGGAGGCGGCCACGGGGCAACCCAAAATACGCCAAACGCTTGCAACGCGCGAGGTGAAGTGCTATACTGAAAACAAGGGGCAAACGGTGAACGCGCAAAAAGAGGTGCCCTCGTCGGGCGACGATCCCGCTTTCGGCACCACGCTTTTGCAAGTGCATTCGGCCGAGGCGCCGCACCTATTAAAGCACGGCAATTATTATTATCTGTTCGTGACCACCGGCAAAGACCTTACCTACGATTACGACGTGCGCGTGTTCCGCAGCGAGAACGTGGCGGGGCCGTATGTAGACGCCGAGGGCAAAAAGGCGGCCGACAAAGTGGGTGAATCGTCTTTTCGGCAATACGGCAACAAGGTGACGGACGCGCACCGCTTTGCCTACGAGGACGGCGACGGCAAAGGTTGGGCGGCCATCGGGCATTGCTCCACCATCACCGACGGAGAGGAAGTGTACTTGCTGTCGCACTATCGCGGCACGCATATGGACTCGGCACGGTTTTTCTTGGGTGTTCGCAAGTTGTTTTTTGTGGACGGCTGGCCGGTGGCGGCGGCCAACCGCTATGCGGGCGAAAAGCGGCAAAGCATGGAAGGACTGACCGTTTCGGGCAAATATTTGATGCACACGCTTACAAAGCGCGTGACCAACGCGCGGCTTTCGAGCAATAGGATCATCGTGGAAAAAGACGCGGTGGAAGTCACGCTCAAAGGCAAAGCGGGCGCCACGCAAGGGAACGTGACGAGCGACTTAAACGACGGTACGTGGAAACTTTCGGGCGATACGATAGAGATAACGTTGGGCAAAACGGTGTATAAAGGCATTGTTTCGCCGCAGTGGAGTTGGGAACGCAACAAAGGCGTATTGAGTATTTCGGCGATCAGCGGGAAAGGAGAGGCGATATGGGCAAACAGAGTGTAGAAATGTGTCGCAACGGGCAAGGCTTGCAACCGTTTATCATGCAACGGGCGGATCCGTTCATTGCGCGGTACGACGGCATGTATTACTTTACGGCCACCGTGCCCGAATACGACCGTATCGAGTTGCGCGCCGCGCGCTCAATAGAAGAACTGCCCGCGGCCGCGCCGCGCGTTGTGTGGCGCAGACACGCGTCGGGCATTATGAGCCGCAACGTGTGGGCGCCCGAACTGCACAAAATAGACGGCAAGTTTTATATCTATTTTGCGGCCGGCGCGTCTAACAACAAATGGAAGATACGCCCGTACGTGCTTGCGTGCGAGGGCGACCCGCTTACGGGCGAGTGGCGCGAGGCGGGTGCCTTGCAAGCGCACGAGGCGGACGAATTCTCGTTTACCGATTTTTCGCTCGACATGACGGTGTTCGAGCATAATGGCGCGCACTACTGCATATGGGCGGAAAAGGTGGGGCAACGTTTCGGCATATCCAACCTATATATCGCGCGCATGCTTTCGCCCGTAAAGCTTGGGTCGGTGCAAGTGCTGCTAACCACGCCCGACTACGATTGGGAGCGCGTGGGATTTTGGGTGAACGAGGGGCCGGCCGTGCTCAAAAAGAACGGCAAGATCTTCGTGACCTATTCGGCCAGCGCTACGGGGCCGGAGTATTGCCTAGGCATGCTGTCGGCCGACGAGAACGCCGATCTGCTCGATCCGCGCGTGTGGCAAAAGCGCCGTTATCCCGTGCTGGCTACCCAAACGGACAAGGGCATTTACGGGCCGGGGCACAACAGTTTTTGCGTGGACGGGAACGGGCGCGACGTGCTTGTGTTCCATGCGCGCACCACCGACAAATTGCTTACGCAAGACCCGCTCGACGACCCCAACCGTCATGCGTTTATTTTGCCCTTCGATTTCGATGAAAAGGGCGAACCCGTATTTTGTTTATGACAGATCTGCAAGGAAAAAGCGAGCATGAAAGATAAAAAGTTTTTGGGAATAGAGCTTGGGTCCACGCGTATCAAAGCGGTGCTGATAGACGCGGGCGGCGCGGTGCTGTGCGCGGGCGGCTACGAGTGGGAAAACACGCTGACCGACGGCTATTGGTCGTATGCGCTCGAGGACGTGGAAAAGGGCTTGCAAGCGTGCTATGCCGCGCTTACGAAAGCCTATGCGGCCGCGTACGGGCAACCGCTCGCCCATATAGACGGCATGGGCGTGTCCGCCATGATGCACGGGTATTTGGCGTTTAACGCGCAAGACGAACTGTTGGTGCCTTTTCGCACGTGGCGCAACACAAACACGGCGCGCGCGGCCGCGGCGCTCAGCGATGCGTTGCAATGCAACATGCCCATGCGGTGGAGCGCGGCGCACTATTACCAAGCGGTGCTCGATAAAGAGGAACACGCGGGCAAGGTGGCGCATTTACATACGTTAGCAAGCTATGTGCACTATCGGCTCACGGGGCAAAACGTGATCGGCGTGGGCGACGCGAGCGGCATGTTCCCCATACAAGATAACGACTACGACCGCGCGCGCATACAAACGTATAACGAGTTGTTGCGGGCGCAAGGCGTGCAAAAGGATATCTACGAACTGTTGCCGCGCGTTTTAACGGCGGGGCAACATGCGGGCGCGCTTACGGCCGCGGGCGCAAAGTGGCTGGATCCGAGCGGCGCGTTACAAGCGGGCGTGCCGTGCTGTCCGCCCGAAGGCGATGCGGGCACGGGTATGGTGGCCACCGACGCGGTGCGCGAAAATACGGGTAACGTATCGGCGGGCACGTCGGCGTTTGCCATGGCGGTGCTCGATAAGCCGCTTACAAAAGCGTATCCCGAAATCGACATGGTGACCACGCCCGACGGCAAGCCGGTGGCCATGGTGCACGTGAATAACTGCACGTCGGAGATCAACGAGTGGGTGGGCTTGTTTTACGAGGCGGCGCGGCTGTGCGGCGCGCAAACGGACAAAGGAGAGCTGATCGCCAAGCTGTTTGCCCTTTCGCGCGAGAGCGACGGCGAGTGCGGCAAATTCGTGGGGTATAACTATTTGTCGGGCGAACCCATTGCGGGCGTGGAAAAAGGCGTGCCCATGATCATGCGTTTGGCCGACGGAGAAAGCAACCTTTCAAACTTTATGCAAATGCATATTTATTCGGCGGTGGCCACGCTCGGCATGGGCATGGAGATTTTGGCGGGTGAAGGCGTTGCGGTGCAACGCATGTGCGGGCACGGCGGGTTTTTCAAATCCGAATACGTAGGCGCGGCCGCCATGAGCGCGGCGGTGGGCGCGCCCGTCACGGTGCTTAAAAACGCGGGCGAGGGCGGCGCGTGGGGCATTGCCTTATTGGCCGCGTTCGCGGCGCAAAACAAGGCGACGTTACCCGACTTTTTAGAGGACGTTTTCCGCAACGAGCAAAAGAGCACGGTGTGCGCGAGCGAGCAAGACAAGAAAAAATACGCCGCGTTCATGGCGCGGTATAAAAAATATGCGGGCGTGGAAAAAGCGGCCGCGGAGGTGGAGTAAAGATGCTCGAACAACTCAAAGAACGCGTATGCGAACAAAATTTGTTGTTGGTAAAACACGGCTTGGTGGTGTTCACCTGGGGCAACGTGAGCGCGATAGACCGCGCGAGCGGTTTGGTGGTTATAAAGCCGAGCGGCGTGTCTTACAACGCAATGTGTCCCGACGACATGGTGGTGGTGGATCTCGACGGCAACACGGTGGAGGGAAAATACCGTCCGTCCAGCGATACGCCCACGCACATATATCTGTATAAAGCGTTTGCCGACGTGGGCGGCATCGTGCATACCCATTCCACGCATGCCACCGCTTGGGCGCAAGCGGGCAGAAGCATTCGTCCGTTCGGCACCACGCACGCCGACGCGTTTTACGGCGCGGTGCCCGTTTCGCGGGCGCTGACGCAAGCCGAAGTGCAAAACGAATACGAACTGAACACGGGCAAGGTGATCGTGCAAACGTTTGCGGGCAAAGATCCCCATGCCATTCCCGCCGTGCTCGTTAAAAACCACGGGCCGTTCACGTGGGGCGACAGTCCCGAAAAGGCGGTGGAAAACGCGGTCACGCTGGAGGCGGTGGCGCACATGGCGCAACTCACCGAACGCATACAACCCAACGCGGGCGAAGTGGACGCCTACCTTTTGGATAAACACTACTATCGCAAGCATGGCAAAAACGCCTATTACGGGCAAAACAAAACAAAATAAAACCGTCACGGAGGAGAGAACGATATGAACAATATTCCTTGCATCAAAGTGGGCATTGTGGCCGTTTCGAGAGATTGCTTTCCCGAAAGTCTGTCGGTGAACAGAAGAAAAGCGCTGGTGGCCGCATACACGAAAAAGTACGGCGCGAACGATATTTACGAGTGTCCTATCTGTATTGTGGAATCGGAAACGCAAGCCATACAGGCTGTGGAAGATTTGAAAAAAGCGGGGTGCAACGCTTTGTGCGTGTATCTCGGCAACTTCGGTCCCGAAATTTCCGAAACGTTGTTGGCGCAAAAATTCGACGGACCCGTCATGTTTTGCGCGGCGGCCGAGGAGAGCGCCGCCCACCTTATGGACAACCGCGGCGACGCCTATTGCGGTATGCTCAACGCCAGCTATAACTTGAAACTGCGCAACACAAAAGCGTATATCCCCGAATATCCCGTGGGCGACGCCGACTATTGCGCCAACCTCATTCATGAATTTTTGCCCGTGGCGCGGGCGATCGTGGGGCTGAACGACTTAAAGATCATTTCGTTCGGGCCGCGTCCGCAAAACTTTTTGGCGTGCAACGCGCCCATCAAACAGCTGTATAACATCGGCGTGGAAATAGAGGAAAACTCCGAACTCGATCTCTTCGAGGCGTTCCACAAGCACGATGGCGACAAGCGCATCGCCGATGTGGTAAAAGATATGGAGCGCGAGCTTGGCAAGGGCAACAAAAAGCCGGAGATCTTGCATAAGCTGGCGCAGTACGAACTGACGCTCACCGATTGGATCGAGGCGCACAAGGGCAGCAAAAAATACGTGGCGATCGCGGGCAAGTGCTGGCCGGCGTTCCAAACGCAATTCGGCTTTGTGCCGTGCTACGTGAACGCTCGCCTTACCGGTCGCGGTATTCCCGTGAGTTGCGAGGTGGATATTTACGGGTGCTTGAGCGAATATATCGGCGCGTGCGTCAGCCAAGACGCGGTAACGCTTTTGGACATCAACAACAGCGTGCCCGAAGATATGTTCGACGCCGACATAAAAGGCAAGTTCGATTACACGTTCACCGACACGTTCATGGGCTTCCATTGCGGCAACACGTGCAGCAGCAAGGTGTGCAGCCCCACCATGAAATACCAAAAGATCATGGCGCGCAGTTTGCCCGTGGAAGTGACCAACGGCACGTTAGAGGGCGATTTACAAGCGGGCGACATCACTTTCTACCGTTTGCAGTCTACGGCCGACAACCGCTTGTACGCCTATGTGGCGCAAGGCGAGATCTTGCCCGTGGCCACCAAGAGTTTCGGCGGGATCGGCGTGTTCGCCATCAAAGAAATGGGCAGATTCTATCGCCACGTGCTCATCGAAAACGGGTTCCCGCACCACGGCGCGGTGGCGTTCGGCCACTACGGCAAAGCGCTGTACGAGGTGTTCAAATATGTGGGCGCGGAGAAAATAGGATATAATCAAAAAGAAAAATACCCCACCGAAAATCCGTTTTGATCGTTTGCACAAAAAACTTGCAAACGCCATAGCAGAATAATTAAATGAAACATAAAAAAGGCGGCTCTCTGTCGAGCCGTCTTTTTTGTGTCGGCGCCGGCTTGCGGAGAGGGTTGTGGCGGGGGGGGTAAACTTGCCGAGCGATACAAAAAAAGTCAATATAATTCTACTTTGGGTCAATATTTCACTATACGGCGGGGGGGGGTGCTATGTTAAACTATATATACATAAGGAAATATATTTGTTTGTTCGAATATATTTTTGTCTGCAAAGCCGAGAAAAAGAGGGAGCACGATGAAAAAAAGACAAAATATAAGTGAATATTTGCGCTTTTCGCATGCGCAGTATAGCGGGCATGCGAATGATTTGGCGAGGTATATAGAGAACAAACAACTCGAAGATAAGGCGCTGTGGCAAAAGTTTATAAAGGTTTTTTCGGATCGCTCGGATATAGCGGACGAAGGGTGGCGTAGCGAATATTTCGGTAAGATGATGCGCGGCGCGTGCATGACGTATGCGTATACGCAAAGCCGAGAGCTGTATGAGATTCTCACGCAAGCGGTAAACGATTTGCTTGCCACGCAAGACGAATACGGCCGCATTTCGGGTTATGATATACCCCATGAGTTCCGCGGTTGGGACGTGTGGGGCAGAAAATACGTGCTGGTGGGGCTTTCTTACTATTACGAGATCTGCCGCGACGAAAACCTAAAAGAAAGAATAATAAAGGCCATGTGCCGCCACGCCGACTATATGGTAGACAAGATAGGGCGCGGCGCGGACAAAACAGACATAACGCAAACGAGCGAGTGGTGGGGCGGCGTAAACTCTTGCACCGTGCTGGAACCCGTTATACAGTTATACAAACTGACGGGCGAAGAAAAATACAAAGCATTTGCCGAGTATATCCTATCTACGGGCGGTTGCCGCGACGGCAACCTTATAGAGTGCGTGAAAGCGGGTAAGATGCCGTATGATTTCCCCGAAACGAAAGCGTATGAAACCATGTCGTTTTTCGAGGGATTGCTCGCCTACTACGAGATAACCGCCGAAGAAGAATGTTTGGACATCGTAAAGCGGTTTGCCGAGGCGGTGTATGCAAGCGACATAACGCTTATAGGTTGCGCGGGTTGCACGCACGAGCTGTTCGATAATGCGGCCGAAAAGCAGACCGAGTATTCGGACACGATCATGCAAGAAACGTGCGTGACGGTAACGTGGATGCGCTTATGCGCAAGGCTGTGGGAAAACACGCTCGACGCAAAATATATGGATCGGATCGAGCAGTCGGCGCGCAATGCGTTTTACGGGAGCATCAACGTAAACGAGCTGGAGGGGTACAGTTTCGAGAAAAAGGGACTGACGCCCGCGTTGCCGTTCGATAGCTACAGCCCGCTTTACAACAACGTGCGCGGGCGCGGCGTGGGCGGTTTCAAAGAGTTCCCCGACGGCGGCCACTACGGGTGTTGCGCGTGTATCGGCGCGGCGGGCACGGCGTTGTATCCGCTGTATGCCGTTGTAAAGAGAGAACAAACGCTGTACGTCAATTTCTATTTGCAAGGAGTTGCTGTGACTGCGGCGCCGAGCGGACAGTCTGTGACCGTTCGATGCGCCACCGCGTATCCCGCCGACGGCGAGATGGCCATGGCAATAGAGTTGCAAACGGCCGAGCGGTTTTCGGTTGCGGTGCGCATACCCGAAGGTTGCGACGGCGCACAAGTGCAATGCGGCGGGGTGGATTACAAGGCCAAAAGCGGGTATATGATTCTCGATAAGCTGTGGCAAAACGGAGATACCGTGACCGTGCGTTTGCCGCTCGAACTGCAAGCAACGCGCAAGAACGGCAAAACGGCCTTTACGTTCGGCGCGCTGGTGCTTGCCCGCGACGAGGCCAAAGAGGAGGGGGACATCACCGAAGAATTTGTCCCCGAACGGATAAACGGAAAGTTGCAATATGCCACCGAGCAAGCCCGAAAGGGCGAACAATTGCGCATACTACTGATGTGCGAGAACCATAAAAAAATATTGTTGTCCGACTATGCGTCTTGCGGCAAGAATTGGACGGCGGCACGCAATCGCATGACGGTGTGGACCAATGCTCGTTGAAAAAAGATACTTAAGCGCACGAAACGGTGCGGCGGTATAAAAAGTCTTAAAGGAGAAAATGGTATGAAAAAGTGGAAAAGCATGTTATTGCTCGCATTGTCGGCCGTGCTTTGTTTCGGGTGTTTTACGGGGTGTAAAGATCCCGACGCCGAACTTAAGAAAAACGCAAAGTATACGTTGGCGTTTTGGTCGGCCATCACGCCCGCAAGCGATAAAGTGATGAAAGAGGTGATCGATACCTTCAATCGCACCAATACCGATGGGATATACGTAAACGCCACCACCCGCGCCGACAGTTCGGGTATCGGCATGCAATTGGCCGGATCCAACCCGCCCGACGTGGTGTATACCGAAGACAGATACTTTAAGGGATATGCTTTGGATAAATATTTGGAGCCGCTCGACAAGTATGTGTCGCAATCGCAGTTGGTGGATCTGAACGATATTTGGCAAAGCACGGTGGAACGGTTCCGTTTCGATCCCGACACGGGGTATTCGGGCGGCGACAACACGTTGTACGCCTTGCCGCTCGACAACGACCCCACGGTGATCTACTACAACAAAACGCAGTTCACCAATCAAAAGCTCAATATCATTTCCGTGCCCGAGGAAGAACTCTCGACATATAACAGCGCCAACGGCACGAACTATCTGCCGCACGGTTTTTACGAGTATGCGCAAAATCCGGATGCCGGCAACAAGGCGGTCACCAACGCAAACGCCATGATGCAAAACGGTAACGGCAAATATTACGTGTTTAATAACTTGATCCCCATGAATTGGGACGAGTTGCGCGAGCTTTCCGAACTGTTTACCAAATCGTACGGCTCTACGGCGGACACCACATACGGCTTTATGAACGAATGGTGGTTCTCTTACGGTTGGAGCGTGGGCGGCGATTGCCTCGAATGGGTGGAAGATCCCAACAAAGACGGTAACAATGCCGACGCGCAGTATATGTTCAGCTTGGGCGAAAAAACAAGCAACTATCTCGTGACCAAAGCGGTGGAAGTAAACGGTCACACGTATGCCGCGGATGAGCTGCTTTCTTACGATGATAAGCACTATGTGCAAGATCACAAGGCGGACGCGGGTATTGCGGCGGCGATTGCCGACAAAACGCTGTATCCGTTGCCCTCCATTTACGACGCGTTCGTGGAGTTTTGCCGCTTGTCGCAATCCACGTCCAAATACGTAACCGACGGCATGAAAGGTTACGGCGTTTCGCCCACGCCTTCGCAAGTCAACCAGATAGGCAAAGATCGCTACTTTACGTCCGGTCAGCTTGCCATGCTGTGCAATGGCCTTTCGGCGGCGCACAATATCGGCCGCGCCATAGGCAAGAACTTCGAGTGGGACGTGGCGCCTTTGTACCAATACCGCGAATACGAAGCCGACGGCACGCTCAAAAACGTGAACGGCACCGATATAGTGGGCAAAAAAGCGGCGCATAACGTGGTGCGCGGCTATGCGATCCCCGCCAACTCCAAGCAAAAAGACGCGGCGTGGAAACTGATTGAATATTTGGCAAGTGCGCAAGTGCAAGAAAAACTCATTCCCGCCGAGTTGGGCGTGCCCGCCCGCAAGAGCGTGGCTAAGTCGAGCGCGTATCTCGATTGGAAAGCCGACTATGTGCCCGATAACAAAGCGGCGCTTGTAGAGGCGGCGGAGTATTGCACGGTGGGCGACTGGTCGTATATCGAAGACGGCGAATGGATCAATCCGTGGGCGGACGTATTGAATACCGACGTGCGCAACGGCAGCATGACGCTCGACTCGTTCTTCCGCCATAACTGTATCACCCAAACCAACAATATTCTGCAAAGGTATACGGCGCGCAAGGCGAACGGGTAAGGTGGTTGCATATGGAAAATTCAACGCTTTTACCGCAAAGAGCAACGCGCGCGCGCAAGCGTATCAAAAAAGAAGAGATATACGGCACCGCTTTTGCTTTGATTCCGCTTGCGGGTTTTGCGCTGTTTAGCCTTGCGCCGCTGCTCATTGCGTTTTACACCATGTTCATGGGCATGGAAGGGTACCGTTTCGATACCATGCACTGGAACAGCTTTGCCAATTTCAAAGCCGCGTTCACCGACAAGCGGTTCGGTTTGTCGCTCGGCATCAGCGCCTACGTTACGTTGGGTCACATGATCGGCCTTGCGGTGAGTTTGGCAACCAGCGTGCTGTTGTCGCAAAAACTCAAAGGCAGCAAATTTTTCACCGTCTTGTTCTTTATTCCGTATATCTGTTCGTCGGTGGCCACGGCCATTATGTGGCGGCAGATGTTTAACGGCGGCAACGGTCTTATCAACGAACTACTTAAACTGTTCGGCAGTAAAAACGGCGTGGATTGGATGAACGATCCAAAAGCCTACACGCCCATGCTGGTCATCGTGATCGCATGGCAAGCGCCCGGCTACGGTATCGTTATGTTCACGGCGGCGCTCACGGGCGTAAATCGCGCGCTGTATGAGGCGGCGCGAATAGACGGTGCGGGGCGTTGGAAACAGTTTACGGCCATCACCATGCCGGCCATAAGCCCCACCACCTTTTATTTATTGCTGGCCGGTGTGATCAACGGATTGCTCACGTTCGACATTGCGCGTATCTTCACGGGCGACAGTTGGAGCGGCGCGGCGGGGCCTAAAGATATGGGCTTGACGAGCGTGCTGTATATCTACTACCAAGGCGTGCAATTTCGCAACATGCCCGTGGCGGCCGTGATGAGCATGGTGTTGTTTGTTATCATCATGATCGTAACGGTGGTGAACTACAAGTTGGGGGATAAGTGGGTGAGTTATGACTGAGCGTGCACTGTATTCGGACGGCGGCGTGCGCGTCGCTCCGCAAAAGAAAAAAGCAAAGAAAACAGACGCTTTGGCGTTCAAGATCGTTACCTATGTGTATTTGGCGTTGTTTTTGTTGGCGGTACTTGTTCCCTTTTATGTGGTGGTGGCAACGTCGCTGACGTCTTACGAAGAGATCATGTCCAAGCTGGAGTTTATCTGGTGGCCCAAAAAGGTTTCGTTCGAGGCGTATAAAACGGTGCTTATAGAAGACCGTTTGGCGCTGTACGGCATGAGTTCGCTGTTGCGCGGTTTTCTCAACACCATGTGGCAAGTGATACCCACCATGCTCGGCGGCTTGTTCGTATCGGGGTTGGCGGCCTATGCCTATTCCAAATTGCGTTTTCGGGTAAAAAACGTTTTATATGTGATCACGCTTGCCACCATGATGATTCCCGGCGCGGCGCTCACCATGCCCACGTATTTGTATTACGATGCGCTCGGATGGTCGCACAGCGTGTTGCCCATGATGATCCCCGGATTATTCGGCAGCGCGGCCACCATATTCTTTATGCGGCAGTTCTTTGCGGGCATTCCCACCGATCTCATCGAGGCGGGAAAACTCGACGGCATGGGGTATCTGACCATGTACGTAAAGATCATGATTCCGTTGGCCGTGCCCGCGTTTTTGGCGCAAGGCATCTTTGCCTTTGTGGGCGGTTACAACAACTATATGGGGCCTATGCTGTATTTGCTGGACAACCAAATGTTGTGGCCGTTACAGCTTGCGCTGGGGCAGTTGCAAGCGCAGTACGGAGCGGGCGACCAAGCCGTGCAGTGCGCGTCGGCCATAGTGGCCATGGTGCCGCTTTTGATCGTGTATCTTGTGTGCCAACGCTTTTTTATAGAGGGCGTGGCGGTAGCAGGACTAAAAGGGTAAAAACAGGAGGTTAAAATGAGAGTAAAAAAGATTGTAACGGCAATGTTGGCGTTGTGTCTTTCGGTGGGCATGTTTGCGTGTGCCAAAACCGAAAAGGCATACAAGTTGCCGCATTATGACCAAAGCGGAGAAGCGAGTTTCGACAAATCGCTTTTCTATCAAAACGATATGACGGTGATGGGCGCCGACCCGTCGGTCATTTACATCAGCGATCCCGAAAGCGAGGATTACGGGTATTTTTATTTGTACCCGACGAGCGACTTCGATTATAACGTAGGCGCGTTTGCGGCCTACCGCAGCAGAAATATGATCGATTGGGAGTTTGTGAGCGCGGCCTTTCTGCCGGAAAGCGGAAGCTGGGCAAAAACGCTTTTGTTTGCGCCGGAGTGCGTGTATGATGCGACCGCCAAAAAATACTATTTGTTTTTCTCGGCGCAAGGCTATGCGCGCGACGGTTACTACTTCCAAAACAAAGAAGATCTCGCCGTGTACAGAACGGCGAAAGCAGAAGTGCAAAATTTGGATTTGACCGACACCCAAAAAGTGATCGACGAGTTTGCCCTTTTGTTCGAAGGGGAAGGCGATGTGAACGGTTATACATCCGCGCAAGCGGAGAATGCGCGTATGCTGATAGCCGATTACAACGAGCGTAAAGCGGATATTGTCGACGACAACAAACTGTTGCCCGTGGCAAAAGACACGGCCGTGCAACTCAAAACCGTGCAATTGGATAAAAAGACGGGCGGGGGCGAATATTCTTTGGGCGTGGCGGTTGCCGACAGCCCGCGCGGCCCGTTCAAGCAGTACACCAACATAGCGGGCGCGGAAGGTTACGATGCAAGCAAGCGCGAGATCGCGTTGGATACGCCGTACATCACGCACGAGGACTTTTACGGCAATTGCAACGAGCAAACCAAAGCCAAGTTGCAAAATGTGATGACGATGATAGACGCGCACCCGTTCGAGGACAAAAACGGCGACAAATATTTGTATTTCTCCACCACGTATCCCAGTCAGGAATACATCTATGGCATAAAGCTCGGAAAAAGTTGGACGGGCGATCCCGAATGGAACACAACCACGCCGCTTACGCGTCACCGCTATAAAACGGTAGACGGCACCGAGCGCACCGACTACCAAGAAAACAAGAGCCGCATAGACGAGGCGCCGTTTGTATATTACGACGAGCAATCCGACCAATACTACTTGACATTCTCCGTAAACGGTTGTTACGATAAAATGTACTGCGTGGCGCAAGCGGTAGGCAAAAGCCCGCTCGGCCCCTTCACCAAGGTAGACCGCGCCAAAGGCGGATTGGTGATATCGGCCGACCCCGCTTGGGATCATGTTTCCGCCCCCGGTCACCACAGCTTTATAAAGTATAACGGAAAACTGTATATTGCCTATCAAGGAATATATAACCGTAAATACCCTACGCACGGATCGCAACGCGGCGTGTGCGTGGACGAAGTAAAATTTGTTACCAACGGCGACGGGCAAAAACTTTTGTATGCAAACGGCCCGTCTTATGCGCCTATGCCGCTCATCGGCGACGATGCGGCGTATCGAAACATTGCCCAAGAGGCGCAGATCAAGGCGACCAACGCCGCAGGCGACGTTCCCGCAAGCGTACTCAACGACGGCTTGATCACCTATACGCTGTATCACGACATCGTGCGCGAATACGAGGCCAAAAAAGGTAAGACGGTAATAACGCTTACGTTCGAAGATTACCGCGCGATCCGTGCGATCCAAGTGTTCAATTCCAAAGAAACCGAAAAGCGTTTCGAGCAGATCGACCGCATAGAACTCGACTTTACGTTTACCGACGGTGACGGTAAAGAAATAACCGACAAAGCGTTTATGAGCAACCTTAAATACGATTTCGACCGCTACACCACGCATTGGAACGGCGAGCTTGCGGACGTGGCTCGTCCCGGCGGCAACGTTTGCGTGGAGTTCAACGAACTGAAAGTCAAAGAAATTCGCATAACGCTCGATTCGAATAAGCCGGTGAATATTTCCGAGATATTCGTGCTCGGTAAATAAGGAGGTCTGATGATGAAAAGCAAGAAGTCGTTTATCAAATGCACGGTGGTCGCTTTGCTGGCGGCGCTGTGCCTAAGCGCGGTGGTCGCTTGCGCCAAGGGGGCGAAAAAAGGGGATCTGTTCCCCGAGTACAACCCGCAACCGAATGTTAAAGCGGAATACCGAGATCAAAACGCCACGCTCGACGGCGTTTTGAACGAGGCTATTTGGCAAAATGCCGCATGGCACGAAATGCAGTCGGTGCGTGAAAACCGCAACGAACACAACAACGTCACAGAGCTGAGAGATGCCAATATTTGCGCAACGGTCGTCGTGAAAGAAAACGGCATGTATTTGGGCATTACGTCGGACGATAATGTGATCTACGTGGGCGAAACGTGGGATTCGGGCGTCGATCCCGAAATCAAAAACACGGCTTTCGGAAAAACGGGCGTCAGCTTGTACGTAACGGATGCGCGCAACCGTTATCGCGGCGGAATGTTTTCGTATGAGATCGGTTTTGCCGCCGACGGCATGGTCACGCTCGGCTACAGCGGAAACGGTTATTCATACATCCGCCATGCGGCTAATTTGATATACTCCGCAGCCGATTGCGGCGGCAAATTAAATAGCGTCGATGCGCAAGGCTACACGATAGAGGCGTTTATTCCGTGGACGGCGATTCCCGGCATGGACGTGAACGACGCGCCCCGATCGGTGGTGGCAACGTTCGCGTCGCACCGCTACAACAACGCCACGCCCAAAGACGCCGCGCTTGTGTGGGAATTGCTCGACCAACGGTACGATCAAGGTTGGCAGCAAACCGCTACATGGGTGGAATACGACGAGAACGGGGCAAAAACCAAACCCGAAGGCAATGTGTTCGGCTCTTTCGAAAATTTTACCTACGACATAGCGTTTGACATAAGCAAAGACGTTGCGGGCGAAAACCGCGAGATCACTTTCACGCCCGATGCCGAAGTGCGCCGTCAGTCGCGCATTTACGTGCATGATATAAAAGACACCGAACTGTATGCCGAGGCACGTTTTACGGTGGGCGATTTGTCCGATGATCATTTCGATCGGTATCCGATGCTCGGATTCTCTTTCCACGGCGATCCCGCCACGGTAGACGGCGAAACCAAAACTTGCGTTTTGCATACGGGTATCACGCTCGATCTAATGGCGGCCAACAAGTTCAACAGCACCTACGTGGCACCCGCGCTCAACGGAGAAAATTTTGTCGACCGTCGTCAGTTCAACACGAGCAAGCCGTTCGACCCGACGAGCGCCGACGGTTTTAAGATCTCGGTATACCGCAAGGGCGAACTGTTCTTTGTGTTCTATAACGATACGCTGTATGAAACCAAGAGTTTTCCGTATATTCAAGAAGACACAAAAACGTTTATAGGGCTGTATGTTCTCAATATGCCCGTAACCGTCACCGATTATGTGTTCTATGCAGGGCAAGACGCAGCGCAGTTTGCACCCGCCGACATCCTCGGTTATGTGCCGAGCGACTACGAGGTAGACGGCGTGGCGGATGAAAAGTGGAACAGCTACGCGGGCGGCGTGGCGGCGCTTAAAGCGTCCGAAACGAGCGGCAAAACCTTTACCGCCAAAGCGGTGATGGGCACGAACGGCTTGTACTTCATTACCAAAACCGAGCATGCGTACTATTTCGACAACGGCGCGCCCGCGTACAACGCAATGGCAAATCACTACAACGGCGACGGCGCATCGGGCACCACCAACGTTTCCGTTTCGTTGAACGGGAAGCATGAGGGGTGGAAACCCACGTTGTGTTTCGCCGTGTCTAAATACGGCGTGGCGTATAACGCCAATTCGCTGATCAAGCACGGCGTGATCGGAACTATGCGCACCGTCGATTCGGGCGCGGAGAATTCGGCCACGCGTTACACCACGATCGCGGAGGGCTTTATTCCCAAACAGATGATCGCGTCGGCGCTTTCCGATTGGCAAGACGGCGACGCCGTGCCTATCGAGTTTGCGTTCGTTTCGCATAACGGCGACGAGCGCGACGAATTGCAAAATGCCGCCAATTATCTGATCGGGGCAAGCAATACACCGTATCCGCACACGTGGCCTTTGGCGATCCCCGTGTCGGGGGAATTGACTTCGTTGGCGCACGGTCGCTATATGAATGTCGGCGCGAACGGCATAGAAACGTTCAACGGCTATGACCGTTTCGTGACGGATGCAAGCGGAAAGATGCTGAATAAGGCGCACACGCCGGTGAACTTTGCCGGCACGCTCACCTTTACGCATACCGACGGCACGAGCTACACGGCGCAGATAACCGACGGCAATAAGGTAGCGAATATGCCCGACATGAAAGAGGGCGTGTATAAAGTGACCTCTACGTGTAAAGGAATTGTGTTTGCCGATATCACGGTGTCGCCCCAAGCCGCTTGGACCGATCGGTATATGCTCAAAACCAATTTCCGAATGGGCGAGATCGATGCGAACGAAAAAGGGTTTGCGGTGGATTTTGCCGACGGTATGAGCATAAAAGACATTTACGGCAACCGTCCCGCCACCAACATACTGTTGAACGACGCGATCAACGGCCAAGCGTGGTTTGGCGCCAAAATGCAAATACCCGAGGCAGAATTGCGCTACGGCAGTGAAATGGGCATTGTTTTGGCAACGGCCGCGGGCGAAACGCGGATCATGATAGGTAACAACGAAGACAACAACAAAACGGCCGTGATTCGATATTATACCAACGCATACAGCGCGGAAAGTTATACCATAACGGATGCCTACCGCAACGCGCTGATAGGCGACGGATTATACGTTTTGGTCCATCGTACCGCCGAAGGCGCATTGAACGTGTATTTATCGGCCGACGGGGCAACATACAGCGAAAACGCCGTGTTTACCGTGGCGGCAGATTCGGCGGATAACAAAGTGACAACCCAAACGATCCTTTCTTACGGCATCCGTTTGAATTGTATCGGGTTGAACGGGCGGAAAGAAAATGTGATCGGTTTTAAGTATGCGACCGATAAAGATGCATTTTCGGTAAGCGGACGGTAAAAAAACGATCGTTCGATCGAATGGAAACAAAGTTTGCCTTGCTCTCTTTTGGGAGCGAGGTAAACTTGTTTGCTTTGGTCGGGCAACGGTATATAAGATAAAGGAGAAAAAATGATGAAAAACGCACGTAAATTTTTATGGGCGGCGCTCTTGGGGTGTTTGGTCGTTTGTATGGCTTGTGTGGCGGGGTGCGCGCCAAACAGTGCCTTGGGCGGGCTTGGCAACGGCGACAATTCGAATAATAAGGTGCAGTACGCTACGCTTACGGTAAACGTGACTTGCAACGCGCCTTCGGTCAATTTCGAGAACGCACAGATCGAATTAACGCCTGCGTCGGGCGGCGCCTCTGTGTTAGGTACGGTGCGCAACGGTCGTCTTACCGTGGAAAAAATTCCCTATGGAAACTATACGGCGGCGGCTCGCATTTTCGGTTTGCGTTGGCAAGCAAACGGCAACGAACCTATTGCGGTGCAAAGCGAGCGCGTTACGGCCGATGTGGCGTTTGAAACGGATATTATCGGCCAAGAGGGCACAATATACGAATTGCATGTGGGAACGTCGTCTTTTACGGCAAGCAGCGAGGATCTGGCGGGCAATAAGCGGGCAACAAGTCCCGCTACCATTGCGATCGGCGCCGTGAAAGGCGAGTTTTGGTTGGGCGCCAAAATCAAAATGGAACAGCGCGATCTGCGCTACGGCAATTCCATGGGCATTGCGTTCACGGCCGACACCATGCGTTACAGAGTGGTGGTGGGGCATTCGGAAAAAACCGAACCCGACTACGATCCCGCCAATCCTCAACATACGGCGCGTATAGGCTACGGTGTGGCGATACGCGGCGGTCAAGGCAATCTGCAGCACTTGGCGGCCATGCACTTGTACGAAATAGAGAAAACGTCCGATGCGTATAGCGCGCTGATCGGGCAAGGCGTGTATATGGCGGTGCACCGCACGGCAGAGGGCAACCTCGAAGTGTGGTTGGGCGCGTCGAGCGCTACCATGCAAAAAGCGGTCGATATCGACCACGCGGCGTATATTGCGCATATCGAGGCGTCTTACGATAACGATGAGATCAAAGACGCGTTGCGCGATGTGACGGCATGCGGCACGCAAGACATCTCGCGCATAGGTTTCCGCGCCAATCTCGAAACCGATTTGCCCACCACCGTGGCGGGATTGCGCTATGGCACGACCATGGCAAGCGCCTTGGCCGACGTGTGAGCACAAGCGGCCGTTAGGTCGGCAAAAAATCTTTGCGCCACGTTCGAATACATAATTGTTTATTTCCATAAAAAAGGAGGCTCTCGTCGAGCCGCCTTTTTTTGTGGGTGTTACTGGCAGTGCGATGTTTGAATGTCGGTGTGTCGAAATCTACGTTTACACATACATCATCACGCGGCCGCCGACAAAAGCAACGCCGCTATCCCAAAAATCTTGCACATCTTTCGCATTGTTTTCATGCGAACAGTATACCGTATTTGTACCCCTTTGTCAAAACATATGTAAAAAAGCTTTCACGCCGCGCGCAAAAGCTTTTTTGGTGTTATAGTTGCGTTATGATATTACTTGGTCATTGCCTCTTGCACGGCAACCGCGCAAGCTACCGAGGCGCCGACCATGGGGTTGTTGCCCATGCCGATCAAGCCCATCATTTCCACGTGCGCGGGCACGGAGGAGGAGCCGGCAAACTGCGCGTCGGAGTGCATTCTGCCCATGGTGTCGGTCATGCCGTAAGAGGCGGGGCCGGCGGCCATGTTGTCGGGGTGGAGCGTTCTGCCCGTACCGCCGCCCGAGGCAACCGAGAAGTATTTTTTGTTGTTGTCCACCGCCCATTTCTTGTAGGTGCCCGCCACGGGGTGTTGGAAACGGGTGGGGTTGGTGGAGTTGCCCGTGATGGAAACGTCCACTTTTTCATGTTGCATAATGGCAACGCCTTCGCGCACGTCGTCGGCGCCGTAGCAACGCACTTTGGCTTTTTCGCCGTCGGAGTAGGGGGTGGTAGCCACCACTTTGAGATCGCCGGTGGCGTAGTCGTATTTGGTTTGCACATAGGTAAAGCCGTTGATACGCGAGATGATCATGGCCGCGTCTTTGCCCAAGCCGTTCAAGATAACTTGCAACGGTTCTTTGCGCACTTTGTTGGCCGTTTTGGCAATGCCGATGGCGCCTTCGGCGGCGGCAAAGCTTTCGTGTCCCGCCAAGAAACAGAAACACTTGGTTTTTTCATCCAACAGCATGGAGGCAAGGTTGCCGTGTCCGAGACCTACGGCGCGCTGTTCGGCAACCGAACCGGGCACGCAGAAAGCTTGCAATCCCTCGCCGATGGCAACGGCCGCCTCGGTGGCCTTTTTGCAACCTTTTTTCACGGCGATGGCGCAACCCACGGTGTACGCCCACGTGGCGTTTTCAAAGGCGATCATCTGGGTGGATTTTACGATCTTTTCCACGTCGATGCCCTTGTCAAGGCAGATCTTGCGCGCGTCTTCGAGGTCTTTGATCCCGTTGGCTTTGAGCGCCTCGTTGATCTTTTTTATTCTTTTATCATATCCTTCAAACGTGATACTCATGTTTTCGTCCTCCTTACTGCTTTCTCGGGTCGATGTATTGCGCGGCGCCTTCGAATCGACCGTAGGTGCCGGTAGACGACTTGAGCGCCTCGTTGGCGTCCATGCCGCCGCGGATTTTTTCCATCATCACGCCCAGCTTAACAAACTCGTAGCCGATCACAAGGCCTTCTTTGTCGAGTGCCAACTTGGTGATGTAGCCTTCGGCCATTTCGAGGTAGCGCACGCCCTTGGCCTCGGTGGAGTAGATGGTGCCGATCTGGCTGCGCGTGCCCTTGCCGAGGTCTTCGAGTCCCGCGCCGATCTCCAAGCCTTCTTCGCTGAACGCCGATTGGGTGCGGCCGTACACGATCTGCAAAAACAGTTCGCGCATGGCGGTGTTGATGGCGTCGCACACAAGGTCGGTGTTGAGCGCCTCCAAAAGCGTCTTGCCGGGAAGGATCTCGCCAGCCATGGCCGCCGAGTGCGTCATGCCCGAGCAACCCAACGTTTCTACGAGCGCCTCGCGAATAATGCCCTCTTTCACATTAAGCGTGAGTTTGCACGCGCCTTGTTGGGGGGCGCACCAGCCCACGCCGTGGGTAAGGCCGCTGATGTCTTTGATCTCTTTTGCTTGTACCCATTTGCCTTCTTCGGGAATGGGCGCGGGGCCGTGGTGCGGGCCCTTTTTGACGCAAATCATTCTTTCCACGTCTTTTGAGAAATGCACGTTTTGTTTACCTCCGATGGTTTTATTTATAATTTGCTTGCGGTTTAACCGTACGTATGCAGTATACCACTTTTGGGGGGTGTAACGCAACTGTTTTGCGGTGGTATGCCGCTGCCCGCCCACAAAAAAAGCCCGCGGCAAGAAAAACTTGCGACGGGCTTTAGGGGCAAGGGCGGTGCCTTATATTTTTTGGGTGTATTCGCAAAGGCACGCTTTGGTTTTTTCGCAACTGCACAGTTTTTGTTCGCAGTCGCAACCTTCGCGGCAAAGACAATCGTAGGCATGGCACAGTTGTTCGAGGTCGCACAACACGTCTTCGGCGATCTCGGCGTCGGTAAGGCGCACGCTGTCGCGCGCTTGGTCCTTGCAACCGCACGCGCAGTCGCAACTCGTTTTGGTTTTATCTTTCTTTTTGAAAAAATCGAATTTCACGTTTCTTCTCCTCCTATTCAGTCGTTTTTGCATACATCGCATTTGCCGCCCAACCGCAAGCGGCTTTCGTTGGCCGCGTCGCCCAAGAGCTTGCGCAACGTGTCGTCGCGGCATTCGCACGCATAGTTGCAGCACTTTTTATACATGAGTTTTTCCATTTCGATCACGGAATCGAGATTTGCCATATTTTTTTCTCCTTTTTGTTTTTAGCTTGCGCCGCTTGCGCTTTTTTTATGCATGCGGTATACTATAGGTATGCCGATCATTACCGACATCAAACCGCAAGCCAAAAACAAGGGGCGGGTCAGTCTTTTTATAGACGACCGCTTTTATTGCGGGCTGGAAAAGATCACGGCGCTGGCCTTTCGGCTGACCGTGGGGCAAGAGATCGACCCCGACCGTTTGACGGCGGCGGTGTGCGACAGCGAGCGCGCGTCCGCTTTCGAACGGGCGGCCAAATATTTGGGGGCGCGGCCGCGCACCAAAAAAGAGATGGCCGACTATTTAACGGGCAAGGGATACACGGCGGATACCGTGGACGACACCGTGCGCAAGCTGGAGGAATACGGCTATATAGACGACCGCGCGTATTGCCGTCTCTATGTGGAAGAATACAAACGAAAGGCGGGCGCACGCAAGTTGGCGTATGACCTACAACAAAAAGGGGTGGCGCGCTCTGTCGTGGATCAAGTATTGGAAACATTGGACGACGAACAAACGGCGGCCGACGTGGCGGCGTTGGCGCGCAAGTATTTGCGTTCGCACGCATACGACAAGCGCAAACTCACGGCCTATCTATTGGGCAAAGGGTTTGCTTACGACGCGGTGAAGGCGGGATTGGAACAGCTGGGCGCGGACGGCGAGGACGAATTTTTCGAGTAAAGGAGAAAGAGCAGATGGACACGTTTATACCTTCTATTTTATTGCCCGACGGCGTAACGGTGGGGCACGCGGGCAACAGCGTAACGGGTTGCACGGCCGTGCTTTGTAAGGGCGGCGCGGTGGCGGGCGCGGACGTGCGCGGCGGCGCCCCCGGCACGCGAGAAACCGATTTGTTGCACAACGACAAGGCAATGGAAAAGATCAACGCGGTGGTGCTCTCGGGCGGCAGCGCGTACGGGTTGGAGGCCGCGTGCGGCGTGATGCACTACTTGCGCGAAAAGGGCGAGGGATTTTGCATGGGCGAAAAGGTGGTGCCCATTGTGTGCTCGGCCGTGCTGTATGATCTGAACGGCCCCGACTATAACTATCCCGACATAGCCATGGGGCGGGCGGCGGCGGAGAACGCCGCGGCCGACAACATTCCGTTCGGCAAGGTGGGCGCGGGCACGGGCGCCACGGTGGGCAAGATCCGCGGGTTGGACTTTTGCGACCAAGGCGGGATCGGTGCGGCCACGGTGGGAACGCCGCAATTGTTCGTTACGGCCATAGTGGCGGTGAACGCCTTGGGCGACGTGACCGACAGCCGCACGGGCAAGATCATAGCGGGCGCGCACGACAACGCGGGCGGCTTTTTGGATACCGAGGGGTGCGTGCTTAGCGGCAATTTTGCACGGTTGCTATACGGAAACACCACCATAGGGTGCATTCTCACAAACGCCAAACTTACCAAGGTACAAGCCAACAAGTTGGCGGCCATCGGGCACAACGGGCTGGCGCGTTCGGTGCGTCCCGTGCATACCGACCACGACGGCGACACGCTGTTCGCGCTGGCCAAAGGCGAGGCGACGTGCGAATTTTCGGCGCTGCAAGTCATGGCGGTAGAGGCCGTTTCGCGTGCGGTCGCGTCGGCCGTATTGCGCCGCGAGGGGTGAAAAAAGCATGTTGGGTTGCGATATCGTGGAGATAGAAAGGGTGCGCGACGCGGCGCAAAAAGAGGCGTTTATAACGGGCGTTTTCACCCAAGCGGAACGCGCGTATTACGCCGAACACGGCGGCAAGGCGCAAACGCTTGCCGGCATGTTTTGCGCCAAAGAGGCGGTAGCCAAGGCATTAGGATGCGGCTTTCGCGGCTTTCGCCCCAACGATATAGAGATATTGCACACGGCGCAAGGCGCGCCGTATGCGGTGTTGCGCGGGCGGGCGGCCGTACTGTTTCCCCGCGTGCGGTTGGAAATTTCGGTGTCGCATTGCAACGCCTATGCCATGGCCGTTTGCACGGGACACGATGAATAACGGGGGACGGTATGTTTGACGTTTTAACGGTGCGGGAAGTAAAGGCGGCCGAGGCGCGAGCGGCGGAAAACGGGCTGAACCAAGACGTGTTGATCGAAAACGCGGCGGCCGCGCTCAAAGCCACGGTGTGCGCGCTCACCAAACCGCAAGACAAGATCGCCGTGCTGTGCGGCGGCGGCAACAACGGCGCCGACGGCTTGAGTTTGGCGCGGCAACTGCATTTGGCGGGGCGCGCCGTAACGGTGGTGTATACCGCCCGAACCTTGGGCGAGGCGGCGGCCGCGCGACAAAAAGCGTGCCGCGCGCTGGGCGTGCCCGAATGCGACGCGCAAGCGTTCCGCCCGCAAGATTTTGCGTTTATCGTAGACGCCATGTTGGGCACGGGGTGCAACCGTCCGTTAGACGGCGTTGTGCGGGATCTTGTGCAAAAGCTCAACGACGGCGACACGTATGTGTTGGCGGCGGACATGCCCACGGGGTTGAACGCCGACACGGGCGAGACCGATTTGGCGGTGATCGCCGACCAAACGGTGACTTTTTCGTGCGTGAAAGCGGGGCAGATCGTGGGCGAGGGGCGTAACTGTTGCGGCACGCTCACGGTGGCGGATATCGGCGTGCGCGGCGAAGGCGCGACCAAAGTGGTCACGGGCGACGATCTGCCGCTATTACAACGCCGCCCCGTCAGTCACAAATATCACTACGGACGGGTGCGCGTGATCGCGGGCAGTCCTACCATGATCGGCGCGGCGCTGTTGGCGCACGAGAGCGCGGCGGCGGCCTTGCGGAGCGGGGCGGGGTTGGCCACGCTGTGCGTGCCCGCATCGCTCAAAGCGGCGTATCAAGGGCGCGCCAAAGAAGAAACGCTGTGCTTTTTGCCCGACGTCGACGGCAAAATTTTGTTGGACAAAGACAGCCTCGACGCATTGTTCGTGAAAACGGGCGCCATACTCATCGGGCCCGGCATGGGCGAAAACGACCGACTGTTTGCTATCATAGAATATATCAAAGATAACTTTGCGGGCACGCTCGTGTTAGACGCCGACGCGCTCAATGCGGTGGCGGGGCGCACCCGAATGTTGCGAGAGCATAAAGGCGGGTTGATCCTCACGCCGCACATGGGGGAATTTGCGCGGCTGACCCAAGGCATGTTTTCCGATCCGTTCGTATCGGTGGGGGATAAAGTGCGCGCGCTGGCCGAAGACGTGCACGCCGTGGTAGCGGCCAAGAGCGCCACCACCGTGATCTCGGACGGCAACGGGGTGTATCTCAACGTGACGGGCACGCCCGCATTGGCCAAGGGCGGCAGCGGCGACGTGCTGGGCGGCATGGTGGCGGCGTTTGCTTGCCGTTACGATCCGTTGGCGGCTACGTTGCGCGCGTGCTATCATTTCGGTAAGTGCGCCGAGGTGGCCGAAAAGCTGTACGGCGCCGAAAGCTTGCTGGCCGAACATATCATCGTTAAAAAGTAAACTGTTTTTGAATGGTAATAACGGGCAAAATAAAAGCGACGGGTGTTTCGTCGCTTTTTCGTTCAATAATTTTCGGCAAAGCCGAGCGAGATGAGTATGGCTTTATCCACGCGGCGTTGGGTGTCGCGGTCCAGTGTGCCCAACTTTTCGCGCAAGCGCCGTTTGTCCAGCGTGCGCAACTGCTCCAATAAGATCACCGAATCTTTGGGCAAGCCGAACTGCCCTTTATGCACCTCTATGTGCGTGGGCAATTTGGCTTTGGTGAGCTGGCTGGTGATGGCGCCCGCAATGATCGTGGGCGAATACTTGTTGCCTACGTTGTTTTGTATGATCAGAACGGGGCGCACGCCGCCCTGTTCGCTGCCCACCACGGGGCTTAAGTCTGCATAAAATATGTCGCCGCGCCGAATTTCCACCGCTCACTCCTGCCGTATATCGTTGTAAGGCGGTTACCGCGCGTTGCCGTTGCTGATATCGAGGTTGATATCGCCCATATCCGTGTAGCCGTCTTTCACTTCTTCCTGTTCCATAATATGCGGATCGATGGCGAAACGGTCCAATACGCGGGTAATAAAGGTTTCTATGTTCGTATCCATTTTGCGCGCTGCCTCCTCCAAAATTTCGTTGAGTTGGTCGTTTACTTCTATTTGATATACTTTCATGAGTGTTTCCGCCTTTGTGCGTTCTAAACCTATTGTGCGCTTTTTCGACAAAAGTATACGCTTTTTTATGGGGTTTCATTTCTGTCATCTCGACCGAGCGGTTTCATTTCTGTCATCTCGACCGAG